>NZ_CP052757.1:3969938-4631595 GCF_009708005.2 Cellulosimicrobium protaetiae | reverse complement strand
GAACGCCGCGCTCGCGGGCTCGCCGACGGGGTCCGGCGGCGCGCCGACGGGCCTGTACGCGCTGGCCGCGGGCGTCGACCAGGCCGCCACGGGCGCCGTCGGGCTGGCCGACGGGGCCGGACAGGCCTCGACCGGCGCCGCCGGGGTGGCCCAGGGCGCGTCGGCGCTCTCGACCGGGCTCGGGCAGCTCGCCGGCGGCGCCGACCAGGTCGCCGACGGTGCCGCGCAGCTTTCCGGAGGTGCCGGATCGCTTTCCACCGGCGCGGACCAGCTCGCCGGCGGTGTCGGCGAGCTCGGGACCGGGGCCGACGGCCTCGCGACCGGCACCCAGGAGCTCGCGACGGGCGCGGGCGACCTCGCGGGCGGCGTCGGGCAGCTGGCCGACGGGACGTCGGAGCTCGCGCAGGGCCTCGGCGAGGCCACGGAGCAGATCCCCACGTACACCGACGCGGAGGCCGAGAACCTCGCGTCCGTCGTGGCCGACCCGGTGGCCGCCCCCGGGGTCGAGGGACTGGGCACCGGCTCGACCGGCCCGCTGTTCGCCGTCCTCGCGCTGTGGCTCGGGGCGCTCGCGATCTTCGTCGCGTTCCCGCCCGTGCCCGCGAAGCTGCTCGGGTCGACGCGCACCGCCGGGCGGCTCGCGCTCGCCGCCCTCGCGCTGCCGGCGGGGATCGCCGCGGCGACGGGCCTCGTGGTCGGCGGCGTCCTCGCCGCGGTCGAGGGCGCGAGCGTGGGCGGCTGGATCGGGCTGCTCGCGGTCGGGGCGCTCGCGTCGGTCGTCTTCGTCGCGCTCAACCAGGCGCTCGCGGCGCTGCTCGGCAACGTGGGTCGGGCGCTCAGCCTGCTCGTCGCGGTGCTGCTCGTCGCGACCGGCATCGTCGCGACCGTCCCGACGGTGCTCACCGGCCTGCGTGACGCCCTGCCGGTAGGTTCGGCGCTCCGCCTGCTCACGTCGATCGTCGACCCGGGCGCTGCCGGGGGAGCGGGCGACGCCGTCGTGCTGATCCTCTGGGGCCTCGCGTCCGTCGCGGTCACGACGCTCGTCGTCGCCCGCCGCCGGTCGGTGCGGGTGGAGCAGCTCCTGCGCGCCTGACGGGTCGTCGGCGTGGCGCGGTGCGGGTGTGGGCGGCTGCCGTCAGACTCGCTCGGCAGGACGCGGACGGCGGGAGCCGTCCGTCGGGCGAGGGGAGTGCACCGATGGACCAGCAGAAGGCACGGGAGATCAAGTCGCAGCTCGCGGACTACGCGCGCGAGCTCGCGGAGCGGTCCGGTGCGGCGATCGAGGCGCGCGACGTGCCCGACGCCGCGGAGGTCGTGCGCGCGCCCACCCTCGCGATCGGCCTCGCCCCGCACGACGACGGCGGGTACGCCATCGCGGTCCGGTACCGGCTGGGCGTGCCGACCGCACGCAGCATCGCGCGCAAGGTCGCGTCGGAGGCGGGGGACACGGTCGACGTGCGACGCACGGGGCGGATCCGCCCGCTCGTCGCTGCCGCGGCCGGTCGGAGCGGTGGGAGCCCGGGCGAGAGCGGACCGGGCCTGCGCCCGCCGGTCGTCACCGCGTACGCGACCGGGGAGACGGGCCGGGTGCGGCCGCTGCGTCCGGGCGTCTCGATCGCCCACGTGGACGTCACGGCGGGGACGCTCGGCGCGTTCGTGCGCGTCGCCGAGCCGCCCGTGGCGGGCGCAGACGCCGCATCGGTCTACGCGCTCTCGAACTGGCACGTGCTCGCGGGGTCGCCGTCCGCCCGGGCCGGGGACGTCGTCGTGCAGCCCGGCCCCGCCGACGGCGGCAGCGCGCCCGACGACCGCGTCGGCACGCTCGCGGCGCTCGTCCCCCTGGAGGCGGGAGTCACGCAGACCGTCGACGCCGCCGTCGCGCTCCTCGACGAACCCGCCGTGGACCCGGAGTACCCCGTCGGGCGCATCACGGAGACCGCGGTCGCGCTGGGTGGCGAGGCGGTGGGCAAGTCCGGCCGGACCACGGGCGTCACCGGCGGCCGGGTCACGGCGATCGAGCTCGACGACGTCGTCGTCGGGTACGGCGACGGCCTCGGCGCGCTGCGGTTCGACGACCAGATCGAGGTCGAGTCGACGGGCGACGGGCCGTTCTCGCGCGGCGGCGACTCGGGGTCGCTCGTGTACCGCGAGGACGGGGTCGCGCTCGGGCTGCTGTTCGCGGGGTCGGAGACGGGCGGCGCGAACGGCACCGGGCTCACGTACTGCAACCCGATCGGGACCGTGCTGGAGCGCCTCGGCGCGACGCTGCTCGCCTGACGGCGCCCGGCACGGACTCCTGGCCCTGCCGCGAACGCCCCGACGGGCGCACAATGAGGTCGGGAGGTGGTTCGCCGTGGCGACCCTCGAACGAGCCCGCGAGGCCAAGGCCGCGCTCCGCGACGAGCTGGCAGGCCTCGACGGCGTGACCGGCGTCGGGATCGCCCGCGCCGACGCGTCGGGCGCGCCCGTGCGCGGACCGCGGGCGCAGGACGTCGTCGACGACTGGCTGCTGCGCGTGAACGTGACCTCCGACGACGTCGACGTCCCCGAGACCGTCGACGGCGTGGAGGTCGAGGTCCGCGTCGTCGGGGACGTCACCGCGTCACGCGTCTGAGCCCCGCGACTCCCCGAGCCCGAGCCGGCCTCTCGCGGCACGGCAGGGCCGGTCGTCGCACGCACCGCGGCCCGGCGCCGCGCCTGCGGGCGGCACCGGGCCGGGTCGCCGCGTCACCGGGTCAAACCGGGGTCAACCGGGTCACGAGGCGCGGGCGTAGCGGGCCGGGTCGGCGTCGAAGCGCGGGCCGCACGACGAGCAGCACAGCCAGTAGCGGACGCCCTCGTGGTCACGGACGAGCCCGGCCGCCTCGGCGTGCGCCTTCATGGTCGTGCTGCCGGGCATGACGGGGCACTCGGCGAGGTCGTCGTCCGGCACGGAGACGGCCGGGGTCGAGGCGTGCGCGTGGCACGCGCCGGCCGGATCGGCGTGCTCGTCGTGGTGCGGCCGGGCGTCGTCGTGGTGCTGGCACATGCAGAGGCCTCCTGGAGAATCGTCGGTCGGGGTGGGGGGTCAGACGCCGGCGAGCCGAGCGGCCGACGCTGTCGAGGTGGTGGTCGTCGGGTCCGGGCTCGTGGCTCGGCTGCGGAACGACCGCAGGCGCAGGCTGTTGCCCACGACGAAGACGCTGGAGAACGCCATCGCGGCGCCGGCGAGCATGGGGTTGAGCAAGCCGAGCGCGGCGAGCGGGATCGCGGCGACGTTGTAGGCGAAGGCCCAGAACAGGTTCACCTTGATGGTGCCCAGGGTGCGTCGGGACAGGCGGATCGCGTCGGCCGCGGAGCGGAGGTCGCCCCGCACGAGCGTGATGTCGGCCGCCTCGATCGCGACGTCCGTGCCCGTCCCCATGGCCAGGCCCAGGTCCGCCTGGGCGAGGGCTGCGGCGTCGTTCACGCCGTCGCCGACCATCGCGACGACCTTGCCCTCGCCCTGGAGCCGGCTGACGACGTCGACCTTGTCGCGCGGCATGACCTCCGCGATGACCTCGGCGATGCCGACCTCGGCCGCGATCCGGCGCGCGACGGTCGCGTTGTCGCCGGTGAGGAGCACCGGGGTGAGGCCGAGCGCGCGGAGCTGGCGGATCGCCTCGGCGCTCGTGGGCTTGACCGCGTCGGCCACCACGAGGATCCCGCGGGCGCGCCCGTCCCAGCCGACGACGACGGCCGTGCCGCCCTGCTCCTCGGCCCGGGCCTTGGCGTCGGCGAGGTCGCGCGGGAGGTGCTGCGCCCACTCGGCGAGGAAGGACTCGCGGCCGACGAGGACGGCGTGCCCCTCGACGACGCCCTGCACGCCCTTGCCCTCGACGTTGGTGAAGTCCTCGGGCGCGGGCAGCGTCCCGACCTCCTGGGCCGCGCCCCGCGCGACGGCCCGGGCGACCGGGTGCTCGGACGCGTCCTCGAGCGCCCCGGCGAGGCGCAGGAGCTCCGCGCGGTCGACGCCGGTTCCGGTGACGACGTCGGTCAGCGTCATGACGCCCGTCGTCACGGTCCCTGTCTTGTCGAGCACGACCGTGTCCACGGTCCGGGTGGACTCCAGCACCTCGGGTCCCTTGATGAGGACGCCCAACTGCGCGCCGCGTCCCGTCCCGACGAGCAGCGCCGTCGGGGTGGCGAGGCCGAGGGCGCACGGGCACGCGATGATGAGCACCGCAACGGCGGCCGTGAAGGCCGCGGAGGCGGGCGCGCCCGCCCCGAGCCAGGCGCCCAGGGTGCCGACGGCGACCGCGATGGCGATCGGGACGAAGACCGCGGAGACGCGGTCGGCCAGCCGCTGGACCCGGGCCTTGCCGGACTGGGCGTCCTCGACGAGCCGGGCCATCTGCGCGAGCTGCGTGTCGCCGCCGACGCGCGTCGCGCGCACGACCAGCCGCCCGCCCGCGTTGACGGTCGCGCCGGTGACGGGGTCGCCCTCGCCCACCTCGACGGGCACGGACTCGCCCGTGAGCATGGACGCGTCGACGGCGGACGTGCCGGCGACGACGGTGCCGTCCGTGGCGATCTTCTCTCCGGGGCGCACGACGAACTCGTCGCCCACGGCGAGCTCGGAGATCGGGATGCGGGTCTCGGCGCCGTCGCGCAGCACCGCCACGTCCTTGGCGCCGAGCTCGAGCAGGGCGCGCAGCGCGGCGCCGGCCTGCCGCTTGGACCGCTTCTCGAAGTAGCGTCCGGCGAGGATGAAGGTCGTGACACCGGCCGCGACCTCCAGGTAGATGTTTCCGGCGCCGTCGGTGGGGGCGACGGACAGCGTGAACGGGTGGGTCATGCCCGGCTCGCCCGCGGTGCCGAGGAACAGCGCGTAGAGCGACCACAGGAACGCGGCGCTGGTCCCCACGGAGATGAGGGTGTCCATCGTCGCCGCGCCGTGGCGCAGGTTGGTCCACGCGGCGCGGTGGAACGGCCAGGCCGCCCACACCACGACGGGCGCGGCGAGCGCGAGGCTGGCCCACTGCCAGTACGTGAACTGGAGCGCGGGGACCATCGCCATCGCGATGACCGGGACCGAGAGCACCACGGCCCCGACGAGGCGCTGACGCAGCGTGGTGAGCTCGGGATCGTCGTCGTCCGTGCCGGCCGGTGCGGGGACCTCGGGGTCCTCGACGCGGGGGAGCTGGGCGGTGTACCCCGTCTTCTCGACCTCGGCGATGAGCGTGGCGGCGTCGACGCCGTCCGGGACGGTGACCTTCGCCTTCTCCGTCGCGTAGTTCACGGTCGCGGTGACGCCGTCGAGGCGGTTGAGCTTCTTCTCGATCCGCATAGCGCACGAGGCGCACGTCATCCCGCCGATCTCGAGCTCGACGAACGTCCCCGGTGGTGGGGCGGCCGGTGCCGTCATGAGGTCCTCCTTCCGGCCCGGCAGGGTGCTGTCGGGCATGGGGGTGCAGGTCAGTGGTCGTGCGTCGCCGGGTCGTGACCGGCAGCGGGGGCGTCGTCCGGCGCGGGTGCGCCGTCGGCCGTCGCCTCGACGACGAACGCCGCGGTGCGCACCTGGCCCTCCACCTGGAAGTCGAGGTACAGCAGGTAGCGGCCCGGCGTGGGCGCCTCGACGCCGAACGACACGGTCGGGCCCGAGACCTGGCCCGCCTCCGGCTCGTCGCCCTCGGGGTGCACGTGCAGGTAGGCGAGGTCGCCGTCGCGCAGCGCGACGAGGTGCCCGTAGGCGCCGAGATAGGGCTCGAGCGTCGTGACGGGCTGACCGTCGTGGGTGACCTCGACGGTCAGCCGGGAGGCCGTCCCGGCCTCGAGATGCCCGTCGAGCGCGACGTCGTAGCCGTCGACCGACGTCGTGGTGGACACCTCGGTGGCGCGGGCCGGGGCGAGGTCGCCCGCGACGTCGACCGTGCGGGTCAGCGTGACGGCGTCGCCTGCGCTGGGCGCGGCGTCCGCGTAGACGCGGTAGGTCCCGGCGGCGTCCCAGGTCCAGGGCAGCGACCAGCGCCCGTCCGCGTCCATCACGGGGTGGACGTGGCGGAAGTGCGCGCCGTCGGAGCGCACGACGATCAGGTGGAGCCGCTGCTCGTGCGCGACGTCGAACTCCGTGACGGGCTCGCCCGCCGGGTCGGCCAGGGTGAAGGCCAGCTCTCCGGCCTCGCCCACGGTCCCGGGGGCCTCGACCGCGCCCAGCGTGTACCCGTCCTGCTCCAGGGACAGTCCGCGCATCATGTCCGCTCCTGTCGTGCTCTCCTGCTCGGGGGCGTCGCCCGTGGCGACGTGCTGCTCGGGGGCATGCGAGGTGGCCGGTGGCGGGGCTGCTCCCTCGGGGACGACGGCCCCGGCGATCGCGGCGGAGGCAACGAACACGACGCCGAGCCCCGCGGCGTACAGCCCGATCCGCGCGGGGGCTCTCATGGCACCCGCACCGCCTGGTACCCGGCCTCGTCGACGGCGGCCACGACTGCGGCGTCGTTGAGGGGCTGGTCGGCCGTGACGACGAGCCGACCGGTGGCCGCGCTGACGTCGATCGCGGTGACGCCCGGCACCTGCTCGACCTCCTCGCGCACCGACATCTCGCAGTGGCCGCACGTCATGCCGGTCACCTGGTACTCGATCTCGACGATGCTCATCGTGTTCCTCCTCGTCCTGGATACCCCGGCGGGGTATCGAACGATGGCGAATATACCCACCAGGGGTATGTGGGTCAAGGGTTGGAGGCCGCGCGACAATGGGGAGCGTGACCACCGAGCGATTTCCCCGCGTCCGCGCGTCCGAGCTCGTCGGACGCGGCTGGCTCAACACCGGCGGCCGGGACGTGACCCTCGCCGACCTGCGCGGGAAGGTCGTGGTCCTCGACTTTTGGACAGTCTGAACTTTGCCACCAACTGTCGTAGAATGGTGGTATGACGAGCCCCGAATCTGCCGCCGCGATCTATGTCCGCCGATCGAGCGGGAAGGTCGGCGCCAACCGGACCCTCGACGAGCAGGAGAGCGAGGCAAGGGCCCTGGCCGAGAGGGAAGGGCTCGAGGTGGTTCGGGTCTTCCGGGAGCGCGAGGGGACAGGGGCTAGCGCGCGGAGCGGCAAGGCTCGCCCTCAGTGGGAGGCAGCCCTCGCCGAGCTCGACCGAGGGGCTTCCTTCCGCACGGTCATCGTCTGGGCGCTCGACCGCGCGGACCGCCGCGGGTCCGACACCCTCGGCGCCATGCTCTCGAAGCACGCGGCCACGGGTCGCCGGATCCTCGGCGTCGACGGGACAGACACCTCCGACCCCCAGCAGCGACTCGCAACGATCATCCGCGGCGAGATCGCGCGCGAGTACAGCGAGAAGCTCGGGGACAACGTCGCGCGCACGAAGCGCTACCGCCGAGAGAGCGGCCTCTGGCTCGGGGGCAAGCCGCCGTGGGGCCTGCGCAAGGGCGCCGACGGGAAGCTGGAGCACGACCCGGCGACGTACCCCGAGGCCCGGCGGGCGGCGGAGGCCCTGCTCGACGGCGCCACGCTCTACAGCGTTGTCGCTGACCTGAACGAACGGCAGGTCACGCTCTCGACGGGCAAGCCCTGGGGAACCGTCGTCACCCGGAAGGCCCGCGGCGAGGATGTCGACGTCGAGAGCCAGCCGCAGAAGTGGCGCGTGCCCACCCTCTCGACCATCGTGCACTCTCCAGGGTGGGCAGGGCTCCAGAGCATCCGCCGTCGCGCGGTGGGTGAGGATGGCAGCCTCGGTGGCTGGCCCTTCCGGGCTGAGGTCTACCGCTCCGCAGAGACGGGCGAGCCGGTCAGCGTGGGCGAGGGGGTCATCACGCCGGAGGAGCGCGCGGTCATCCTGGCCCGGCTAGACGACCGACGACCGCCGATGCAGGAGGGCGTCCCGTCGTCGACGCGGCAGCGCAGGTCCCTCCTCGGCACCCGGCTGCGCTGCGCCCAGTGCGGCGCCCTGCCCGCCCTGACCATGCCCAGGAAGGGGTACGTCTACTACCGCTGCGGGAATGCCGCGCAGGGTGCCGGACGCTGCTCTGGCTACACCTGCCCCGTCGAGGGCATGGATGACTACGTCATCGGCCGAGCCCTGATCTTCCTGTCCCAGCTCGACCCTGACGACGCGACGACGCGCGAGGCGTTCGCCGGCTGGGCGGGGGAGGCGGACCCTGCGGTCAGGGCCGGGCGCAAGGCGAAGGAGCTCACCCTCGAGGCGGCCAGGGCTGACCTCGCTCGGGTCCGGCGCCTTGCGGTGACTGGAGTACTCACCGAGGAGGAGGCGGCCGCCGAGTTGCCGCGTATGCGCGAGGTCGTCGCGACCGCAGAGCGGGAGCTGGCCGAGCGGATGGGTGACGAGGTCATCCCTGTCGAAGCTCTCCGAGACCTCCAGTACCTTGCCGAGACCTGGGACGAGCTCGACGACGCGGCGCAGCGCAGGGTGATCGAGGCGACCGTCAAGGACGTGAGCGTCGCCCAGGCGCCCTACCGCGGCGCGCGGTTCTCCGGGCCGCAGCGCGCGGTCATCACGTTCGTCGATGGCACGACCTGGCCTCGCGACGGCGAACTCGTCCCACACCCGGGCAGGGCGCCCGACACCATGCGCAGGCTCGCGCGGAAGGAGCGGGAGGCTGGCACAAGTTCTTCGTGACCAAGCCTCACCCATCCCTTGTCCGGGGCTTGGTGGTCGGCTACCCTCGCTTGCGTAGGTGTCGTCCAAACTAGAGGGGGGCGTTCGATGCCAAAATCGAGGCGTTTGGCTGTTGTCATCGCAATGCTGACTGGGTTCCTGGTTGGCGCGGGTGGGACAACGGCATATGCCGTTACAGCAAGCAGCGGGTGGGTCAGCAAGGGCACCACCAACGGGATTACCTACCAGGCGAACACGGGCGTGAGCAATGATACGCCGATGCGCGGGTGGGGTCAGATTCGCAGGACCAACCTGACCGCGAATCCGGTTGGTTGGGTTGGGGTTGGGCCGTTCCTCTATCGCAATGGCGCGCTCTGCGCGTCGAGCGATCCGGTCTACAACCGCACCCAGTCCATCACGCTCAACGGCTCGACCGGTGGGAACTGTGGGCGCGGAACGTACTACGCAAACGCAAACTACTACCGCTGGAATGGGAGCGGATACCAGGTAAGTAGCACTCCCATCAGCCCCAACATGTCCTACTAACGAACGCGAATGGTGATCTACATGAAGAAGTCTAGGTTGCTGACATTCGGCCTCGTGGCACTTGCGGGTTCGGTAGGGCTGGCTGGCGGCATCATCGCCGCGGACAAGTTTGGCCTCGGGTCATCGGCCGTTGCGGTTGCCCCCGGCGATCGCACCGGTGTCCCGGAGGGGATTGACCTGCCGCCGGATGCTGTGAACGCGAAGGGCCAGTCCTATGGCTCCATGGTCGGCCGCGAGAACCTCGCGGATGCGCCGGACCTGATTCTGGTCGTCGGCAACGACGGCAAGGAGGGCTACGCCAAGAAGGAGGATCTCCTCAAGGAGCCCCCCTCGAGCCCGGAGGAGGCTGTCTCCCTGACGCAGAAGCGCTCCTCGGACACGATCCCGGTCTACGATGTCAACGGAGAAGAGATCGTGGATTCGTACACCATCGACCCAGCGCAGGGGTAGTCACTGACTCGGCGGTCCCGCAGGATCGCTTCGCTTTCCATTCCAGACAACAACGACCGGGGCCATTTCTGGGGCCCCGGTCGTTGTTGTCAAACTGCGAGAGAGAGAATCCTGTCCGGACGATACCCCGTCCAGGCGTCGATGACCTGCCCGCCGCGCGCGATGAGGACGAGCGGTGTCGTCATGTCGAGACCCATGCGCCTCGCGTAGGCGCGGGCCTCGTCGGCGAACAGTTCGTTCCGGGCGTCGCGCGAGTGGGAGCGCGAGCTCCACGCGGGGATCTGCGCGTACGTGCCCGGCTCGAGTTCGATCTCGAACCGGCGGCCGCGACGACGGCGCGCGGGGACGGTAGTCTTGCTCATGTCGGGGCTCTCTCCCGGCCATGCCCCCGGACCGTTGGCGCGGTCGCGGGGGCCTCTCGCGTCTAGGGCGGTGGCGTCCCGCAGAATGGGGCCGTGAGCACCCCCCGCACCCCTCGCGTCCGAGCCTCCGAACTAGTCGGTCGTGGCTGGCTGAACACTGGCGGGAAGAACCTGACCCTTGCGGATCTGCGAGGTTGTGTCACCGTCTTGGACTTCTGGACCTTCTGCTGCGTCAACTGCCTGCACGTCCTCGACGAGCTGCGCGAGCTCGAGGAGGCGCACCGCGACGTGCTGGTCATCGTCGGGGTGCACTCGCCCAAGTTCGAGCACGAGGCGGACCCGGCGGCGCTCGCGGCCGCGGTCGAGCGGTACGAGGTCCACCATCCCGTCCTCGACGACCCGGAGCTCGTCACGTGGTCCGCGTACGCCGCGCGCGCCTGGCCGACGCTCGTCGTCATCGACCCCGAGGGCTACGTCGTCGCGCAGATGGCGGGGGAGGGGCACGCGTCCGCCATCGCTGCCCTGGTCGACGAGCTCGTGGCGGAGCACGACGCGAAGGGCACGCTGCACCGGGGCGACGGCCCGTACGTGCCGCCTACGCCGTCGTCGGGCACGCTGCGCTTCCCCGCGAAGGCGATCTCGCTGCCCGGCGGCAACCTCCTCGTCGCGGACGCCGGGCACCACGCGCTCGCCGAGCTCCTGCCCGACGGCGAGACGCTCGTCCGGCGCATCGGGTCCGGCGAGCGTGGTCTCGCCGACGGCGGCCCGGACGACGCACGGTTCGCCGAGCCCAACGGGCTGTGCCTCGTCCCCGAGCAGGAGCGTGAGGCGTACGGGTTCGACGTCCTCGTGGCGGACACGGCCAACCACGCGCTGCGCGGCGTGCGCCTCGCCGACGGCCGGGTGACGACCGTCGCGGGAACGGGCGAGCAGTTCATGGTGGGCGGCGTGGAGAACGTCGTCGTGGCGGACGAGGACGGCGCTCGGCGCCTCGGTCCGTTCGACGCCGCGAACACCTATGACCCGCTCGACGTGAAGCTCTCGTCGCCGTGGGACGTCGCCTGGTCCGACGAGCTGGGCGGCTTCGTCGTCGCGATGGCGGGCCACCACACGCTCTGGGCTTTCGACGGGTGGAAGCTCGGGCTGCTGGCCGGGACGATGAACGAGGGGCTGGAGGACGGGCCGGGTGCGTCGGCGTGGTTCGCCCAGCCGTCCGGGCTGGCCGTCGCGGTGGACGGCGCGATGTGGGTCGCGGACTCCGAGACGTCGGCCCTGCGTCGTGTGACCGGGCTGGGCGGTGGAGTCGCCGTCGTGCCCGAGGGTGTCGAGGTCCGGACAGCCGTGGGCCAAGGGCTGTTCGACTTCGGTCACCGCGACGGGTCTGCGGACCAGGCGCTGATGCAGCACCCGCTCGGGGTCGCGACGCTGCCCGACGGGAGCGTCGTCGTCGCGGACACCTACGACGGCGCGCTGCGCCGGTTCGCACCCGCGGCCGGTGACGCCGGGAGCGTCGGGGACGACACCTCCGGAACCCGCCTCGCCGGCGAGGTCACGACGCTGGCGACGGGCCTCGCGGAGCCGAGCGGCGTCGTCGTGCAGGTGGGCGAGGGGCCGGACGGCGAGCCGCAGGTGCACCTGCTCGTGGTCGAGTCCGCAGCGCACCGGCTCACGCGCGTCGCGCTGCCCGCCTCGCTCGCGGGCGAGGTGCTCGACGGCGGCGCACACCGCACGCAGCGGCCCGTCACCGACATCGAGGCAGGGCCGCTGTGGCTCGACGTCCCGTTCGTCCCGGCGCCGGGCCAGAAGCTCGACGACCGGTTCGGCCCGTCGACGGAGCTGCGGGTGAGCGCGACGCCGCCCGAGCTGCTGCTGTCCGGGGGCGGGACCGGCGTCGAGCTCGGGCGCGACCTCGTCATCAACCCCGAGGTCCGCGAGGGCGTGCTGCACGTGACCGCGCGGGCGGCGTCGTGCGACGTCGTGCCGCTCGGGCCGGACGGCGAGCCCGACCCCGACGTGTTCCCCGCCTGCCACCTGGCCCAGCAGGACTGGGGCGTCCCGGTGCGGGTCGTCGACCGCGGCGAGCCGGGCGACGTCCCGGCGCTCACGCTCCCGTTGCGCGGCTGAGTCCGCCGTCGCCGGGTCAGCACCCCCGGCCGTTCGCCCGCCGACCAGCGGCCAACGGGCCGGTCCCGGACAGGCCGAGGGCCGGGCCTCGGAGGAGGCCCGGCCCTCTCAGGTCCGGTCGAATCAGCACGGGCTCCACGAGTGGCCCAGGATGATCCCGGCCGTGCTGAAGGTCTTGGACCGGCCGGCCTCGAGGCGGTAGTACGCGGTGTGCTTCGCCCCACCGGCGTTGGCGTACGAGATGGCGAGCACACGGCAGCCACCCTGGTGGTTCGTGTACGTCCGGGTCTCGGCGGCGCTCGCGGCGGTGGGTGCGGCGACGGCCAGGGCCGCAGCGGTGGCGACGACGGCGACAAGCCTCTTGAACTTCATCGTTCCCCCCTCATTGGGTTGTGATGCGCGGGGCATCGTGACGCCAGGCTCGCCCCCTGTGGGCGTGGCGTGCGTTACGCAGCCTGGCATATGGAAGGGCCGCGCACAATGTCCGCTAGCGGCCACGTCCCGGCGCCCTGGACGCCCGGCTTGTTGATGGACCAGGCTGTCCGCGGACGTCGTCGTGACGCCGTGGCGCCTGGGGTGGCCGTCGCTGCCCGGGACGGCTCGGCGACGAGCTCCTGCTTGTCGACGCTCGCGCAGCCACTTTCCCGAGGAGCTGGACGCGCTCGCCATCGGGCGTTCCCGGAGCGTGCTTGCTCTTGAGTGCCGGAGATTGCTCCGGGGCGGGCCGTCGTGACGTAGCCCTTGCCCGGACGGCTCCGCATCCGGGCTCGCTCCTCAGCGAGGGGTCGTCGCGCGGAGCGACGCCGGGATCGGCGGGTGCAGGGCGTCAAGCCCTCGGCTGCGCGGACCCGGACGGTCGGCTCAGTCCGCCGGGTCCGCTCCGAGCGCTGCGAGGGTGGTCGAGAGCTCCGCGAATCCTTGGGCGGCCGTCGGGTCGACGAACCACTGGAGCGCGGCGCCGTTCAGGAGGGCGAGCGAGAGCGAGCCGATCGTCGCTGCCTGGGACGGTGTGACGTCGTCGCGGTCGATCCCGAGGACGAAGGCGGCGAGATCGACCCGCGCGCGGTCGTAGGTCGACCTGAACTGCTCGCGGACCTCGACGGAGAACTCTGCCTGCGCATAGGCCTGGACGCTCGCCCCGATGACGCGGCGTTGCTCCGGGTCTGCGGAGAGGACGCTCTGGAGGAAGCGCTCCAGCCGTTCCGCCGGCCTCCCGGTGCCGGCGCTGTCGGTCGCCTCGGCGATACGGTCGCCCCAGTCCTCGATCAGCTGGATCACCGCCGCGTTCATCAGCGCGTCCTTGGAGCCGAAGTGGTACCCGATGGAGGCGAGGTTCGCGGCGCCCGAGGTCGCGGCGACGATGTCTCGCGCCGTCGTGTGTGCGAACCCGCGTTCGACGAGGCACGTCCGCGCGCCCTCGAGGAGATGCTCCCGTTGTCCCATGGCTCCGATCCTAGCAACGGTCTGTACAGGTGTGTTATACATGCGTCCTATACATCCGTACAGATCGCCGATGAAGGAGCGCCGCCCCATGGCCGAAGACCACTCGTTGCTGGCCCCTCCCGAGCACGCCCCCGCCATTCCTGTCGTCATCGACTGGGAGGACACCTCGCGCGTCGTCGAGACCGTCCTGACGACCCACCTCTGGGCAGCGCCTCCGCTCGAGCGCGGTGCCCCCGCGCACGACCGCGCCTTCGCGGCGTTGCGCGACCTCAAGGTCGACTACGCGCGATTCCTGCCCTGGTTCTCGAACCCGTTGGTCTCGGTGCCGGCACTCTCCGCGCCCACCGCGACGACCACGTCGTGGGACTTCTCGCGCCTCGACCCGTACGTCGAGGACTTCATGGACGCCGCCGAGGGCCGTCCGGTGGTGGCGAACTTCGCGACGATCCCGCACTGGATGTTCGTCGGCGGCGAGACGATCGAGGTGGGGGACGACAAGGACGAGATCCACTGGGACTACGAGCAGGGCACCCGGTTCCGCGACGAGACCCTGGAAGAGGTGGCGGAGTACTTCTACCGGATCGCCAGCTGGTACATCGCCGGCGGGTTCGTCGACGAGCACGGGGTCCGGCACGAGTCCGGGCACGCGTACCGGTTCGCCCAGTGGGAGGTGCTGTGCGAGCCGGACCTGAACCGCCGGATGGCTCCCGAGACGTACACGCGGCTCTACGACGCGGTCGTGGCGCGTCTCCGGACGCTCGACCCGGACATGACGTTCGTCGGGCTGTCGCTGAGCCACGTCCACCACGACCCGGAGTACTTCTGGTACTTCCTCGATCCGGCCCACCACGCCCCAGGCGCGCCGCTCGACGCGTTCTCCCTCCACTTCTACGCGTCGCCCGACATCGTGAACCCGTTCGGCCCGGAGGGTAACCCGCCTGCGGACCAGTGGGAGACGGCGTTCTTCGCCCAGGCCGACGGCTTCCTGGAACAGCTGCGCTACGTCCGGTCGATCGCGGACAGGCTCTCCCCGAGCACCCGCATGCTCCTCAACGAGGTCGGGACGTATCCCTCGGACGTGATGAACCCGCACCCCTCGATCCCCGACGAGTACTGGGTGCTCAGCGCAGCGGTGCAGTCCTACCTGTGGGCACGCAGCCTCGACCTCGGTGCGGACCTGTTCGGGGTCGCCGAGTTCAACGGCTACCCAGGCATGATCCCGGGCACGTCGCTCGTCGACTGGGAGACGGGGGAGCCCAACGCCCGCTACCGCGCGCTCAAGCTCCTCGTCGACCACGTACGGCTCGGTGACACCATCGCCCCGACCTCCACGGGCTATCCCGGGTTTCCCGACGCTCGGGTCCACGCTCAGGCGTTCGCGTCGCCCGACGGTGCTCGCAGGGTCGTCCTGGTGAACAAGCGTGGCGTGCCGACCGACGTCGAGATCAGCGACTGGACGGGGGAGTCCCTCCTGCGCGCTGTCGAGCAGGGATCCGGGTCTGCCGTGCCGATCGCCAGGACGGTCCAGGGAGGGCGACTCACCCTCCCGCCGCACGCGACGGCCGTGCTCTCCCGCGGCTGAGGCGTCCGGGCATCGGTGCCGCCGGTGCGGCTCGGTCGTTCCTCACGGAGGACTCGCGTGAGGAACGACCCGGTGCCGGGGCTCGGCGGGGCGTCAGCCCCAGGTGAGGAGCTCCTCGCCGTGGGCGGCCCACGCCCCGACCTCGGCGAGCGACGTCACGTCGTCGGGGACCGCCTCGAGCGCGACGACGGGGCACACGGGCGAGCGGCCGCCCTCGCGTACCGCCTTCGGGTCCCAGGACACGAGCACGGTCCCGCGCTCGACGTGGTCGCCCTGCGCGACGTGGGTCGTGAAGCCCTCGCCACCCAGCTGCACCGTGTTGATGCCGAGGTGGACGAGCACGGCGCGGCCGTCGTCGTGCTGCACGACGAACGCGTGCGGGTGCAGCTTGACGACGGTGCCCGTGATGGGCGCGACCGCCTCGCCGCCCTGCGCGTCGTCGGGCTCGACGGCGAGGCCCGGCCCGACGAGTCCGGCGGAGAACACGGGGTCGTCGACGTCGCGGACGTCGATGACCGTGCCCGTGACGGGCACGAGCACCGTGAGCGGCGCGGCCATCAGCGCAGGTCCTCGATGTCGGAGGCGATGTTGTCGGCGTCGGGCCCCACGATGACCTGGATCGCGTCACCGGATCGCACGACGGCGATCGCCCCGGCGGCGGTCAGCGTCGCGTCGTCGACGAGCGACGGGTCCTCGACCTCGACGCGCAGGCGCGTGATGCACGCCTCCAGGTCGACGACGTTCGCGTCGCCGCCGAGGCCTCGGAGAATCTGCTCTGCCTTGCTCACGGGTGCTCCTCGTGGTCCGGTTCCGGCCAGGGCCGGGTCAGGTGTCCCGGCCGGCAGCCGTGCCGGTCGGGTTGCGCGGGGCGCGCGGGGTCGGGGCGCCGTCGATGCGGGTGGCGCGACGGCGATGGTGCGGGGTGCCTCACATGAGGTCGGCGAGGTCGGACGCGATGGTGTCGACCTGCGGGCCGACGACGACCTGGACGACCCGGCCGTTGACCATGACGCCGAACGCTCCGGCGCGCCGCAGGAGCGCGGCGTCGACGAGCGCGGGGTCCTTGACGAGCGATCTCAGCCGCGTGGTGCACGGGTCGATCTCGTCGATGTTCGCCACCCCGCCGAGGCCGGCGAGGATCGTCGCGGCGCGCTCGGCGTCGGACTGTGTCATCGGTCGTTCCCTTCGGTCGCCCGAGCCGGCACTGGCACGGGGTCGAGACGGTCGGTCGGGGTGCTGCCCGGTGCGTGGGTCACGCTCGCCGGGTCGTCGACCGGGTCGGGCTGGGTGCGCGGGACGAGCGTCGGGCGCGCCTCGCGCAGCGGGACGAAGACGCTGTAGCGATCGCCGCGGTAGCTGGCCCGCGAGTACATGAGCGGCGCGTCGCCGGCGAACGTGCGGCGCACCGTGCGCATGAGCGCCCGTGAGCCGCGCATCCCGAGGAGGCGCTGCTCCTGCTCGGTCGCGTCCGACGCGGTGATCGTGTCCTCGCCCCACGTGGGTGCCAGGCCGCGCTCGCGCAGGGCGCCGTAGAGGCTCTCGGGGACGCCGTCGTCGAGCAGGTCGGGCGCGAGGTCGACGGGGATCCACGCCTCCTCGACGCTCATGGGTGACCCGTCGGCCGAGCGCAGGCGCACCACGTGGTGCATGGGGTCGCCCGTCGCCCGGCCCAGCGACTCCGCGACAGACGCCGGCGCGGGCGCGACGTCGACCGCGAGCACCTGCGAACCGGGCTCCATGCCGCGGCGTCGCGCCTCCTCGCCGAAGGTCGTGAGGCGCATCTCGAAGTCCGCGCGCGGCGGCGCGACGAACGTGCCGCGACCCTGCGCGCGCTCCAGCACGCCCTCGGTCACGAGCGCGTCGATCGCCTGGCGCACGGTCATGCGCGAGACGCCGAACTTCTCCGTGAGGCTGCGCTCCGAGGGCACGGCGTCGCCGACGGAGAGCTCGCTCGCCACGAGGTCGGCGAGGTAGGCGCGCACCGTGAGGTACTTGTGCTCGCTCGCCTGTGATCGTGACCTGCTCATCGTCGTGCCGTGTCCTCGCCCTGGTCGTCGTTCCGAACGGTCCTGCCCCGGTGACTCGATCTCCACGGGTCCGATTGTCCGTCGTGCGCCCGGCTCGTACCTGCGACGACGCCGTCCGCGGACCTGTCCGTGTGTCCCGGGTCACCACCGGGGGTTGACACATCATGAGGTCTAGACCACTCTTCCTGCAAGTGGTCCAGACAACCTGGACCGGGTGTCCGGCACGAACGACCCAGGACCGACCCCAGTGGTCCTCGTCGTGCCCGGAGACCGGCAACGACGCCCGTACGACGTCGCGCCACAGCCGCCGCACGACGCACCTCGGCCTGCGCCCCAGGCCCGCCCAGGAGGAGAAGGACACATGACCACCGTCGCCGAACCGACGAGGACGAAGAGGGGGATCCCCGGCTTCGCGCAGCTCCAGCGCGTCGGGCGCTCCCTCATGCTGCCCATCGCGTCCCTGCCCGCCGCAGCGCTGCTGCTGCGCCTGGGCCAGCCCGACATGCTCGGCGCCGACGGCGTCGCGGGCACCTTCGCGTGGATGCAGCCCGTCGCCGACGTCCTGAACTCGGCGGGCAGCGCCCTGTTCAACAACCTCCCGATCATCTTCGCGCTCGGCGTCGCGATCGGGTTCGCGAAGAAGGCCGACGGCTCGACCGGCCTCGCGGCCCTCATCGGCTACCTCGTCTTCAAGGGCGTCAGCGACTCCCTCTCGCCGTACGTGCTCGGCGAGGCCGCGGAGGGCGAGACGCAGGAGCTCATCAACTACGGCGTGCTGGGCGGCATCGTCATCGGTCTGACCGCCGCGCTCCTGTTCCAGAAGTACAGCCGCATCAAGCTGCCGCAGTACCTCGCGTTCTTCGGCGGACGGCGCTTCGTCCCGATCGTCACGGCCGGCGTCTCCGTGCTCGTCGCCGTCGTCGGCGCCCTGATCTACCCCGCGTTCGACTGGCTCATCAACGACCAGATCGGCGGGTTCGTCACCGGCTCCACCGTCCTCGGGGCGTTCATCTTCGGCACGCTCAACCGACTGCTGCTGCCGATCGGGCTGCACCACCTGCTCAACTCGCTGCCGTGGTTCCAGTTCGGCGAGTACACCGCTCCCGACGGCACGGTCGCGAACGGCGACATCTTCCGCTTCCTCGCGGGCGACCCGACGGCCGGCACGTTCCTCACGGGCTTCTTCCCGATCATGATGTTCGCCCTGCCCGCCGCGGCGCTCGCCATCGTCCACTCGGCCAAGCCGCAGCACCGCAAGGCCGTCGGGGGCATCATGGGTTCGGCCGCGCTCGTCTCCTTCGTCACGGGCGTCACGGAGCCGCTCGAGTTCGCCTTCGTCTTCGTCGCGTACCCGCTGTACGTCATCCACGCGGTCCTCACCGGGACCTCGCTCGCCCTCGTCAACGCCCTCGGCATCCGCGACGGCTTCGGGTTCTCGGCAGGGGTCATCGACTACCTGCTGAACTTCCGCATCGCCGAGATGCCGCTCCTGCTCATCCCCATCGGCCTGGGCTACGCGGTCGTCTACTACTTCCTGTTCCGGTTCGTCATCAAGCGCTGGAACCTCAGGACGCCCGGGCGCGAGGACGACGACACCGACGGTGCGGTCGCCGCGTCGGGCACCGCCGGTACCTCGGACACGGGCGCCGTCGACGCCCCGGCCGGTGACGCCTCGTCGACGGGCCGCAGCGGACGGGCCGGGACGTCGGACGCCGCAGGAGTCGCGGTGGCGGCCGCGGCGCCCGGTGAGGCCCGCGGATCGGCGACCGCGACCGACGGGGGCGGCGCGTGACCGTGGCTGACGACGCGACGCTCGCCCCGGCGTCGCACACCCTCCCGGGGCTGACCGGCGTGCCGGTCAGCCCCGGGAGGGGGGCGGGGACGGTCGTGCGGATGCCCGACCCGGTGCCCGAGCCCGACCCGGCCCCGCTCGCCGCGGACAGCACGGACGCCGACGTGGACCTCGCGGTGACGCAGGTCCTCGCGGCGGTCACGACCGTCCAGGAGGACCTCACGGCTCGCGCCGCGCGGGCCGAGGGCACCGCGGCGGAGGTGCTGGGCGTGACCGCCGCGATGGCGGCGGACCCCGCGCTGGCGCGCGACGCCGTCGGGCGCGTGCGCGAGCAGCGCGCCACGCCGGCGCGCGCCGTGTGGGACGCGGCGGGCGTCGTCGTCGGGCAGCTCGAGTCGCTCGGCGGGCTCATGGCCGAGCGGGCGCGCGACGTGCGCGACGTGCGCGACCGGATCGTCGCGACGCTGCTCGGCCTGCCCGCCCCGGGCGTGCCCGACCCGGGGTTCGCGTTCGTGCTCGTCGCCGACGACCTCGCGCCCGCGGACACCGCGCAGCTCGACCCCGAGCGCGTGCTCGCGGTCGTGACGCGCGGCGGCGGGCCGACGTCGCACACCGCGATCCTGGCGCGTGCCCTCGGCATCCCGGCCGTCGTCGCGGTCGAGGACGCCCTGACCCTGCACGACGGCGAGATGGTGCTCGTGGACGGCGGGCTCGGCACGGTCGAGCGCGACCCGTCCGCCGAGGACGTGGCCGCCGTCGTCGCCGCGCGTGGCGCCCGGGGCGAGCGTCGCCGGTTCGACGGCGAGGGCCGGACGGCGGACGGTCGTCGCGTCGAGCTCCTCGCCAACGTGGCGAACGGGGAGGACGCGCGGGCGGCCGCCGAGGCGGGCGCGGAGGGCGTGGGGCTCTTCCGCACCGAGGTGTGCTTCCTCGGTCGCACGGTCGAGCCGACGATCGACGAGCAGGTCGCGGCCTACCGCGAGGTGCTCGCGGCGTTCGGCGGCCGCAAGGTCGTCGTGCGCACGCTCGACGCGGGCGCGGACAAGCCGCTGCCGTTCGTCACGCCCGAGGCCGAGCCCAACCCGGCGCTCGGCGTGCGCGGCCTGCGCACCGCGCGGCGCCACCCCGAGGTGCTCGACCGCCAGCTCACGGCGATCGCGCGCGCCGCGGCGGCGGAGTCGGCCGACGTGTGGGTCATGGCGCCGATGATCGCGACGCCCGACGAGGCGGAGTCGTTCGTCGCGCTGTGCGCGGACCACGGCCTCGGCACCGCGGGCGTGATGATCGAGGTCCCCGCCGCGGCCCTCGGTGCGCGCTGGGTGCTCGCCAAGGCGTCGTTCGCGAGCATCGGTACGAACGACCTCACGCAGTACACGATGGCCGCCGACCGCGAGGTCTCCGACCTCGCGCGGCTCTCGACGGCGTGGCAGCCGACGGTCCTCGCGCTCGTCGGGGCGACCGGCTCGGGCGCGGCGCTCAACGGGCGCCCGCTCGGCGTGTGCGGCGAGGCCGCGGCGGACCCGGTGCTCGCGCCGGTGCTCGTGGGTCTCGGCGTGACGTCGCTGTCCATGACGCCGCGCGCGCTCGCCGACGTCGCGGCGGTGCTCGCCGCGACGACGTCGGAGCAGTGCGAGGAGCTCGCGTTCCTCGCGCTCCAGCAGCCGACGCCCGACGCCGCCCGCGCGGCCGTCCGGTCCCGCCTCCCGATCCTGGCCGAGCTGGGCCTCTAGGGCCTGTTTCGGAAGTGGTCAGCGGTGGCTGATCCAGTCCAGGAGGTGGCTCGTGATGGTGGTGTGGTCTGCCTCGGTGGTCGTGGTGAGCTCGCTGGTGGCGGCGTCGTGGTGCTCGATCTCGTAGCCGCCGAGTGCTCCGGGGCGGGTATGGACCGAGATCGACCAGTCGATGTCCTCGTCGTCGGGGTAGATCACGAAGAACGTGTTGGTCGTGGCGTTCAGGTCCGCGAGCATGCCCAGGATCTCGACGTGGCCGGGGTCCTGGACGTAGTCGCCGTCCTCGGTGTCGGCGTAGCACGGCGGCCGCGTGGACAGCCAGGACGGCAGCGAGTCGTTCACACCGCTCAGGATGCCAGCGCCTGGCCCGCCCGGACGACGGCGGTGATCCAGTCGTCGAGCGCGGCGACCTTGACGGTCGCCTCGTAGCGGAGCTGGAGCTTGTCATACCGGGTCGCGACGGCCCGGTGGCGTTTGAGGCGGTTGAACATGCACTCCACCGCGTGGCGGGCCTTGTAGTCCTCGTAGTCGACCTTCGGTGGGCGACCACCTTTGGAGCCCTTCGCGAGGCGGTTCGCGCGGTGGTCCTTCTTGTCCGGGATCGTCGCCGCGATGCCCCGCCCACGCAGCCGCTTGCGGTTCGCGGCCGAGGCGTAGCCCTTGTCCGCCCGCACCCGGTCCGGGCGCGTCCTGGGCCGACCGCCGCGCCCGCCGGGCCGCTTCACCCGGATCTGGTCCAGGACCGGCCCGAACTGTGGGCTGTCGCCCCGGTGGCCGGCGGTCACGACCATGCCCATGAGCTTTTGCCCCTGCTCGCACGCTGCGTGGATCTTCGTGGTCCACCCGCCCCGTGACCTGCCCAGCCCATGATCTGCGGGCTCGACCCCGGGCGGCTCCTTCTGCCCGGCCGGGTCCCGGCGGGCGCCCGCAGCGTGCTGGTGCGCGCGGGCGATCGTGGAGTCGACCGAAACCTCCCAGCAGATCTGTCCACCGCCGTCAGCCAAAGACCGCAACGCGTCCAGCACCCGGTCCCACACCCCGTCGCGCTGATAGCGACGGAACACCCGATACAGGCTGGACCACGGCCCATACCGGTCCGGGACATCCCGCCACGGGCACCCCGCCCGGGTCCGGTGACGGATCCCATCGACCTGACGACGCAGATTCCGCGCCGGACGCCCCAACGACGCGACAGGCAGCAAAGACTCGATCACCGCCCACGCCGCATCACTCAAATCATGCCGCCCCGCAACCTCAGCCACGACCCCGCAGCATGCCGAACCCGCAGGTCAGACACCACTTCCGAAACAGGCCCTAGCCCGCGCGCGACCTCGCTGCCGAACCCGGGGTTGTTCCTCACCGACTCGTCATGGTGAGGAACGACCCCGGGTTCGGCGCACCTGCGGGGGACCATGTGCAACTTTGGGGTTGCGCTTGACGGATGGCCGGTCTAGCGTGATGTGCAATCAGTCAGTTGCATGAACGGACGGGAGAGCGGCGATGGTGGACATCCTGCACAGAGTGGGCGTCGAGGGGTCGACGCCGGAGGCGGTGTACCGGGCGCTGACCACGGTCGACGGTCTCGCGGGCTGGTGGACCGAGGATACGACGGGGAGCGAGGGTGTCGGGGGAGTCCTCGCGTTCCGGTTTCCGCCGGTCGGCGGGTTCGACATGGAGGTCGTCGAGCTGCGGCCGTCGGAACGGGTGGTGTGGCGCGTCGTCGACGGGCCGGAGGAGTGGGTCGGCACCACCGTCGAGTGGGACCTGCGCCAGGACGGTGACTGGACGATCGTGCTGTTCGGCCACCGAGGCTGGGCCGAGCCGGTGGAGTTCATGCACCACTGCAGCACCAAGTGGGCGTCGTACCTCCTGAGCCTCAAGGCGCTCGCGGAGACGGGCGCCGGCGCACCCGCGCCGCGCGACGTGCAGATCAGCGACTGGCACTGAGCGCGGGGCACGGGTCGGGCCCGCCGCGCGCGGGTCCGGCCGCGGGCGACGGGCCCGACGTGCTCAGGCGACCTCGGTCTGCTCCAGGAAGGTCGCGAGCGCGTCGATCGACGCGCTCGCGTCGTCGCCCTCGTCGTCGGTCGAGAGCACGACCTCGTCCCCGGCCGCCACGCCGAGCGTCATGACGCTGAGGATGCTCGCCGCCTCGACGGCGTCGCCGCCCTGCTTGGCGATCCGCACGGGCGCGGGCTGGGCGGCGGCCGCCTTGACGAACAGGGCGGCGGGGCGGGCGTGAAGGCCCTCGGTGATCGCGACGACGACGGCACGGTCCATGGTTGCTCCTCGGGCAGACAGGTGGTCTGGACCAGTGCATCCTAGGGGAAAGGCCTGCGGAAGGCGAGGGGCCAAGGACCCTCCGTCCGCGGCGGCGTCCGTGCCCTGGGTCCGCGCTGTGGGGGCGGCTGCCGCGGACGCGCCGTGACGCGTCATGCGTCACGCGTCACGCGTCATGCGTCATGCGTCACGCGTCACGCGTCGTGCGTGCGCCGTCGCGGCGGTCGAGCGTCGAGCGCGCCGCCGCGAGCCGTGCGATCGGCACCCGGTACGGCGAGCACGACACGTAGTCGAGGCCGATCTCGTCGAACAGCGCGACGGACGCCGGGTCGCCGCCGTGCTCGCCGCACACCCCGGCGTGCAGGCCCGGCCGCGCGCGGCGCCCGCGCTCGAGCCCGACGTGCACGAGCTCGCCGACCCCGTCCCGGTCGATCGTCGCGAACGGGTTCGTGCCCACGACCCCCGCCTCCAGGTACGCGGTGAGGAACGACCCCTCCGCGTCGTCGCGCGAGATGCCGAGCGTCGTCTGCGTGAGGTCGTTCGTGCCGAACGAGAAGAACTCCGCGTGCTCCGCGATGCGGTCCGCGACGAGCGCCGCGCGCGGCAGCTCGATCATCGTCCCGACGACGTACGGCAGCGGCTCGCCCGCGAGCTCCTCCGCCATCGTCGCGTCGACGACCTCGCGCATCCGCCGCAGCTCCTCGGAGAACCCGACGAGCGGCACCATGATCTCCACGTGCGGGTCGTGCCCGGCCGCGCGCACCGCGAGGGCCGCGCGCGCGATCGCCCGCACCTGCATCGCGGCGATCTGGGGGTGCAGCAGCGCGAGCCGCACGCCGCGCGTGCCGAGCATGGGGTTCGTCTCGCTCAGCCGGCGCACCTGCGCGAGGAGGCGGCGCGCCCGGGCGAGCCGCGCCGTCGTCTCCCCGCCGCCCGCCGCGGCGGCCCAGCCCTCGAAGACGGCGTCCGTCCCGTGCAGCGGTGCGCCGGTGTCGCCGACCTCGTCCTCGAGCCGCTGCACGAGGAGCGACTGCTCGACGAGGTCGGGCAGGAACTCGTGCAAGGGCGGGTCGAGGAGCCGGATCGTCACGGGCAGCCCGGACATCGCGGCGAAGATCTCCTCGAAGTCGGCCTGCTGCATGGGGAGCAGGCGGTCGAGGGCCGCGGCGCGCGCGGCGTCGTCCTCCGCGAGGATCATCTCGCGCACGACGGGGAGCCGGTCGGGCGCCATGAACATGTGCTCCGTGCGGCACAGGCCGATGCCCTCGGCCCCGAGCTCGCGCGCCTTCGCGGCGTCCTCGCCCGTGTCGGCGTTGGCGCGCACGCCGAGCCGCCGTACGTCGTCGGCCCAGCCGAGCACGGCCCGGAAGTCGTCCGTGACCTGGGGCGGCACGAGCGGCAGCGCGCCCGCGTAGACGTCTCCCGTCGTCCCGTCGAGCGTGATCGTGTCGTCCTCGGTGAGCACGTGGTCCCCGACGAGGACGCGGCGCCCCTCGGTGTCGATCCGCAGCGCACCCGCGCCCGCGACGCACGGCTTGCCCATGCCGCGCGCCACGACCGCCGCGTGCGAGGTCATGCCGCCGTGCGCGGTGAGGACGCCCTGCGCGGCGATGACGCCCGCGATGTCGTCGGGGTTCGTCTCCCACCGGACGAGCACGACCGCCTCGCCGGCCTTCCCGCGCTCGGCCGCGGTCTCGGCGTCGAGCACCACGCGGCCGACGGCGGCACCCGGGGACGCGTTGAGCCCGCGCGTGAGCGGGGTCGCGCCGTGGCCGGGGTCGAGCGCCGGGTGCAAGAGCTGGTCGAGCTGCGCCGGGTCCAGGCGTCGCAGTGCGGTGTCCCGGTCGATCACGCCTTCGTCGACGAGCTCGCGCACGACGCGGAGCGCGGCCTGCGCGGTGCGCTTCCCGGTGCGGGTCTGGAGGAGGTAGAGCGTGCCGTCGTCCACGGTGAACTCGATGTCCTGCAGGTCGCCGTAGTGCTGCTCGAGCCGGTCCATCGTCGCGAGCAGCTCGCGGAACGCGTCGGGCAGCACGGTCTCCATCTCGGCGAGGGGCCGGGGCGTGCGGATGCCCGCGACGACGTCCTCGCCCTGTGCGTCGACGAGGAACTCCCCGTAGAGCTCCTTCGCGCCCGTCGACGGGTTGCGCGTGAAGCACACGCCCGTGGCCGACGTCGCGCCCTTGTTGCCGAACACCATCTGCATGACGTTCACCGCGGTGCCGAGGTCGTCGGGGATCCCGTTCGCCTTCCGGTACACCGCCGCGCGGGGGTTTCCCCACGACGCGAACACGGCGTCGACCGACCGCCGGAGCTGCTCGCGCGGGTCCGTCGGCAGGTCCTCGCCCGTGTGCTGCCGCGCGACCGCGCGGAACGTCGCGACGAGCCCGCGCAGGTCGTCCGCGTCCAGGTCCGTGTCCTGCGCGACGCCGCGGCGCGCCTTGAGCGCGTCGAGCTCGTCCGCGAACGCGTGGGCGGGCACGCCCTCGACGACCTCGCCGTACATCTGCACGAACCGTCGGTAGGAGTCCCACGCGAAGCGCGCGTTGCCGGCCTCGGCCGCGAGCCCCTCGACCGAGTCGTCCGAGATCCCCAGGTTGAGGATCGTGTCCATCATCCCGGGCATCGAGAACACCGCGCCCGAGCGCACCGACACGAGCAGCGGGCGCTCGCGCGCGCCGAGCCGGCGTCCCGTGCGCCCCTCCAGCGCGTCGAGGTGCGCGACCACCTCGTCCCACAGCCCGTCCGGCCACGACCCGCCACGCTCCATGGCCGCGACGCACGCCGCCGTCGTCACGGTGAAGCCGTCCGGCACGGGTACGCCGATGCGGCGCATCTCCGCGACCCCCGCGCCCTTGCCGCCCAGCAGGGCACGCATGTCCGCGCGCCCCTCCGCGAGGTCGTAGACGTACCGGTCGCTCATGGCTGCTCCTCGTGGTCGGCGGCGGTGGCCGCGCGGGGTCCTGCCCGACGGCGGTCCGCCGGCAGGGTCTGCGGGGTCACCCGGGCGAGGCCGTCGCCCGGGGGCTGCGTCGCGTCGTCAGGCACCAGGGCCCGACGCCGCGCGGTGACGAGCTCGACGACGCGCCCCGCGGCCTCCTCGAGCGCGAGCGTCGTCGTGTCGAGCACGGGGCAGCCGAGGCGCCGCTGGAGCCGGGCGACCTCGTCGAGCTCGTCGTGGATCCGCGCGAGGTCCGCGTACCCGCCGAGCGCCGTGCCCCCCGTGCCTCGGTGGCTCCCGAGGCCGGCGGCGCCCATCGCGTGCACGCGGCGCTGTCGGATCTCGAGCAGGCGCTCGGGGTCGATCGTCAGGCCCACGACCTTCCAGCGCTCGGCCTCGAAGAGCTCGTGGGGAGGCGCGACACCCGGGACGAGCGGGATGTTGGCGGTGGGGTAGCCGAGGTACCCGAGGTACATCGACAGTGGCGTCTTGCCCGTGCGCGACGCCCCGACGAGCACGACCTGCGCGTCGTCGAGCCCGTCGGTCAGGTGGCCGTCGTCGTTCGCGACGGCGAACTCCATCGCGTGGATGCGGTCGAAGTAGTCGGCGGCGAGGCCGACCGGCTGCACGACGCGCGCGGGCTGCGCGCCCGTGCGCGCGGTGAACGCGTCGAGGGCCGGGGCGAGCAGGTCGGCGCACGGGACGTCGAGCGCGGAGCACGCGTCGAGCACGCGCGTGCGCAGCGCGTCGTCGACGACCGTGCAGAACACGACGGCCGTGGCGGGGTCCGCGCGGAGCTGGGCGACGACGTCGTCCACGCCCTGCGCGGTGTGCAGGCGCGGGTGCCGCACGACCCGGACCGCCTGCCCCGGGAACTGCGCCTGCGTGGCGCGCGCGACACGGGTCCCGGTGTCTCCCGTCGAGTCCGCGACCACGTGGATGTCGATGACGCGCGCCGTCGCCGCCATGAGCCCAGGCTAGGCGGGCCCCGGGCCGGGCTGCATCCGAGAGGCGCCCGACCTCTGCGCGGAGAGCGGTGGACGCGGGGTGGCGCCGTGGGACCACCTCGCTACGGTGGCGCCGGGCGGACGACGTGCGTCCGACAGCAGGGGGGAAGAGCATGCCGGAGACGGTGATCACCATCAGGGCCGAACGGGGTGGGCGGCGCGCCCACCGGTCGGCCGACGCGCCCGCAGGAAGGGTGCTCCAGTTCCACGGCTGTACCGACGGCTGCTGCCCGTCGCCGGACCTCTACGTCGAGGGCGTGGCGGGATCGGTCGTGGCGGACGAGCACGGGTGGCGGTTGGCCAACCGGAGCGCGGTGATGCCGCTGCGCGTCTGGAACCTGGACGACCCCGGCGACCGGCTGCGGCTGCTGCCCGGGTGCGCGACGACGCCCCCGTTCGACCTCGCCGGGATCTCGGGGGCGGCCGGTCACGTCCTCACGGTCCTCGGGCCGGAGCAGGGCGCCGTGGTCGAGGCCCGGTGCGTCGGCCGGGTGCGGGAGTCCTGGGGTCTCGACCCGGGGAGCCGGCGCCACACGGTCATGGCCGCGCTCGTCCAGGACCGGATGCGCGGCGACAGCACCGTCCCGCTGCCCACGGCGCGCGAGATCGGTGCGCGGCTGGGCATCTCGCACCGGACGGTGCAGGAGCACCTGGTCCAGCTCGCCGAGCAGCTCAAGGTGCCTGACCCCGGGCACCGGCGGGCGGGGTGGATCCAGGAGGCGCTCGTCGAGTTCGCCCTCCTGCACCCCTACGTCCCGGCACCGGGTTCGCGGGTTCCCTGGTAGCGCGCCGGGCGAGGTCGGGCCCGTGCCGTACGGGTTGGGTGACCGCCGCGTCACGGGCACCCTGGACGACGTCGTGGCGCCGCGACACCTGTCCAGCACAGTCCAAGCAAGGGGGAGACAGATGTTCGGAAAGCTCCGGAAGCCCGCGGCTGCCGTCGTCCTGGCGATCGCTGCCGTGGCGGGTGGCGCGGGCACCGCGTACGCGACGATCTCGTACGTCGGCGGCGGGACGTGGGACCACGGTGTCAGCGGGGGGATCGTCTGGTCCGACTACCACCACGGCTCCAAGTGCCACGGGTCGTCCGTGCAGGGGACCTACTACGAGAAGGACTACGCCTCGGCCGGTCGGTGGTCGATGGCCGACGCGCCCAGCCGGCCGTTCGTGGCCGACAAGGCGTGGTACGACACGTCGTGCTGACCTGATCGTCCAGCGGGGCGGGGCCCGACGGCCCCGCCCCGCGCTGCTCCGTCTCTGCCGTCAGCCCGTCCGGAATGAGCCCTCATGCTGCCCCGACTCGTCCGCACCGCCTACGTGCTCGGCGTCGTCCTTCCTGCGTTCCTCGCGCTCCAGCTCTTCCTCGCCTTCGACGAGGTCGAGGGAGCGGGTGCCGAGTTCCAGGTCGTGGCGCAGCAGATCAGCACCGACGGGCGGCTGTCGGCGACCGACCTGGCCCCCGTGCTCCAGGAGACGGCGGTGGCGGCGGGCGCCGACATCGGCATGGTGTCGTTCGACATGTCGGACCCGACGCACCACAAGCACGTGTTCGCGATCGCGGGCACGAGCGACGGCGAGGTGGCGAGACGGCTGGCCGACGGCTATCGCCACTTCTCGCCGCAGATCGAGGAGGAGTACCGCCCGTTCGCCGACATCGGCGACGTGGATCCGCGGGGGTACTACGTCGTCTGGGGCGACCGTGCCGATGCGGAGGCCTTCCTCGCCGCGATGGGGAGCCTGGGGATCACCGGGGAGGTCGCGCCGTACCCGGGGCGCGTCGGTGACCTCGTGACGGACGGTGCCGCGTTCCTGGGCCCCGTGACGGGTACCGCGGCGGCCGTCTCGCTCCTGGCCCTGGTGGTCATGGTCGGCGGCGGCGTCGTGATGAGCGCCGAGTCGTACGGCGTGCAGCGGCTCCAGGGTCGGTCCTTCGGTGTCGCGCTGCGACGCGACCTGACGGAGGCGGGCAGGTTGGTCGCGCTGAGCGCGGCGGTGACGGCACTCGTCGGTGGCGCGGTGCTGTGGTTCTTCAACCGGGGAGCGCGGGCGGGGGAGCTGCTCGTGGTGGTCCTGGCCGTCGTCGCGGTCTTTCTCGGCGTGATCGTCGTGGCGCACCTGGGCGCGGCCGGGCTCGCGTTCAGGGTACCGGTCCTGGCCGCGGTCAAGGGGCAGTTCTCCGCGGGCTGGGCCCTGGGCGGCATCCTCGGGATCCGGGTCGTCGGCGTCCTGCTGGCGGCAGGCGTCGCGTTCACGACCGTGCAGTCGGCGATGCAGGTGGCCGACAGGTCGGCCGAGCAGGAACGGTGGGCGACGGCAGCCGACGCCGTGTACGTCCGGCTGTCGGGGCAGATGGGCGGTGACGACCCGGAGCTGGAGAGCCGGTACGGAGCGATGGCGCACGCTGCCGTGGACGACGGTGACGCGGTCCTGGTCGACGACGTCACGGCCGACGTCTCGACGACCGGTACGCCGGGCCGCGGCGCGCCGCGCCAGACGCGGTCGTTGCCGTGCCCGGTGCTGCTCGTCAGCGACACCTACCTCGACCGGCAGCGGGTCCTGGACGGTTCGGGAGCTCGCGTGACCGACGTCGCCGACGACGCCGTGACCGTCCTCGCTCCGCCGGGCTGCGAGGAGTCCGCCCGCGAGGGGGCGGCGTACGCGACCCTGGGCGGTGACCCGGACTCGAACCGCTTGGTCTCCAGGGAGATGGCCGCGGACCAGGACCAGTTCGTCTACGGCACGCTGGACGACGTGCGCGGCGCGGCACTGCTGCACGACGCCGTGCTGGTCGTCCTTCCGTCGGGGACGGACGTGCTGCCGGAGCCGTTCTGGGGCGGCTACCTCACGACGGGCAACATCGTGTTCGACGACGCCGCGACCGCCGAACGGTACGTCGCGGAGCACGAGGTCGGCTCGATCGTCAACGGGATCTGGTCAGCCAGGCAGCACTCCGCCGCGCAGTACGCCGAGGTGGTGAAGGACCTCCGGATCTCGCTGCTGAGCCTGGCGGTGGCCGTCGTGGTGATGGTCGTGACGGCCGTCAGCGTGAGCGCGGTCCATGTCCGTCGGTCGGCCCAGCTCGTCTACGTCCGGTACATCACGGGGTGGCCGGCCTGGTACTCCCACCGTCTCGTCCTGCTGCTCGAGCTCTTCCTTGCCGCGCTGGTGATCGGTGCCGGCGCGGTGCTGGGTCAGCAGGCCGCGAGGCTGCAGGCAGCGGTGTTCGCCGGGCAGGCGGCGCAGTGGCGCCTGGGTATCGCGGTCGCCGTCGCGGCCCTTGCCGTCTGTTCGGTGGTCCTCGGTCTTCGCCGCGCGACCACCCGGTTGATCGCCTCCCGGTCCGCCGACTCCTGACCTGACCCGTTCGCCGGCGCCCGGCGCCGTCGGACGCCAACGAGAAGAGGTACCCGCCATGTCGTCCGTCGTCGTCGAGGGCGTCACCAAGTCCTTCGGCAGCCGCGTGCTCTTCGCCGACCGTTCCTTCGTGGTCGAGCCGGGGCAGATGACCGCGCTCACCGGGCCGTCGGGCTCGGGGAAGTCGACCCTGCTCAACTGCGTGGGCCTCCTCGAGAAGGTCTCCGCGGGGTCGATCACGGTGGACGGCCGGGACATCACCCGCCTCCGGCCCGCCGGCGCACGCCGCTTCCGCCGTGACACGCTCGGCTACCTCTTCCAGAACTACGCCCTGGTGGAGAACGCGTCCGTCCGGGCGAACCTCCAGATCGCGCGGGCGCCCGGTCACCGGGGTGGGCCGGGGCTCGGTCTCGACGAGGCCCTGAAGCGGGTCGGCCTCGACGGCATGGAGCAGGTGCCCGTGTACCAGCTCTCCGGCGGCGAGCAGCAGCGGGTGGCGCTGGCGCGACTGCTCGTGAAGGCGCCGACGGTCGTCCTCGCCGACGAGCCGACCGGCGCGCTCGACCAGGTCAACGCGGACATGGTGCTGGACGCCCTGCGCGACCTCGCGGCCGGGGGAGCGGCGGTCCTCGTCGCGACGCACTCCCGCCACGTGGTCGACGCGTGCTCCGACGAGGTGAGGATCGGCTGATGCTCCGACGTGCGCGGGTCCCGACGGGAGGGGCGATCTCCACGTCTCGAGGCCCGCTGGGTGTGGGGCACAGCGGACGGGTCTAGGGTGACCGGCATGTCCGACGCGACGCCGCCGCGCGCGCCCTCCCCGTCCGCGGGAGAGGCGCAGCGCATCCACGTCACGCTCTCGACGGCCAGCGTCTACCCGCGCAAGGCCCCGTACGCCTTCGAGGCGGCGGCCGACCTCGGGTACGACGGCGTCGAGGTCATGGTGTGGTCCGACGAGACGACCCAGGACGCCACGGCGCTCCGGCGGCTCTCCGCCGAGCACGACGTCCCGATCCGCAGCATCCACGCACCGACGCTGCTGGTGAGCCAGCGCGTGTGGGGGCGCTCGCCCGGCCCCAAGCTCCGGCGCACCGTCGAGCTCGCTCAGGAGGTCGGGGCGAGCACCGTCGTCGTGCACCCGCCGTTCCGGTGGCAGTACCGGTACGCGCGCGAGTTCGAGGACCTCGTCGGCGAGCTCGACGAGACCGAGGGCGTGACCATCGCGGTGGAGAACATGTACCCGTGGCGCAGCCGCAAGCGCGAGATGCAGGCGTACCTGCCGGGCTGGGACCCGTCCGAGCACGGGTACGAGCACGTGACGCTCGACCTCTCGCACGCCGCGGTCGCGCAGCAGGACGCGCTCGCGCTGCTCGACGTGTTCGACGGGCGCCTCGCGCACGTGCACCTCGCGGACGGGTCGTCGTCGATCACGGACGAGCACCTCGTCCCGGGGCGCGGCGACCAGCCGTGCGACCAGGTCCTCGCGGAGCTCGTGCGGCGCGGGTGGACGGGGGACGTCGTCGTGGAGATCTCGACGCGTCGCGCCCGGACCGCGGCCGAGCGGCGCGAGGACCTCGCCGCGTCGCTGTTCTTCGCGCGCACCTACCTCACACCCGGTCCGCACCCGGGCTACGTGCCGCCTCCCGGGCACCCGCACCGGCACGCCGACGCCTGGGGCGAGGAGGACGCACGGGACGGCGCGGCGGACGTGGGCGCGGACGACGCCGAGGAAGCTGCGGGGACGGCCTGACGCCTCGGGGTCAGAACTGCAACGACCCGAGGATCCCGCGCAGCGTCTCGAGCCCCGCCTCGTCGCCGGGGAGCGTGATCGAGAGCAGGACGTCCGGGCCGCCGTGCTCGCCGTGGAGCTGGACGTCCGCGCTCAGGGCGGGGACGGCGTCGACCGCCCAGTGCGGGCCCTGGCTCGCCAGCACCTGGGCGAAGTCGGCTCCCGGAACGACGACGGTCTGCGGGTGGAACTGGTCCGCCGCGGTGCTGAACGAGCTCGTGCCCGTCCCGCCGACCTGGACGAACATGTTCCAGCGCACGTCGGACGGCGCGCCGTCGACCGGCGGGCCGGACCACTCGACCCCGGGTCCGAAGTTGCCCTCGACGTCACGGGACGTCCACCCCGGCGGGACGGCGTAGCTGAGGTTCTCGGTGGAGGCGGGCTGCCACCCCGCCGGAGCTCCGGGGACGACGACCCCGACCTCGGGATACGTGTACGTCGGGCTGAACCACTCCGGCGCTCCGTCGGGCTCGAACCACAGGTTGCCCAGGAAGGCGCGTGCGAGCTCGTCGCCCACCTCGTCGTCGGTGAACTCGAGGACGACCGTCCACCCCGTGCCGGTGGCCGCGTACCGGACGCGCGCCTCCCAGCGGGCGAGGCCCGGGTCGTCGGACGGGCCGCGCGTCACCGCGACGAAGTCCGCGCCGGGGATCTCGACCGTCCATGCCCCGGAGTCCCTGGCCGGGGCGGCCCACGATGCGGCGCCGGGGTCGACGTCGATCGTCAGGACGGCCCCGGAGTCGTTCATGGGTGGCGGGACCGCGTCCGCGGGGATCTCCGACCCCGGGATGTTCCAGTACTTCGGGGCGTCCCACGTGACCGACGACGGCCCGCCGAACGCCTCGCCGTCGACCTCCCACCCCCCGGGCGGCAGCGTGTACGTGAGACCGCCCTGCATCGTGTAGTCCGAGTGGTGCGTCTCGGCGACGCCGTGCTCGACGCCCGGCAGCTCCGGGAGCTCGCCGTCGCCGACCGGCAGGTAGCGCAGGGGCTGCTCGGGCTGCTCCGGCGTCGCGTCGGGCACCGGGTCCGCCGTCGGCTCCACCGGTGCGGCGGTCTGCGCCGGCGGCACGGTCAGGGCGAGGTCGGACCCGCGGGGCAGCATCCCGGGCAACAACGCCACGGCGGCGACCAGGACGCCGACGACGGCGGTCGACCCGCCCGCCGCGAGGGTGGTCCGGCGGACGCGCACGCGCCGCACCGCGCGGTGCGCGAGGGCGTCGGGGTCCAGCGTCGACGGCACCTCGACCGCGTCCTGCGCCGCGCGCACGCGGGCGACGACCTCGGTCTCCTCGACCGCCGAGGGCTCGGGCGTCGTGCTCATCGCTGTCTCTCCGTTCCGTTCTCGGGGGCCACGAGGGTGCGCAGGCGGGCCAGCGCCCGGGACCCGGTGGACTTGACCGTGCCGACGGCGATGCCGAGCTCCGCGGCGGTCTCGGCCTCCGACCGGTCGAGCACGTAGCGCAGGAGGACGACCCGCCGCTGCTTGACTGGCAGGGCGAGCAGGGCGCGCACGATCCGGTCGCGGTCGTCGACCCCGGACGGGTCGGTCGTGCCCCGGCGCTCGAGTCCCGCCAGCGTCTCGTGCTCGACGGAGACCTCCCGTCGCGTCCGCCGCCATGTGTCGATGCGCGCCGTGGCGACGACGCGCCGCGCGTAGGCGAACGGCTCGCCGTCCCCGACCCGCGACCACGCGCGGAACGTCCGTTCGAGCGCGAGCTGGACGAGGTCGTGCGCGCGGTGCGCGTCGCCGCACAGCAGGTACGCGAAGCGGTAGAGGTCCGCGGAGCTCGCGCGCGCGAACTCGGTGAAGCGCTCCTCGGCGGACTGCCCCACGCGCACGACCCGCACGTGGGGCGCGTCCGCCCGGTCGATCGCGACGTCGGTCATGCCCGACCGCCCCCCTGCTGCGTTCGGCACTCCGGCCGACGTCGGTTCCTCACGAGTGCTAGACGCAGCGGAGGGCGGCAGGGGTTCCATGTTTCTTTCCGGGGTCCGGAGGGATCGCCCAGGATCGCACGGACGGGGTGCCCCGCCGCTCGTCGGCCGCAGGGTGTGGCAGCGCTGACGTAGGCTCAGCGACCGTGGCCCGCGTCAACGGTCTTCTCGCCGACACGACGCCGTTGCGCGTCTCCCCGCCGTTCCGCCGCCTGTGGTGGGGGCTCGGGATCTCGAACCTCGGCTCGCAGCTCACCGTCGTCGCCGTCGGCCTCCAGGTCTACGCGCTCACGGGCTCGTCGCTCGCCGTCGGCGTGCTCGGGATCTGCGCGCTCGTGCCGCTCGTCGTGCTCGGGCTCTACGGCGGCGCGCTCGTCGACGCGTACGACCGGCGCAAGGTCGCCCTCGCGGCCTCGACGGCGCTGTGGGTCGTCACCGCGCTCCTCGCGCTCCAGGCGTGGTTCCACCTGGACTCCGTCGGGGTGCTCTACGGTCTCGTCGCGCTGCAGTCGGCGGCGTTCGCGATCAACAACCCCGCGCGCACGGCGATCATCCCGCGCCTCGTCGAACCCCGGCTCCTGCCCGCAGCCAACGCGCTCCAGACGATCGCGTGGAACGTCGCGCTCACCGTCGGCCCGCTGGGCGGCGCGTTCCTCGTCGCGCTGTGGGGCTACCAGGTCGCGTACACGATCGACGCCGTGCTCTTCACCGCGGCCCTGTGGGCGGTGTGGCGGCTCCCGGACATCCCGCCCCTGACCGCCGACGACGCGCCCCGGCCCGCCCCGGCCGGTCGCCGCCGTCGGGGCGTGGGGTGGCGTTCCGTCGTCGACGGCCTGCGGTACCTCGCGACGCAGCCCAACGTCCGCACGACGTTCCTCGTCGACCTCGCCGCCATGGTGCTCGCGTCGCCGCGCGTCCTCCTGCCCGCCGCGGGCGTCGTGTTCCTCGGGGGCGGGGAGGCGACCACGGGCGTCCTCACCGCCGCGTTCGCGGTGGGGGCCGTCCTCGCGGGGGTGTTCTCCGGCGGGCTGTCGCGCGTGCGCTGGCAGGGCCGCGTCATCGTCTGGGCGGTCACGGCGTACGGGGTGTCGATCGTGCTGTTCGGCCTCGTGCTCGTCGGGGTCGGGGCGACCACCCCGACGACCGTCCTCGTAGGCGGCGTGATCGCGGCGAGCGTCGCCCTGGCGCTCGCGGGCGCGTCCGACGCGGTGAGCGCCGTGTTCCGCCAGACCATCCTCCAGACCGCGACGCCCGACGACATGCGCGGCCGCCTCCAGGGCGTGTTCATCGTCGTCGTCGCGGGCGGGCCGCGCCTCGGCGAGCTCGTGCTCGGCGCCCAGGCGACGTGGGTCGGCGAGGCCTGGGCCGCCGTCGCGGGCGGCGTGGCGTGCGTCGTCGTGCTGTGGCTGGTGATCCGGTCGCAGCGCCGGTTCTGGCGCTACGACGCCCTCCACCCCGAACCCTGACGGCCGCCCGCCGTCTCGGCGGGGGCGGGTGCCTGGAGGCGCTCGATGCGGTCCTGGCCCCAGTCGCCCAGCGCGCCGAGCGCCGTGTTGAGCGCGCTGCCGTGCTCGGTGAGCGAGTACTCGACGCGCGGCGGCACCTCGGGGAACACCTCGCGCACCAGCAGGCCGTCCGCCTCCATCTCGCGGAGCTGCTGCGCGAGCACCTTGTCGCTCACCCCCGGCAGGCCGCGCCTCATCTCGGCGTACCGGCGCACGCCGTGCTCCTCGAGCTCCCAGAGGATCAGCGCCTTCCACTTGCCGCTCACGACGTCCATCGCGGCGTCGAGACCACACACGTACGGGCCCTGGCGGGGTGACGGCGGAGGGGTCGTGCGCGTCCCGCCGGCACGGACGGCGGTCGTGGGGGAGGTCGTGGTCATCGTCGGCTCCTTCGTCTCCGGTCCGGTGACCGCCGTGACCTGCACGCTCACCCTGAGGTAAGAACCCCACCTCGAAGTGCGTTCTTCCCGGGCGGTCCCGCGCCCGTGAGGCTGGTGCCGAGGCGGTCCGCGACGTCGGGCCGCCGGAGCGACCGACACCCACCTGGAGGACCCGTGCCCGAACCCGCCGACCTGCCCGTGACCGTGCTGGGGCTCGGCGCGATGGGAACCGCGCTCGCCGCGGCGACCGTCGTCGCCGGGCACCCGACCACGGTCTGGAACCGCACGCCCGGCCGCGCCGGGGCGCTCGTCGCGGGCGGCGCCCGCGAGGCCGTGTCGGTGCGCGACGCCGTCACCGCGTCGCCGCTCGTCGTCGCGGTCCTGCTCGACCACGCGTCGGTGCACCAGACGCTGGATCCCGTCGCCGACGCGCTCGCCGGCCGGACGCTCGTCAACCTCGTGACGACGACGCCCGAGGAGTCGCGCGAGCTTGCCGCCTGGGCGGGCTCCCACGGGGTGACCTACCTGGACGGCGGCATCATGGCCGTCCCCGGGATGATCGGCGGGCCGGGGGCCGAGGTCCTGTACAGCGGGTCGCGCGCCGCGTTCGACGCCGCCCGTCCCGTGCTCGACACGTGGGGCGAGAGCACGTGGTTCGGTGAGGACCCCGGCCTCGCGCCGCTCTACGACCTCGCGCTGCTCGCAGGCATGTACGCGATGTTCGCGGGCTTCTTCCACGGAGTCGCGATGGTCGGCACGGCGGGGGTGAGCGCGGGCGACTTCGCGCGTCGCGCGGCGCCCTGGCTCGCCGCGATGACGGCGGAGCTCGCGGACTACGCCGACGTGATCGACCGTCGCGACTACGACGCCCCCGGCCAGCAGAGCCTCGAGTTCTCCGACCTCTCCGACATGGTCCGGGCGAGCGAGGAGGCCGGGCTCGCGCCGGGCGTCGTCGCGGCGGTCCAGACGCTGATCCGCCGTCAGGTCGAGGCGGGCCACGGGCGCGACGGGTTCGCGCGCGTCGTCGAGAGCATCCGGACCCCCGAGCCCGCCCCCGCCCACCCCGTCACCGCAGGAGGAACCCGATGAGCACCCCCACCCCCGTCACCCTGGTCGGCCTGGGCCCGATGGGCCAGGCCATGGTCCGCACGCTGCTCGCCGCGGGCCACCCCGTGACGGTGTGGAACCGCACGCCGTCGCGCGCCGACGCGCTCGTGGCCGAGGGCGCGGTCCTCGCCGCGACGCCGGCCGCGGCGGTGGCGGCGAGCGACCTCGTCGTGCTGAGCCTGACGGACTACGCGGCGATGTACGACGTCCTCGGCCCGGCCGTGGCCGCGTTGCGGGGCCGCACCGTCGTCAACCTGAGCTCCGACACCCCCGGGACGACGCGCGCCGCGGCCCGGTGGGTGGCCGAGCGCGGCGCGACGCTCGTCACGGGTGGCGTCATGACGCCCGCACCGGGCGTCGGGACCGCCGACGCGTACGTGTACTACAGCGGCCCGGAGGCCGCCTTCCGGGAGCACGAGGCCACGCTCGCGCTGCTGGGGGCGCCCCGCTACCTCGGCGAGGACCCGGGCCTCGCGCAGCTCCTGTACCAGGCGCAGCTCGACGTGTTCCTCACCGCGCTGTCGGGCGTCGCGCACGCGGCCGCGCTCGCGCAGGCGGCAGGGGTCCCGCCCACGCGGTTCGTCCCGGAGGCGCTGGCCACGCTCGCCTCGACACCCGCCATGATCGACGACGGAACGGCGCCGGGCACGGAGTTCGAGACCGGCGAGCACCCCGGCCACCTCAGCACCGCGACGATGATGGGCGCGACGGCGGCGCACATCCTCGGGGCGAGCGAGGAGCTCGGCGTCGACACGGGGCTCCCGCGCGCGATCCTGTCGCACTACGAGCGGGCGCTCGCGGCCGGGCACGGACGGGACAACTGGTCCGCGATCTTCGAGGTGATCAAGGCGCGCACGCCGGCGGTGGAGGGCGTCGGTGGCGCGTCCTAGGCTCGAAGCGTGCCCCCGAGGAAGCCGACGACCGAGCCGCCCGTGATCGACCCCGTCGTGCTGGACGACCTGCAGCGCGGCGACGCGTACGACCTCGAGGCGGAGGCCGACCTCGAGGGGTTCGAGCTCGTCGACCTCCGCCTCGACCGCCTCGACCTGCACGGCGCGAGCGTGTTCTCCACGCGGCTCGACCAGGTGCGCGCCGACGAGGCCGACCTCGGGGCGGTGACGCTCACGGAGGTGGTGCTCGACCGTCTGGACGTGCCCGTGATGCGCGGCACGCGCGGGCGGTGGCGCGAGGTCGAGGTGCACGGTGCACGCCTCGGGTCGGCAGAGCTCTACGAGTCGTCGTGGGCCGGGGTCCGGTTCGTCGGCTGCAAGCTCGGGTTCGTCAACCTGCGGGGCGCGACCCTGCGCGACGTGATGTTCACCGACTGCACGATCGACGAGCTCGACCTCGTCGCGGCGGACGCGCTGCGCGTGGCGTTCGAGGGCACGCGCGTGCGCCGGCTCGACGTGCAGGCGTCCACGCTGGCGCACGTCGACCTGCGGGGCGCGGAGATCGACGAGCTGAGCGGCATCGAGTCGCTGCGGGGCTCGACGATCGACTCGACCCAGCTCGCGCGCCTCGCCGAGACGTTCGCGCACAGCCTGGGCATCACGGTCACCGACTGACCGGGGGATAGGGTGCGCGACGTGACCGATGCGACGCACCCGTCCACCGCGCTGCCCGACCCCGCCGGGACCGAGGTCCTCGTCGCCGGACCGGCGTCGTGGAACCTCCTCGTCCAGCTTGACGAGCTGCCCGCGCCCACGCCGCACACCGTGTTCGCCCGGTCGCACCGCCACACGGTCGGGGGGACGTCGGCGGGCAAGGCGCTCAACCTCGCGCGGCTCGGCCGGTCGGTGCTGCTGCGCACCGTGCTCGGGGCGGACGACGACGGCGCGCGCGTCCGGTCCGTGCTCGAGGGCGCGGGCGTCCGGGTGCTCGCGGAGCCCTCGCCCGACGGGCGCACCGAGAGCCACCTCAACCTCATGGACGACGACGGCGGGCGTGTCTCGGTCTACCTGCGTGCGCCGGGCGACGTCCCCGCGGACGGCGCGGCGTGGGATACCGCGGTCGCGGCGCTCGACGCCTCGCGCGCCGTCGTCGTCGACCTCGCGGTCCCCGCGCTGCCGGTGCTCGACCTCGCGGTGTCGCGCGGCCGCGACGTCTGGGTCGACCTCCACGACTACGACGGCGAGTCCGCGTTCCACCGGCCGTGGGTGGACGCGGGGACGCACGTCTTCCTCAGCGCGGACCGGCTCGAGGACTGGCGCGGCTTCATGATCGCGCGGGTCGACGCGGGCGCGCGGCTCGTGGTGTGCACGCACGGGTCGCGCGGCGCCGTCGCGCTCACGGCCGAGGACGGCTTCGTCGAGGTGCCCGCGCACCGCGTGCCGCACGTCGTCGACACGAACGGTGCCGGCGACGGGTTCTTCGCGGGCTTCCTCGACGCCCACCTGCGGGGGGCGGGCGTCGAGGAGGCGATGACGGCGGGGGCTCTGCACGCCGCACGCGTCGTGCAGAGCCCCGGCCTCGCCCCGGCCTGATCCTGTGCCGGCTCGCGTGCTCGGTCAGCGCGCGACGCCGACGGGCTCGGCCGCGGGTGCGACGTCGTCCGCCTCGCGCAGGGCGGCCGCGGTCGCGGCACCCCGGTCGCGGAAGTGGCCGACGAGCGCGAGCAGGAGCCCGAGCGCTGCCCAGCCCGCGAGCACGAGCCACGGGAAGGTCGCGTCCGCGCCGGGGAAGTACGAGAGGTCGCGCAGCAGCGTCGCCGCAGCGCCCGGCGGGAACCACTGCCCGACGGCGCCCCACGGGCTCAGCAGGAACTCGACCGGCACCGCTGCGGCCGAGATGGGGTTCGCGACGAGCATGAACAGCACGGGCCCGACCGCGATCCCGGGGCGCCCGAGGACCGCGACCGCCCCGACGATCGTGCCGCCGATGGCGAGCAGGGCGAGACCCACCGCGAGGGAGTCGGTCAGGTAGCCACCGTGGAGCCCGCCGAGAGCGTGCAGGATCCCGGCGATCGTCAGGCCGCCGACCACCGAGTACACCCCGAGCGCCGCGACGCGGCGCCACACCCCGACGACGGCGAGCGAGATCGCGATGCCGCCGACCATGCCGCCGAGCAGGAGCGGGAACGACGACGCGGCGAGGATGCTCCCGTTCGGGTCGTCGGGGGAGAGCGGCACGACGTCGGTCACCGTGACCGACGGGACCGCCTCGGCGGGTGCCCCCTGCGCGGTCGCGGCCGCGTCGACCTGGGCCTGGAGCGCCGGCTGGAGGCCGGTGAGGAGCTGGGCGACCGCGGGGCTCGCGGCCGACGCCGTGAGGACCTCGGGCTGCTGTCCCAGGACGAGCGCGCCGTACGCGTCGCGCGACTCGACGAGGTCGACCGCGGCGTCCCGGTCGGCGACGGGGACGAGCGTGACCGCGCCCTCCGCGTTCTGGTCCAGCCCGGCCTGCACCTGGGCGACGACGGCGGGGTCGGCCACCGCCGCGACCGGCAGGTCCTTCGGCTCGGCGGTGACGGACGGCCAGAGGAACGCGAGGACGACGACCGCGACGACGGCGACGAGCCCGACGGCGGTCGTGACGACGCGCGGCCAGTGCGTGTGCGGGGCGGCGGAGCTCATGGGGAGACCTCTCCTAAAACGAATGTTCGTTCTCTATAGAGTCGACCTGTCCGGCGCGACTGTCAAGAACGAACGTTCGGTTTAGGGTGGGCGGATGCCCCGGGTCAGTGACGAGTACCGAGCGCAGCGGCGCGACGACATCGCCGCCGCAGCCCTGCGCGTGTTCCGCCGCAAGGGCTTCGCCGCCACCTCGATGGCGGAGATCATCGCCGAGTCCGGGCTGTCCGCCGGGGCGATCTACGGCTACTACGACTCCAAGATGGCGATCGTGCACGACGTCGCGGGCCGGATCGTCGGCGGGCGCATCGCCGACGTCGAACGGCTCGCCGAGCGCGACCCGCTCCCTCCGCCGTCGGACCTGGTCGCCGTCCTCATGCACGGGGTGATGCGCGAGATCGGCAGCACGGCGATCCTGCTCCAGGTCTGGGGCGAGGCCGTGACGGACCCCCGCATCCTCGAGTTCGCCTCGGCCGTCCTCGCCCGCCTGCGCTCGGTCTTTGCCGACTACGTCGCCGCCTGGCACGAGCAGACGCACGGCCTCGACCCCGCACGCGCGGCAGAGCTCGGCGCCGAGCAGGCACCGCTGTTCGTCGCCGCGTGCCAGGGCTTCATCATCCAGAGCGCGCTGATGCACGACTTCGACGCCGACGCCTACCTCGACCGCACGACCCGCCACCTCCCGCGCTGAGGCGCTTGCCGAGGTAGACCCCTGGTCCCGCGAGATAGAACCCTGGTCTGCCGAAGTAGAACCGTGGTTGCGCGAGATAGAACCCTGGTCGCGCGAGATAGAACCCTGGTCGCGCGAGGTAGAACCGTGGTTGCGCGAGGTAGAACCGTGGTCAGGTTCAGGCCCGCGTGGTCGGGTCCGCGGCGGCGGTGGACTCGGTGCTCGGGGCTGCCGCGCCGTCGCCGAGGTCTCGCGGCCGTCGGTTCATGGAGCGCGGCTTTGACGCCCCTTCGCATCCGAGCCCACCCCCGCCGCTCGGCGGCTGTCTCGCCCTGGTCCAGCCCGCGAGACCAGGGTTCTATCTCGCGTAGCCACCGTTCTACTTCGGCAGACCAGGGTTCTATCTCGCGTGACCACGGTTCTATCTCGCGTGACCGGGGTTCCTTCTCGCGGGGCCTGGGTTCTGCCTCGCGCGGTCGGGTCTCCAGGACCTGGTCCGGGTCGTGCCGCGGAGCGGGTGTCAGGCGAGGCCGGTGTCGCGGGCGACGATGGCCGCCTGCATGCGGGTCGCGACGCCGACCTTGGCGAGGACGCGCGAGACGTGGGTCTTGGCCGTCGCCTCGGTGATGAAGAGCTCGCTCGCGATGCCCTGGTTGGAGAGGCCGCGGCCGAGCGCGGCGAGCACGTCCACCTCGCGTGGTGTGAGGTCCGCGAGACGAGGGTCCCTGGCCGGTGCGCCCACCTCACCGCTCGCCTCGCCGCCCGCCGCCGGGACGGCACGGGCCGTGCCCGACGGCGGTCCCGGGGCTGCGCCGCCCGGCCCGCCCGGGCGGGCCGTCGGGCCGGTGCGCGGGGCGCCGTCGGGTGCCGGGCCGCGCGCGAACGCGGCGAGGAGGCGGCGGGTGACCTCGGGAGCGAGGACGCCGTCTCCGTCGGCGACGCGGCGGACCGCGTCGAGCAGCGCGGCGGGTTCTGCGGACTTGAGGAGGAATCCCGCCGCGCCCGCCCGCAGCGCGCCGTCGACGTACTCGTCGAGGTCGAACGTGGTGAGCACGAGCACGTCGGCCAGCCGTTCGCCCGTGATGACGCGCGTGGCCTCGATGCCGTCTACCCCGGGCATGCGCAGGTCCATGAGCACGACGTCGGGGCGCAGCGCCCGCGCGTTCGTGATGGCCGCGGTGCCGTCGGACGCCTCGCCGACGACCTCGACGTCGTCGGCGGCGTCGAGCAGGAGGCGCAGGCCCGCACGGATGGCCGCGTGGTCGTCCGCGAGCAGCACCCGGACCGGTCGTCGTGTCACGCGTTCTCCCTCACGACCGGACGGTCGGCGACGGGGACGGAGGCCCGGACGACCCACCCGCCGGTCGACGTCGGACCCGCCGCGAACGTCCCCCCGAGCCCGTCGGCCCGTTCGCGCATCGTCAGCAGCCCGGTGCCCGCGCTGAGCGGGCCCTCGACGGGCGGTGCGGTGCGCGGCGCGCCGTCGTCGCGGACCTCGAGCGCCACGGCCGCGTCGTGCCGCGCGAGCCGCACCGTCACGGGTGAACCCGGCGCGTGCTTGAGCGCGTTGGTCACGGCCTCCTGCGCGATCCGGAACAGCGCCTGGTCCGCCGCGGCCGGCAGGGACGACGTCGCGACGCCGCCGGGGTCGTCGAGCGTGACCGTCGTGGTGGCCCGGGCGGCGTCGAGCAGCGCGTCGAGACCAGCCAGCCGGCCCGGCGCGGCGACGGCGTCCACGGCTGGGCCCGCGTCGTCGTCGCGCCGCCCCTCCGTGCGCAGCAGCAGGATCATCGACCGCATCTCGTCCAGCGACGCGACGGCGCTCACGCGCACCTGCTCGAGCGCGGCACGGTCCTTCGTGGCGTCGGGCGGGAGCGCGAGCGCGGCGCCGGAGTGGATCGCGATGGTCGACAGGTGGGACGCGATGACGTCGTGCAGGTCGCGCGCCATCGCGGCGCGCTCGGCCCGGACGGCCTCGTGCCGGTCGAGCTCGGCGATGCGCTCGAGGTCGCTCGCGCGCTGCCGCTCCAGGTCGGCCGTGCGCGCCGCGGCCTCTGCCTCGCGTGCCGCGAGGTCGGCCCGTTCGCCCGCGAGCTCCGCGAGCTCGCTCTTGGTCCGCACGTTGGTCGCCCACCACATCGGCACGAGGAGGACCGCGCCGAGCTGCAGACCCATGTACACGAACTGCCGCACGTCGCGCGCGGCCTCGCCCGCGCCGACGGAGCCCAGGACGGCGACGGTCACGGCCACTCCCCAGAGCCACGCGCGCGCCCGCGGCCCCGACCACAGGGCGGCGGCGTAGAGCAGGTCCCACAGCACGAGCGTGATCGCGAGGCTGCCGCCCCACCGGATGTCGACGGCGGTGACGGCGACGCCCCCGAGGAGCGCCAGGATCGGGTGGGCGCGCTTGACGAGGATGAGGAGGCAGCCGACCCCGAGCAGGGCGACGCGCCACCACGGCTCCGCCGGCTCGACGACGAACGGTGCCCGGACGAGCCCGACCAGGCCCACCTCCAGGAGCACCCACCCGAGGACGAAGGTCATGACGGCAGAGAAGACGTCGTTCCGGCGGTCCTCGATGCGCCACACCTGGGAGAGCGAGCGTGTCGCCGCCCGCCAGCGGCCCGACCGCGCGGACGCGACCGGGCGCGCCTCGTCCGCGCTGCCGTCCTCCGTGCTCACACCCCCATCCCAGCACAGGGAACCGCTCTGCGGATCGGTCGAACGGTGTACGACGACGGTCGTCGCCTCCCCGGCCCACGCTCACGGAGCGCCCGAGGGCCGTCCGGGTCGGTCGTTCGCCCGACGACGGGACGGCTCCCCGAGCGAGAGGCTCGACGGCATGGACATCCCTCTCGACCTCGACGCCGTCGGCGGGCCGGGTCTCGGCCTCGCCGCGATGGCGGGCGTGCTCGTCGTGCTGGCCCTCATCGACTCCACGAGCTTCGGCACCCTCCTCATCCCGGTCTGGCTGCTGCTCGCTCCGGGACGGCTGCGTGCCGGGCGCGTGCTCGCGTACCTCGGCACCGTCGCCGCGTTCTACCTCGCCGTCGGGATCGTCGTGCTGCTGGGCGCCGGCGCGTTCCTCGACCGGTTCGGCGACGCGCTCGACTCGCGGGCCGCGGCGATCGTGCAGCTCCTGCTCGGCATCGGGCTGTTCGCCCTGAGCTTCCGGTTCGACAGCAAGCGCCAGGCACGCCGGGAGGAGCGCGCGGCCGCTGCCGCACCGGCGACGGTCGGCGCCCGTCCGCCTGCCCCAGGCCACGGCACGGGCGACGCACCCGGCGTCGCACGGGAGACGACGTCGGCCCCGCGCCCGGGACGGCTGTCCCGGTGGCGCGAGCGCGCGCTGGGGATCGAGGCGGACGCGGCCGGTGCCGTCCGCACCCGCCCGTCCGTGCTGCCCCTGATGGGGCTCGCGCTCGGAGCTGCGGCGATCGAGGTCGGGACGATGCTGCCGTACCTCGCGGCGATCGGGCTGCTGACGACGTCGGACGTCGGCTGGCCCGCGACCGGCGGCATCCTCGCGGCGTACTGCGTCGTGATGATCGCGCCCGCGCTCCTGCTCCTGCTCGGGCGCCTCGTCGCGGCGCGCGCCGTCGACCCGCTGCTGCGCCGGCTCGACGCGTGGCTCACGAAGAACGCGACCGACATGACCGGCTGGGTCCTCGGGATCCTCGGAGTCCTGCTCGCCCTCAACGCGTTCGGACGCCTCGGCTGGACCTGAGCAGGCAGCGTCCGCGCCGCACGGCGACGGCCCGCCCAGAACCTCCGGGCGGGCCGTCGTCGTGCCACCGGCGTGAGCCGGTCAGGGGGTCAGTGCGAGGTGCCGTTCGACGCCTTCTCGCCCGAGCCCGTGAGCTGCGTGCCCGCGAGGTTGGCGATGAGCTGGTTGATGTCGACGCCGGTCAGCTGCTTGACGACCTCCTGGCCCTCGCCCAGCACCGACGCGACGTTCTTCGTGATCGCGGACGCGCCGTCGGTCGAGACGACGGTCATGCCCTGGATGTTGCCGATCGGCTCGGCAGCGGCGCGCACGATCTCGGGCAGGCGCTCGATGAGCTCCTGCACCAGGGCCGCCTCGCCGTACTTCTGGAGCGCGTCGGCCTTGGCGTCGGTCGCCACGGCCTCGGCGCGACCCTCGGCCTCGATCGCGGCGGCGCGGGCCTCACCCTCGGCCTTGATACCGGCGGCGAGGGCGACCTGACGGTCACGCTCGGCCTCACCGGCGCGGCGCACGGCCTGCGCGGACGCCTCGGCGTCCTGGATCGCGGCCGTCTTGTTGGCCTCGGCGATGACGGTGCGCTTGTACGCGTCGGCCTCGGTCGCGGCGTTCGCGGCGTCACGACGCGCGTTCGCCTCCTGGACCTCGGCGTACGCCTTGGCCTCGGCGGGCTTGCGGATCTCGATGTCGAGGCGCTCCTGCGTCACGCGGGCCTGCTCGGCGAGCGCCTCGCGCTCCTGCTGCGCGACGAGGCGGTCCTGCTCGGCACGGGCGAGCTGACCGGCGGCCTCGGCCTCGGCGTTCGCGCGGTCGGTGTCGGCCTTGATGACGGCCCGCTTGAGGTCGAGCGCCTTCTGGCGCTCCGCGATCTGCTCGGCCGCGTCGATGACGGCGAACTCCGACGCGCGCTGCGCCTCGGCCTCGGAGACCTCGGCGACCTGGCGGGCACGGGCGGACTCGGCGCGACCGAGGTTCGACAGGTAGTCCGAGCCCGGCGTCGAGATGTCGGAGATGTTGAGCAGGTCGACCTGGAGGCCCTGCTCCGAGAGGTCGGCCTTGGTGGACTCGACGACGCGGTCGGACAGGCCCTTGCGGTCGGAGATGATCTGCTCGATCGTCATGTCGCCGACGATGGAGCGCAGCGACCCCTCGAGGGACTCCTTGATGATCTCCGTCAGCGTGCCCTGCTGGGAGAGGAAGCGCTGGGCCGCGCGGCGCACGCCCTCCTCGTCACCGCGGACCTTGAAGTTGATCGACGCCTTGATGGCGATCTTGATGCGGTTCTTGTCCACGCCCTCGACCGTGATGCCGATCTGGCGCTGCTCGAGCGAGATGGAGAAGCCCTGCTGGAGGATCGGCCAGACGAACGTGCGGCCGCCGACGACGACCTTCTGCCCGCTGCCCGCGGCCTCCTTGCGGCCCGCGCCGCGGCCGACGATGACCAGGGCCTCGTTCGGCGGGACGCGGCGGATGCGCTTGCTGATGAAGATGACCACCGCGAAGAACGCGATGACCAGGGCGACGATCGCCAGGGTCGTGATGAGGTTCGTGTCGTCGAACATGGTCCGCGCCGGGGCGCGTCTCCTTCCGTGGGTGCGTGCAGGTCAGGGCGTGCGGCGGTGCTCGGTGGCCGGGCCGGGTGGTGCCCGGCCGGCCCGCCGGTGGTGCGTGCGGGTGCGCGGCACCCACGGGTCGACGCGCGGGGCGTCGCTGGCGGTCCTTGCGGACCTCAGTCGTTGGGGTAGTGGCGCTGGACGCGGACGCGGCTCCCGGACTGCTCGAGCACGACGACGCGCGCGCCCTCCGGGATGGGCTCGTCCGACCACGCGAGGCGGCGCTCGAGCTCGTGCACGGCGTCGAGCGAGACCTCGCCGCGGGCGGGGTCGATCGCGGTCGTCGCGGTGCCCTGCACGCCGACGAGGGACGCGGGGACGCCGTCCTCGGACACGCGCAGGTGCTTGACCAGCGCCTGGACGAGCGCCATGACGACCAGCGCCACGACGAGCGACCCCACGTAGGCGAGCCACGTCGGCAGGTCGTTGGTCGTCACGATCACGCCGACGGCGCCGAACACCACGCCACCGACGCCGAGCGTCGTCCCCGACACCGCGCCGTCACCCAGGTCGACGATCTCGCCGACGAGCAGCGAGAGGAGCAGGAGGGCGAGTCCGGCGATGCCGATGACGATGAACGCGATCATGCGAGTCCCCTTGCTGCGGCGGGCGGCCGTGCGTGTGGCGGTGTCGTGTGGACTTGTCGTTCCGACGTGGCGTGTGGAGGTGTCGTGAACGTACGCACACCCTATCGTGACCCGACCATGCCGAGAGCCCGCCCCGGGCACCTGGGCATGGGGAGGACTCCCCAGGTGCGACGGTGCCGTCAGGAACCGAGGTCGTCCAGCATGCGCAGGAGGTTCGCGCGCGCGGTGCCGGCGTACCCCTCGACCCAGTCGCCCTCGTAGGCGCGCGGCACGACCTCGACGACGAGCAGGCACGCGAGGTACGCCCGGTACAGGCTCAGCCGCGTCCAGGCGTCGGGGTCTCCCGACCCGGGCGTGCCGTCGCCGAGGCCCAGGTCCCCGCCCGCCGCGGCGTACCCCGCGAGCAGGGCGGGGTCGACGGCACCGGCGCCGTGCTGGTCCGCACCCGCGAGCTCGAACAGCGGGTCGCCCCACAGCGACCGCTCGGCGTCGAGCACGCCGACGATCGTCAGGCCCGCGCCCGCGTCCGTATCCGGGCCGCCGCCGGTCGCGGTGTCGTCGTCCCCGTCGCCGAGCAGCACGTTCCCCGGCCACAGGTCCGCGTGCACCAGCCGGGGGACCGTCACCCGGGCCAGCAGGTCGCGGTGGCGCGCGACGGCGTCGAGCACCCGGGCCTCGGGGAGCTCCACGCCCCACCGGCGCGCGTCGTCGAGCATGGCCCCGACCATGCGCCCGAACGCGTCGGGCCACGAGCCGGCGGCGAGGTCCGACGCCGGGGCCGGGTACCCGAACCGGTCGCCCGTGATCCCGTGCAGCCGGGCCATGAACGAGCCCAGCCCCCGGCGCACGACGGCGGTCGCCGCGGCGTCGAGCTCGCGCCCGCTCCACAGGGTGCCGTCGAGGAACGTGACGACGAGTGCGTCGCCGTCCACGTGCTCGCGCGTGAGGTCGGCGTGCAGGACGCGGGGGACGGGCAGCCCGGCCGCGCGCGCCGCCCGGTAGGCGGTGTCCTCCGTCGTGAGGATCCCGTGCTCGTAGCGCAGCAGCCGCGACGTGTCCGCCCCCGTGATCTTGACGACGACGCGGGCCGGGACGCCGTCGGGCACCTCCTCGCCCGGGCGCGGGGCGAGGTCCACCGCGAACACGCTCGCGAACATCCCGCCGCTCAGCGGTTCGACGCGCACGGCCCGGCCGAGCGGGGCCACGATCGCGGCGATCTGGTCGGCGGAGACGGAGGTCTTCGTGAGCACGCGCGCGAGCCTAGCGGCGTGCCGTTCGAGGGGACCGCACGCGGTGGGCGGGCGCCCGGCGCGCGAGCGATCGGTGTCACCGGGCAGACTGCGGACGTGAGGCTGCGCAACGACGCGAGCGGGTACGGCGCGGTCACCAAGACCCTGCACTGGGTCACGGTGGCCGCGCTCGTCGCGCAGCTCGTCGTCGGTTACCTGCTGGACGAGGACGACGGCGGCCAGGGGCGCGGGCGTGGCCGGGGTCGCGGCGAGGAGTCGGGTCGTGGTCGCGGGCGGGGCCGTGGCGGCGAGGACGACGACGGCGAGGGAGTCCTCGCCGCGCTGGGCGGGGACGACGTCCTGCTGCGGGTCCACGTGCTGCTCGGCGTGACGATCCTCGTCGTGACGGTCCTGCGGATCGTGTGGCGGCGGACGACGCCGTTGCCCCCGTGGGCGCCGGGCCTGTCGGCGGGCGAGCGGCGGCTCGCGCACGCGACCGAGACGGCCCTGTACGTGTGCCTGCTCGTCATGCCCGCGACGGGGATCACGCTCCTCCTCGTCGACGACGACCTGCTGCCGCTGCACGTCGCGAGCCACGTCGCCTTCTTCGTCGCCCTCGCGCTGCACGTCGGGCTCGTGATCAAGCACCAGCTCGTCGACCGGGACCGGCTGCTGCACCGGATGCTCTGAGAGCGGCCGGGCGTGCCGTGTCAGGGGCGCGGGACGTTGCGCAGGTTCGCGCGCGCCATCGACACGACCTCGCCCATGCCGCCGCCGAGGATCTCCTTGCTCATCGCGACCGCGAACCCGCGGACCTGGCCCGCGGTGATGTTCGGCGGGATCGACAGCGCGCGCGGGTCGGTGACGACGTCGACGAGGGCGGGACCGGGCCGGTGGAGCGCCTCCTGGAGCGCGCGGCGCAGGTCCTTCGGCTTCTCGACGCGCACCGCCGGGATGCCGATCGCGTTCGCGACCGCGGCGTAGTCGACCTGCGGCGACTCGGTGCCGAACATCGGCAGCCCGTCGACGAGCATCTCGAGGCGCACCATGCCGAGGCTCGCGTTGTCGAAGAGGACGACCTTGACGGGCAGGTCGTAGTGCCGGAGCGTGACGAGCTCGCCGAGCAGCATCGAGAGCCCGCCGTCGCCGGACATGGCGACGACCTGGCGGCCGGGTTGCGCCGCCGCGACGCCGATCGCATGGGGGAGCGCGTTGGCCATGGAGCCGTGGATGAACGACCCGATGACGCGGCGCTTCCCGTTGGGCGTGATGTACCGCGCGGCCCACACGTTGCACATGCCCGTGTCGACGGTGAAGACCGCGTCGTCGGCGGCGACCTGGTCGAGCGTGTCGGCGACGAACTCGGGGTGGATGGGCGTCGTGCGCTCGACCTTCTTCGTGTACGCCCCGACGACGCCGGTCATCGCCTTCTCGTGCTTGGACACCATCGAGTCGACGAACTTCCGGGACCGCGCCTTCTTCACGAGCGGCAGCAGCGCGCGGACCGTCTCGCCGACGTCGCCCACGACCGCGAGGTCGAGGCGCGTGCGGCGGCCGAGGTGCGTCGGGTCCACGTCGACCTGGGCGGTGCGCACCGACTCCGGGAGGAACTGGTCGTACGGGAAGTCCGTGCCGAGCAGGATCAGCAGGTCGCAGTCGTGCATCGCGTCGAACGCGGCCCCGTAGCCGAGCAGGCCGGACATGCCGACGTCGAACGGGTTGTCGTACTGGATGAACTCCTTGCCGCGCAGCGAGTGACCGACGGGCGCGGCGATCTTGTCGGCGAGCGCGATGACGTCGTCGTGCGCGCCGCGCACGCCCGCACCGGCGAAGATCGTCACCTTCTTCGCGGCGTCGATCGCGTCCGCGAGCTGATGGACGGCGCCCGCGTCGGGGACGACGCGCGGGGGAGCGGGCCGGCACGCGACGTCGGGCACCGCGGCGGGGGCGTCGAGGTCCGCGACGTCGCCCGGGAGCGTGAGGACGGAGACGCCGCGCGCGCCGTACGCGTGGTGGATCGCGGAGTTGATGACGCGCGGCGCCTGGTCGGCGCTCGAGATCATCTCCGAGTAGACGGAGCACTCCGTGAACAGGCGGTCGGGGTGCGTCTCCTGGAAGAACCCGGTGCCGATCTGCTTGCTCGGGATGTGGCTCGCGATGGCGAGGACGGGCACGCGCGACCGGTTGGCGTCGTAGAGGCCGTTGATGAGGTGCAGGTTCCCCGGTCCGCACGACCCCGCGCACACCGCGAGGCTCCCCGTGACCTCGGCCTCCGCGGCCGCCGCGAACGCCGCCGCCTCCTCGTGGCGCACGTGGATCCACTCGATGCCCTGGCCCGCGTTCTCGCCCGTGTTGGACCGGTGCACCGCGTCGACCACGGGGTTGAGGCTGTCGCCGACGATGCCGTAGATCCGCCGCACCCCTGCCTCGATGAGCTGCGCGACGAGCAGGTCCGCGACCGTGCGGTTGCGCTTGTCCTGCGGGGAGCGACCGATTCCGAACGGCATGACGTACCTCCACGGGTGGCTAAGGTCGCCTCCCATCGTGCGCCGGGTCGTCCGGGGCCGCAGCGCGAGCCGACTCGTGCGTCACGGTTCGCCACGCGCCCCGCCCGGCGCCGAACCCGGGGTTGCAGCACCTCAGGGTGCCGAACCCGGGGTTGTTCCCGGGTTCGGCGCGATCCGGGGAGCAACCCCGGGTTCGGCGGATGGTCCGCGGGGGGGGGGGGGCTCAGACTGCGGGCTCGGTGTGGGCGGCGAACGGGGTGCGGCGGCGCGCTACGGCCGCCGCCGCGTCGGCCTGCGCGAGCTCGCCGTGGATCCCCGCGCCCGCCATGACGCCGGCCGCCACCGACGCGCCGACCATGGCCATGAGGTCCCTCGAGTTCCCGGCCGCCCAGACGCCGGGGACGGCGGTCATGCCCCGCGGGTCGGCGGGCACGAACCGGCCCGCCGGGTGGTCCTCGAGCGTCCCGCCCAGCTCCTCGAACAGCTCGCCGCGTGCGACGAACCGCGGCCCGACGGCGACCGCGTCCACCGCGAACGAGGTCCCGTCCGCGAGGACGACGGACCGCACGGCCCGCCCCTCGACGTCGAGCCGCGCGACCTCGCCCTCGACGACGCGCACGCCGAGCGCCGAGAGCTGCTCCCACGTGGCGTCGTCGAGCTCGGGCGCGGTGTGCTGGAAGAGCGTGACGTGCGGCGAGAGCTGGCGGAACAGGAGCACCTGGTGCGCCGCGGCCGGTCCCGTGGCGAGGATCGCGATCCGCTGCCCGCGCACCTCCCAGCCGTGGCAGAACGGGCAGTGCAGCACGGTCGACCCCCAGGCCGAGCGCACGCCCGGGACGTCGGGGAGCTCGTCGACGAGGCCCGTCGCGAGCAGCACGCGGCGCGCGCGAACGTGCGCGCCGTCGTCGAGCGTGAGCGTGAAGCTGGTCTCGGCGTCGCCGGCTGCGTGGGCCACGCGCGCGTCCCGGACCTCGGCGCCGTAGCCCTCGGCCTCGGCGCGGCCCGCGGCAAGCAGCTCGCGCGGCGCGACGCCCTCGCGCCCCAACACGTTGTGCGCACCCTCGGCGGGCGCGTTGCGCGGCTCGCCGGCGTCGAGCACGACGACGGAGCGCAGCGACCGCGCGAGCGCCACCGCGGCGCTCAGCCCGGCGGGCCCGCCGCCGACGATCGCGACGTCGTAGAGGGTGTTGTCGGAAGTGATGGTCATAACTCTCCTCAGCAGTGACGGGGCTCCGCTGAGTGCGTGAAATAGTCGCGAGGATCGGCCTGGACGGCGACTAATTCATGCACTCAGCGGGGGCGGCGGGCGGCCCAGACGATGCGGCCGCCGCGCGCGCCGATGGTGTGCGTGGGTGTCGGGCCGGTGGTGTCGGCCGGGTCGGTGGTGTCGTCGTGGTGGGTCAGTGCCGTCGCAGCGAGCACCGCGTCGAGCGCGGCGAGGTCGGCGGGGGCGAGGTGGTCGGCGAGGTGCTCGCGCTGGCGGGCGGCGGTCGCGTGCGCCCAGCGCGACGCGTCCGGTCCTGGCGGCACGACGGCGGTCGGCTCGCGCCGGTCGACGACCTCCAGCCCGGCGTCGACCAGGTAGGACGTCCAGTCGGGGTAGCGGTTCCAGCCGGCGTGGGTCATCGCGCTCGCGAGGTGGGCGGCGAGGTCGGCGTGCGCGGCGTCGTCGGGCAGGACGGGCGACGTCGCGGTCATCTCGACGACGACGAGCAGGCCGCCGGGCGCGAGCGCGTCGTGGGCGTCGCGCAGCACGCGGGCAGGGTCGGCCACGTGGTGCAGGGACGCGGACGCCCACACGACGTCGGCGGTGCCGACGTCCGGCCACCCGGCGTCGAGGTCGGCCTCGACGGTCCGCACGCGGTCTCCGAGACCGGTCCCGGCGAGCCCGGCGCGCAGACGGTCGAGCATCGCCGGGTCCGCGTCGACCGCGACGACCCCGGCGTCCGGGAACGCCCGTGCGAGGGCGCGCGACCCCGTGCCCGTCCCGGCGCCGAGGTCGACGACGGTGCGCATCGGCGTCGGGGCGTGCTCGACCGCGACCGCGACGGCCTGGTCGAGCAGCCCGCCGAAGACCTGGGCGTCGAGGTCGAGGACCTGCGCGCACCCGGCGTCGTCGTGATGGTGATCGTGCCCGGAGCCGTGCGCGTGGCCCGGTTCGTGGTGTGCCTCGTGGGGATCGGGACGTCGGTGGGGTGCACCAGGTCCGGGGGCGGGGTGCGGGGACGCGGTGGGTTCCATGCGTCCACCGTAGGACGCTCCTGCGTCCAAGACATAGGATCTTGCTCATGACGCAAGAAGTGGATCTCGACGCCGTCGTCCGTCAGCGCATCCGGGGCCTGCGGCTGGCGCGCGGCTGGACGCTCGACGCGCTCGCGGCGCGCTGCTTCCTCAGCGCGTCGACGCTGAGCCGGATCGAGACCGGCCACCGGCGCATCGCGCTCGACCAGCTCGTCCCCATCGCCCGTGCGCTGGGCACGACGCTCGACCAGCTCGTCGAGCCGGTCGACGACGAGGACGTGGTGATCCGGCCCGAGCCGCAGCGCCGACCCGGCGAGACCACGTGGCTGCTCTCGCGCGACCGTCCCGGGACGATGGTCGCGAAGATGCGCCTCACGCCCGAGCGCGCGACGGGCCCCGAGCACCAGCGCGTCCACCCCGGGCACGAGTGGTTCACGGTCCTGTCGGGGACGGCCGTCGTCTACCTCGCGGACCGGCGGATCCTCGTGGAGGAGGGCCAGGCGGCCGAGTTCTCGACGATGGTTCCGCACTCGTTCGGTGCGCACGAGGGCCCGGTCGAGATCCTCACGATCTTCGACCAGGAGGGTGAGCGCGCCCACCTCTCGGGCACCGACCCGTCCTGACGGCCACCGTGCCGAACCCGGGGTCGCTCCTCAGTCGCGGCCCCGCGTGGGGAGAGACCCAGGGCTGGGCGGCGTCAGTGCGCGGGCGCGACGTCCTCGCGGTCCGCGCTGCGACGCAGCGACCGGAGCGCGACGAGCACGAGCACGACGGCGAGCGCCGCCGCCGCGACGACGACCTCGAACCCGGCGTGCGCGCCGCCCGCGTCGATGCGCGACCCGGCCACCGACGACCCGATCGACACCCCGACGCCGAGCGACGTCCCGACCCACGCCAGACCTTCGGTGAGCTGGTTCGGCGCGACGAGGTTCTGCACGAGGTTGTTGCCGTTGATGAGCGTCGGCGCGATGGCGAACCCGGTCACGAACATCACCGCCGCGAGTACCGGGATCGACGTGACGAAGAAGAAGAGCGAGACGCCCGCGGCGAGCGCGACGATCCCGATGACGAACCGGCGCCACAGCGGCGACACCCAGTGCCGCGCGCCGTAGACGAGGCCGGAGATGAGCGAGCCCATGGCGAAGACGGCGAGGATCAGCCCGGCCGCGCCCTTCTGCCCCTGCTCCTCGGCGAACGCGATGGTCGACACGTCGGTCGCGCCGAACACGATGCCCATCGCCACGAAGATCACGGCGAGCACGATCATGCCGGTGGACCGCATGGCGGAGCGCTGCTTCACGCCCGCCTCGGGCACGACGACGGGCGGCTCCGTCGCGCGCTGCGACAGGAACCACAGTCCGCCGACGACCGCCGCGACGAGCGGGACGATCAGCCCGGCGGACGGGGACACGCTCGTGGCGAGGATCGTCGCGAGCACGGGCCCGACGACGAACACGAGCTCGTCGAGCGCGGACTCGAGCGAGTAGGCGGTGTGCAGGCGCCGCGCGTCGGGCACGGTGTGCGTCCAGCGCGCGCGGACCATCGACCCGTACGACCCCTGCGTCGCGCCGGAGATCGCCGCGAACACGTAGAGCGTCCATTCCGGCGCCCGCAGCACCGCGCACAGGATGAGCCCGCTGAGACCGACGGCGGACGCTACCAGCATCGGCAGCATGACGACCCGCTGCCCGGTCCGGTCCACGAGCCGCGCGATCTGCGGCGACACGATCGCCTGCGCGACGATGAGCGCCGCCGCGACGCGCCCGGCGAGGGCGTACTCGCCGTAGATGCCCTGGATCATGAGGATCGTGCCGATGCCGACCATCGACATCGGCAGGCGCGCGACGAGCGCCGCGGCAGAGAACCGCCATGCGCCGGGCAGCGTGAGGACGGCGCGGTAGGGGTTGCGCGAGGTGCTGCGCGAGGCCGGGAGGACCGGCTCCGCGGGGGTGCCCGACGGCGTCGCGTCGGTCGTCAGGTCGTCCCGCCGGTGCTCGGGGTTCTCGGGGTCGTCGGCGCGCGACGGGGAGTCCTGGACCACCGTCCCAGTGTCGCACCCGGAAGCCGCCCGATCGGTGCGATGTCGCGGCTCTGAGCGGGACGTGACGACCGTCTCGGTGGTGGCCGGGGCCGCGCCCCGGCGGTTGTCCGACGGCCGTGCGGCGGCGACGATGGGCGCCATGACCGACAGCCCCGCACCCCGCACCACGACCGTCACCGTCACCGACCAGGGCGACCGCTTCGAGGCCCGCACCGACGAGGGCGTCGTCGCCGGGTTCGCCGCCTACGTCCGCGAGCCCGGGACGGTGATCTTCACGCACACCGAGGTCGACCCCGCGTTCGAGGGCCAGGGCGTCGGGTCCGCGCTCGCCGCGGGCGCGCTCGACCAGGTCCGGGCGTCCGGCGAGCGCGTCGTGCCGCTGTGCCCGTTCATCCGCGCGTACATCCAGCGCCACCCGGACTACGAAGACCTCACCCGGCGGTGAACGACGCCCGCCGGTGAGAAGACCCCCGCGGCGAGGACGACGAAGAGCCCTGGTCCCGCAGGACCAGGGCTCTTCGTACGCGGCAGCATCCGCGATGGTCGCCGAGGGTCAGGAGATGGTCCCCGTGCCCTCGCCCTCCATGCGCTCGTCGTGCAGCAGCTCGCCCTCGGCGTCGACCGGGACGATCGTGCCGTCGAACGTGATGGGCGAGCCCGACTGGTAGCGGAAGTTCGTCGCGTACGAGTACGACTGGCCGGTGCCGAACGTGTAGACCGTCGGCTCGCGGTAGGCGCCCGGCGCCATGCCGTCGTCGTTCACGCCCTGCGCCTCGTACAGCTCGTCGTCGACGATGGTGTCCATGCCCTGCATGTAGGGCCAGTCGTCGTAGCGCTCGTCGATGCTCACGAGGCTCGACCCGAGGTCGATGGGCGCGCCCTCGTTCGTGATGACGTAGTTGACGAAGACGATGTCGTCGCCCTCGGCGATGATCGGCAGGTTGTTCTCCGGGTCGACGAACAGGCCGTCCTTCGTGGCCTGCGTGACGCCCACCTGGTAGACGTCGACGCGGACCTCGCCGATGGTGAAGGTCGAGATCTGCTCGCCAGGGTTCTTCAGCGGGTTCGCCCAGTCGGGCAGCTCGCCGCTCGCGCCGGTCTCCTCGGCTGCGGCGTCGTCGACCTCCTCTGCGTCCTCGACCGGCGCGGTCTCCTCGGCGGTCGTCTCCTCCGGCGTCGGTGTCTCGGGCGTGCCGCCACCGACGTTGATGGTGCACGCGGTGAGGCCGAGCGCGAGCGCGGTCGCGACGGTGAGGCGGGCGGCGGTACGGACGGGACGCATGAGGAGCTCCGGGTGCTTCGGGGAGGGGTGCCGCACGGACTTTACCCACAGACAAGCCGTCGGCTCGATGGGGAGGGGTGCCCATGAGACGTCGCAGACGTCCGGGACCTTCGCCTGTTGCGGTGCCGCCCGAGCGCGGGGACCCTTCCCCTATGGTTCGGCTCCGCGTCTCCCCGACCCCTCCCGTGCGCGCGGACCTGCGCGTTCGCCCCCGCACGGTCGCACCGCGGGGGCGCTCGTGACCGCCCTGCGCGTCGAGCGCGCCGACGTCGTCGTCGTGGGCGGCGGTGGTGCAGGTCTCAGTGCGGCGCTCGCGGTCGCGGAGGCCGCGGCCCGGGAGGACCGCCGCGTGCCCGTCGTCGCGCTCGTCTCCAAGGTGTACCCGATGCGCTCGCACACCGTCGCCGCGGAGGGCGGGGCCGCGGGCGTGGTGGGCGACGACGACTCGCTCGAGCAGCACGTCGCCGACACCCTCGCCGGGGGCGCGGGACTGTGCGAGGACGACGCCGTCCGGTTCGTCGTCGAGCGCGCCGCGGGTGAGCTGTACCGGCTGGAGCGGTGGGGCCTGCCGTGGTCGCGCACGGACGACGGCGACGTGGCCGTGCGCCGGTTCGGCGGCATGAGCCGCGCGCGCACGTGGTTCGCGGCCGACAAGACCGGCTTCCACCTGCTCCACACCCTGTTCCAGACGTCGCTGCGGTACTCGGGCGTGGACGGTCCCGTCCGCCGGTACGACGAGCACCACGTGCTCGACCTGGTGGTCGACGACGCGGGCGGGCCGGACGCGCGGGTGCGCGGCGTCGTCGTGCACGACCAGCACCGCGGGGAGCCGCTGCTGATCGAGGCGCCCGCGGTGGTCCTCGCGACGGGCGGCTCGGCGCGCGCGTGGGGGACCAGCACGAACGCGGGCATCTGCACGGGCGACGGGACCGCGATGGCGCTGCGCGCGGGCGTGCCGCTGCGGGACATGGAGTTCCTCCAGTTCCACCCGACCGGCCTGCCGGGCAGCGGCATCCTGCTCACGGAGGCCGCCCGGGGCGAGGGTGGCGTGCTGCTCGACGCCGACGGCCGGCGCTACCTCGCCGACTACGGCCTCGGCCCGGAGACGCCGGTCGGGGCGCCCGTGCCGCGCACCATGGAGCTCGGGCCGCGCGACCGGCTCTCGCAGGCGTTCTGGCACGCCGACCGCGACGGGCGCACGATCCCGACGCCCGACGGCGGCGTCGTCCTGCTCGACCTGCGCCACCTCGGCAAGGAGCGCCTCGCCGAGCGGCTGCCGCTCGTCACCGGCCTCGCCAAGCAGTTCGCTGGCGTCGACCCCGCGACCGAGCCCGTGCCCGTCCGCCCGACGGCGCACTACACGATGGGCGGCATCCGCACCGACGCTCGCGGCGCGACCGGCGTCGCGGGGCTGTTCGCCGCGGGGGAGTGCGCCTCCACCGGGCTGCACGGCGCCAACCGGCTCGGGTCCAACTCGCTCGTCGAGACCCTCGTCGTCGGGCGTGCGGCGGGCGAGGCGGCGCTCGCGTGGTCGCGCGCGGCCGGGCACCCCGGGGCCGACGGCGGCGCGGCCGGTGCGGGGGCCGGCGTCGGTCCCGCGTCGGCGGACGGCGAGGTCGTCGACCGCGCCGCCGAGATCGCCGACCGGTACCTCGCTATGCGCGGCCGCGGCACCGAGCCGCCCGCCGCGATCCGGGCCGAGCTCGGGCGCGTGCTCGACGCCGACGCCGGGATCTACCGCGACGCCGACGGGCTGCGGCGGGCGCTCGCGACGGTCGAGGACCTGCGCGCGCGGTACGCCGACGTGCGCGTCGCCGACACGAACCCGGTGCTCAACACCGACTGGGCGACCACGGTGGAGCTCGGCGCGACGCTGCTGGTCGCGCACGCGACGGTGGCGGCCGCGCTCGCGCGCGAGGAGTCCCGCGGAGCGCACCAGCGCCTCGACTTCCCGGACGTCGACGACGTGCCGCGCCACTCGGAGGTCCGGCTGGACGCGGGCGGAACGATCGAGGTGGCGCACGTCCCCGTGGGCGCCGAACACGACATGAGGGTCGGAAAGAGACCGATAACGACCCCCATGTCGTTCTCGGCGGAGAGGGGAGCGGGTTCGTGAGCGAGGCAGACCTGCCGGTGGAGGCGCGGACCGTGCGGCTGGAGGTCGCGCGGACGTCGGCCGATGGCGCCGACGCGGGGCGGCGCGACGTGTTCGACGTGCCCTACGACGACCGCACCTCCGTGCTCGACGCGCTCCAGTGGGTCAAGGACCACGCCGACCCCACGCTGACGTTCCGGTGGTCGTGCAAGATGGCCGTCTGCGGGAGCTGCGGCGTCATGGTCAACGGCCGCCCGGTGCTCGGGTGCGAGACGTTCGTGCGCGGCTACCGCACGTCCGGCCTCGTCGTCGAGCCGCTCGCGCACGCCGAGGTGCTGCGCGACCTCGTCGTCGACACCGACACGTTCCTCGGCAAGCTCGCCGCCGTGCAGCCCTGGCTCGTGCCCGCCGGCGCGACGCGGCTCCCGCTCGTCGACGCGCCTGCGGAGGACCCGGCCCCCGACCGGGGCGAGGACGCGCTGCGGGCGCACGGGCCGTCGTCGGGCAGCCTGCAGACGCCCGGCGAGCTCGCCGCGTTCAAGGGCTTCGCCGAGTGCATCGACTGCATGCTCTGCTACGCGGCGTGCCCTCAGCTCGATCCGGCACCGGACTTCCTCGGCCCGGCCGTCGTCGCGACCGCGCGCCGATGGGACGAGGACTCGCGCGACGCGGGCGAGCTGGACCGGGCCGACGTCCTGGACACCGAGTTCGGCGCCTGGCCGTGCATCCAGGTCGGGGCGTGCACCCAGGTCTGCCCCAAGGGGGTCGACCCGGCGCGTGCGCTCCGCGACGCCCAGCGCGTCGCGACCGAGACGTGGGAGGCTCGCAGCCGGCGCGGGTGAGGGCGGGTACGTCGGGTACGTTGAGGCGATGACGGCGAAACCGGTCATATCGGGTGTTCGACCGCGACTGGTGTCTGACCGTGACTGCTGAGAGCGAGGCCCTCGTGTACGTGCTGGACGTCGACGCCGCTGCCGCCCCCACCGTCCTGCTGCTGCACGGGGGCGGGGTCGCGGGCTGGATGTGGGAGCCGCTGCGGGCGGAGCTCGACGGTGAGCTGCGGCTCCTCGTCCCCGACCTGCCCGGTCACGACCACAGCGCCGACGAGCCGTACGGGTCGCACGACCACGTCGTCGACGAGCTGGATTCCCTGGTCGAGGAGCGGGCGGGCGCGGGGCCGATCACGGTCGTCGGGTTCTCGCTCGGCGCCCAGCTCGGGGCGCTGCTCGCGGCGCGACGGCCGGACCTGGTCGACCGGCTCGTCCTGGTCAGCGGCCAGGCCACGCCGACACCGGCGCCGCGGCTCACCCTCGCGCTCCTCGCGTCGACCGCCGGGCTCGCGCGGCGGGAGGGGTTCGCCCGGCTGCAGGCCAAGGAGCTCTCCGTCCCGGACCACCTCCTCGACGACTACCTGCGCACGTCGGCAACCCTCTCGAGGCGGACGCTCCTCGACGCCGTCGGGGAGAACATCCGCTTCACCGTGCCCGCCGGGCTGCGCACGTTCCCGGGCCGGGCCCTGGTGCTCACGGGCAGCCGGGAGAAGGCGGTCGTCACGGCGTCCGCGCGAGCATGGACCGAGGCGATCCCGGGCAGCAGCCACGAGGTCGTCGAGGGCGCCGGGCACGACATCCCGTTGCGCCGACCCGAGTGGCTGGCAGCGAGGCTCCGGGACCTGCTGGGCGCGTAGACGGCGTGTCGGTCGCAGCGACGGCCGCCCATGTCGGCGGAGCGCAGCGGCGGGGACGCCGGAGGGTGCGCTCGCGCCGCTCAGATGCGCCGGGGACCGGGGCCGTCCGACCCGAGGGCGTCCTCGGGGTTGAGCAGCCGGCACGCCTTGAGCGAGAGGCAGCCGCAGCCGATGCAGCCGGTCAGCTCGCGCTGCAGGTGGTCGATCTGGGTGCGCCGCAGCTCGAGCTCGTCGTTCCAGAGCTTGGCCACGCGCCGCCAGTCGCGCTGCGACGGCGGGTGGTCCAGCGGGAGGCTGGTGAAGACCTCCTGGACGTCGGCGAGGGGGATGCCGAGCCGTTTCGCGACGACGACGAGCGAGATGCGCCGGAGCATGTGCCGGGGGTAGCGGCGCTGGTTGCCGGCCGTGCGGGTCGAGGCGATGAGGCCGAGCTGCTCGTAGTAGTGCAGCGCTGACACAGCGACGCCCGTGCGGCGCGCGACCTCGCCGACAGCGAGGAGATCGTCGGGTTCGAGCGACACAGGTACCTCCCTTGACCTCAAGTTTACTCGAGGTATTAGCGTCGCGGCGGGTCGTCCACCGGGGCGCCCGCAGGGGGCGTACGCCCCGACCGGACGTGGCGAGAGGACGGCCCGAGATGACCCAGACCGAGCAGGAACGGCAGGACACGGGGACGGCAGGCACGTGGCGCGAGCTGCTGGGCGGGCGCCACGCCCCCGTCGCGGCCGTGCTCGCGGGCGGCGTCCTGCTGGAGGCGAGCAACGTCTACCTCACGACGAGCCTGCTCCCGACCATCGTCGGGGAGATCGGAGGAGCCGAGTTCTACGCCTGGACGATGACGACCTTCCTGCTGGCGTCCGTCGTCACCTCCATGCTCGTCAGCAGGGTCCTCACGCAGCAGGGCGCCGTCCGGGCGTACCTGCTCGCGCTCGGGCTGTTCGCCCTGGGCTCGCTGCTGTGCGCGGCGAGCCCGTCGATGCTCGTCCTGCTGCTCGGCCGTACGGTCCAAGGACTCGGTGGAGGACTGCTCGCCGGCCTCGGGTACGCCCTGATCCAGCGGGCGCTGCCCGAGCGGCTCTGGGCCCGGGCTGCGGCTCTCGTGTCGGCGATGTGGGGCGTCGGGAACATCGTCGGGCCGGTCGTGGGAGGCGGGTTCGGGCAGGTCGGCGCCTGGCGCGCCGCGTTCGTCAGCCTCGCGGTCGTCGCGGCGCTCGTGTGCGTGCTCGTCGTCCGCTCGATGCCGCGGACGGCGCGGAGCCGCTCCAGCGAGTCGGTGCCGTGGGCGTCGCTCGTGCTGCTCGCGAGCGCCGTCGCAGCGGTGGGCGTCGCGAGCGTCGTGCCCTCCGGTGTCGCGACCGCGGCGGCGCTCGTCGTCGGGGTCGTGCTCGGCGTGTGGTTCGTCCGTCACGAGCGGAGCGGGCACAGCGGGATCCTGCCCCAGGTCACGTTCGCGCGCGGGTCCTCGCTGCGCTGGGTCTACCTCACCGTCGCAGTCCTCGCGTTCGGCATCGGCACCGAGGCGTTCATCCCGCTCTTCGGGCAGGAGATCGGAGGACTCGGTCCGCTCGTCGCGGGACTGCTCGGGGCGGCACTCTCGCTCGGCTGGTCCGTGACCCAGATGGTCACCGCGAACGCCACGACGGTCCGGGCGCGGCGGGGCCTGATCACGGTGGGCCCGCTGGTGGTCGCGCTCGGTCTCACCGCGTACGGGTTGCTCCATCACGACGGGCCGTCGGGCACGGTGATCGCCCTCTGGTTCGTGACGCTCTTCCTCGCGGGAGCCGGGATCGGGCTCGGGTTCCCGCACCTGACGGTTGCCGCGCTGGGGAGCACGGTCGGCGAGGAGGAGGGTGCCAAGGCCGCGGCCGCGGTCAACACCGTCTTCCTCATCGCGACGGCGCTGAGCGCCGCCCTCGCCGGCGTCCTCGTGAACCTCGGGACACCCGACCTCGTCCGGTCCGCCCAGCTGCTCATGCTCACGTTCGCCGGCGTCTCCCTCGTCGGGACGATCGTCGCGCGCCGCGCCGCGGCGGGAGTCAGGGCGGTCGCGTGAGGCGGTGGGTCAGCCGGCCCACCGCGCCGAGGGAGAACCCTGGTCCTGCCGAGAGAGAACCGCGGTTCGCCGAGGGAGAACCCTGGTCAGCGCGTGGGTTCTCCCTCGGCAGGGAGGTCAGCCTCCGAGGGCGGCGGAGACGACGTCCTTCGCCTCGGTCTGGACCTGGGTCAGGTGCTCGGCGGAGACGAACGACTCGGCGTAGATCTTGTAGACGTTCTCCGTGCCCGACGGCCGGGCCGCGAACCACGCGTTCTCGGTCGTGACCTTGAGCCCGCCGATCGGGGCGTCGTTGCCGGGCGCGTTCGTGAGCTTCGCGGTGATCGGCTCGCCCGCGAGCTCGGTCGCGGTGACCTGCTCGGGCGAGAGCTTGCCGAGCGTCGCCTTCTCCTCGAGCGTCGCAGGCGCGTCGACGCGCGCGTACCAGGACTCGCCGTAGCGCTCCACGAGGTCGCGGTGGTGCTCGGACGGCGTGCGGCCCGTGGTCGCGATGATCTCGGACGCGAGGAGCGCGAGCAGCAGGCCGTCCTTGTCGGTCGACCAGACGCGGCCGTCCTTGCGCAGGAACGACGCCCCGGCGGACTCCTCGCCGCCGAACCCGACGGTCCCGTCGAGCAGGCCGGGCACGAACCACTTGAACCCGACCGGCACCTCGACGAGGCGCCGCCCGAGGCCGCCCGCGACCCGGTCGATGAGCGCGGACGACACGAGCGTCTTGCCGATCGCCGCGTCGTCGCGCCAGCCCTCGCGCGCGCCGCCGTAGAGGTACTGGATCGCGACGGCGAGGTAGTGGTTCGGGTTCATGAGCCCGGCGTCGGGCGTGACGATCCCGTGGCGGTCGGAGTCGGCGTCGTTCCCGGTCGCGACGTCGAACGGCGCGCCGCCCTCGGCGTCCCCGGAGTCGCCGGTCATCCCCGCGACGAGCGACGCCATCGCGTACGGCGACGAGCAGTCCATGCGGATCTTGCCGTCCCAGTCGAGCGTCATGAACGCCCAGCGGGGGTCGACCTGCGGGTTGACGACCGTGAGGTCGAGCCCGTACCGCTCGCCGATCTCGCCCCAGTACTCGACCGACGCGCCGCCCAGCGGGTCGGCGCCGATGCGCACGCCCGACTCGCGGATCGCGTCGATGTCGAGGACGTTCACGAGGTCGTCGACGTACGTGGTGAGGAAGTCGTGCTTGTGCACGTGCTCGGAGGTGAGCGCCTGGGTGAGGGGCACGCGGCGCACGCTCGCGACGCCGTCGCGCAGGATCTCGTTGGCGCGGTCCGCGATCCAGCCGGTCGCCTCGGAACCGGCGGGGCCGCCGTGCGGCGGGTTGTACTTGAAGCCGCCGTCGCGCGGCGGGTTGTGCGACGGCGTCACGACGATCCCGTCCGCCAGCCCGGGCCCGGTGGTGCGGACGCCGTCGACCGTCGTCGCCTCGTTGTGCAGGAGGATCGACTGGGAGACGGCGGGCGTCGGGGTGAACGAGTCGCGCGCGTCGACGTACGTCTGCACGCCCGCGGCGACGAGGACCTCGAGCGCGGTCTGCCAGGCCGGGAGCGACAGCGCGTGGGTGTCGCGGCCGATGAACAGCGGGCCGTCGGTGCCCTGCGAGCGCCGGTACTCGACGATCGCCGCGGTGATCGCGACGATGTGCGCCTCGTTGAACGCGTGGTCGAGGCTCGACCCGCGGTGGCCCGACGTGCCGAAGACGACCTTCTGCGCCGGGTCGTCCACGTCGGGGGCGAGGTCGTAGTAGGCGCCGACCACGGCGTCGACGTCGATGAGGTCGCTGGGCTGGGCGGGCGTGCCGGCGCGGGGATCCATGGGTCGATCCTGCCAGGGGTGGCGCCCGCGCGTCAGCCGCTACCGCCGTCCGACCAGGGCTCTACCTCGGCCCGGGAGTGTTCGCGCGGTCGATCGCCATCTCGACGGCGTCGAGCAGGCGGTCGAGGCTCGCGTCGAACGGGCCCTGCGGCGCGTCGAACCCGCCCGCGACGTAGACGCGGGTCATGACGGGGTAGCGCTCGACGTCGAACCAGTCCTCCCAGAAGCTGCCGAGCGTCGTCCAGTACTCGTCGTTGCCGACGCCGGTCGCGTCCCGCTCGGTCCGCTCGGCGACGGTGGCGCGCGCGAGGCCCTGGACGTAGTTGTCGACGAGGCCGAGCGTGTCGACGACCTGGAGCTCGGAGAGGCCGGTGTCGACGATCGTGCGCAGCCCCGCCTCCTGGGCGTCGAGCACGTGGGGCGCGAGCGGGGCGCGCCACATGTTGGTCTGCAGGATCCACGGGTGGCGCAGGTAGAGGTTCCACAGCTCGTGCGCGTACTGCGCGAGCGCGGCCCGCCACGGCGCGCCCGCCGCGGGCAGGTCGAGCTCGGCGTACGCGCGGTCGATCATGAGGTCGACGAGCTCGGTGCGACCGGGCACGTAGGTGTACAGCGACATCGCGCCGACACCGAGCTCGGTCGCGACGCGGCGCATGGACAGCGCGTCGAGCCCGCCCTCCTGCGCGACGGCGGTCCCGGCCTTCACGACGTCGTCGAGCGTGAGGCGCGGCTTGCGCCCGCGCGTCGCGGGCGCGGGCGGGTCCCACAGGAGCGCGAGGCGGCGCGTGATCTCGGGCGTCCGGACGACCTCGGTGAACTGGGCCCGTGCGTGCTCGGCGGCCTGCACGGCGGAGGCGACCCCGGCGTCCGCGGCCGCGACGACGCCGCGCGGTCGCTCCGGCTCCTCCGGCTCCGGGGGTGCGGGCGAGGTCTGCGGGGTGCCCGACGGCGCGAGGTCGCCGTCGCGCTCGTCGGTGCGGTCGGTCGTCACGTGCGTATCCTCCCCGACTTCGGTCGCGTCCCGCCCGGAGGAGCCTGGCGGGGCCAAGGCTTGCCTGTTCCCGTACACCGTATGCTAACGTAGATCGTCAATTTCGGTACGGCGTACGAAAGGGTGGCTCCGGTGATCCGAGCCCGTGGCCTGACCAAGACCTTCCACCGCAAGAAAGAGACCGTCGAGGCCGTCAAGGGAATCGACGTCGACGTCCGGGAGGGCGAGCTCGTCGCCTTCCTCGGTCCCAACGGGGCCGGCAAGTCCACGACCCTGAGGATGCTGACGAGCCTCCTCGAACCGACCGCCGGGACCGCCGAGGTCGCTGGCTACGACGTCTCCCGCGACCCGGCCCGGGTCCGCTCCCGCATCGGCTTCATCGGCCAGGGCAACGGGGGCGGGTACTCCTACCGCGTGCTCGACGAGCTGCACAACCAGGGCCGCTTCTACGGCCTGCCGCCCGCCGAGTACGCGCGGCGCGCCGCCGACCTGCTCGCCGCGCTCGACCTCGGCGGGCTCGAGAAGCGCACGGTCCAGTCGCTCTCGGGCGGCCAGCGGCGTCGGCTCGACGTCGCGCTCGGGCTCATGAACCACCCGCCGCTGCTGTTCCTCGACGAGCCGACGACCGGCCTCGACCCGCACGCCCGCGCCAACCTGTGGGAGCACATCGCCGCGATGCGCGAGCGGTACGGCATGACGATCGTCCTCACCACGCACTACCTCGACGAGGCCGACAGCATGGCCGAGCGCGTCGTCGTCATCGACCACGGCGAGATCATCGCCGACGCCACGCCGGACGCGCTCAAGCACAGCCACGCCGACGACGTCATCACGCTCGCGGTGGTCCCCGCGCCGGGCGCCGGCAGCCTCCCGGGCGGAGCCCCGGGCGAGAGGTCGGGCGCGGTGCCCGACGTCGTCGGCCGCGTCCGCGCGTCCCTCACCGAGGACGTGGGCCAGGTCGAGACCACGAGCGGCGCCGACGGCGTCGTGTCCGTCCGGATCTCCACGACCCACGGCGCCGACCGGCTGCCCGAGGCCATCGAGGCGCTGCGCGTCGGCGGCCTGGCCGTGCGCTCGGCCGAGCTCCAGCAGGCGAGCCTCGACGACGTATTCCTCAACCTCACCGGCCGCAGCCTGCGAGAGGAGGCCGCACGAGCACGCGCACCGACCTCTCGTCCCCGGCCAGCCGGACGACGCCGGGCACCGACGCGTTCCTGCGGACCGGGGTCGCGAAGTTCCTCGCCGACACCTGGGCCGTCTTCACGCGCGAGATCCTGCTCGTGCTGCGGGACCCCTTCACGCTGATCTTCTCGCTGCTCCAGCCGCTGATCTTCCTCGGCCTGTTCGGCCCGCTGCTCACGGGCGCGGTCGGCGGGTTCGGGGGCGGGGCGCCCGGCGGTGGCGGGTCGACGGCCGAGACGCTCCAGTGGTTCGTCCCCGGCGTGATCGTCATGATCTCGCTGTTCGGGACCTCGATGAGCGGGTCGAACCTGCTCTACGAGATGATGACCGGCTCCTACGAGCGCGTCCTCGCGACGCCGCTCGACCGCTCCGCGATCCTCGTCGGCCGTTCCCTCAAGGAGTTCGCGCCGCTCGTCGTGCAGGGCCTGCTCATCGCGCTCGTCTGCGTCCCGTTCGGGTTCACGCTCTACCCGCTGCACCTGCTCGTCGGGCTGCTGCTGCTCGGGCTGTTCGGCATCGGTGTGGGGGCGCTGTCCATCGCGCTCGCGCTCGCCGCGAAGAACCGCGAGTGGCTGTTCTGGGGCGTGCAGCAGTCGCTGCTGTTCCCGCTCCTCATCCTGTCCGGGATGATGCTGCCGCTCGAGGCCGGCCCGGCGTGGATGCGCACGGCGGCACTGTTCAACCCGCTGACGTACATCGTGGACGCCGAGCGTGCGTTGCTCGCCGGGACGTTCGCGAGCACGGACGTGCTCTGGGGCTTCGTCGCCGCGGCGGTGACGTGCGTCGTCGGCCTGTGGGTCGGCATCCGCCGCACGCGCAAGACCGTCTGACCGGACACCGGCCTCGCTGTGGGCATGAGATGGGCCCGGTTCTCGCCGCAGAACCGGGCCCATCTCATTCCCGCAGCACGGGCGGGACGTTCGTCCCGGGTCGGGCGGACGTCGTGCCCGTCCTGCGGGCGTTCGTCCTGAGGCGCGACCCGGCCGGTCGTACGCTCGCAGAGGCCCCCGAGCCGGGGCTGATGACGCGACGGGAGGGCCGAGGGTGAGCGACACCGAGACGGTGCAGGGGACGCGGGACCGCGCGGGGAGGGTCGTCGTGCGGCGGCACGCCGAGGTGGTCGCGGCGGCGCAGGACCCCGGGCTCTTCTCCAGCGCCGCGTCCGCCCACCTCCAGGTGCCCAACGGGCTCGACGGCGCGGCGCACGCGCGGGCGCGGCGTCTGCTCGACCCGTTCTTCGCCCCGGACGAGCTCGCGTGGCTCGGGCCGGTGCTCGACGACCTCGCCGTCGGCCTGGTTGCCGACGTCGCGGGCGGTGCGTTCGACGCCGTCGAGCTCGGCGCGCGCTACGCCGTGCGGGCGCAGTCGGCGTGGCTCGGCTGGCCCGCCGACCTCGAGGCCGACCTGCTCGACTGGGTCGCCGAGAACCGCGCCGCCACGCGCTCCGGCGACCGCGCGTGGACGGGCCGCGTCGCCGCGCGCTTCGACCGCATCGTCCGCGGCCTGCTCGACGCCCGCCGCGCCGGCGCGACGGCCGGTCCGGCAACGAGCGGTCCGGAGCGCGACGACGCGAGCGCCACCGGCGGTCCCGACGTCACCGCCCGCCTGCTCGCCCAACAGGACGACGACGGTCCGGCCTGGACGGACGAGGAGCTCGTCTCGATCCTGCGCAACTGGACCGGGGGAGACCTGTCCTCGCTCGCTCTGTGCGCGGGCGTCGTCGTGCACTGGCTGGCCGAGCACCCCGCGCACCAGCACCACCTGCGCGACGCACCCGACCCCGCGCTCGACGCGGCGGTCGACGAGATCCTGCGCCTCGACGACCCGTTCGTCTCCAACCGGCGCGTCGCGACGCGCGACACCGTCGTCGCCGGGTGTCCGGTCGCGGCGGGCGAGCAGGTCGTGCTCGACTGGCGCGAGGCCAACCGCGACCGGGAGGCGTTCGACGACCCCGGTGCCTACGACCCGGAGGGCCACGCCGACCGCAACCTCGTCTACGGCACCGGCCCCCACGTGTGCCCGGGCCGTCCGCTCGCGACGCTCGAGCTGCGCGTGCTCGTCCGCCGTCTCCTGCGCGCGGGGACGGTCGTGCACGACGACGCCCGCCCGGCCGAGCGCGAGACCGCGCCTGTCGCGGGCTTCCGCACGGTCCCGGTACGCGTCGTCGCCGCCCCCTGACCTTCGACGGGCCCCGGCGAGGGCGATCCCGGCCGAGATGCGAGAAGCGGTCCCTCCGGCATCGGCCGGAGGGGCCGCTTCTCCCGTCTCGCCGGACGCTAGGAGGCGAGCGACGCACCGGGGGCGCGCCCGGCGTCGGGCAGGCGCGGCCACGCGACGGCGCGGCCCGTCGCGAGCGACGCGCGCGCGTCGAGCACGCGCTGGTTCGTGCTGCCGCGGAACGCGAGCGTGAGGTCGCGGCGCGCGAGCTCGAACCGGCCGTCGACGAGCACGTCGACCTCGGCGAGCAGCGCGCGCTGGTCCGCGGTCCCTTCCCGCAGCTCCTCGAGCGTGTAGCCCGTCCAGCACCACACGTCCTTGCGGTCGCCGTGGTCCGCGCGCAGCCGGCGCACGACCCGCAGGCACACGCCCGTGTTGAGGAACGGCTCCCCGCCGAGCAGGGACAGGCCCTGCACGGCGGGGTGCGCGAGGTCGGCGAGGACGCGGTCCTCCAGGGCGTCGTCGTACGGCCGCCCGTAGCGGAAGCTCCACGCGGCCTCGTTGAAGCAGCCCTCGCACGCGAAGAGGCACCCGCTCACGTACAGCGAGCAGCGCACGCCCTCGCCGTCGACCATGACGAACGGCTTGTAGTCCGCGACGTATCCCCGGCTGACGCGGTCCGAGCGCCAGCCGGGGCCGGGGGTGCGCGCCACGGTCACGCCGACGCGGCGCCCGACGTCGGTCCTGCCAGGTGCTTGACGCGCGCGGAGATCTCCGCGTGGCGGCCGTGCACCATGGGGCGCTGCTGCGGGTTGCCGAGGTACCCGCACGTGCGCTTCACGACGTCGCACGTGCGCGGGTCGGCGTTGCCGCACGACGGGCACGCGAAGCCCCGCGCGGTCGGGTCGAAGTCGCCCGTGAACCCGCACGCGTAGCAGCGGTCGATGGGCGTGTTGGTGCCGAGGTAGCCCACGCGGTCGTAGGCGTAGTCCCAGACGGCCTCCAGCGCCCTCGGGTTCTGCTGGAGCACGGGGTACTCGCAGTAGTGGATGAACCCGCCCGACGTGTACCGCGCGTACTCGGCCTCGAAGTCGAGCTTCTCGAACGGCGTCGGGCTCTTGCGGACGTCGTAGTGGAAGCTGTTCGTGTAGTAGTCCTTGTCCGTGATGTCCGGCACCGCGCCGAACCGCTCCCGGTCGAGGCGGCAGAACCGGTCGGTGAGGCTCTCGCTCGGCGTCGCGTAGACGCTGATCCGGTACCCGGTCCGCGCCGTCCAGCCCGCGGCGTGCGCGTGCAGGGAGCGTAGGACGTCGAGCGTGAGCTCCTTGGCCCGCGGGTCGTGCTCCCAGGCGCCGCCGAAGAACGCCGCGGCGACCTCGTACAGCCCGATGTACCCGAGCGAGACCGTGGCCCGACCGTCGCGGAAGAGCCGGTCGACGTCGTCGCCGGGAGCGAGGCGCTCCCCGAACGCCCCGTGGACGTAGAGGATCGGCGCGTTGCCCGGCGTCGCTTCCTTGCAGCGCTCGATGCGGAAGACGAGCGCGTCGTGCACGGTCTCCAGGCGCTCGTCGAGCAGTCGCCAGAACGTGTCGAGGTCGCCGTCCGCCTCGAGCGCGATGCGGGGGAGGTTGAGCGTCACGACGCCGAGGTTCATGCGGCCCTCGGAGACGTCGTTGCCGTGCTCGTCCTGCCAACCCTGGAGGAACGACCGGCAGCCCATCGGCACCTTGAACGACCCGGTGAGCTCGACGATCTTGTCGTACGACAGCACGTCCGGGTACATCCGCTTGGTCGCGCACTCGACGGCGAGCTGCTTGAGGTCGTGGTTGGGGTCGCCGGGGTCGAGGTTCACCCCGCGGCGCAGCGTGAAGATGAGCTTGGGGAAGATCGCGGTGCGACCCTCGCTGCCGAGCCCGCGGAGGCGGATCTGGAGGATCGCGCGCTGGATCTCGCGCTCCAGCCAGCCCGTGCCGAGACCGAACCCGACCGACGTGAACGGCGTCTGCCCGTTCGACGTGAACAGGGTGTTGATCTCGTACTCCAGCGACTGCATCGCGTCGTAGATGTCCTTGCGCGTCTTCTCGCGCGCGTACTCCTCGTGCGCTGACTCGTCGGCGATCCAGCGGCGCGCGTCGGCGAGGTGCTTCTCCAGGTTGCGCTCGGCGTAGGGAGCGAGGAGCTCGTCGATGCGGTTGACCGAGCACCCGCCGTACTGGCTGGAGGACACGTTCGCGATGATCTGGCTGATCTGCGCGGTCGCGGTCTGGATCGAGCGGGGCGGCTCCACCTGGGCGTTCCCGATCCGGAAGCCGCTCGACAGCATCGACCGGAAGTCGATGAGGCAGCAGTTCGTCATGGGCGCGTAGGGGTGGTAGTCGAGGTCGTGGTAGTGCAGGTCGCCCTTCTGGTGCGCGTTCGCGACGTGCGGAGGGAGCATCCGCAGCCCGATCGCCTTGCCCACGGTCCCGGCCGTGAGGTCGCGCTGGGTGTTGAAGACCTCGCTGTCCTTGTTCGCGTTCTCGTTGACGACCGTGGAGTCCTTGTCCAGCAGCCGCACGATCGAGTGGTTGAGGTCCGTCGCGCGGCTGCGCGCGAAGTCGCGCTCCACGCGGTAGTCGATGTAGGCGCGCGCGACGTCGTACTCGTGCGACTCGAGCAGCACGTGCTCGACGACGCCCTGGATCTCGTAGATCTTGACCGCCCCGACGAACCGCGCGGCGATCTCCTCGTCGACGCGGCCCACGACCTCGTCGACGCGGCTCCGGTGCGTCGCGCTCAGGTCGCCGTGGACCTCCGCGAAGGCCTTCGTCACGGCGGCACGGATCCGGCCGTCGTCGAACGGCCGTCGTCGGCCGTCGCGCTTGAGGACCTCCAGCGTGGCGGTCGTGCTGCGCGGTGCTGCCTGGTCGAGCTCGATGGTGCTCATCGCTCGTCCCCTCTGCCCACCGAGTTCTCGTCTGCGTCCCGCAGGGGTTGCGAGACGGACCGCACCCCAACATGTGGGGTCTTGATCACGGCTGCGCCACCATATCTAGTCCCGCCGACGCGTGCGACGCCGATCCCCGGCGTGGCGGCGACCGCGGGACAGGTCGGGACGTTGGTCCCGTCCGGCAGGGTCGTGCGACCCGACGGAGCGGGGATTTCTCGCGGTCGGGACCGCACGTCGCGGCGCTAGCGTCGGGGCGTGTCCCGACGTCCCCCCGGCTGGGTGCCGAACCAGCACGGCGCGTGGCCGATGCTGCTCCTGCCGTTCGTCGTCGGTACGGTCCGGGGGATCCAGGACGCCGGCTTCCGGCCGGTGACCGTCGCGCTGGGTGCGCTGTGGCTGGTCGGCTACCTCGCCTACTTCGCGGCCGGGCTCTGGCTGAAGTCGCGTCGCCGGGCTCGCTACCGGCGTCCGATGCTCACGTACGGCGCGGTCGCCGCGCCGCTCGGGCTGGTCGTGCTCGTGCTCGACCCCGCGCTCGCGCTCTGGGCCCCCGTGTTCGTCCCGTTCCTCGCGCTCGGCCTGTGGGCGTCGGCGCAGCGCACGGAACGGTCCGTCGCCGCGGGCGGCGCGATGACCGTCGCGGCGTCGCTCATGACGGTCGTCGCGTACGCCGCGTCCCGACCGCCTGGCACCCCCGGGCTGGTGGTCCCGGCGGAGGTCTGGCTCGTCGCCGCGCTCCTGCTCGCCTACCTCTTCGGCACGGTGCTCTACGTCAAGACGATGATCCGCGAGCGCGGCGTGCGGTCGTACGTCGTCGCCTCGGTCGCGTACCACGCGGGGGTCACCGTCGCGGCGGGGGTGCTCGCCGTCGTGCACGACCCCACGTGGTGGTGGGCGACGGCGTTCCTCGCCGCGGCGACGGCGCGCGCAGCGGTCCTGCCGGGACGGCCGCTGAGCCCGAAGGCCGTCGGGATCGGGGAGATCGTCGCGACGGTGCTGCTGCTCGCCGTCGCGCTCGTGGTGCGGTAGCCCCGGGCGTGCGGTGGTTCACTGGCGCGATGGACGACGACGCGCCTCTCACGCTCGACGACCTCACGGAGCGCGTCGAGGCGATCTCCGCGCTCTACGCGCGCAAGTTCGCCGTCGAGCGCGACCCGGACTGGTTCATGCTCAAGCTCGCCGAGGAGGTGGGGGAGCTCACCCAGGCGTTCCTCGTCGCGACGGGGCGCACCCGCCCGCGCGGGGACGCGTCGTCCGGGGCTGCCCCTGACGGGGCTACCGGGAGCGACGGCGCGGCCTCGCCCCTCGCGGACGAGGTCGCCGACGTCCTGGCGCACCTGCTGCTGCTCGCGCGCTCCCAGGGCGTCGACATCGACGCCGCGGTGCGGCGCAAGTGGCTCGTCTGGGAGGCGGAGCTCAGCGGTCGATCGACGCGGCGATGACCCGGGCGCTCGCGGCGGCGCCGTCCTCGCGGGCGTAGGCGTCGCGCACGCGCCCGGCCGCCTCGCGGAACCGCGGCTCGGTGAGGAGGCGCGTCACGGCGTCGGGCAGGGCGGTGGTCCCGGCCTGCTTCGGCGAGAGCGCGACGGCGTTGCCCTGCCGGACGCACACGTCGACGTTCCACACCTGCTCGGGTTGCAGCCCCATGCCGAGGAACGGCACGCCCGTGGCGCACGCCGTCTGCACGGTGCCCTGCCCGCCGTGCAGCACGGCGGCGTCGACGAGCCCGCCCAGGCGGTGCGCGGGGAGCAGGTCGGTGACGTGGACGTTCGGGGGCAGGGCGTCGCCCTCGTGCAGGTAGTGCGCGACGGGCGCGACCACGTGGACGGGGAGGTCGCCGAGCCGTCGTGCGGCGGCGAGCGTGAGGTCGCGGCTCGCCGACGACCCGAGGCCGAGGTAGACGAGGGGCTCGGGCCGCGCGGCGAGCTCGTGGACGACGTCGGGGAGCGGGGTGTCGAGGTGGGCGAAGAGCGGCCCGACCCGCTCGTACCCGGCGGGGAGCGTGTACCCCTCCAGCTCCCACGGCATGACGGTGAGCAGGTTGCGGTCGGCCTCCAGCAGCGACACGACCGTCCGCAGCGGCGGGACGCCGTGCGCGCGGGCCACGGTGGCGAACGCGCGCGGGGCGAGGGGTGCGTGGTTGTACGCCCACCGCAGCGCGGTCGTCGCGACGCGGTCGAGCGCCCGCGTGGCGCGTCCCGTGCCGCGGACGAGGCCGAGGCGCGCCGTCTGCTCCACCTGCGGCCGGGTGAGGGCGAACGGGACGGGGTAGAAGAGCGGTACGCGCTCGGCCCGCGCCGAGATCATGGACGTCGGGTTGGTGCCGATGACGACGGCCGCGGCCTGCACGTCGCGGATCAGCGCGCGCTCGGCGTCGACGCGCGCGGCGACGAGCTCGGCGGTGAACGGGTTGCGCAGCGTCCGGCCCTGGTCGAACCGCAGCGCGAGCGCCCGGTCCGCGGGCGTGAACGCGGGTCGCTGGGACCGGTACTCGAACCCGGCCTCGGCGACGAGGTGGGCGAAGTCGTCCTCGTAGCCCATGAAGACCGGCGTGTGCCGGGCGGGAAGGGCGCGGGCGACCTCGATCATGCGCGTGACCTCGGCGAGGTTGAACGTGATCGGGCAGAACACGACGGCGGCCATGTCAGCCCCTCTCGGTCGGGCGGGTCGGGGGTGCGACGGCGTCGCGCAGCATGGCCAGCGCCGCGCGCGTGGCGTCCGCGCCGGCGTCGCCCCGGGTGAGGGCCCACGCGTCGACCGCGAGGAGCGCGGCGAGGGCGACGTCGGTGAGCAGGTCGGGCGGGACGTCGTCGCGCAGCACCCCGAGCTCCTGGCCCCGCTCGACGTAGGCGCGGGCGACGGCGGCCCAGCGGTCGCGGAGCGCGCGGAGCGCCGCGTCGGGCTGCGCGCGGTGGGCGAGGAGCCCGAGCGCGCGGGCCTCCGGGTGGTCCGCGAGCGAGCGCTCGAGCCCGGCGGCGGCGCGGGTCAGGGCGTCGAGGTAGGTGGTCGCGGTGAGCGTCGCCGGGTCGGGCAGGGCGAGCGCGTCGTCCACGATCGTCGCGAGACGGGCCAGGACGTCGTCGTAGAGCGCGCGCTTGTCGCCCACGTGGTGGTACACCGAGCTCTTGGCGACGCCGGACGCCTCGACGATCCGGTTGAGCGACGCGCGCTCGAAGCCGAGCCGGGCGAACTCCTCCGCGGCGGCCTGCCGCAGCCGGGCGTGGGCGGCGGGGTCCATCGGAGCGCGGGGGCGGGCCATGAGCAGGACCGTAGCATTCCTGAACCGATCCGGTCTAGGAACCCGAGGTGCCGGAGGGGAGCCCCCGCTAGGGTGACGCCGTGACCGACCACCGCACCGACCCGCCCGTCAGCGCCGACGAGGTGGCCACGCTGCGCGGCTTCCTCGACTTCCACCGCGACACGCTCCGCTGGAAGACGTCGGGCCTCGACGCGGCCGAGCTCGCCCACCGGCTCCGGCCGTCGTCGATGACGCTCGGCGGGCTGCTCAAGCACCTCGCGTTCGTCGAGTCCCAGTGGTTCTCGCAGGTGCTCCTCGCCGAGCCGCTCATGGCGCCGTTCGACACCGCGGACTGGGCCGACGACCGCGACTGGGACTGGACGACGGCGGCGGGCGACTCCCCGGAGGAGCTGCGCATGCTGTTCGACCGGGCGGTCGCGGCGTCCGACGCGATCCTGGACGACGCGCTCGCCGACGGCGGCCTGGACCGGCTGAGCGCGCGGCCCGACCGGCACACGGGCGAGCGCTGGAACCTGCGCTGGATCCTCGTCCACATGATCGAGGAGTACGCCCGCCACAACGGCCACGCCGACCTGCTCCGCGAGGCGATCGACGGGACCGTCGGGGAGTAGCGTCCGGCGGCGGACGCCGTGACCCGTGCGGCGTACCGGGTCGATGGTTGCTCTAGGCACCTCGGGCCGGGACGATGGCCGGCGTGACCGCTCCCGAGCAGCCCTCGTCCGTTCCCTCTCCGCGCCGCCCGCGCGTCGCGACCGTCGTCCTCGCGGCGCTCCTCCTGGTCGGCGTCGGGCTCCTGGTCGCCGCGTCCTGGGTGGCGAGCCGCCCCGCGTCGTTCGGGTGGTTCGCGTACGCCCCCGTGTCCGGCACGGCGTTCGTCCCGTCCGGCGTCTTCGGGATCGGACGCGCGGCGTTCCTCGCCGGCGCGGGCGCCCTGCTCGTCGGCGGCGCGGTCGGGTTCCTCGTCGGGCGCGCCACCGCGCCGACGGTGCCCGGAGGCTCCGGAGCCGCCGGCCGGGGTCCCGGAGATCCCCGCACGTCGGGCCCCACCGGCGACGAGGCGTCGGCCGGATGAGCGCGCGCGACGACCTCGTCCTGCTCGACCTCGACGGCACGCTCACCGACTCGGCCCCCGGCATCCTCGCGTCGGTGCGGCACGCGTACGGCGCGCTGCGGCTCCCGGTCCCCGCCGAGCCGGTGCTCCGCGGCTTCGTCGGCCCGCCGCTCGGGGAGTCGTTCGCGGCGCACGGCGTGCCGGTCGACCGCGTGGCCGACGCCGTGGCCGCCTACCGCGACGTGTACACGGCGGGGAACCTCCTCGACAACGCGGTCTACCCCGGCATCCCCGAGTGCCTGACGGCGCTGCGTGGCGCCGGGCTGCGCCTCGCCGTCGCGACGTCGAAGCCGGAGCCGATGGCACGGCGGATCGTCGAGCACTTCGGGCTCGACGCGCACCTCGACCGCGGCCTCGACGACGTGTTCGGCGCGACGCTCGACGGGACGCGCAGCAGCAAGGCCGACGTCGTCGCGCACGCGCTCGCGTCGCTCGACGCGGCCCGGCGCGTGGTCATGGTCGGCGACCGCGAGCACGACGTCCTCGGCGCCGCCGCCCACGGGGTCCCGTGCGTCGGGATCGCGTGGGGCTACGCGCGCCCCGGCGAGCTGGCCGCGGCGGGGGCGACGGCGGTCGTCGGGACGCCGGCCGAGCTCGCGACCGTCCTGCTCCGCCGGGCGCCGCTCGCGGCCTGACGGGCCAGCGCCGACCCGGACGGCGGGGCCGGTGCTCAGGCGCGCGAGAGAGCGACGGCTGCGGGGCAGCGCTCAGGCGCGCGCGAGCACGACGACGGGCGCGAGGAGCCCGGCGCGCGTCGCTGCGACGTTGTTGCTGATCCGCGTGACGAACTCCTGGCCGAACACGACGACGAGGCCGTCCTGCCCCGGGCCTCCGGCCGCGGCGAGGGCCGCCCGGCGGTCGTCGACGCGCAGGACGTCGAACCCGGCCGCCGTCAGCGCGCGGCCGTAGTCGTCCGGGGTCTCGACGAACGACGACCCGGCGTCGACCGCCCAGGGCATCGGGAAGGGCAGGTCGCCGGCCCCGACCCGCATCTGCTCGAAGAGCCCGAACGGGCTCCCGGGGCGCAGCACGCGGTGGATCTCCGTGAAGAGGGCCGTCTTGTCCGGCACGTTCATGCCGACGTGGACGAGCATCGCGCGGTCGTGCGACGCGTCGTCGCAGGGCAGCCGGTCGCCGTCGCCCAGCGCGAACGTGACGAGGTCGGCGAGCCCCGTCCGTGCGGTGAGCTCGCGGGCGGCGTCGACGAAGTCCGGGCTGAGGTCCACGCCGGTGACGTGGCAGCCGTGCCGGTGCGCGGCGAGCCGCGCCGGTCCGCCGAGCCCGCTGCCGACGTCGAGCAGGGTGGTGCCCGGCGCGAGCCCGAGGAGGTCGAGGAGGGCGGCGGTCGACGTCGCGCCCCCGGCGTGGAGCTCGTCGTACGGGGCGAGCGCGTCGACCGTCACCGGTCCGTCGCCGGCTCCCGCCGCGGCCAGGAGGCGGGCCGCGAGGTCCTTCCCCGCATAGTGCTGCCGCACCTGCTCCGTCGTGGCCATGGCGGCCTCCGTGCTCGTCGCGCGTCCACCCACGGGCGCTCTCTCTCGACCGTACGCCCGTCGTCTCCGCCCCGCCGGTCCGCCGCGCGGTTCGTCGTGAGGGTGTTGACCTTGACGTGACGTCAAGTTCTAGCGTGGTTCTCGTTGCCGCACGAGGCGCCCCGAGACACCGAGACCGTGAGAGGAGGCGGGCGATGCACCCCGCAGGGACGACGAGCGAGCGAACGGCCGACTGGTCCATCCAGGAGGTCGCGCGTCTCGCCGGCACGACGAGCCGCACCTTGCGCCACTACGACGCTGTGGGGCTCCTGCGCCCGAGCCGGGTCGCGTCCAACGGTTACCGGCACTACGACGCGGACGCGCTCGTGCGTCTCCAGCGGATCCTGCTCCTGCGCGACCTCGGCCTCGGGCTCCCCGCGATCCGGGAGGCGCTCGACGGGGCGTCGGACGCCGGGGGCGACGGACCGCCGTCGGGCACCGCCGAGCGCGACGCCCAGGTGCGGGCGCTGCGCGACCACCTCGAGTGGCTGCGGGCGGAGCGGCAGCGGCTGGCGCGGCAGATCGCGTCGGTCGAACGGACGATCACCACGATGGAAGGAGGTGGCGAGCTCATGGCGGACGACATGTTCGACGGGTTCGACCACACGCAGTACCAGGCCGAGGTCGAGGACCGCTGGGGCAAGGACGCGTACGCGCGCGGGCACTCCTGGTGGAGCGGCTTGAGCGAGGCGGAGAAGTCGGCGTTCACGGACCGCGTCGAGCGGCTCAACGGCGACTGGACGGCGGCGGCGGAGGCCGGCGTCGACCCGGCGTCGGACGAGGCGCAGGAGCTCGCGCGGCGCCACGTCGACTGGCTGCAGACCGTGCCCGCGAACCCGGCACACGAGCCCGGGCCGCTGCGGGGCTACCTGCTCGGCCTCGGCGAGATGTACGTCGGGGACCCGCGGTTCGCGCTCAACTACGGCGGCGTCGAGGGCGCGACGTTCGTCCGCGACGCCCTGCGCGTCTACGTCGAGCGCAACCTCTGAGGAGCGCCGACGCGGGGGGATCCCGACCCGGGACCATCGGCCCGGGCGGGATCACCGCGACGTCACTAGCCTGGAAGCCTGGCGGGACACGGCGCCCCGCCGCCCGCCAGGAGGCACCCATGGCCACGACGTCGACGTCCACCGGCCCGGCCACGACCCGCAACGTCGCCCTCGTGGGGCACAGCGGGTCGGGCAAGACCACGCTCGCGGAGGCGTTCCTCCATCGCGCGGGCGCGATCCCGCGGGCCGGCTCCGTCGCCGAGGGCACGACCGTCTGCGACCACGAGCCCGAGGAGGTCGCGCGCGGCATCTCGGTGAGCCTCGGCGTCGCGCACCTGGACTGGCGCGCGCCCGACGGCGGCACCTACCAGGTCACCCTGCTCGACACCCCCGGGTCCCCGGACTTCGCGGGCTCCGTGGACGCGGCGCTCGCCGTGGCCGACCTCGCGGTCGTGGTGGTGAGCGCCGTCGACGGGGTCCAGTCGGGCACGGAGGAGGTCTGGCGGCGCTGCGACGAGGCGGGGATACCCCGCCTCGTCGTCGTCTCCCAGGAGGACCGCGCGCGGGCGAGCTTCCGCACGGTGCTCGCCGCGCTGCGCGGCGCGCTCGACGCGCCGTTCGTGCCGCTCGAGCTCCCGCTCGGCGAGGAGCAGTCGCTGCACGGCGTGGCCGACGTCCTCACCGAGCGCGCGCGGGAGTACGACGGCGACGGGCGCACCCACGAGGAGGACGTCCCCGCCGACGTGCGCGACGAGGAGCACGCGCTGCACGACGAGGTCGTGGAGGAGATCGTCACGCACGACGACGACCAGCTCGAGGCGTACCTCGCGGGCGACGAGCCCGGCGCGGCCGACCTCGAGCGCACGCTCGCGCACGAGGTGCTCACGGGCGAGGCCGTGCCGGTGCTGCTCGCGTCCGCGGTGACGGGCGTCGGCGTGGACCGCGTGCTCGACCTCGTGTGCGAGCTCGGGCCGTCGCCCGCGGACCGGGCGGCGGTCGTCGCGCTGCCCGACGGCGCGGGGTCGGGCGGCGCCGACGGCGTCCCGTCGGAGCGCGCGACCACGGAGGTCGCGGCGGACCCGGCCGGGGACGCGCTCGTGCACGTCTTCCGGACGGTCGTCGACCCGTTCGTGGGCCAGGTGTCGGTGTTCAAGGTGCTCTCGGGGTCGGTCGCGACGGGCGACCGGCTCGTGAGCACCGCGACCGGCGCCGAGGACCGCGTGCACGGGCTCTTCCGGCTGCGCGGGCGCGAGCACGTCGCGGTCGACCGCGTGGTCGCGGGCGACGTGGCCGCCGTCGCGAAGCTCTCGGCCGCCTCGACCGGCACGCTGCTGGGGGCGCGGCGCGCACCCGTCTCCGCACGAGACCTCCCTGAGCGGCCCCCGGTGTACGCGGTCGCGCTGCGGCCCGTGTCGCAGTCCGACGACGACAAGCTCTCCTCCGCGCTGACCCGCCTGCGCGCCGAGGACCCGACGCTGCACGTCGACCTCACCGGGTCGCAGGCCGTGCTCGGCGGGCTCGGCGACACGCACCTCGCGGTCGCGGTCGAGCGGCTGGAACGCTCGTTCGGCGTGCGCGTCGCGACCGAGCCCGTCCAGGTCGCGTACCGCGAGACCCTCACGCGCGCCGTCGAGGTCGAGGGAAAGGTGAAGAAGCAGTCGGGCGGGCACGGGCAGTTCGCCGTCGTGCAGCTCCGCGTGTCGCCGCTCCCGCGCGGCGAGGGGTTCGAGTTCGTCAGCTCCGTCGTCGGCGGGTCGGTGCCGCGTCAGTACCTCCCGGCCGTCGAGCGCGGCGCGCGCGAGGCGATGGAGGGCGGCGGACCCCACGGCTACCCCGTGGTCGACCTGCGCGTCGAGGTCCTCGACGGCAAGGCCCACTCCGTCGACTCGTCCGACATGGCGTTCCGCACCGCGGGCGGGGTCGGGGTCCGCGAGGCGCTCGCGACGGCGGGCACGGTCGTGCTCGAGCCCGTCTCCGCGGTGTCCGTGACCGTCCCGTCCGACGCACAGGGCGACGTCATGGGCGACCTCTCCGCACGCCGCGGGCACATCACCGCGACCGACTCCCTGCCCGACGGCCGCGTGCGCATCGACGCGCTCGTGCCCGAGGCCGAGCTCACGCGCTACGTCCTCGACCTGCGCTCGATCACCGGCGGGCGCGGGTCGTTCATGGCCACCCCCGACCGCTACGAGGTCCGTCCCGGCGGCGTCGTGGCAGGTCGCTAGGGGTGTTCGTCTCGACGAGCCGTGTTACGCCGCACCACCGCTCCGCCGCTCGGGATCGAGATCCGGGCCACCGGATCGCACGGTCTCGCGCCTGGCTATGCGCGGGTCTACGGTAACGAAAGGCGCGGGGGCACCGCGACGTGCAAGTTCCGAACCGGTGGTCGACGAGCGGGCGGTCCGACGATGTCTATCGATGTGCTGAGCGTTCACCCCGGTCGGTCACGCCTGGCGCGGGGGAGCGTGGTCCTCGTGCTGGTGGCTTCGTGGGTACTCACCGGCACGGGTGCGTGGGGTGCTGACGACGTCGGGTCGGCGGAGCCACCGACCGAGCAGTCCGCCGTCGGGCCGGACGTGCTGCCCGATGAACCCGCGCCTGCCGTGGACGACGCGGCCACGCCGCCCACTGACCCGGCGGTCACGACCGACGAGCCGTCCCCAGCCCCTGCCGACACGCAGGCGCCCGCCACGGAGAGCGCCGCGACGCCTTCGGACCCGCAGGCGTCGGCGGCCGAGAGTTCGGTGCCGACCGCCGACGTACCCGTCACCGCACCCGCCGCCGAACCCGTGCCCGTCGGACCGGCAGACGTCGCCGTCCTCGCGGACCCGATCGTGGTCAACCCCGCCAACAACGTCCCCATCGCCTGGGTGGGCGGTGACACCCAGCCTCCCACGCTGGTCACCCTCCAGGCCGCGCTGAACGCGGCGGCCGCCGGGGACACCGTGCACGTCGTCGAGGGCACCTTCACCTTCACGGGCACGCTCACCGTCCCACGCGCCGTCACCGTCACCTCAGCGACCCCGTCGCAGATCGTCGCCCTGTGGGCCGTCACCGGAGGAGGGTTGACGACCACCAACCTGACTCTGTCTCCCAACCTCCCCAACCGGTCGGTCGTCACCGTCGCCGGGACGGGCGCGGTGCTGACGGGGCTGACGATCACCAACCCCGCGGCGCTGACCTCGATCATCGGCATCAACCTCGCAGGGACCACCGGGGTCACGATCACCGGACTCACCGTGACCGCTACGACGGGCGTGGTCACCGCGATCAACGCTGCCAGCGCCACCGGTGTCACGATCCGCGGCTCGACCATCACCGGTGCCGCCCGTGCCTACGCTCAGACCGCCGCCCAGACCGGGGCGGGTGTGCTGATGACCGACGTGACGGTGACCGGGGCGACCGCCAACGCGGTCAACACCGGGGCCACCACGGGGGCCACTTTCACGCGCGTGACCATCTCGGGGACGGGCATTGCGAACCGGACCGTCGCGGCGATCGATCTCCAGGCGTCGACGGGTGTCGTGATCGCCAGCGTGAACCTGGCCGGTTATCCGGTGGGGGTGAGCACTGCACTCACCACGACCGGTTTGGGCCCGGTCATCACCGGCTCGACCGTCACGACCACACCCGTGGGCGCGGCGGCGACCTTCGGGATCACGACGGGCGCGACGACCGGGGCGCGCATCGAGGACACGACCGTGACCGGCAACAGCATCCGCAACAGCGTCGGTCTCGACCTGTCCGGCTCGACCGGTGTCGTGGTCTCGAGGATCGTCGTGCGCGACTTCGGCTACGGAGTGCGCACACTCGGTGCGACGACGGGGGTCGGGATGGTCGCCACCGATGTCACGGTGACGGGCGCGATCGATGGGGGGGTGTCCATCGGATCGACCGCCGGCGCGGTCCTGACCGACGTCCACGTGACCGGCACGATGTTCGGCAGCTCCGTCGGTATCGACCTGTCGGTCTCCCAGGGGGCGACCGTGGTGCGGCCGGTCACGGACGCGTTCGTCACGGGCATCATGTCGCGCACCGACGGTACGCTCCGCAAGGACATCCCCGGCGCGACCATCACCGACGCCGTCCTCTCGGGAAGCAACGGCATCTCGCTGAACAACAACGGTGGCGCGACCATCACGAACGCGACCATCGACGCCACGGGCAGCGGCGTCTATGGGCGCTACCTGAGCGATCTGACCATCGACACGATCGCGATCACGGGACATGCCGGTTCGTCCTACCAGAACGGGACCAACGGGGTCCGGACCTATTTCTCGGAGGGCGTCACCGTCACGGACGCCGTGATCACGGGCGGCTCGACCGGCATCTACCTGGACGTGACTTACGACGCGATCCTGACCCGCCTCACGGTGTCGGCGGAGACCTGGTATGGCATCTACTCCGAGTCGGCCACCGGACTGGAGCTGCGCGACAGCACCTTCACCGGCAACGTCGGCATCGCCAACCTGACGATCAACCCGACCGAGTCGAGCGCCGAGGACCTGACCCAGATCAGCCGGGACGTCGTCTTCGCGGACAACGAGTTCACCGACAACGTCACCGGCATCTACCTGCCCCTCGGGTTCCGCGGCTTCACCTTCGAACGCAACGTCGTGACCGGGACGAACACCTATGTCGTGCAGATCACCCCCGCGCACGACGTCGTCGTCCGTGACAACGACATCGCGTTCACGGCCGCCGACCCGGCGTTCGACGCCGCGGTCCGCGTGGTGCCGTACTACTCCAACCTCGGCGAGACCGGGTCGCACTCGTCCTCGGGGCTCAGCGTCCTGAACAACCGCTTTACGGGTACCGGCCCGTTCGTCCAGATCGGTTCGCTCGACGACCTGGACTTCGGAGAGATCGGCACTCCCGGGCCGACCCCGCCCCCCGAGCCGGAACCGGCACCCGAGTCGGAACCCGACCCGGCTCCTGCGGCGCTCGCACCGGCGGTCCTTGCGCTCGTCGACCCGCCTCCGCTCGGCAGCACCTCCGCCGCGTGGCGCGCGACGACAGACACCGCGCAGGTCGTCGGCAACGTCTTCCCCGCCGACTCGACCGCGATCCGCACGTTCGGCAATGCCATCGTGGGTGACGACACCGACACCACGGCGGACTACGAGAGCGACGTCGCCGGGGCGCTGGTCGCCGTGGACGCCAGGGACCAGGGCGACCCGAACGACTGGGGTTCGCCGTGCAGGGCGACCGGCATCGTGGACGGCGTCGTCGTGTACGCGGGCGGGGGTGCGCGTGTCGACCAGGTCGCCGCCGCGCCCGCGCTGCACCCGCGCAACTGCATCGACCTGACCGTCACGGAGGCGTTCGGGCCCGCCGGGGCCGGCCCGTTCGCCACGGGCGACGAGGTCACCTGGACGCTCGTCCCGCACAACGACGGCCCCCTGGCGGCCCCGGCTGGATGGACGGTCACCCAGCTCCTGCCCGACGGTGTCGAGCTGGTCTCCTTCACGGGCGCCGGCTATTCCTTCGCGGGCCTGCTGGCGACCGCCGACTCGGACCTGCCCGTGGGTGCCGACGGCCCGGTCCTGACGGTGGTCGTGCGGATCACCGAGGTCGTGGACGTCGACACGCAGGCGAGGAACGTCGCCTACGTGGCCCCTCTCGTCGAACCCGACGCGACCGACCTGGACGGCGACGGCTTCGAGGACGTCATCGCCGAGCTCGCCAACCCCCTCGTCGTGCCGACCCTCGCGACGGACACCAGCGCCAGCCCCACCAACAACGACACCGAGGGCGTGTGGACCGTCGCGGCGAACGAGGTGCCGCCGACACCGACGCCGTCACCGACGCCGCCGACCCCGACCTCGGTCGTGACGCCCTCGACCCCGACGGGCCCGCCCGCGTCCGCCGAGCACATGGCGGCGACCGGTGCGGACGTCGGGCTGCTGGCAGCCCTCGCCTGCGTCGGCATCGTCCTGGGGGCGGCGGGCTACGTCCTCGCTCGTCGGCGCCAGGTCGCGTGACGCCGGAGCACCGACCGCACCTCTCGCACCCGGTTCGACCAGCGCGGCCCAGGGTCGGGCCGGGCTCGAGCGAGACGGCTGTGAGGCCCGTCGCTGAGCGGTCGACGGTTCCCGGCCGCGCTCAGCGGCGCGGCACGACGATCGGCGCGCCGCCGCCGGGGTGGTCGACGACCTCGACGGGGTAGTCGTAGACGCCGCTCAGGAGCTCGGCGGTGAGGACGTCGCGCGGTCCGCCGTCGGCGACGACGCGCCCGCCCGCGAGGACGGTCACCTGGTCGGCGTAGGCGGCCGCGAGCGAGAGGTCGTGCACGACGACGACCACGGCGCCCCCGGCGGCGGCGTGCCCCCGCGCGAGCTGAAGCACGAGCTCCTGGTGCTTGAGGTCGAGCGCGGCGGTCGGCTCGTCGAGCATGAGGAGCGCGGTGCGCTGCGCCAGCACGCGGGACAGCGCGACGCGCGCCTTCTCCCCGCCGGACAGCGACGTGAAGTGCCGGTCGGCGAGGTGCTCGACGTCGGTCGCGGCGAGGGCCTCGGCCACCGCGGTGTCGTCCTCGTCCTCGAACGGCGTGCCGCGCCACGGCGAGCGGCCCATGCGCACGACGTCCACGGCCGTGAACGGGAAGCTCAGCGAGACCTGCTGGAGCATGACGGACCGGCGCAGCGCGAGCTCGGTCGGAGTCCAGGCGCGCAGGGGTCGCCCGTCGACGACGACGTCCCCGGCCTCGGGGACCAGGTCGCCCGTGAGCACGGCGAGCAGGGACGACTTCCCGGCCCCGTTCGGCCCGAGCAGCGCGCGGACCTCGCCCGCCCGGACGTCGACCGAGACGTCGCGCAGGATCGGCGCCTCGCCCAGGGTGAGGGACACGCCGTGCGCCGCGGTGACCACGTCGCCGGGCGCGACGGGTGCGGGGAGGCGGGACCGCCGTCGGGCACCGGTGACAGCGGTGCGCAGGGAGCCGAGGAACGAGGAGCCCTCGTGGCGCAGGTCGGTCATGCCCAGCCTCCCTGGCGCGAGCGCGTCCGGCGCAGCAGGTAGAAGAAGAACGGCCCGCCGACGAGCGACGTGATCATGCCGAGCGGCAGCTCGACGTTCGCGACGGCGCTGCGCGCGAGGAGGTCCGCGGCGAGCAGCACGACGGCCCCGCCCAGCACGGAGGCGGGGATGAGCGTGCGGTGGCTGGGGCCGCAGACCATGCGCACGAGGTGCGGCACGACGAGCCCGACGAACGCGATGATCCCCGTGAACGCGACCCCGGCGGAGACGAGCAGCGCGACGAGGACGATGACGAGCTGGCGCAGCCGCTCGACGTCGACCCCGAGGTGCTGCGCGGCGCGCTCGCCGAGCGCGAGCAGGTCCATCTTGCGGCGCACGAGCATCGCGCCAGTGACGCCGACGACCGCGATCGGCAGGACGACCGCGACGGACTGCCACGTCGCGCCGCCGAGCGACCCGAGCTGCCAGAACACGATCTGCTCGCGCGCGGCCGGGTCCGCCACGAAGGTGAAGAACGCGAGCATCCCGCCCGCGAACGCGTTGACCGCGATGCCCGTGAGGACGAGCGTCACGACCTCCGTGCGCCCCCCGGCGCGCGCGAGCGCGTAGACGACGAACGTCGTGACGAGCCCGCCGAGGAACGCCGCCCCGGCGACCCAGGTGCCCGGCACGAGCGCCCCCGCGGTGACGATGACCGCGCACGCGCCCACGGCCGCACCGGACGACACGCCGATGACGCCCGGCTCGGCGAGCGGGTTGCCGAACACGCCCTGCATGAGCGCGCCCGAGCACGCGAGCGCGGCACCGACGACGATCGCCATCACGACGCGCGGGAACCGCACGACCCACAGCGCGTTCTCGCCCTGCGGGTGCGACGGCATCGGCCCCCAGTCGAGCCCGACGTGGTGCGCGAGCGAACCCAGCACCTCTGCGGGCGACACGGGCACCTGCCCCGTCATCCCGGACACGACCGTGAGCACCGCGAGCGCGACGCCCAGCCCGACCATGAGCCAGCGCGCGGCCCGGCGGCGCTGCTGCCCGACGGCGGGGCCCACCCGGGCGGGCCGGCCGCCCGGGCGGGGGGCGCCGTCGGGCACGGTGGCGTCCTCGGGTACCGGTGCGTCCTCGGGCGTGCCGACGGGACGGGTGACGGGCGTGCTCACGAGGCCGGGAGCTCCGGCGCGGGCACCCCGTAGAACGCCTCGACGAGCGACGCGATCGTGGACCCGGTGCGGGGGCCGAACGTGAGGAGCCGCGAGCCGTCCATGTCGACGACGCGGCGCGCCTCGCCCGCGGGCGTCTGCGCGAGGCCCGGGATCGCCATCATGGCCTCGAGGCCGCCCATCGACTCGAGCCCGTCGGTCATGACGAGGTAGGCGTCGGGCGCGGCGCTGATGATCGCCTCGCTCGTGACCGGCGCGTACTCCTGCGTGAGGCCGATCGCGGTCCCGGCGTCCTCGCCGCCGACCTCCTGGATCAGGTCGTCGGCGCCCGAGCCGGGCCCGAACAGCATCTTGATGTTGGACCCGCGCAGGTAGAGGAACGCGACGCGCGGCGTCCCGGTGTCCTGCGGGACGGCGCCGAGCGCCGCGCAGATCTGCCGGTCCGTGCGCTCGACCAGGGCCTCGCCCTGCTCGGGCACGCCGAGCGCGGTCGCGACGGCGCGGATCCGGTCGTCGACGCCGTCGAGCGTGCGGGCCTCGTCGAAGTACACGACGGGGATGCCGGAGCTCTCGAGCTGCCCGCGCACGTCGTCGGTGAGGATGGTCGCGTCGGTGAGGATGACCGACGGGTCCAGCCCGAGGATCGACTCGACGTCCAGTGCGTGGCCCGCGCCCGTGACCACCGGGACGTCCGCCGCCTCGGGGAAGCCCGTCGGCAGGTCGCGCCCGACGACGTTGTCGCCCAGGCCGAGGCTGTAGACGATCTCGCCGAGCGTCCCGTACAGGTCGACGGGGATGATGCGGCTCACGTCAATGATCTCGACCGGGCGGCCGTCGACCGACTCGATCGTGACGGGGAGCTGCGGCGTCGGGGCGTCCGCGATCGGGTGGATCGCGTCGTCGGCGAACGTCGCGCTCGTGGGCCCGGTGGGGAACGACGCCGGGTCGACGTCGGCCCCGCCGCCCGCGGCCCGCGACTCCTCGAGCGTCGTGCACGCCGGCGTACGGGTCGAAGTCGGCTCGGAGGGTGTGGCCTCGACGGGCGCGGCGTCCTGGGTCGTCTCGGCCGACGGCGTCGCGGGCGGCTCGTAGGGCAGCGGCGAGCACGCGGCGACGAGCCCCAGCACGACGACGGCGCCCACCCCGGCCAGCGTCGTCACCGCTCGGCGTGCGCGTCCCTGCCCGACGCCGCGAGGGGAGGACGAGGCACCCGCGGAGCGGGTCGACGGGGCGCTCGGACGCAGCACGGCGCGGACAGGGTGATGCATGGGGAGATCTCCAGGAGCGGTACGCGGGGGCGGCGCGACCCGGCGGGGCCGTCGCCTGACCCAGATGAGATAAGGCTAACCTGACTCACGCCCTGCTCCGACCGACCGCTCCGGCGCGAGGTAGAACGCTGGTCTGCCGAAGTAGAACCGCGGTCGCGCGAGGTAGAACCCTGGTCGGTCGAAGTAGAACCGTGGTCCGGAGGAGAACGCTGGTCGGCGGGGGGCCGCGGTCTGCCGAGGTAGAACTCGGTCGGCTGAGGTAGAACGCTGGTTGGTCGAGGTAGAACCCTGTTCGGCCGAGCTGGAGCCTGGTTGCCGGAGAGGACCGCTCGGCTCGACCTTGTGGCAATGGCCGGTCGAGCATGTGGTTGTGGCTCGTCGGCTACCCCCGACGGGCCACAACCTCATGCTCGGTGTCGCAGGGTGTTCCGCCCGGGTACGCGGAGACCAGGGCGGGACGAAGCCGGTCGGGGTGGGTGGTGGTGCCGCGTCGTGGTCGGGCCTGGCGGGAGCCGCGAGGAACGAGCGGCGGATGGTAGGCGCGGCACCACCACCCACCCCGACCACCCCACGCAACCACGCGCCGTCGGGCACAACCACGGTTCTACCTCGGCCGACCAGGGTTCTACCTCGCGCGACCAGGGTTCTCCCTCGGTGGCTGGGGTCAGCGGTGGACGGCGCCGAGGTCCGCGAAGAGGTCGCTGTTGAGGCGGAACGCGTGCTTGGCCTCGGCGACGGTCTCGTCGAGCTGCTCGGGCGTGAGGACGAGGGCGTCGAGGCGCTCGCGGTAGACGTCCTTGAACGGCTTGGACTTGGGGATCTCGACGAACGTGTAGAACGCGAGGCCGTCGCCGGACAGGCCGTAGTGGCGCTCCATCATGCGCTTGATGATCTGCCCGCCGGAGAGGTCGCCGAGATAGCGGGTGTACGCGTGCGCCGCGTACGCCGGCAGCGACGTGCCGACCTCGCGCAGGCGCGCGACGTAGCGCTCGGTCGCGGGGTGGATCGTGATGCGCTCGGCCCAGTCGGCGCCGACGAGGAACGTCAGGTCCTTCTCGATCTCGGGGGTGCGCGTGAGCTCGTCGAACACGAGCGTCGCGCCCTGGGCGTCGGCGCGGACCGCGGCGCTCGCGTCCTCGAGCGCGCCGTAGATCGCCCACTGCTGCGCGGCGAGGTCGGCGTACGCCGCGACGTCGAGCTGCCCGGACATGAGCCGCTCGACGAAGCCGGAGCTCTCCGCCTGTTCGTGCTCGGGGCGCGTGCCCTCGCGCAGGCGCTGGGACAGCGGCACGGACTCGTCGGTGCGGTCGAGGTCGTGGGTGAGAGCGGTCACTGCGTGCTCCTGCGGGGTGGCGGCGGTCAGGGTGCTCCGTCCTGACGCGGTGTCATGACGATGCGTCAGGAACTCTAGCCTACCCAGGTGAGGCTTGCCTATCCTCGATCCGGGATCCGGTCGACATCCTCGGCGTGAAGCCCGGCGCCTGAAGCCTGGCGCGCCCGAAGCCCGACGGGACGGGCGCCCGAAGGGACGGACGCCCGACGCGCGGACGGCGCCACCCGGCGAACCGCCGACGGCGACCCGCGCCGTTCGTCCGGTGCGACGTCGTCAGCGCGAGAGTGCGGGGGAGGCCGCGTCGGCGCCGACGGCGCGCAGCACGAAGGCCTCGGTCGCCTCGATCGCCTGCTCGCGCGCGACCGGGTCGTCGGGGACGAGCCGACCGGACAGGCACGCGTTGACGAGCTGCACGGTCGTGTCGATGTCCTGCTCGGGGAACTCCCCGGCTTCGATCCCGGACGCGACGATGCGGCGCAGGATCGCCTCGACGAGCTCGGCGTGCTCGCGCAGGCGCTGGCGAGTCGTGCGCGACAGCACCGTCCTCAGGTCGGGGCCCGGGGCCAGGTGGAAGATGCGCTTGAGCTGGACCTGCTGGCGGATGTAGGTGCGCAGCTGCTCGACGGGGTCGTCCACGTCCTCCAGCGCCCGCTCGAGCGTCCCGACGTACTGCTCCGTCTCGTGGGTGATGAACCCGAGGAGCAGGGCCTCTTTGTCGGGGAAGTGGTTGTAGACCGCGGTGCGGCCGACGCCGGCGGCGGCGGCGATGTCCGCGAGCGAGATGGCGTCGAAGCCGCGGTCCATCATGAGGGTCGAGAGCGCCGCGAAGAGCTTCTGCCGGGTCTGGGCGCGGTGCTCGTGGAGGGACCCTCCGATGATCTTGGGCATGCTGACATCATAGGGAGGTCGTGTCAGAACGCTAATCGCCTCGCCGCCCGGGCGAGGCGGGGGCACCGCCCGGGGCGCGGGCCGCCGTCTGGCACACTGCCGCCATGGACACGACCGCGTCGCCCGACGGCGGCCCCGCCACCGCCAAGGACCCGGAATTCCCGCCCGTGCCCGCGGACACCAAGGACTGGACGTGGGTCATGGAGCGGCCGTGCCCGGAGTGCGGGTTCGTGGCGGCCGAGGTGACGCCCGACCGCGTGGGGGCCGCCGTGCGCGACGCGGTCCCGCGCTACGTCGGCGCCCTGGGCCGCGAGGACGTGCGCGTGCGTCCCGACGCCACGACGTGGTCCGTGCTCGAGTACGCGGCGCACGTCCGCGACGTGTTCTCGATCTTCGACGTGCGCGTGCAGTCCATGATCGAGGGCGACGACCCCCGGTTCGCCAACTGGGACCAGGACGCGACGGCCGTCGAGGAGGACTACGCGCACCAGGACCCGGCGGTCGTGGCGCGCGAGCTCGAGATCGCGGGCGACCGCGTCGCGGGTCGCTTCGACGCACTCGTCCCCGACCAGTGGGAACGGCCCGGGCGACGCTCGAACGGGTCGGTGTTCACGGTCCGCACGCTCGGCCAGTACTTCGTGCACGACGTCGTCCACCACCTGCACGACGTCGGCGCCTGAGCGCGTGCCCGGCATTCGAGGCGGAGTTCGACCACGGTCCGTGACACGGCCGTAACATCCCGGCATTCCGGACCAACTACGTTCCGGTCATGGACCCCACCGTCGCCGGTCTCGTGCCGGACACGCACGCGGGAGCGCACCTTCTCGCGATGCCACGCTCCCGCGGCGCGGCCCGCACGCCCGTGGACTCCCTCGCGCGCGCCTGGTTCGCCGACGCGGCGTGGACGACGCCGCCCGGCGGCGGGGGAGCGGCCCGGCCCATGGTCGGGGCGCGGTTCCGCGGCGTGGTGCCCGACGGCGTGGTCGTGCCGGGGGAGCTGCGGCTCACCGAGGGGGCGCGCGTCGTCGGGCCGTTCCCGCTCACGCCGCCGCAGACGCAGGCGCTCGACCTCGCGGTCGGGACCGCGGAGGTGTTCGCGCTCCACGTGGACGACCCGGCCCCGCGCGGGGCGCGGGTCGCGTTCGTCGACGACCGCGACGGCCTCGCGCGGGCCTTCGCCGCCGGGTTGCCCCAGGGTCTCGAGCTGCAGGTGCTGGGCTGGGCGGTCGCCGCTGCCCGCCGCGTCGGGGGTGCGGTCGTCGCGGACGGCCGGACCGTGCTCACGCCCGACCCGGCAGCGGGAGTGGACCTCACGCTCTACAGCGCCCAGGTCCTCGGGCCCGACGACGCGCTCGGGGTCCTGCGCACGACCGTCCCGAACGCGCGTGCGGTCGCCGTCCACCCGCGTCCGGACGGTCTCGCCGAGTACGTGCTCTCGGGCGAGACCTCGTACGACGGCGCGGTCCGGCTCGCGGCGCAGCGGGTCCCGCAGGTACCGCTCGCGCTCGGCGCGCTCGACTGGCGCGAGCACGGCCCGCACGCCTACCGCGTCACGTGGGTGCCACCGGACCCGTACGAGCTGGAGGTCGAGCACCCGTCGGGTCTGCACGTCATCGCGCGCTCGCGCGCCCGGGTGCTCGTGGCGCGCCTCGCGGCGATGCTCCAGGGGCGGCTCGCGGGCACGCTCGTCGACGACGGCGGGTTCGTCGTGCGCGACCTCGACCTCGACGAGCGGCTCACGCCGGTGGCGACGCCGACGACGCAGTTCTGGGTCTGACCGACGGCGTGCGCACGGGGCGCGCGTCCTGGCCGACCCGGGCGTGTCGGCCAGGCGAACTGTCCACAGATTTCGTCCACAGGGCTGTGGGTCGCGTGGGAACGGCGCGGGGCCGCCTGTGGACGAACCTGTGGCCTTCGCGACCGGCCAAATGACATCGCCGGGAACCCTTGCAGGCCCTTCGGGTGAGGACTACAAACGTGCTTAACGGCCCGGACGGGCGCACACGGACGACGGTGTTCCGGCACGCAGGGCCAGACGGCCCCGCCAGGAGCGCACGACGGCCCGGCGCGAACGCGAGGGCACGGCTGACCGGAGAACGGTGGACGACCCGCGACCCCCTGCTGCGGGGCTGCGCGCGACGGCGCAGGTTCCGACCGGACCCGGAAGGCCGACCGCGATCGGCGTCACCGTGCCTGCCCGGGACACCTCGGGCAGGCTCGACGGCGCCGGGCCGCCACGTCGCGAGCGGCGCCCCGACGGGCCTCCGGCCCGACCGCCCCGGGGTCGCGCGGACACGGCGAGGCCCCTCGGAATCCTGCTCCGAGGGGCCTCGCTGCCATTGTCCCGCGGTGCCGCCGCGCCGCGAAGACCCGTCCGCGGGTCGGTGGGCCGGGTCCGTCCGCCACGCCTACGCTCGTCGCATGAGCAACCTCGAGACCCGGCCCGAGGAGCGCGTGTGCTCCGCGGGCACCTCTGACCGTGAAGGCGCCGGCGCGGCGCCGGCGGTCGAGATCCTCGAGCACCGCGACGTCCCGCTCGGCGGCACGCGCGCCATGCGGGTGCGGCGCACGATCCCGCAGCGCGCACGCTCGCTCGTGGGGGCGTGGTGCTTCCTCGACCACTACGGCCCGGACCCGCTGCCCGCGATCGGCGACGGGACCGACGGCATGCAGGTGCCGCCGCACCCGCACACCGGGCTGCAGACCGTCACGTGGCTGTTCGCGGGGGAGATCCTGCACCGGGACTCTGTCGGGTCGCTCCAGACGGTCCGTCCTGGTGAGCTCAACCTCATGACCGCGGGCCGCGGCATCTCGCACTCGGAGGAGTCGCCGCGGGGTGTCCGCCCGCCCGTCCTGCACGGCGTCCAGCTCTGGGTCGCGCTCCCGGGCGACCGTCTCACGGACCCGCCCGCGTTCGAGCACCACGCCGACCTCCCCGTGGCGACGGTCGGCGGCGCCCGCGTGCAGGTCTTCCTCGGCTCGCTCCGGGTCGACGGCACCGCGCTGCGGTCGCCCGCGACCACGTACTCGCCGCTCGTCGGGGCGCAGGTCGACCTGGAGCCCGGGGCGCGCGTGACGCTCGACGTCGACCCCGGTTTCGAGCACGGCCTGCTCGTCGACGACGGCGCGGTGCGGCTGGAGGGCGAGGCGATCCCGCCGTCGTCCCTCGGCTACGTCGCGCCGGGCCGCGCGACGCTCACGGTCGAGGCCGGGCAGGAGGGCCCCGCGCGGGTCGTGCTCGTGGGCGGCGAGCCGTTCGGCGAGGACATCGTCATGTGGTGGAATTTCGTCGGCCGCTCGCACGACGACGTCGCGCGCGCCCGCGCGGAATGGCAGGCGCAGCTCGTGGTCACCGGCGGCGAGGGCCCGAACCACGGCGGCACCCGCTACGCCGAGGGCGCGCGCGACGGTCGCTACGGCGAGGTCGCCGGCTACGACGGCGGCCCGCTCCCCGCGCCCGCCCTCCCCGACGTCCGCCTGCGCCCCCGCACCCGCCCGGGCGCGCCGAGGTAGAGCCCCGGTCGCGCGGGGTGGAACCGGGGTTCTATCTCGGCGGACCAGGGTTCTACCTCGGCGGTCAGTAGACTGCGGCGCATGGCCAAGAACACCACGCCCGACTTCGTGCTGCGCCCGTTCGAGGGGCTGCCCGGAGAGACCGACTGGGTCGCGATGCGCGAGGTCGTGCCCTCGGCCACCGCGACCGCCCGCACGACCGCGGAGCACGGGGCGCGCGACGTCACCGTCGTCACCGTCCTGCCCGCCGGCTGGGCGGCGCTGCACCGCCAGGACGGCGCGATCCTCCTCGCGGTCCAGACGCTCGCGGGCTCGGGTGACACGAGCCGCGACCTCGCGGCGGCGCTGCTCGAGGCGATCGACGCCGAGCCCGGCACGTCCATCGAGATGAGCGCGCTGCCCGACGCCGGCCCGCGCCTCCAGGACGTCCTCGACCTCGCGGTCCCGTTCGACGTCACGGTCCACGAGGACTTCGCGTTCTGGCTCGACCCGGCCGAGGAGATCACGCCGGACCTGCGGGCCTCGCTCGACCAGGCGGCCGAGTCGATGGTGCCCACCGTCAAGCTCGACGCCGTCCCGTCGGCGTACTGGTGCCGTATGTCGCGCGAGTTCGTGCGCTGGGCGCGCCCGGAGCCTGAGGACGCGCTCATCGACGCGATCTCGCGCCTGCACGCGCGGCGCGAGTCGGGCCTCGCGGGCGGCAAGTTCGTCGGCGCGTTCCGGTCGAGCGGGCTGCTGGTGCCCGTGTGGGAGCTGCCGCGCGGGACGGAGGCCGACGAGCTCGAAGGTCCGGTCGCGGAGCTCGACGCGCGCCTCACCGAGGCGCTCGCCGTCACGGAGCCGCTCGACGCGAACGAGCGCCGTGCGCGCGCCGGGATCGTGTCCCGCCAGGTGACCCTGCGCTGAGGTCTGTCGCCCGACGACGGCCCGCCGGCACCCTGTCGGCGGGCCGTCGCGTCTTGTAGGATCCGGGGGACCTGGGAACGCAGCCCGGTCGTCCTGCGAAGATCCCGAGCGGATCCGCTGGTGGAACGACGACACTTCTGCGGCCAACTCTTTGCACTACTAGGCTGGACGGCGTGAACGCGGACCATCGGTCGACTGAGTCGGGGAACAACACGGGCACTGCTCCTGCGGGCGCGGCGAGCACGCCGCCGCCGACGTACCTCTCGGCGTCGGGCACGCGGGCACGGACGCCGCGCCCCGTCGTCGGCGACGGCCGGACCGGCCGTGCGGTGCGGCAGCGTGTCGCGGTCATCATCCCGGCGAAGGACGAGTCGCGGCGCATCGCGGCGACGGTCCGCGCGGCCAAGGCGATCCCGCACGTCGACCTCGTGCTCGTCGTGGACGACGGGAGCGAGGACGACACCCAGCACGTCGCGCGCGAGGCGGGCGCGGTCGTCGTGCGCCACTCGCACAACCGGGGCAAGGCCGCGGCCATGGAGACGGGCGCCGCCGTCGTCGCGATGCGCGACGCGGCCGACCGGCCCCCGCGACTCCTGCTCTTCATCGACGGCGACCTCGGCGAGACCGCCGTGAACACCGCCCCGCTCGTCCCGCCCGTGCTCGACGGCTACTCCGACGTCTCGATCGCGCTGCTCCCGCCCCAGCCCGGCGCGGGTGGACGCGGGATCGTCGTCGGCGCCGCCCGTCGCGCGATCCAGTCCCTCACGGGGTGGACCCCGACCCAGCCGCTCTCCGGGATGCGCTGCCTCACGCGCGAGGCGTTCGAGGCCGCGACCCCGCTCGCGCGTGGCTGGGGCGTGGAGACCGGCATGACGATCGACCTGCTCCGCAAGGGGTACGTCGCGGTCGAGGTGCCGTGCGACCTGCGCCACCGCGCGTCGTCGAACGACCTCAAGGGGCAGCTGCACCGGGCCGCGCAGTACCGTGACGTGCTCCTGGCCGTGAACGCTCGCAAGGTCCGCTCCGCCGTCGACCGCGTGCGCACGGCCGACCACCACTGAGGCCCCGGAACCCGAGTCCCGGGCCGCCCCGGAGTCCCGGGCCGACCCTTGCGGCCGTGCCGCTCCGAGGTCAGGCCTCGAGGGAGGGCTCGCGCCCCGCCTGGGCGGTCTCCACGTCCGGGTTCCGGACGGTTGGGCTCGCCCCGGTCGTCGGAGGGTCGTCCGCCGTGGTGGCACCGCCGGCGGCGTGCAGGGCCGCGACGGTGAGCAGCGGGACGGCCGGGATGAGTGCGATGAGCGCGATCCGCACCCCGAAGTCGTTGACGAGCGAGCCGGCGACGCACACGATCCACAGGGCGAGCACGGTCGGGCGCACGAGCGGCCACGCCTCCTCCGTCCGCGCGAACCACGCGGGGGTGAAGCGCCGCGGCCAGAACAGCAGGAGCGCCGCCGCGACGAGGACCGCGATCGTGAGCCACACCGGGACGCCGCCCAGCACGGAGCGGGCCGCGTAGCCCGCCTTGCGCAGCAGCGTGTCCCACGCCGAGCCGTCGACGACCTGCCCGACGAACCGGCCCAGGTGCGAGCGCTCGTCGGCGGGGCGCAGCCAGTCCAGCACGCCGACGGCCGCGACGAGCCCGACCCCCGCGGCGGCGACCAGCAGGAAGCGCCGCCACGTGACGCGCGCACCCGACGCGGCGAGCCCCAGCACGGCGAACGCGGGCACGACGACGAGACCGCCGCCGAGGTCGGCGCCGAGCGTGGGCCAGACGTCCACGACCATCGTGACGAGGCCGATGGTGCCCACGACCGTCGCGGCGACGTAGCGGCGGCCCCGGGCCACGAGCCACTGGGCCAGGGCCGCGGCCACGACGAGCGCCGCGACCGCGTACACGGAGAACGTCGGGTTGCCGAACCCGTAGAACCGCGCGCCGAACGTCGGCGCGGAGCCCAGGGGGCTCGCCCGGTTGAGCGGCGTCCCGACGAGCGCGTCGAGCGTGAGGACGGCGAACGTGATGCCCGCGACGATCCCGGGCCCGAGCCACACCGGCCGGCGCGGGGCGAGCGCGCCCAGGCCGGCGACGGCCGCTGTCGCGAGCACCGTGGACACGACGATCGCGAGGGTCTGGTTCCCGAACCGCCACCACCCCGTGAGCGACACGAGGAACGCCGCGGTCGGGACGGCGGCCACGACGAGCGCGGCACCGCGGGCCCAGTGCGCGGCCCGGGACCACCGGGCGCGCGCACGGTCGCCCGTCGCGCGCGCCGCGCGCGGCGCCAGCAGGAGGCACAGCCCGGCGACGACGAGGCCCGCGTAGAACGGCACGTCCACGAACGCGGTGTAGACGGCGCGGCGCACGTGGTCGCGCGACGTGAGGTCGGCGAGGGCGTCGGCGGTGGACGCGGCGTCGAGCGGGCGGGGCGAGCCCCAGGCCAGCGGGGTGTCCTGGATGCGCGCGGGCATCGTGCCCGCGGTGGTCCCCGCGGCGTCGAGCACCGTCGCCGGGACGTCGAGGACGCGAGCGACGCCGTCCGTCCGCGTGGCGGCGCTCGTCAGGTACCGGGCCTGCTCGGGGCCGTCGAACGACGGTCGCACGAGCGTCGCGCCGAGCGCCGGCCGGGTGCCCGGCGTCCCCGCGACGTCGACGACGAGCACGGTCGTCCCGCTGGGCACCTCGTCCAGCACGGCGCCGACGGTGGCGTCGACGGACGCGAGCCGGTCCGTGCGCAACGAGGCGCGCAGCGCGGCGCGCTCCTCGGCGGGCAGGTCGGGGTCGACCGGCGGTGCGGTCGCGTCGCCCGCATCGACGACGGTCACGGGGCACGCGAACGCGTCGCCCCCGGGCGTCGTCACGGACGAGACGTCGCGGTAGCGGGCCACGTCCCCGGAGGAGTCCGCGAGCGCGAGCGCGGCACCGGGGCCGACGGCGGTCGCGCACACGGCGGATGCCGAGCCGGTCGTCCCGTCTCCGGCGAGCGCGTCGCCGAGCACACCGAGGTGCGCCTGGTAGCCCGAGCCCTGCTGGAGCGCGACGAGGTCGTCCCACCCGTCGACCCGGGCGCCGCCGGCCGCGCCGTCGTCCGGGACGGGCTGCACGGTCGGGCACGCCCAGGTGCCGTCGGGTGCGCGCTCGGTCGCGACCTCGGCGAGCTGCCCTGCCGAGAGCGCGAGCCAGCCGCCGACCGTGCACCGGCTCGCCGCGCCCGTGGGCTGGGCGACCCCACCCGCGCCGGCCCCGTCGGTGAGCAGGGCGTGCAGCGTCGGCGTGGTGGCGGCGGTGACGTCGCTCCACGTCACGCCCGTCGTGCCGACGACGACGAGCGGTCGGTCGGTCGCGATCGCGTCGGCGCGGGTCACGGTCGCCTCGCTCCCGGCGCGCGACGCGGCCGACCCGGGGCGCTGGTCGACCGAGCCGAGCACGGCCGACGCGAGCAGCACGACGAGCAGGAGCCCCCCGCCCACGGTGAGGAGCATCGTGGGCGTGCGCCGGATCCCCGGCTCCGGTACGCCGGAGGTCGCGCGCGCGGGCGAGGCGTCCGCGAGGAACCCCGGCACGATCATCGTCGTCGCGACGACGACGACCATGACGGCGATGATGACGCCCGAGTCGTTGAGCACCGAGCCGACGCCAGCGACGACGACGAGCGCGACCACGAGCTCGCGCAGCAGCGGCCATCGTTCGTAGGCCTGGGCGACCTCGGGCAGGCGGAAGCGGTCCGGACGCAGCGCGGCCACGGCGACGAGGACGACGAGCACCGCGGCGAGCGCGCCCGCGGGCTGCGCGACCGTGTCCCAGGCGCCGAGCGCCTTGCGGCCGATCACCTCGAGCGCGGCCCCGTCCATGACGCTCTGGACGAACCCGCCGAGGTGGGAGCTGCCGCCGGGCAGCAGCCAGTCGACGACCGCGACCACGGCGACGACCGCCACCGTGAGCCCGGCGACGACCAGGGCGCGCAGCCACGTGATCCGGACCCGCCCGACGAGCAGCGCGAGCACGGCGAACGCGGGGACGAGCGCGAGGATCCCGCCGAAGTCGGCGCCGAACGCGGGCCAGCCGTCGATGACGACGGTCACGGCGCCGACCGCCACGACGAGCCAGGCGGCGAGCCGCCGTCGTCCGCGGGCCAGGGCGGCCGTCGCGAGCCCGCCCGCGAGCACGAGGCCCGCGACGGCGTAGACGGCGAACGTCACGTTGTTGAAGCCGTAGAACCGCGTGAACCCGACGACGGCGGACGTCCCGAGCAACGACGCCTGCTGGAGCGTCGTGCCCGTCGCGCCGTCGACGGTGAGGACGAGCCACGTGACGCCCGCGAGCGCGGTCGGCAGCGCCCACGGGCGGCGCGGGAGCAGCCGGGACACGGCCCACGCGACGAGCGCGACGAGGACGGCGCTCACGGCGAGCGCGAGCGTGAGCGCGGGCGCCGGGGCGCTCCACACCCACCAGCGCGACAGGCTCGCGAGCGACGCGGCGACGGGCGCCGCGGCGGCGATCATGAGCACGGCGGACAGCACACGTCGGCCGGTCGGGCCGGGGCGCGGGGGGAGCCCGCGGCGCGCGGCCGAGCGACGTGACCACAGGGCACTGCCGAGCGCGACGACGAGGGTCGCCACGAGCAGCCCGACGAGCACCGGGTAGAGCGTAGGGATCGTGCTCGTGAGGACGTTGAGGTACTGCCGGTTCTCGACCGTGCGCGCGACGTCCATGCGCCGGACCTCGCCCAGGGTCATCGGTGCGCCGTCGAGCCCCTCGACGCTGCCGCCGGCCGACTCGACGACCGTCGCCGTGAGGTCGACGAGCTGGACGAGGCCGTCCTTCTGCGTGCTGGGGGAGTGCAGCCAGCGGCTCGTGGGCTCGCCCTTGCGCCAGTCGACGACGACCTGGAGCCCGGGCTCGCCGACCGGCCCCGCGGACACGCCCGCGACGAGCACGCGGGTGCCGCGGTCGACCTCGTCCATGACGCGCGAGAGGGCGTCGTCGAGCTCGTCGAGGCTCTCGCCCCGCCCCGCCGAGGAGTCGACGATCTCGCCCTGGTCGACGACGGTGACGTCGCACGCGTCCAGGTCCCCCGCGGGCAGCGCGGCGAGGGCGGGGGCGTACCGGTCGACGTGCCCCGCGGGGTCGGCGAGCATCACGGCCGCGCCGGGGCCGACCGCCGTCGTGCACACGCCGGTCTCGCCGAGCCGCGTGGCGAGCGTCCCGGGGGCGTGGTGCATCGTGGGTGCGGTCGCCGCCTCCTCGGACGGGGCCGTCAGCGTCGCCCAGCCGGGCACGTCGGCGGGCCGCGCCTCGGGCGCGGTCGCACCGGACGTCGTCGTGGCCGGGACGGGCAGGGGAGGGCAGCCCGTCGTGGGCGCCTCGGTGCCGGTCGGCTCTTCCTCCTCCGTCTCCTCCGCCCCCTCCGTCGCGGGGGTGGAGGTCGAGACCATCTGCCCGGCGGAGAGCGTCAGCCAGGCGTCGGTCGTGCAGGTGGTGCGCCCGAGGTTCAGCGACGCGACGGACCCGGTGCGGATCATCGACCACAGCGTGGGTGTCGCGCTGGGCGAGACGTCGCTCCAGTACAGCCCCGCGACGGCGACCAGCACGATCGGCCGAGGGTCGTGCGTCGGCACGGTGGCGTCGCCGGCCGCCGTCGTGCCGGCGGCGGCGGTGCCGGCCACCGTGCCGGTCGGGGTCGCGGACGCCGAGGGGGCGACGACCACTCCCAGGAGGGTGAGCAGGGCGAGCACGCCGGCCGTCACGAGCGCCGTCGCCCGGGCTCCGCCCTGCCGCCACCGACGAGCGGGGAGCGGGCGGGCAGGGGGGAGCGCGGCGGCCGGGATCGTCACCCGACCAGCCTACGGGGGCGCCGTGGGCCGTTCCCGACCCGGGCGAGGCGTCGTCGCAGGTCCGCGCGGGACGCTCACCAGGCCTCCACCGCGGAGGGCGGCGGGAGCCCGTCGGGCGGCCGCTCCTGGACGACGGCTCAGGCGGTGCGGACCACGAGCGCGCCGGGGTCGACGCGCGACTCGATCTCGACGGCGAGGCCGAGGACGTCGCCGTCGACCTGCGCCTGCTCGCCGTCCTCGACGCGCACCCGCACGCGTCGGGCGCGCGCGTGGTCGATGCGCCCGATCTTGGCGGGCAGGTCGTTGCGCACGCCGAGACCCTGCATGACGACCTCCCCGAAGAGCTGCGCCCAGCCCACGACCCCACCGCGCGTGTCGATCGCGGCGATGTCCAGGATCCCGTCGTCGATCACCGCGTCGGGCAGGAGGGTGAGACCACCGGGGAGCCGCCCGCAGTTGCCGATGAGGAGCGAGCGCAGGCGGGCGTCGACGGGCGGCGTGTCGTCGAGCTGGAGGCTGGCACGCATCCGGCGCCCGTGCAGGTGCCGGATCCCCGCGACGAAGTAGGCGACCCAGCCGACCTTGGCCTTGAGGTCGTCGTCGGTGTCGGCGACCATCGCGGCGTCGAACCCGAGGCCCGCGATGACGAGGAAGATGTGCTCCGTCCCGGCGTCGCGTGCCGGGTCGAGCGGCACGGCCCCCGTGCCCTCCGCGCCGGCCGTGTCCTCGGCGTCCGCCCAGCGCAGCACGCGCACCCAGCCGACGTCGATGGGCCGGTCGGTCCCCGCGATCACGACGGCCAGCGCGGCGCGTGCGTCTCCCACCGGGAGGTCGAGGTTGCGCGCGAGGAGGTTGCCGGTGCCCACCGGGACCAGGCCCATGGTGCGGCCGCTGCCCACCATGGCCTCGGCGACCGCGCGGACCGTGCCGTCGCCGCCCACGGCGACGACGACGTCCGCGCCCTGGGCGAGCGCCGCGCGCGTCTGCCCGACGCCCGGGTCCTCGACCGTCGTCTCGAACCACAGCGGGTCGGGCAGCGCGGCGTCGGCGAACGCGCCCCGCACGACCGCCTCCAGCCCCGCGACGTCGGGCTTCGACGGGTTGGCGACGAACGCGACGAGCTCGCGCGGGTCGTCCTCGACCACCGGCTCCTCGGCGGGGGGCACGTCGCCGTGCGCGCGGCGCTGCCGGGTCTGCTGCGCACGCAGACCCAGCGCGACGACGAGCGCGACGACGGCGACGGCGAGCGCCGCGATCGCGAGCCAGAGCGTCCAGGACATGGCGACACCGTAGCGGGGCCGGCGCGGAAAGGGGCCGCGACCGCGGACCGCGCAGTTCGTTAGGCTGCTGGCGTGATCGACCTCCGCCTCCTGCGCGACAACCCCGACATCGTCCGTGCCAGCCAGGTCACCCGTGGTGACGACCCCGCGCTGGTGGACGCCGCCCTCGACGCCGACGCCCGTCACCGCGCCGCGCTGAGCGAGTTCGAGAGCCTGCGCGCCGAGCAGAAGTCCCTCGGCAAGCAGGTCGCCCAGGCGCAGGGGGAGGAGAAGCAGGAGCTGCTCGCGCGCACCAAGCAGCTCGCGGCCGACGTCAAGGCGCGCCAGGCCGACGCGGACGCCGCGGCGGAGGAGCTGCGCGGGCTGCTGTACCGCATCTCGAACGTCGTCGCGGGCGCGCCCGCCGGCGGCGAGGACGACTACGTCGTGCTGCGCGAGGAGGGGACGATCCGCGACTTCGCGGCGGAGGGCTTCACGCCGCGCGACCACCTCGACCTGGGCGAGGGCCTGCGCGCGATCGACACCGAGCGCGGCGCCAAGGTCTCGGGCGCCCGGTTCTACTACCTCACGGGCGTGGGCGCGCGCCTCGAGCTCGCGCTGCTCAACGCCGCGATGGACACCGCGATCGCGGCCGGGTTCACGCCCGTCATCACGCCGACGCTCGTGCGCCCCGAGGTCATGCAGGGCACCGGGTTCCTCGGCGCCCACGCGGACGAGATCTACCGCCTCGAGAAGGACGACCTCTACCTCGTCGGGACGAGCGAGGTCGCGCTCGCGGGCTACCACGCGAACGAGATCGTCGACCTCTCGGGCGGGCCGCTGCGCTACGCCGGGTGGAGCGCGTGCTACCGCCGCGAGGCCGGATCGCACGGCAAGGACGTGCGCGGCATCATCCGCGTGCACCAGTTCCACAAGGTCGAGATGTTCTCGTACTGCGACCCGGCCGACGCCGAGGCGGAGCACCAGCGCCTGCTCGGCTGGGAGGAGCAGATGCTGCGCCTCGTCGACCTGCCGTACCGCGTCATCGACACCGCCGCGGGCGACCTCGGGTCGAGCGCCGCGCGCAAGTTCGACTGCGAGGCGTGGCTGCCCACGCAGCAGCGCTACCTCGAGCTCACGTCGACGTCGAACTGCACGACGTTCCAGGCGCGCCGCCTCAACGTGCGCGAGCGCGTCGAGGTCGACGGCAAGAACGAGACGCGGACCGTCGCGACGCTCAACGGCACGCTCGGCACGACGCGCTGGATCGTCGCGATCCTCGAGAACCACCAGCAGGCCGACGGCTCGGTCCGCGTGCCCGAGGGCCTGCGCCCGTACCTCGGCGGACTCGAGGTGCTCGAGCCGGTGGTTGCGTGACCGACCCCCTGGTCCCGGAGGACGCGTCCGGGCCGATGCTCGTCGCGCTCGACATCGACGGCACGCTCATGTCCTACGACCAGGAGCTGTCGGACGACGTGCGGGACGCCGTCGCCGACCTCCGCGCGGCCGGCCACCACGTGGTGCTCGCGTCCGGTCGCTCGCTCCTCGCGATGACGCCCGTCGCGGAGATCCTGGGGATCGACCGCGGCTGGGTGGTCGCGTCGAACGGCGCCGTGACGGCGCGGCTCGACCCGGACGAGCCCGACGGCTACGTCCTGGAGGACGTCGTCACGTTCGACCCGGGACCGGCCCTGCGGCTCCTGCGCGAGCACCTGCCCGACGCGCGGTACGCCGTCGAGGACGTGGGCGTCGGGTTCCGCATGAACGAGCTCTTCCCGGACGGCGAGCTCGACGGCGTGCACCGCGTCGTCGAGTTCGACGAGCTGTGGTCGGGCGAGGTCACGCGCGTGATCGTCCGCTCGCCGGGGTCCACGAGCGAGCAGTTCCACGACCTCGTCGAGCGCCTCGGCCTGGACGACGTGACCTACGCCGTCGGCTGGACGGCGTGGATGGACATCGCGCCGCTCGGCGTCACGAAGGCGACCGGGCTCGAGCTCGTGCGCCGCGCGCTGCACGTCCAGCCCCACCGCACGGTCGCGGTCGGCGACGGGCGCAACGACGTCGAGATGCTCCGCTGGGCGACGCACGGCGTCGCGATGGGCCACGCGGACGCCGTCGTGCAGGCCGCCGCCGACGAGGTCACCGGCTCGATCGAGGACGACGGCGCCGCCCACCTCCTGCGCAGCCTCCTGCCCTGACCGCGAGGTAGAACCGCAGGTCGCGAGATGGACCTGGCGGAGCACTACCTCGTGACCTGCGGCCCTACCTCGACGCGTCGTTCGCGCTGCTCCTCGCCGACCCGCACGCGCTCGTGGTCGTCGCGCAGGCGGGGGACGACGTCGTCGGCTACCTCGTGGCACACCGCCACGCGACGCTCTTCGCCAACGCGCCCGTGGCGTGGGTCGAGGAGGTCATGGTCGACGTCGGTGCGCGCCGCCGCGGGACCGGGCGCCTCCTCGTGGGCGCGGCCGAGGAGTGGGCGGGCCGCGTCCGGGTCGGCGTACGTCGCTCTCGCGACGCGGCGAGCCGCGCCCTTCTACGAAGCGCTGGGCTACGACGCGTCGGCGACGTTCTTCCGGAAGCTCCTTCCGCCGAGGTAGAGACACGGTCGTCACCAGGCCTCCAGCTCGCGGTACCCGGCCGTACCCTCGCGCTACCGGGCCGCTGCCTCGCGGTCGGTCAGTCGCGGGGCTCGCGCGCGGTGAGGACGACCGGGCCGTCCGGGGTGATCGCGACGGTGTGCTCGCTGTGGGCGCCCCGCGACCCGTCGGCCGAGCGCAGGGTCCAGCCGTCGGGGTCGGTGTAGATCTCGTCCGTGGTCTCGAGGAACCAGGGCTCGATCGCGATGACCAGGCCCGGCTTGAGCGGGAACCCGCGCTTGCGGCGGCCGTCGTTGGGGACGTGCGGCTCGCCGTGCATCGTGCGGCCCACGCCGTGCCCCCCGAAGTCGGTGTTCACCGTGTAGCCCGCCGCGTGCGCGACGTCGGCGATGGCCGCGGAGATGTCGCCCGTCTTCTTGCCGGGCTGCGCGGCGGCGATGCCCGCCTCGAGCGCGCGCTCCGTCGTCTGGATGAGCTTCGCGTCAGCCTCGCCCAGCGCACCCGCGCGCGGAGTCCCGACGACGAACGACAGCGCGGAGTCCGAGACCCAGCCGTCGACGGACGCGGCGAAGTCGATGCTCAGCAGGTCGCCGTCGCGCAGCGCGTAGTCGTGGGGGAGGCCGTGCAGCACGGCGTCGTTGACCGACGTGCAGATGACCTTGCCGAACGGGCTCGCGCCGAACGACGGGTGGTAGTCGATGTAGCAGGACTCGGCCCCGCGGTCGCGGATCATCTTGTGGGCGACCTCGTCGAGCTCGAGCAGGTTCGTCCCGACCTTCGTGGCCGCGCGCACCGTGGTGAGGACGTCGGCGACGAACCGTCCTGCGGGTCGCATCTGGTCGATCTCCCGCGGGGTCCTCAGCTCGATCATCGTGGTCCTTCCGGTTCGCAGGTCGTGTGCCCGAGGACGCGCGGCGGCATCGGGTGGTGCCACGGCGTCGCGTGGTGCGACGCGGGCGGGCCTCCCCACGATATCGGTCCGCCGCGCAGCAAGCGCTTGCATCGATCTGCTCACGATGTGGCACGGCGCCTCGCCACGCACCCCGTGCCGTGGCAGCATCACCCGTCGTGGCAGGTATCGACGACGTCGCCCAGGCCGCCGGGGTGTCCACGGCGACCGTCTCGCGCGCCCTGCGCGGCCTGCCCAACGTCTCGGAGGCGACGCGCCTGCGCGTGCTCGCGGAGGCGGCCAGGCTCGGGTACGTGCCCACGCCGTCCGCGTCGTCGCTGGCCACCGGGCGCACGCGCACGATCGGCGTCCTCACGCCGTGGGTCAACCGCTGGTTCTTCGCGAACGTCATCGAGGGGGCAGAGCGTGCCCTGCGCGACCTGGGCTACGACGTCCTGCTGTACACGTTCGACGTCCGCCGGACCGCGTCCCGCCGCCGGGTCGACCCGAGCGTCCTGCGCCACCGGGTCGACGGGACCCTCGTGGTCGGGCTGCCGCTGGACGACGACGAGGTGCGCTCGCTCCTCGGGCTCGCGCGGCCGCTCGCGTTCGTCGGCTCGGGTCCCGCCGACCAGGTGACGGTCCGCCTCGACGACGTCGCGACCGGGCGGGCCGCCACGCGCCATCTCCTCGACCTGGGGCACCGGGTGATCGGCCACGTGACGGGGGTGCCGGACCTCGTGTCGTCGTGGTCCCCGCCGGTGGAGCGAGCGCGGGGCTACGTGCGGGCCCTGGAGGAGGCGGGCGTCCTCGTCGAGGAGGAGCTCGAGGTGAACGGTGACTTCGACGTCGCGGGCGGGCGCGAGTCCACCGCGGAGCTGCTGTGCCGCCGCCCGGACGTGACGGCCGTGTTCGCGGCGTCGGACGAGATGGCGATGGGGGCGATCCTCGCGGCGCGGGACCTGGGGCTGCGCGTCCCGGAGGACCTGTCCGTCGTGGGCGTGGACGGGCACGACCTCGGCGAGCTCGTCGGGCTCACCACCATCGCCCAGGACGCGTACCAGCAGGGGTTCGACGCCGCGCTCCTCCTCCTGGACATGATCAACGGCGCCCCGGTGCCGGAGAGCCTCACGTACCCGACGGAGCTCGTCCGGCGCGGTTCGACCGCCCCGCCTCGCGCCCGCCGCTGAAGGCCTCGCCCGACCGGTGGCGCGACTCGTCGCGCGCTCCGTCCCCGCGCGTGGGAGCGTGGCCAGGGAAGGCCGAGCCGAGAGAGCGCGCACCCGGCGCGCGTGACGGAATCGTTACGCAAACTCGCCTTCCCTGTGCTTGCGGCGGCGCGATGCAACCGCTTGCATGGTGACTAGGGCGAGAGCGCACCCGCGCTCGCGACGTCGCGACGCGCCCGGTCCTCACCGGACCGGGGTGACGGCGTCCGTACCCACGACGAGGTGGAGGCTGAGATGACCAGGACCACGAGGACCAGCGCGGCACGTCGCCGCACGCTGGCGGTCGCCGCCGGCGGCGCGAGTCTCGCGCTCGTGCTCGCGGCGTGCAGCGGCGGGGGCGGCGGCGGTGGCGACGACGAGTCGCCCAGCGCCGAGGTGGACTGCGCCGACTACGAGCAGTACGGGGACCTGTCCGGCAAGACGGTGACGGTGTACTCGACGATCGTCGACACCGAGGCGGAGCAGCAGCAGGCGTCGTACGAGCCGTTCGAGGAGTGCACGGGCGCCACGATCGAGTACGAGGGATCCAAGGAGTTCGAGGCACAGCTCCCGGTGCGCATCCAGTCCGGCAGCGCGCCCGACATCGCGTACCTGCCGCAGCCCGGTCTGCTGCGCCGCATCGTGGCCGACTTCCCCGACGCGATCCAGCCGGTCGGCGAGGACGCCGCCGCGAACGTCGACCAGTACTACACCGAGTCGTGGAAGGAGTACGGGACCGTCGACGGGACCCTCTACGCGACCCCGCTCGGCGCGAACGTGAAGTCGTTCGTCTGGTACTCGCCGTCGATGTTCGCCGACGCGGGCTACGAGATCCCCACGACGTGGGACGAGCTCATGGAGCTGTCCGACCAGATCGTCGCCGACAACCCCGGCGGCGACGTCAAGCCGTGGTGCGCGGGCATCGCATCGGGCGAGGCCACCGGCTGGCCGGCCACCGACTGGATGGAGGACGTCGTCCTGCGTACGGCCGGTCCCGAGGTCTACGACCAGTGGGTCAACCACGAGATCCCGTTCAACGACCCGCAGATCGCCACGGCGCTCGCCACGGTCGGTGACGTGCTGAAGAACGAGGAGCTCGTCAACGGCGGCCTCGGCGACGTGAGCACCATCGCGACGACCGAGTTCACCGAGGGTGGCTACCCGATCATCGACGGCCTGTGCTACATGCACCGGCAGGCGACGTTCTACCAGGCCAACTGGACGACCCTCGACCCCGACCTCACGGTCGCGGAGGACGGCGACGTGTGGGCGTTCTACCTCCCGGGCGAGACCGCGGACGACAAGCCGCTGCTCGGTGGCGGCGAGTTCGTGGCCGCCTTCACCGACCGTCCCGAGGTCCAGGCGTTCCACGCGTACCTGTCGAGCCCCGAGTGGTCGAACGCGAAGGCGAGCGTGACCCCGCAGGGCTGGATCAGCGCGAACAACGGACTCGACCCCGAGCTGCTGCAGTCGCCCATGGACCAGCAGGCGTACGAGCTGCTCACGGACGAGAGCTACACGTTCCGCTTCGACGGTTCCGACATGATGCCCGCCGCGGTGGGCGCGGGCTCCTTCTGGACCGAGATGACGGAGTGGATCGCGAGCGACAAGTCCGACGAGGCCGTGCTCGACGCCATCGAGGCGTCCTGGCCGACGTCCTGACCCGCGGGCAGCCCGGGGCCTGACGGCGCGGCACGAGCCGCGCCGCGGGCCCCGGGCTCGCACGTCGACCCGGGGGCGGGTCGTCCGAGGGGGCCGACCCTCGGGCGACCCGTCCCCGGCGTCCTTCCCGCCGAACCGTTCGTCCCGGCCGCGGCCGGTCATCTCAGGAGCCCTCACATGGACTGGTTGCTCGACCCCGACGGAACGGGGGGCAAGCTCGCGGTCATGCTCGTCGCGATCCTGCTCTTCGTCGTCGTCATGGGCCTGATCCTCTTCCTCGTCGACCGGCCGAGACGCGTGCCCGGGTGGGTCGTCGCGCTCGCGTTCGCCGGTCCAGCCGTCGTCATGCTCGCGTTCGGGCTGCTCTATCCGGGCCTTCGCACGATCCGCGACTCGTTCTACAACCGCACGGGCTCCGCGTTCGTCGGGCTCGACAACTACGTCACGGCGTTCACGCGGGACGAGTTCCAGATCGTCCTGCGCAACACCGCGATCTGGGTCATCGTCGTGCCGCTCGTGTCGACCCTGCTCGGCCTGATCTACGCGGTCGTCGTCGACCGCTCTCGCTTCGAGAAGTTCGCGAAGACGCTGATCTTCATGCCGATGGCGATCTCGATGGTCGGCGCGGGCATCATCTGGAAGTTCATGTACGAGTACAAGCCGGCGAGCCAGCCCCAGATCGGCCTGTTCAACCAGGTCCTGGTCTGGCTCGGGCTGGAGCCGCAGCAGTTCCTGCTCAGCGCACCGGCGAACACGTTCTTCCTCATCCTCGTGATGATCTGGATCCAGGCAGGGTTCGCCATGACGATCCTTGCCGCGGCGATCCGGGCCATCCCGGACGACATCGTCGAGGCCGCCCGGCTCGACGGCGTCGGCGGCATGCGGATGTTCCGCTACATCACGGTGCCGAGCATCCGCCCGGCCCTCGTGGTCGTCCTCACGACGATCGCGATCGGCACGCTCAAGGTCTTCGACATCGTCCGCACGATGACGGGCGGCCGCTTCGAGACGTCGGTCGTCGCCAACGAGTTCTACACGCAGGCGCTGCGGCAGGGGGAGCAGGGGCTCGGGGCCGCGCTCGCGGTCATCCTCTTCGTCCTGGTCATCCCCATCATCGTCTACAACGTGCGGCAGCTGAAGCAGGCGGAGGAGATCCGATGAGCACCCCACTGTCTGCCTCCGTGCCCGACGCCCCGCTCGTCGACGAGACCGTCGAGGAGGGCAGCGGCAAGGGCATCGTCGCGGGCCTCGACGCACGGGCCGGAAAGGTGCGGCGCAAGGTCTCGTCGCGTCCGGCGTCGATCATCGCGATCGTCCTGGCGGTCCTGTGGACGATCCCGACGTTCGGGCTCCTCGTCACGTCGTTCCGCCCGCCGCGGGAGATCCGGCGGACGGGCTGGTGGGAGGCGTTCGCCAACCCCGAGTTCACCTTCGACAACTACACGGACGCGCTGTTCGGCGGGTCGACGAGCTTCGCGACGTACTTCATCAACTCCCTCGTCATCACGCTGCCCGCCGTGATCATCCCCATCACGCTCGCCTCGCTCGCCGCGTACGCGTTCGCCTGGGTGGACTTCAAGGGCCGCAACCTGCTGTTCGTCGCCGTGTTCGCGCTGCAGATCGTGCCCATCCAGGTCACGCTCGTCCCGCTGCTCACGCAGTACGTCAACTGGGGGATCGACGGGTCGTTCTGGCCGGTGTGGCTGTCGCACTCGATCTTCGCGCTGCCGCTCGCGATCTTCCTGCTGCACAACTTCATGAAGGACATCCCGCGCGAGCTCGTCGAGGCGGCCCGCGTCGACGGCGCCGGGCACGTGAAGATCTTCTTCCAGGTGCTCATGCCGCTGCTCGTCCCGGCCATCGCGGCGTTCGGGATCTTCCAGTTCCTCTGGGTCTGGAACGACCTGCTCGTCGCGCTGACGTTCGCGTCGGGCCAGGACACCGCGCCCATCACGGTGCGTCTCGCCGAGCTGTCGGGCTCGCGTGGCGCGAGCTGGCACCTGCTGCCGGCCGGTGCGTTCATCTCGATGATCGTCCCCGTGGCCGTGTTCCTCGCGCTCCAGCGGTACTTCGTGCGCGGCCTGCTCGCGGGGTCGGTCAAGGGCTGACGCCCACCCCGCCGAACCTGGTGCTGTGGCCCGTCCCGCGCGTCGGACGGGCCACAGCGGCATGCTCGGCGGTCGACGACCCGTGCGGGAGCGGTCGTAGAGTCGGGCGGTGCCCACCCGATCCGCCGCCCTCGACCGCGTCCCGGTCCCGGCGCTGTTCGTCGTCTCGGGGCTGACGCAGTACCTGGGCGCGGCGATCGCCGTCGGGCTGTTCGCCGTGGCCGGTGCGGTCGAGATCGGGTGGCTGCGCGTGGCCGCCTCCGCGCTGCTCCTGCTCGCGTGGCGGCGCCCGTGGCGACGCCGCTGGACCCGTCACGACCTCGCGTGGGTCTGCGTGTTCGGGGTCGCGCTCGCCGCCATGAACCTCGCTTTCTACGTCGCGATCGACCACCTGCCGCTCGGGACGGCCGTCGCGATCGAGTTCCTCGGGCCGGTCGCGGTCGCCGCGGTCACGGGCAGCGGATGGCGCGAGCGGGGCGCGATCGCCGTCGCCGCAGTGGGCGTCGTGCTCCTCGCCGGCGTGACGATCGAGTCCGGTCTACCGCGCGAGGACGCGGTGCTGGGCCTCGCCGCGATCGGCGTCGCGGCGGCCTGCTGGGCGGCGTACATCCTCCTCGGACGCCGTGTCGCGGTCGCCGGCTCCGGCGTCACGTCCCTCGCGGTCGCGATGACCGTGGGCGCGCTCGTGTTCGCGCCGTTCCTCGCACCCGCCGCCGTCCCCGTGCTCGGCGACTGGCGGTACGTCGTGGCGGTCGCGGGGATCGCGCTCTTCTCGTCCGTCGTCCCCTACGCGCTCGAGCAGGTCATCCTGCGTCGCGTCAGCGCCGCGACGTTCTCGGTGCTGCTCGCCCTGCTCCCGGCGACGGCCGCCGCCGTGGGCGCCGTCGTGCTGCGGCAGGTCCCCACGGTGCCCGAGCTGGTCGGGCTCGCCCTCGTCTCCGGCGCGATCGCCATGACCGCGTCACGCCGCGGCGGGCGCGACGGCGGGTCGGCGGACGACGGCGAGGTCCCGCTCGACCCGCCGCCCGCCTGACCGGTCGGCAGCCCGCGCCGGGCCGTCACCGTCGTCGGCGCGACGTCACCTGCACGTCAGAGGTACTGGCCCGGAGACGGCCGCCCGTCGTGCTCGTCGGGGTGCGCGCCGGGCCGGCCGGGCACGCCACCCGGGCCGCCGGGCCCCATCGGCGGGAGCGAGCCGGGCGGCAGCGCGCGGCGGATCTGGGAGAGCTGCGCCTGGGCGGCCATCTGCTGGGCCACGAGGGCGGTCTGGATGCCGTGGAACAGGCCCTCGAGCCAGCCGACCAGCTGGGCCTGGGCGACCCGCAGCTCCGCGTCCGTCGGGACGGTGTCGTCGGAGAACGGCAGCGTGATGCGGTGCAGCTCCTCGACCAGGTCCGGTGACAGCCCCTCCTCGAGCTCGGTCAGCGAGCGCTCGTGGATCTCCGCGAGGCGTGAGCGGGCGGCCTCGTCGAGCGGCGCGTCGCGGACCTCGTCGAGGAGCTTCTTGATCATGCCGCCGATCCGCATGACCTTGGCCGGCTCCTCGATGACCGTCGCCGGGTTGCGCTCCGGGTCGGTCGAGTCGTCGCTCTCGACGACGCTCACCCCCGTGCCGTCCGGCATGACCACCGTGGCCCGTGCGGGCGCGTCGGTGGCGTCGTCGTCCGGGCGCGAGCCGGGCTCGTCCGGCGTCGGCTCGTCGGGGCGGGGTGCGGGGGTCTCGTCAGCCATGGGTCCAGTCTGGCGCGTGGCGCCCACGCACGCACCGACGCCCGTCGCGGACGGCCGACCGCGCGTCACGGGACGAGCAGCACCTTGCCGAAGACCTCGCCCGAGTCGAGCAGCTCGTGCGCCCGCGCGGCCTCGTCGAGGGGGAGCCGGGCGTGCACGACCGGGCGGACCCGCCCGTCCTCGACCATCGGCCACACGTGCGTGAGCACCTCGTGCACGATGCGCGCCTTCTCGGCCGGCGGGCGCGCCCGCAGGGTGGTGCCGGCCACGGTCGCGCGCCGGGAGAGGAGGCGGCCGAGGTCGAGCTCCGCGTGCCGGCCCTTCTGCATGCCGATCACCACCAGCCGCCCGCCCGTGGCGAGGACGTCGAGGTTGCGGGGCAGGTACGCCGCGCCCACGACGTCGAGGACGACGTCGGCGCCGTGCCCGCCCGAGGCGTCCCGCACGGCCGCGACGAAGTCCTGCGCGCGGTGGTCGACGGCGAGGTGCGCCCCGAGCGTGAGGCACCGGTCCGCACGGTCGCGCCCGCCCGCGGTGACGGCGACGCGGGCGCCGAGCGCCGCGCCGACCTGGACCGCGACCGTCCCCACCCCACCGGAGCCCCCGTGCACGAGCAGCCACTCGTCCGCGACGAGGCGACCGACGTCGACCACGTTGCTCCACACCGTGCACGCCGCCTCGGGGAGGGCGGCGGCGTCCACGAGGTCGACGCCGTCGGGGACGGGCAGGACCTGCGTCGCGCGGACGCGCACCTGCTCGGCGTACCCGCCGCCGTCGAGGAGCGCCACGACGCGGTCGCCGACCGACCACCCCGAGACCGCGCTCCCGACCACCGCGACCGTGCCGGAGACCTCGAGCCCGGGCCAGTCGGGTGCCCCCGCCGGCGGGGGGTACGAACCGGCGCGTTGTAGCAGGTCAGCGCGGTTCACGCCAGCGGAAGCGACCTGGACCACGAGCTCGTCCGGGCCAGGGGTCTGGTCAGGGAGCGCGGAAACCGTTAGTTTCTCAGGGCCACCCGGGCCCGATATCGTGACGCCTCGCACATCGCCGAGACTACGCGGACCGGCCGGGGTCGCACCGGTCCACCGCCGGAGCACGGCGGGGACGGGACGAAAGTCCGGGCTCCTCACGGATTAGGTCTCCGGGGGATGTGCACCGATAGTTAGTACGCACGACCGGGGAGCGAGCCCGGGAGGTGACGCTGCCACGCGCGCCGACCGGACCGCCGAACGGGTGGACCATGGTGATGGAGGCAGGTTCGTATGCTCCGCAGGTTGAGCGTCCGCGGGAAGATCCTTGCGGCTCTCGCGGTGCCCGTCCTCGTCCTCTTCGTCGCCGCCGCGATCATCTCGGCGCAGGCCATCGGGTCGGCGCGCGACGCCAGCCAGACGAGCGCGCTCGTCGGGGCGCTCGCGGCGCAGGACGCGGCGGGGACCGAGATCGCGGCCGAGCGCACGTACTCGTTCCTGGACGCGTTCGCGGGGTCGGAGGACAGCGAGGCGCAGATGATGGCGCAGCGCGAGAAGACCGACAAGGCGCTCGACGCGCGCGACCGCGCGTACGAGAAGCTCAACACGTCGGCGCTCGACCCGCGCGTGCGCGACGCGGTCGCCGACACGATCGCCGACCGCTCGGACCTGCAGTCCGTCCGGGAGGCCATCGACCGGTCCTCGATCGGTCAGCTCCAGCGCAACTCGCGGTACAACACGCTGATCGACGACGCGCTCAACGTCCCTCGCGTGCTCGCCGACACGACCCCCGACCGCAGCCTGGCGCAGTACCTCAGCACCTACGTCCTCCTCGACGAGCTCCTCTCGCAGCTGGCGCTCGAGCAGCCGTTCGCGGGCGCCGTCCTCTCCGCCGCGCAGGTCGGCCAGGAGAGCACCACGACGAGCCAGCAGGCCGCCGTCCTCGTGACCACCGGTGACACGCTCGCGGAACGTACCCGTACGGCCGTCCGGCAGCTCCCAGGTGACTACGTCCTCGCGACGCCGACGGCGGCGTACCAGCAGGTCCGCCAGAACCTCATCGGTTCGCGACCGGGGGCGACGCCGGCGAACCTGGCGGCACAGTGGCCGGACCTCTCGCAGGCGGACCGCGACCAGACGACCCCCGTGCGTGACGGGATCCGGAACGACACGGCCGAGAAGGCGTCCGACCTCGCCTCGGCGGCCACGACCCGCGCCGTCGTCACGATCCTCGCGACCCTCGCCGCCGTCTTCGCCTCGATCCTCGTCGCGGGCTTCATCGCCCGCGCGATCGTCAACCCCCTGCGACGGCTCACCGACGCGGCCGAGGACGTCCGTGACCAGCTCCCGAGGCTCGTCGAGCAGGTCGCGGTCCCGGGCCAGGGCCCGGGCATCGACCTCACCCCGATCACCGTGGAGTCCACGGACGAGGTCGGCCAGCTCGCGACCGCGTTCAACGACGTGAACCAGACGACCATCAAGGTCGCGCGCGAGCAGGCCGCTCTCCGTGGCTCCATCGCCGAGATGTTCGTCAACGTGGCCCGCCGCGACCAGGTGCTCCTCAACCGGCAGCTCGCGTTCCTCGACGACCTCGAGCGCTCCGAGGAGGACGCGGGCACGCTGTCCAACCTCTTCCGCCTCGACCACCTCGCGACGCGAATGCGCCGCAACGCGGAGTCCCTCCTCGTCCTCGCAGGCATCGACTCCGGTCGCCGGGTGCGTCAGCCCATGCCGGCCTCGGACGTCATCCGTACGGCGTCCTCCGAGATCGAGCTGTACGACCGCGTCCGCCTGAACCTGGTCGTCGACCCGCTCATGCTCGGGCACAACGCGCTCAACGCCGCGCACCTGCTCGCCGAGCTCCTCGAGAACGCGACGATGTTCTCCGAGCCGCACACGCCGGTCGAGGTCACGACGGGCCGCGACGAGCACTTCGTCTACGTGACGGTCCGTGACCACGGGCTCGGGATGACGCCCGAGGAGATCGCGGAGGCGAACCGGAAGGTCGCGACGCACGCGGCCTCGGACGTCGTGGGTGCCCAGCGCCTCGGCCTCTTCGTCGTCGGTCGCCTCGCGGACCGCCTCGGTGCCAAGGTCCGGTTCAGCACCAACGGTGACGACCAGGGGACCGAGGTCGTGGTGTCCTTCCCGGGCGTGCTCTTCGTCCCGGACTCGAACGTCCCCCTCCCGCAGCCCACGGACCCGCTGGACACGAGCACGCAGGCCGCGGCCCAGCAGCTCGCCGGCACGGGCGTGCTCCCTGCGCTCCCCGCGGCCGGGGCAGCCGGCCCGGCCGCGCCGTCGCTCCCCGCGCCCGCGGCGACGGCGTCGTTCCCGACCGTCGAGCCGGAGGCGCCCGTCGCGGTGCCCGTCGACCTCGACGCCCTGACCGACGGCACCACGCAGACGGGCATGCCGCGCCGTCGCTCGCGGACGGTCGACCCGGCCGCGGCAGCGCCGAGCGCGTCGTTCGCGTCCGGGCCGCAGACGGGTGCGATCGTCCTGCCCCCGCTCGCGACCCCGTCGCTCCCGGACCAGCTCCCGGCGGCGGACGAGGCGTGGACGCCGCCGGCCGAGGTCGCGGCCGCCGGGTCGGCCCTCCCGAGCCGGTCGCGTCCGGCGGCGGGACCGGTCGAGCCCGTCTCGGCGGAGATCCCCGTCCTCGACGTGAGCACCCGAAGCGCCCTCTTCTCGAGCTTCCGCCCGGTCGGCGACCGCCCCGCGGGCGAGAACCCGGTGGAGCTCCCCACGGCGCCGGACGTCACCGCGACCGACATCCCCCTCGTCGCGGAGACGCCGACCGACCACGTGGCCGCGCAGGGCGTCTGGACCCCGCAGGAGACCGTCGAGCCGGCCGCGAGCACGTGGGCGGACCCGGCCTCGGAGCCCGAGGCATGGAGCCCCGAGCCGGCGTGGGCCCCGGAACAGCCTGCGGAGCAGACCTGGAACCCGGAGCCTGCGGCCTCGTCGTGGGAGCCGTCGTCCGTGTCGGACGCCCCGCTGGACGCCACGCGCGTCGTCCCGGCCGTCCCGGCGGAGCCCGTCGACGAGTCGACGGTGGCGCGCGTCCCGCTCGCGCGACGGACCCCGGTGGCCCCGGAGCCGGCGGCGCCGTCAGCCCCGGTCGCCCCCGCCGCGCCGACGGACGTCCCGGTCGTGGCGAGCGGCCCCGAGGCCGGCACGACGGCCGAGGAGATCCCGGAGGAGCTCACGTTCGAGGCGCTGCCGCGGTTCGAGGAGCTCATGGCCGACCTCCCGACGCGACGGTCGTTGCGTGAGAGCCAGGCGCGCAAGCGGGGTATCTTCGGTCGGCGCCCGCGCACGACGGCGACGCCCCAGGCGGCGCGTCCGACCGGCCCGTCGCCGGAGGCCCTCGCCTCACGCCCGGCCGGTGCGCCGTCTGCCCCGTCGCCGTCCGTGCCGGCACCGGGCGCCGCGCCGCTCGCACCGACCCCGTCGGCGCTGCGGCGGGAGCCGGAGGCTCCCGCGCGGGCGTCCGCGTTCGCCCCCCGTGCGGCGGAGCAGCCGTCGAGCGCGGCCTCTCCGTTCGCCCCCGAGGCCCCGGTCGCCCCCCAGCCGGAGGCGCACGCCCCGGCGTGGGCGGCCGAGCACCGGCCGGTCGGGGACGTCCACGCGGTCCCGGGCGCGGGCTTCGCGGCGCCGGAGCCCACGTACCCTCCCGTCGAGACGCGACCCGAGCAGGTGGCCCAGCCCGTCGGGCACGCCGCCGCGGGGTCCGGGCCGGAGGGGTACGGACCGCCGAGCCCGCTGGTGCGTCGGCAGGTGTCCGACGCGATCGAGCCGCTCGAGGCCGGGTACATCGCCGACTCGGTCGAGGCCCGGTCGGACTGGATGGCGTCCGCTGTGCTGTACGAGGAGATGTCCACCCTGCTGCAGGGCAGCACCGACTTCCAGGAAGCGACCTTGGCGGACCCGAACGACGGCATCTACCAGCCCCTCACGGTCGACGCGACGACGACGTCGGGCCTCGCCCGGCGCGCGCGCGGCGAGGAGCGCGAGGGTTACGTCGACCGCTTCACGGCGAGCATCGACCGTGACCCGGAGCAGCTGCGGGCACGCCTGTCGGCCTTCCAGTCGGCGACCGCCCGCGGTCGTGTCGAGGGCCAGGACGAGACGAGTTCGACGTGGAACCCCCAGGCCATGGATTATGTCCCTGATTCAGCGCCGCAGGCGCGGTGATGACATGCCGTCTGCGGCAACTGACGAGGAGGAAGAGTGAACGCGCTCAGCACCGAGGCAACGAACTTCGGGTGGCTGCTCGACAACTTCGTGCGGACAGTCCCGGGCAGCCGGCACACGCTCGTGGTGTCGGCCGACGGCCTGCTCATGGCGATGTCCGACCAGCTCGACCGCACCAGCGGTGACCAGCTGGCGGCGATCGTCTCGGGCATGTCGAGCCTGACCCGGGGGGCTGCCCGTCAGCTCAACGGGGGGAACGTCCGCCAGGCCATCATCGAGATGGACAACGGATTCCTGTTCCTCATGAACGTCTCGAACGGGTCGGTCCTGGGCGTGGTCGCCGAGGCGAACTGCGACATCGGCCTCATCGGCTACGAGATGGCGCTCCTCGTCTCGCGCACCGAGGCCACGCTGACGCCGCAGCTCATCTCGGAGATGCGGGGTAGCCTTCCCGTCGACGGCGCGACGCGAGCCCCGGTGGGATGAGGACTGATCGATGACGAACGTACCTTTCGGAAGCATGGGAGCCCACGACGGGTACGAGGCGGCGACGGTCCGCCCGTACGCGGTCACGGGCGGACGCGTGCGGTCTGCCACCTCCGACCTGCCGCTCGAGGCGCTCGTCGAGGTCATGCCGGGCGCCGTGAACAGCTTCGGGTTGCCGCCCGAGAAGCGCTCGATCCTCCAGCACGCCGCGCACACGTACGTCTCGATCGCCGAGCTCTCCGCGCTCCTGCGCCTCCCGCTCGGCGTGACGAAGGTGCTCGTCGCGGACCTGCAGGAGGAGAACTACATCACCGTCCACACGTCGACCCCGCTCAACGTCCACACGGGCCACGGCAGCAACCACTCGGGTCTGTCCCTGAGCGTCTTGGAGAGTGTTCTCAATGGCATTTCCACCCTCTGACGGCTCGGGCAGCGCGCCGCAGGCCGGGCAGCCGTCCGGGGTGATCGGGGGTGCACCAGGCGGGCAGCCGCCGGTGCGCCAGACGTCGTGGGCACCCGTGAGCGCTCCCGCGGGCGTGCCCACCCAGGCGCCCGTGTCGTCCGCGCCCGCCCCGGGCGGGCCTGCGGCGCAGCAGCCCATGGCCTCTCCGGTCCAGGCCGCGCCGGCGCAGCCGACCCCGGCGCGACCCGCGACCGTGGCGCCTCCCGTCACCCCCGCTCCGGTGGTGGCGGCTCCTGTCGCTCAGGCCGCCGCACAGCCGCGGACCGCACCCCAGCCTGTCGCCGCGCAGCCTGTCGCGGCGCAGCCGGTCCCTGCGGCGCAGCCGGTCGGTGCACAGGCCGCCGCGGTCCAGCAGCCCGCTGCGGCCCCGCGACCCGCAGCCGGGCCCGAGCAGCCCCGGACGGCTCCCACGACGGTGAAGATCGTCGTCGCGGGAGGGTTCGCCGTCGGCAAGACGACGTTCATCGGCTCGATCTCCGACGTCGAGCCGCTGAACACCGAGGCTGCGATGACGGAGCACTCGGTGGGCGTCGACGACGCGGGCGGCGTGTCCGACCGCAAGACGACGACCACGGTCGCCATGGACTTCGGTCGTGTCTCGCTCCCGGGCAACCTGTGGCTGTACCTGTTCGGCACGCCGGGCCAGGACCGCTTCCTCTTCATGTGGGACGACCTGGTCCGCGGTGCGATCGGCGCCGTCGTGCTCGTCGACACCGATCGCCTCGAGCAGTGCTTCCCGGCGATCGACTACTTCGAGTCGCGCAACATCCCGTTCGTCGTGGGCGTCAACTGCTTCGACGGTGTGGCCAAGCACAAGCTGGAGGACGTGCGCGAGGCGCTGCAGATCCCCGCGCACGTGCCGATGCTCTACACGGACGCCCGGTCGCGCGCCGCGACGAAGCAGACGCTCATCGCGCTCGTCCAGCTCGCGATGCGCCAGCTCCGCGGGGCAGCCTGACGGCGCACACCAGCAGCACCGCACGACGGCGGATCACCCTCCACGGGGTGGCCCGCCGTCGTCGTGCAGGGGCAGGGCGTGCCACAATGGCTCGCCGGGAGGGCTGACAGAGCGGCCTAATGTGACGGTCTTGAAAACCGTTGTGCGGCAACGCACCGGGGGTTCGAATCCCTCGCCCTCCGCTTCCGACGCGGGGTACCAGACCGGTGCCCCGCGTCGTGCCGTCCGACCTCGTCCACGCCGGGTGTGGCGGTCGCGGCCCGCAGCCCCGACGCGGAGGGACCTTCGGCGAGTGCCGGGCGGGAGGTCGTACGGGATCATGGCCTCGTGACGCCTGAGCCCTCCCCGGCCGACGAAGCCGGTCTCGAGCCCGTCGACCTCATCCGTCGGTCGGGCACCGTGCTGCGGATCGGTCGCCTCGCGCTCTCCGCGGGCACGGGCAGCTACCGCGTGAAGTCGCACATGACCCGCGCGGCGCGCGCGCTGGGGCTCGACCACATCGCGGCGCACGTGACGCTCACGGAGATCACGGCGACGTCGTACCGGGGGCCCATCTTCCGCACGGAGCTCACCGAGGTCCGGTCGATCGGGATCAACGCCGACCGGCTCGCCCAGCTCGAGCGGTTCTCCGCCCGGCTGCCCGCGGGTGCCGACCTCGACGCCGTCGACGCGGAGCTCGACCGGATCGCCCGCCGCCCCCCGCTCTACGGGGCGCTGCTCAACGCGCTGTGGGCGGGGATCGCGTGCGCGGCGTTCGCGTTCCTCAACAACGGCGGCCCCGTCGAGTGCGGGGCGGTGCTGGTCGCCGCGGCGCTGGGTCAGGGCGTGCGACGCGCGATGCTCCACCGGGGGATCAACCAGTTCGGCGTGACGATGCTCGCGGCGGCGGTCGCGAGCGTCGCCTACCTGGTCCTCGTCCTCGCGCTCTCGGCGCTCGCCGGGGTCGACGGGGGGCACGAGGCGGGGTACGTCTCCGCGGTGCTGTTCCTCGTGCCCGGGTTCGCGCTCGTCACGGGGGCGCTGGACCTCGCGAAGCTCGACTTCTCGGCGGGGGTCGCGCGCGTGACGTACGCGCTCATGATCCTCGCCTCGGCGGCGCTGGCCGTGTGGGGCGTGTCGGCGGCCGCGGGGCTCGCCCCGGACCCGGTGCCGCCGCCCGGCCTGGCCGAGCCGCTGCTCCTCGGCCTGCGGAGCGTCGCGAGCTTCCTCGGGGTGCTCGGGTTCGCGCTCATGTTCAACAGTCCCTGGGCCATGGCGCTCGGGGCCGCGTCGATCGGGATGGTCGCGAACGTGGGTCGCCTGCTCCTCGTGGACGCCGACGTCGTCCCCCAGGCCGCGGCGGCGGCAGCCGCGCTGCTCGTGGGCCTGCTCGCGGCGACCGTGGCCCCGGCCCTGCGCGTCCCGCGCATCACGGTCTCCGTGCCGGCGGTCGTCATCATGGTCCCGGGGGTCACGGCGTACCGGGCGGTCTACGAGTTCAACACGGGTGCGACGGCGCAGGCGCTCGCCTACGCCGTCGAGGCCGGGCTGGTCATCGTCGCGCTCGCGATCGGGCTCGCCGTGGCGCGCATGCTCACCGACCGTGAGTGGACGTTCGAGCGCTGAGCGTCCGGACGGCGGGCGCGCGACGCCGTCGGCCGGGCGGGTTTGGTCTCGCGGCGGCGCCCTTGTACCCTGGGCGACGCGGGTCCTCCGACGGGCCCACGAGGAGACGTCGCATAGTCAGGTCTAGTGCGCCACCCTGCTAAGGTGGTAACGGAGCAATCCGTTCGAGGGTTCAAATCCCTCCGTCTCCGCTCAGGAAGGTCCCGGTGCTCGGCGCCCGGGGCCTTTTCTGTTGCCCGGAACGCTGCAGTGCGTCCCGGTCCCGCCGGCGCCCCACCGGCTCGCGACCGGTGGGGCGCCCGCGAGGCGTCGGCGGCGCGCCGCGACGGGTTACGCGCTCCCGCTGGTCGCGAGCGCGGACCGCACGACGAACCGCGAGGCTCCGGCTCCGGCGAGCACGAGGGCCGACGCGGCAGCGACGCACAACAGGAACTGCACGACGACTCCCGCGTTCGCGAACGCGTTGAGCCCGATCACGGGGACCATGAACAGCAGCGCCGCGAACGTCGCGACGCCGACGCTCACGACGAGCGGGACGAGAGTCTCGCGGAACCGCGCCTGGTCGAGGGTGCGCAGGTCCGTCCCGGACAGGACGAGCGTGCGGTACTCGGCGCGCTGGTCGATGACGCGACCGGCCTGCATCACGCCCGTCGAGACGGCCGCGAGCACGCCCGCGATGGCGAGCGTGAGGAACCCGCCGGTCTTCATGTCGGTGAGGTACTGCACCTCGTCCGGGTCGGCGCCCAGGCCAGGGTCGAGGAGCGCGAAGATGCTCGTCAGCCCGGCGATGAAGGTCGCGAGCGCGACCCCGCCGACGGAGCGCCACGCGGTCTTCGGGTCGTCCACGATCCGCCGTCCGGCGAGCAGCGTCGGCACGTGTCGCGCCGATCCCGCGGTCATCTTGCCCACGAGCCAGATGACGAACGGTCCGACGACGTTCACTGTCGCGAAGCCGACCAGCAAAATAGCGGTGAGGACGGTGAGCACGACCGCCACGGACCCGAACGACAGGTTGGTCGCGACGATCATCGCGACGAACGCCACGCCCATGGACAGCAGCCGGACGGCCTTGAGCCCGGGCGGCGTGACCCGCGCGGCGACGCCCAGCGGGGTGATCGCCACGCGGCGCAGGCTCACGAGGGCGGACAGCAGCGCCACGGCGACCACGAGGACGACCGCGCCGAGCAGCGCCGGGACCCCGACCCACAGCTCGCCGAGGCCGAACGTCCGGCCCTGGAAGCGCAGCTGCGCGACGAGAGGCAGGAGCGCACCGTAGCCGAGCAGTCCCACGAGCGCCCCGACCACGGCCTGCGCGGCAGCGTCGAGGGCCGTCAGGGTGGTGACCTGGCCCGTCGTCGCGCCCGCGAGGCGCAGCGCCGCGAGCCGGGCGTCCCGACGGGCGACGGCGAGGCGCGCGGCCGCGGCACCGAGCGTGACGAGCGGGATGAGCAGCAGGAGCGACGCGATGCCCGCGAGGAAGGGGTACTGCGCGTCGTAGGGGGTCACGCCCTCCATGCCCTCGCGGATCCCCTCGAGCCCGCCGGCGCGCAGGAGGAACGCATGGGATCCGCCCATGACGACGAGCAGGATCGCCGTCGTCACGGCGAAGGCGATGATGGCGAGCACGTTGGTCAGGCCCTGCGGGTCGCGCTCGTCGGCGCTGCGGCGGCGCAGGAGCCACCAGAGGTCGACGGTCCTCATCGTGCGCTCTCCTGGCTCGGCGCGACCGGCGCGATCGGCGCGACCGGCGCGGGCGGGGCCGCGGGCTGCGTCCCGGGTGCGAAGAACTCGCCGGAGATGCGCCCGTCGCGCATCGTCACGGTGCGGGAGCAGTGCCGGGCGACGCCCGCGTCGTGCGTGACGACGACGAGGGCGGCGCCGGAGTCGCGGGTCGCGCGCGTGAGGACGTCGAGCACCTCGGCGCCCGTCGACTGATCGAGGGCGCCGGTCGGCTCGTCCGCGAAGACGACGCCGGGCGACCCGACGAGAGCGCGGGCGATCGCGACGCGCTGGGCCTGGCCGCCGGAGAGCTCGCCGGGGCGGCGCTGCTCCATCCCGGCGAGGCCGAGGTGCGCGAGCCAGCGGGCGGCGACGGCCGTCGCCTCGGCGCGCGCCGTGCCCGCGAGCATGAGCGGCAGGGCGGCATTCTCGACCGCGGGCAGCTCCGGCAGGAGCTGGCCGGACTGGAAGACGAAGCCGAAGTCCTGGCGCCGCAGCACGGTGCGGCGGGTCTCGGAGAGCGTCGTGACGTCCTCGCCGCGCCACGACACCGAGCCGGACGTCGGGGTGACGATGCCCGCGAGCACGTGCAGGAGCGTGGTCTTGCCGGACCCCGAGGGACCCATGATCGCGACCGACTCGCCCGGGTGGACCGTGAGGTTCACGCCCGCGAGGGCGTGCGTCGCGGTCTGGGCGGAGCCGTAGACCTTGGTGAGCGCGCTCGCGACGAGGGGCGAGCCGCCGGGGGCGGAGGAGGGGCCGGTGAACGTCATGCGTCGATCGTGCGTCGGGGACGGGTGCGGTCGCGTCGGGCCGGGGGCGGGACGTCGCGGCGCCCGCGTCCGACCGTGGGGGGACCGTCCGGCGTGCCGTGTGCGGCGAGGGTCGGACGGCGTGGCGTCCGTCACCTCGGGCCTCACGGGGCCCGATCGGTTTGGGTTCGGGGCGGGGACGCGGTAGTGTTCTCGACGGCCGGTGAGCGATCAGCGGTCAGCAGGACCAGCGCCCGTAGCTCAACGGATAGAGCATCTGACTACGGATCAGAAGGTTGGGGGTTCGAATCCCTTCGGGCGCACATCGAGAGCCCCGAGACCCATGGTCTCGGGGCTCTTCTCGTCGTCCTGCACCCGCGGCCGCGCGACCCGCACCGGCGGTGCTGCGGCCTCGCCGCGGGTGAGCGCACGTCGGCCCGCCGCTGCGGCCCGTGCGCCGGTTCGTCTCACGAAGAGAGACGCCTGCCACATCCAAACTGTTTCATGACCGACGCCCGTCTTCCGCAGCTTCCTGCGGCTCCCGCCTCCGCCCTCACGCGCCCGGAGGCGTTCCTCTGACCATGCGAAGGTGTGGATATCGCCTCGATGTGTCTAGGGTCTTCGACGGTATGGACACGACGACGAACGCCGCGCCCACCGCTCCTTCGACCCCGCCGCGCGATGACGTCGCGCCGCAGACGCACGACGACGAACGGTCACCACGGATCGTCCTGCGCCGCCCCGCCGCGGACGACGGGGCCGGGATGTGGCGCGTGGCGCGGGACTCCGGTGAGCTCGACCTGAACTCGTCGTACGCGTACCTCCTGCTCGCCCAGCACTTCGCGGACACGTGCCGGGTCGCGGTCCACGGCGACCGGGTGGTGGGGTTCGTCTCGGGGTACCGGCTCCCCGACGACGTCTCCCGGCTCTTCGTGTGGCAGGTCGCGGTCGACGAGGGTCACCGCGGCCGGGGCGTCGCCGGTCGGCTGCTCGACGCTGTCGTCGACGCGGCCCCCGACGTGTCCTCGGTGACCACCACGGTCGCCGAGGACAACACCGCCTCGCGCGCGCTGTTCGTCCGCTGGGCAGCCCGGCGCGGGGCGACGATCACGACCCGGCCCCTGTTCACGGCGGACCAGTTCCCGGACGCGCACGTCGACGAGCCGATGCTCGTCATCGAGGGCGTGCGCTCCCGGTGAGCCGAGGCCGGTGCGAACCGGCCCTGACTCGGGCTACGCCGGTCCGGCGCACGGGTGACGCCGTAGCCCTCGCACACTCACGCACCCGAGCGCACCATCCCAAGGAGAGTCCTCCGTGACGATCTCGACCGCACCCGTCCCCGAGGCGTACGCCGCCGACGACCCGACGGGCTTCACAGCCCTGGAGTCCGGTGTGCGCAGCTACTCACGTGCCTGGCCGGCCGTCTTCGACCGCGCGGTCGGCGCGACCGTCCGGTCCGAGGACGGCACCGAGTACCTCGACTTCTTCGCCGGCGCGGGGTCTCTGAACTACGGGCACAACGAGCCACGACTCAAGAAGGTGCTCCTCGAGTACCTCGCGGATGACCGCATGGTGCACTCGCTCGACATGCTCACGGCGGCCCGTCGCGACTTCCTCGAGACGTTCCACGACCGGATACTGCGCCCGCGCGGGCTGGACCACAAGGTGGTGTTCCCGGGCCCGGGCGGTGCGAACGCCGTCGAGGCGGCGCTCAAGCTCGCGCGCAAGGTCACGGGACGCGAGTCCGTGATCACCTTCACCAACGCGTTCCACGGGATGACGCTCGGGGCGCTGTCGGTGACGGGCAGCTCGATGAAGCGCGGCGGGGCGGGCGTGCCTCTCGTCCACGCGACGCCGATGCCCTACGACGACTACTTCGACGGCGACGTCCCCGACTTCGTGTACCTGGAGCGGCTGCTGGCGGACGGGGGCAGCGGGCTCAACGAGCCCGCCGCGGTGATCGTCGAGACCGTGCAGGGCGAGGGCGGGATCAACGCGGCGCGCGCGGAGTGGCTGCGCGGTCTCGCGGACCTCTGCTCGCGGCACGGGATCCTCCTCATCGTGGACGACATCCAGATGGGGTGCGGTCGCACGGGCGGGTTCTTCTCGTTCGAGGACGCGGGGATCGTCCCGGACATCGTGTGCCTGTCGAAGTCCATCTCGGGGTACGGGCTGCCGATGGCGCTCACTCTCATCCGGCCGGAGCTCGACGTGTGGGAGCCGGGCGAGCACAACGGCACCTTCCGCGGCTTCGCGCCGGCGTTCGTCACGGCCGCGGAGGCGATCCGCACCTACTGGTCGGACGACACGCTCGAGCGGTCGACGCTCGCGAAGGGCGCGCTGGTCGAGGCCCACCTCAACTCGGTCGTCGCCCGCTACCCGGAGCACGGGCTCGTCTCGAAGGGCAGGGGACTCGCGCGCGGGGTCCAGCTGCCCGACGGCGACCTCGCCGCGGCGGTGTGCGCGCGGGCCTTCGCACGCGGTCTGCTCGTCGAGACGTCGGGCCCGTCGGGCGAGGTGGTCAAGCTCCTGCCGCCGCTGACGGTCACGGACGCGGAGCTCCGCCGCGGGCTCGGGATCCTCGACGACTCCCTCGCCGAGGTCCTGGCCGGACCCGCGTCCTGAGCCCGCTCGGCAGCAGCCGTCCCGTCCCGACCGACCCCACCGAGGAGACCACCATGATCGTGCGCACCGTCGCCGAGATCACCGACACCGACGCGGACGTCCGGTCCGCGAACTGGCGCAGCAAGCGGATCGTCCTGGCGAAGGAGGGCGTCGGGTTCTCCGTCCACGAGACGACGCTCTACGCCGGGACCGTGAACGAGTTCTGGTACGCGAACCACGTGGAGGCGGTGTTCGTCGTCGAGGGCGAGGGTGAGATCACGGACCTCGCGACGGGTGAGACGCACGCGCTCGCACCGGGTTCCCTCTACCTTCTCGACGACCACGACAAGCACGTCGTGCGCCCGCGCACCCAGATGCGGACCGTCTGCGTGTTCAACCCGCCCGTGACGGGTCGGGAGGTGCACGACGAGGACGGCGTGTACCCGCTCCTCACGGAGCCGTCGGCAGCCGTCTGACGGACCGCCGGCCGTCCCCGCCCGTGCGGGCAGCGACGGCCGGCACCATCCGCCGTCGAACGATCGTCCGATAAAAGAACGACCGTGCTATCGTCGACGGCGTGACCAAGGGCGACGAGACGCGGCAGGCGATCCTGCACCGTGGCGTGGAGGCCGCGTACCGCGTCGGGCTGGCCGGGCTCACCATCGGCGAGCTCGCGGCGGCCACGGGGATGTCGAAGTCCGGCCTGTACGCGCACTTCCGCTCCAAGGAGTCGCTCCAGCTGGCCGTCCTCGGCCAGGCGCGCGCGGAGTTCGTGGACACGGTGGTCGCGCCCGCGCTGCGCACCCCGCGCGGCGAGCCCCGGATGCGGGTGCTGTTCGAGGGGTGGCTCGCGTGCGACCTGCGCCAGGACCCAGGTGGCTGCCTGTTCGTCAACGCCGCGACGGAACTCGCCGCCCAGGAGGGCCCGGTGCGCGACCAGCTCGTGCGCGACCACCGCGACCTCTACGACGCCGTCGCGCAGGTCTTCCGCACCTGCGTCGCCGAGGGCGGCTTCCGCGAGGACGTCGAGCCGGAGCAGTTCGCGTCCGACCTCTACGGCGTCATGCTCGGGGCGAACCACGCCCATGCCTTCATGGCCGACCCGCGGGCCGAGGAGCGCGCCCGGCGAGCGTTCGAGGCACTCCTCGACGCGGCCCGCACCCCAACCCTGGCCCCGGCCGTCTGACACACCGACCCAGCACCACCGACCGAGAGGAACATGCCGTGGGCGTCTCAGGCTCGAAGAAAAGCACGACCGTTCGTGCCGACCGTCGCCGCGCCGCACGGCGACGCAGGGCCGCACTGCAGCTCACGGTCGTCCGCGCGCGTCTCGCCGTCCTGCAGGCCGTCTCCCCGCGCCGCGCCGCGCGCCTCGCGCTCGACCTGTGGTGCACGCCGCCGGACGGCGCCGGACGGCGCCGCGACGACCGCACGACCCCGGGGACGCTCACCACGGTGACGACGGACGCCGGGTCGCGGGTCGTCGTCGAGACGTGGGCCGCGGCCGGGACCGGAGGCGAAGAGCGGACGAGCCGTGACGGCGGCCCGACGGCGAGCGGCTCGCCCGGCGAGGCCGCCGTCGTCTACCTGGCCCACGGCTGGGGCGGGTGGCGCGGCCAGCTCGGCGCGTTCGTCGAGCCCCTGCGGGGGGCGGGCTTCCGCGTCGTCGCCTTCGACGCGCCGAGCCACGGCGACTCCGGCCCCGGCCTCCTCGGGCCGCGGCGCAGCACCATGCCGGAGCTCGCGGACGCGCTCGCGACGGTCGTGCGGGCGCACGGCGAGCCCGCGGCGGTCGTGTCCCACTCGCTCGGCACGGCGACGACCGTCCTCGCGGTCCGCGACGGGCTCCCCGCGGAGAGGCTCGTGCTCGTCGCGGCGATCGCCGACGTGCTGGGCGAGCTCGACGGCTTCGCCGACCTCCTCCGGCTCTCACGCCCGACCCGTGAGCTGCTCCAGGGCCTGCTCTCCGACGTCGCCGGTCGCCCGCTCGCCGAGCTCGACGTGCGCGAGACCCTGCGCACGCACCCGGTACCGCCCGCGCTCGTCGTGCACGACAGGGCGGACAAGGAGGTCCCGTACCCGGTCGGCGCCGCGCTCGCCGCGGCCTGGCCCGAGGGCGAGCTCCTCACGACCGAGGGGCTCGGCCACCACCGGCTGCTGCGCGACCCGGAGGTCGTGCGTGCCGTCGTGGACTACGTGACACCGGTGCGACCCGAGGTGCCCGTCGACCACGACCTCGCGCGTCGAGGTGCCTGAACGGGTGCGCGTCCCGGCCCCGGGCCTGCGACCGCGGACCCGCGTCAGACGGGCGGCTGGTATCCCGTGGCCCTCGTGACGGCGCGGGCACGGCTCGAGCGGGAGAGCATCACGCACCCGGGGATGAACGCGCCCAGCAGCACCGGCCCCCCGACGAGCATGACGCCCCAGAGGAGGAGCGCCAGGTAGCCGGCGGCCGAGTTGTTCGACGGGTCGCTGTCCGCGTACGCGAGCAGGGCGACGCTCAGCGCGCCGGCGGCGACCATGAGCACGACGGGCACCCAGATCAGCACCCACGCCGTGGTCCGGTACCGGCGCGTGAACGCCGCCGGCGGGATCGTCGGGAGCGGGGGATAGCCGGGTCCCGCGCCGGGCGGCGGATAGCCCGGCCCGGGCAGGCGGCCCGGCCCGGGGTGCGCGGGCGGATACCCGGCGCGAGGGTCGTGCTGCGGGGACGGCGGCGGTGAAGGGTGCACTCCGTGTGGATACCAGTCGTGAGCCGGGCACGCCAGCACCGTCCACGGCTTCCGTGGGAGTACAGGGCCTGGGCGTGCGGGACGCCGCTACCCGGACGTCGGGTCGCGCCGGTGTCGGGGGCGGCGGGTAGCGTCGAGCCATGCCCGCGGACAAGGTCGACCTCAAGGTGCTGCACCGGGAGCTGTACTCCCCGCCGCGGGGGCGGTTCGTCGAGGTGGACGTGCCGACCCTCGCCTACCTCGCGGTCGACGGCGAGGGAGACCCGAACACCTCGCCCGCCTACGGCGACGCCGTCGAGGCGCTCTTCTCCCTCTCGTACGCGGTGAAGTTCGCGAGCAAGAGGGAGGGGCGCGACTACGTCGTCGGGCCGCTGGAGGGCCTGTGGACGGCCGACGACCCCGGCACGTTCGTGCGGCGGGAGAAGGGCGCGTGGCGCTGGACCCTGCTGGTGCTCCAGCCGGACTGGGTGGACGAGGACCTCGTCGTCGCGGCCACGGAGACGGTCCGCGCGAAGAAGGACGCCCCGGTCGCGCTCGACCTCGTGCGGCGCACGAGCCTCACCGAGGGCCGGTCGGTGCAGACCCTGCACGTCGGGCCGTACGACGACGAGGGTCCGGTGCTCGCCGAGCTGCACGACGCCTACCTGCCCGAGCACGGGCTGACGTTCGCCGGGCCGCACCACGAGATCTACCTGAGCGACGTGCGGCGCGCGGACCCGGCGAGGCTGCGCACGGTGCTGCGACAGCCCGTCCGCCCGGCCTGACGCCCGGTACGGCTCCCTGCGGCCGAGATCTCCGGCCGAGACCCGCCGTCCCGACCCGCCGTCAGGCGGCGGTCCGCCGCTGCGCCCAGGCGAGGTCTGAGTCGTCGAGCACGTCGGCGAGGCGGCGGCCGGCGAGCGAACGCGCCCAGGCGGGGGACGCGCCGTCGGGCACTGCCTCCTGGAGCACCCACTCGCGCACCCCGAGGCGACGCAGGTGCGTGCCGAGCGCGAGGAGCTCGGCACGGGTGTGCACGGTCGGGTCGACGGTGGTGCGGACCTCGTGGTCGACGCCGGAGCGCAGCAGCACGGTGAGCGCCTCGAACGCGCGGCGCCCCGACGGGATCGTCCCGGTGACGACCGGGTAGCGCGTGGGCAGGTGCTTGACGTCGAACCCCACCCAGTCGACGAACGGCAGGAGCCGGGCGAACCGCACCGGCCAGGGCCCGGCCGTGTGCAGCCCGACGTCGAGGCCCAGGCCGCGCACGTCGTCGATCGCGCCGAGCAGCCCGGGGTGGAGCGTCGGCTCGCCCCCCGAGAAGACGACGCCGTCGAGGAGCCGGCGACGCGGGGAGAGGAACGCGACGACCTCCGACCACGGCACCTCGTCGCGGGCGGTCGCCCCGCCGGTCGACGCGACGGTGCACAGGCCGGGGTGCCGGCAGTACCCGCAGTGCCAGGGACAGCCCTGGGTCAGCACCGTCGCGACCCGTCGTCCGGGCCAGTCCGTCACGGACAGCCGGTCCAGACCGGCGACCACGAGGCCGGGGCGGGGCATCGGCGGCTCCTTCCGACGTGCGACGCCCTGGCGGCGAGGTGCCTGCGGGGCGCCCGACGCGCGGACCGCCAGGACCTCGAACGTATCGCCGCCGCCCGGTGCGGCGGACCGGTCGAAGGTCCCGATCCGCCTGGCGCAACGACAGCGGCCACGGCCCCGGGCGCTCAGGCCGACGGCGGACCTGCGAACCCACCGCCGCCCGGGAACCCGCCCGGTGTCTCCTCGCTCGCGGCGCCCCTGCGCTCGTCCATCAGTCCCGGCCGAGCCCGGCCGACGGGGACCTCCGGCGCGTCGGGTACCAGGAACGGGTCGAGCAGCCCGGGCGCTGCCTCCACGGCGAACGCGAGCGCCTCGTCGGCGGCCACGTCCGGGGCCTGGTAGATGCCCCACCCCGCGGCGGTCATCGCCGAGACGGTCTTGAGACCGAGCCGCCGCTGCAGGACCGACTCGCGCAGCGCGATCGTGCTCACGGCGTCGCGGCGCAGGACGGTGGTGGCGCGGCTCATGAGCCCGGAGCGGACGACGAGGTGGTCGCCGACGATCGCGTGCCCAAGCGCGCGGTAGGCGACCACCGCGCCGCCGAGCGCCAGGACCCAGAGTCCGGCCGCCCATCCGGCCGCGGCGACCGGCAGCGCACCGTTGGCGGCGAGCCACCACAGCACCGCGGCGACCACACCGGAGGAGGCGGTCGCCCACCAGAGCCGACGGCGCAGCGCACCGGCGGGGTGGCGTGCGAGCGGGACGGTGAGCGGGTCGGGGTCCGCTCCGAGCACGGCGCTCGCGACGGGCCGCGCCACCGAGACCGGCCCGCGCGGCAGGATCGTCGCGGGCTGGGACGCGGACCACACCGACAGGCCGGTCGTGATGACCTGCGTGTCGGCCATGCCCATCCAGCGCCACAGCACGGGCTCGCCGATCTGCACGCCCCGCAGCCGCCGCTCGTCGCGGTTGACCTCGCGCGTGGTGAACAGCCCGTGGCGCGTGCGGAGCTGGGTGCTCTCCCCGCCGCGGACGCGCGCGAGCTCGAAGCCCCAGCTCGTCGTGAAGAAGCTCACGCCCATGCCGACGGCGCCGATCGCGCCGGTGAGCAGGAGCCACACCGCGATCGTCGCGGGCAGGCCCAGGGCGTCCCAGTCGGCGACCCCCTCGACCCAGCCGAGGAGGTCGAGGCCGAACGTCGCGCCGAGCCAGTAGGCGCCCCAGAGCAGGCCGGCCGCCGTGACGAACGCCCAGACGCTGAAGACGTTGTAGACGACCCACCAGGGCCGGAAGCGTGCGAGCACCTCGGTGTCGTCGCCCTCGCCGTCCCGGTCGTGATCGCGGTCGTCGGCCACGCCCGTGACCCGGCTCGGGTCGTCGCCGGCGGCGACGGCTCTCGTGCGCGGCGCGGCGACCGGCGACCGGAGGAGCTCGCGGCGCAACGCCTCCGCGTCGGCCCGTGTGACGGCGTCGAGGGAGAGCGCGGACTCCCCGGCGGCGAGCTGCTGCCCGGCGCCCACGAGCACGACGCGCAGCCCCGCGACGCGGTGCCGCAGCCGCGCGGTCGTGTCGACGCTGCGGATCCGGTCCCGGCGCACCGAGCGGTACCGACGCACGAGGACGCCGGTGCGGCGCTCGACGTAGCCGTCGGTGACCCGGTACCGCGTGAAGACCCAGCGCAGGAGGTCCTGCACGGCGCCCAGGACGCCCCACGCCCCGACGGCGAGGAGCGGCCACAGGGTCCCCCAGCTCGCGTCGACGCCGAACACCCACACGGCGAGCGCGGTCGGCGAGAGCGAGAGGACCGTCCGGGCGAGGTCGACCCAGATCACCCGAGGGCTGAGCCGGAGCCATGGGGCGTCGTCGGCGACCGGCGCGTCGGACTCCCGGACGGCGTCGTCGCCCGCCGCCGTGCCCTCGTCGCGATCGTCGCGATCGTCGTGGTCGTCGTGGTCGCGGACGTCGGCGACCTCGTCCACGGTCATGTCGCGTCCCCGGGAGTGCGCTCCGTGACCAGCGTCAGCCGCTCGGCGACCTCTGCGGCGACGTCCTTGTCGAGCCCGACGACGTTGATCGCGCCGCTCGACGACGCCGTCGTCACCCGCAGGGTCGCGAGCCCCAGGAGCTGCTCGAGCGGGCCGCGCACCGCGTCGACGGTCTGCACGCGCGACAGCGGGGCGACGCGCCACTCGCGCACGAGCCAGCCGGTCAGCGCGTACACGGCCTGGTCTGTCGTCTCCCAGCGGTGGACGGCGAAGCGCCACCGCGGCTCCACGACGACGCGGACGACCGTCCACAGCGCGGCGAGGACGAGCGGCGCGGCGAGCCAGGGCCGGCCGGGCTCCCAGAGCCAGGCGACGACGCCGAGCACCACGGTGACGAGCCCCGCCGAGCAGAGCCCGCGCAGCGCCCACCAGCGCACGGCCCGGGCGTCGACCGGGTTCCGGGGCGGGCGCAGACGCAGGGGTGCCGCGCCGGGTGCGTCGACGGAGGTGGTGTCCATGCCCTCACCCTGCCGCGGCGGGTCGCCCCCGGGGGAGTGTCAGACGTCATGACCTGCCTCCCGGACGCGCCGAACCCGGGGTCTTCCCCGGATCCGGTGTCGGATCCGGGGGAGCCCCCGGGTTCGGCGAGGTGGGCTGTTGACCGCCCGGTGCGGGTCAGCCGCAGGTGGGCCGGCCGTGCTCCGGCGTCGCGACGGTCTCGCGCTCGTCGGCGTCGGCGGACGGTGCGGCCGTGACGGTCACCGCGCCGTCGGCGTCACCGCGGACGGCGAACGACTGGTACGCGTTCTTGCCGGGGGCCACCGACGGGAAGCTCTTCGAGCCCCACGGGGTGGCGACCTCGACGTCGAGGCGCGCGTCGTCGTCGTTCACGACCCGCACCGCGACGTACGGCTTGCCGCCGAGGCACCGGACCTCGGCCGTCGCGGTGACGGCCACGCGCGCGGGCGACGACGGGTCCGCCGCGCCGGGAGCGAGCACCCGGAACGCCGTCAGACCCGGGTCGCCCGCGGCCCACGACGTGCTCAGCGCGACGTACCTCGCCGTGCGGTCGACGACGAGCGTGCCGTGCACGTCGCCCGCGCCGATGGTGCCGACGTCGGTGAACGTCAGACCGTCGTCGCTCACGGAGACGACCGACTCCGGAGCCCCGCCGCGCTCCCAGGCGGTGACGACGGTGCCGATCTCGCGCGGTGCGCCGAGGTCGGTGACCATGCGGCCGTCCGGTCCGGGGACCCACGTCGTGGCGGCGTCGCCGTCCACCGCGAGCGACGGCGACGTCATGCCCTCGGGCAGCACCGACGCGGGGAACGTGAGCGTGCTCAGTGCGCGGTCCGCGACCGGGAACGGCGTGGCGTCGCGGAACGTGACGCGCGTGCCCGACGGCGTCGCCCCGACCGTGCGCGTCGCGCCGGTCTCGGCGTGGCGCAGCTCGACCGGCGTGCCGTCGCCGCTCACGCGGAACGAGCGGGAGTCGGTGGCGGCGACCGTGACACCGGCGGGGGTGCCGCCGTCGTGCGCGACCGTCGCGCGCGGCGCGAGGACGACCGCGTCGCCCGCGGGGACGGTGACGTCGAGCGTCGAGGCGTCCGCGCCGACCGTCTGCGTGCCCTGGTACACGCGGACGGCGCCGCCGTCGTGCGGGACGGTGAGCGTCGTCGAGACCTCCGCCCCGGTGAGGTTGAACGCGACCACGTAGCCGTCGACCACGCTCACGAGCACCGCCGGGTCCTCGGCCGTGGGCACGCGGGCCGCGGCCTGCGCGGCGGTCGCCGCCGCGTCGCCCGGGACCATCTCGACGAGCCGGCGGCCCTCCGCGCGGTCCGTCAGGCGCACCACGTGCCGCGTGTCCGTCGCGCGCGACACGGTGATGGGCGCCTCCGACCCGCGCACGACGAACCCGGCCTCGCCCTCGACGTTGAGCCAATCGCCGTCGCTGCTCAGCACCTGGTCGCCCGTGTACCGGAACGACGCGGCGTCGTGCCACGTCTGCCCGTCGAGCGACGTCTGCACGCGGTACTCCTGGCCCGCGGCGACCTCCCAGCCGAGCTGGACCTGGCTCACCTCGGTCGGGGCGCCGAGGTCGACCTGGACCCACGAGTCGGGCCGCGTGCGGTCCGCGACCGCGACGGCCCAGCGGGTCGTGGCGGAGCCGTCGGTGACGGCGCTCGCGGGGTTGGAACCGTTCGCGCTCGACGCCGTGGCCGCCTTGCCCGCCGCGACGTCCGCCCCCGTCGGCGAGAACGCGCGCAGGTGGTAGAGCGAGTAGCCGTACGCGGCGTCGCCGCGCACGCCCTGCATGCGGACGTAGCGCGTGGTGACCGGTGCGGGCTCGTCCGCGCCCTCGGGCGTGAGGTCCACGGTGTCGAGGCGCGCGACGTTCACGTCCGCCGGAGCCTTGCCGTACGCGGTCGCCGTGGTCCAGGTCTGGCCGTCGGTCGACGTCTGGACGAGGTAGCGCGCGCCGGCGCTCGCCTCCCACGCGAACCGCACGCCGCCCACGGTCGTCTCCTCGCCGAGGTCGACCTGGATCCACGAGTCCGGTCGTGTGCGCTGCGAGACGGCGACGGCCCACCGCGTGGACGGGTTGCCGTCCGTCACACGTGCGGCCTGGCGACCGCCTGCGGCGTCCTCGCTCGACGCCGTCGCGACCTTGCCGGCCGCGAGGTCGGTCGCCGACCCCGCGTCCGCGCCGTACGCGTGGAACGCGAACATCGAGTAGCCGTACTGGGCGTGGCCCTGCTGGCCCAGCAGCCGCACGTAGCGCGCGGTCACGGGCTCGAAGGTGAGGTCGTCGACGCGCGCGGCCTTGGCGTCCGCCGGGTCGGCGGGCCGGGTGACGGGGAGCGTCGCGGTGGTCTCGCCCTCCGCGGTCGTGTAGGTGCGCGAGCCGTCGAGGCCCGAGTACCCGTTCATGTCGAGGTTGCGCACGGACAGGCTCGCGTCCTCCGTGCCCGCGCCGGTCGAGGCGTAGACGGCCGCACCCGTGGGGAGGGTGACCTGTCCCGCGTACCCGTCGCCGACCCGGAACACCGACGACGTGCCCTCGAAGCCGTCGCGCGGCTCCGTGTAGGTCGCCACGTGGCGCTCGTCGACGGTCGCGCCGGTGGAGGGGTAGAGGTACGGGGTCGAGCCCGAGACGTGGAACAGCCACGAGTCGTGCGACGGGACCCACGGGAACTTGACGAAGCCCTTGCGGCTCGACGCCGCGGCCCAGGCGTCCGCCGACTGCTGGACCGTCAGGCCCGGGCCGGCGCCGAAGTCGCGTACCCCGGCGAGGCGCTCGAAGAACTCGTCCTGCGGCGTCGGCTCGACGGGACCCTCCGCCGACTCCGCCGCCTCGACGTGCAGCAGGTAGGAGATGGCGATCTCGGCGCGCGCCTCGGGCTCGTACTTCGGCTCGCCCGAGAACTTCGCGAGCCGGTAGACCGGGGCGTAGGACTGGTAGTCCTCGAGCGCGGCCGCGAGGTTCGCCTCGGCGCGGGCCGCGTCGGGGTCGCGCAGCACCTGGCCGAGGAACGCCATCGGGATCGCGTCGCGACCGTAGAGGTACTCGCGGTCCGCGACCATCGGCATGAACGGCTCGCCCGCGTCGGACATGACGAGCTTGATCGACTCCCACAGCTCCGCCGAGTTCGGCTGGTGCGTGAGGATCTCCGGCAGCGGCTCGTCCCGGAGCAGGAAGTGGATCGCGTTGCGACCGCCGGACCGCCAGATGTCGGACTGGTAGTGCGGGCCGAACGACCCGTGGTTCTCCACGAGGTACGTGTCGTGGATGGTCTGCATGGTGTTCGTCGACACGGCCTTGCCCGCGACGACGGCCGGGTTGTTCCGGTCGGCCGTCGGCTGGCCGGCCGCGTTGCGGCCCCAGTCGCCGAGCTGCTCGGCCCAGCGCGCCGCGCCGGGGTCGTCGGGCGCCCACGCGAGGCCGGGGGCCAGCGCCTGCGTGTAGACGCCGACCTCCTCCTGCGCGGTGTCGCCCTCGTGCTTGCCCGTCGGCCAGTCGGCGGTCCACGAGCCCGAGAGCGGGTCCTTGCCGAAGTCGAGGTCGGCCGTGTACTCCGACTGGCTCGTCGCGATCGTCGTGAGGTTCGCCTGCGTCGTCGCGTCCAGCTCGTCCCACAGCAGGGTCCCGGCCGCGAGGAAGTACGACTGGAACGTCGAGTCCCAGAACAGCTTCTTGCCCCACGTGCCCGCTGGGTCGACGAACCGGTTCGTCGCCGCGTAGTGGCGGATCGTGGCGAGCGTGTGCGCCCGGAGCGTCTCCTCCGGGACTCCCGCGAGCTCGGCGTCGTACTCGCCGTGGGTCAGGAGCACGGCGTTGCCCAGCACGACGGCGAAGTTGAAGTCCTTGAGCTGGTAGACCCCGGCGGACTCGTCCCACACGGTCTCGACCCAGCGCGTGTGCCGCAGCAGCGCACCGTAGTAGTCCGCGGCGGTCGCGTCGGGGGCGCCGAACGCGGGGGCGGCGTCGAGCGTCGTCGTGGCGGCGGGTGAGGTGGACGGCGCTCCCTGCGCGACCGCGGGGGTGAGCAGCAGGGCCCCCGCGGTCGCGAGCGCGACGGCGGCGGTGGCGCCGCGGCGTGCGCGCCGTCCGGGCGGTGGGGCGGGCGGGCGGATCATAGGGGCCTCCGGGCGTCGTCGAGCGGCAACGGTGCTGGTGCTCGGGCGGGTGGTGCGAGTGGGGGGTCGGGTGCGGGCGGGGTGGGGCGGGTTCGCGCGGGGAGCGCCGGTCCAGGGTCGGACGACCGGCGCCCCCGCGCGGGTCGGGTCGCCGCTCAGGCGTGGCGGGGGGTGCTCACGTGGTGCGTTCCTCTCGGGTGGTGCGACGTCGCACGCTGTGGCGCTAGGCCACCTGACAGCGCTGTCGACTGCGAGTATAGGCGGCGTTCTCCCGGGAGTGAAGGGAGAGCCGCGGACTTCGCCCGGTCGGCCGTCGCGACGGCCGACCGGGCGTTCCGCTCAGCCGCAGTCGACGGCGGGCACGTCGACCGGGACCTGGGCGTCCACCGGTTCGCCACCGAGCACGCCGTGGGCGGTGACGGTCGCGGTCGACGCCTCGACCGCCCGCGCCCGCGTCGCGAACGACTGGTAGCCGGACGCGCCGGGCGCGACGTCCGCGACCGTCCGCTCGCCGAACGCCGTCGTCAGGGTGAGCGTGAGCCCGACCGGGACGTCCTCGGCGTTGAGCGCGCGCACGGCGACGTAGGCCTTGCCGGCCAGGCACCGCGGCTGCACCTCGACCCGGAGGTCGGCGGCCGACCCCTGGGCGCCGCCCGCGGACCCGACCACGACGCCGCGGTCGGGCACGAGCAGCACGTGGTCGACGTTCACGTTGCCCGTGTCGCCGCGGTCGTACCGCAGCCCGACGGACGCCGTCCCTTCGTCGACGGTCACGCGCACCGGCTCGGAGAAGCCCCAGCGGCGCCAGCGGTCGGCGTCCTGACCCAGGTTCGGGAACGCGACCGTGCCCACGGACGTGTCGTCGACCGTGAGCGAGAGCTGCCGGTCCAGCGGCGCGACGACCATCCCGTTGGCGTACCGGAAGCTCACCTCGTACGCCGTCCCCGGGGTCGCGCCGCTCACGTCGACCGTGAACGCCGCACCCTCGCGGCTGAGCGTGCGGGCGAAGCCGGTCCCCGTGTACCCCGGGTGCTCCTTCGACGTGATCGCCCCGCCGCTCAGCGTCCCGGCCTCCGCCTCCAGCACCAGCTCCTCGCGCTGGGCCGCGACGAGCGCCCCGAGCGTCGCGGCCGCCGGCCCGTCGGGCGCGGCGTCGAGCGCGGTCGCGGCCCGACCCAGGGCGCGGCCCACGGCCTCGCCGTCGTCGCGCGTCGCGGCACGGACCGCCGCGGCGAGCGGCTCGCGGACCGCCGCGGCGTCGGTCGCCGCGAGGCCGCCCGACACCTCGGCCGTGCGGAGCTCGGCGAGCACGTGCGGCAGCCCGACCCGCTCGCCGAGCCAGGGCTCGACCGCGGCGTCGACCGCCGTGAGGGCGGCGTCCGCGACCTGCGCGGGACCGCGCGTGAGCAGGACCGTCCGCACGGACTGCGCAGCGACCCGGGCGGCGCCCAGGTCGGAGCCTGCCGCCGCCGCGACGAGGGCGTCGACCCGCGTCGAGAGCAGCGCGGCCGTCGCGTCGTCGAGATCGCCGCCCGCGCGGGCGGAGTCCACCAGGGCGTCCAGCGCGGCGCCGTCCGGGAAGGGCAGCAGCGCAGCACGCGCGGGCTCGCCCGTCGTGCCGTCCGTGCCCGCGACGGCGAGCTCGTTGTGCTCCGCGTACGCGACCTCGGTCGCGTCGAGCGTGAACGAGAGCTCGCGGGTCTGCCCGCCGCCGACGCGAGCCGTCGTGCCCGTGACGGACTCGCCGTCGAGCACGAGGTGCGCCTCGGCCACCGAGGTGCCGGCGTTGGCGACCGTGGCCGTCACCCCCACGGTCCCGGTGACCGGGTCGTACACGGCCTCCGGCGCCCCGGCGAGGTCCAGACGCGGACGCTCGTACGGCGCGAGCTCGGCGAGGTCCTGCGCGGTGGCGGGCCGGAGCCGGAGGGCCTGCCCGCCCGCGCCGACCAGCGACGCGCTGACGACGTCGTCCGCGGTCACGAGGGACCGCGTCACCTCGATCGCCGTGGGGTTGCCCTTCCAGCTCGCGTCCTGGGCGTCCGCCCAGACCTCGGCCACGTACGTGACGCCGTCGTCCAGCACGTCGAGCGGCACGTCGAGCGTGCGGTCGACCTCGTCGGCCACGACGCCGACGTACCAGGTGTCGCCGCTGCGGCGCGCGGTCGTCACGTGGTCGCCGATCTGCGCGTCCACGTGCGACTCGTCCCAGGTGGCCGGCATCCCGCGCAGGTACTCGAACGCCTCGGGGTGCTTCGCGTAGTTCTCCGGCGTGTCGGCGAGCATCTGCAGCGGGCTGTAGAACGTCGTGTAGAGCGCGAGCTGCGTCGCGGTCGTCGTCTGGACGCGCGTGTTCAGCCCGGCCGGGTCCCACAGCACGTCGAGCACGCCCGGCGTGTAGTCGGCCGGACCGCCGATCCAGCGCGTGAACGGCAGGATCGTCGCCTGCTCCGGCGGGTTGCCGTTCGAGCCCATGTAGTTCTGCTGCTCCATGCCGGCCACGCCCTCGCCCGTCATCATGTTGGGCCAGGTGCGGTCCTTGCCGGTGGGCTTGATCGCCTCGTGCGCGTTCACGGAGATGCCGTGCCTCGCGGCCGCCTCGACGACGCGCTGGTAGTGCTTCACGGCCTCCTGGTCGTAGTGGCTGCGGTTGACGCCGCCGAGCTGGAAGCGCGTCGCGTAGCCGGTCTTGATCGCGTGGACCCCCCACTCCTCGTACTGGGAGAAGATGCGCTCGAGGTTCTGGTCGTAGTAGTCCACGTAGCCGCGCGTCTCGTTGTGGGCGACGAAGCCGACGCCCTTCTCCTCGCCGTAGCGGAGCACCTCGTCGAGGTCGACGTCGGGCATCGGGGTCGTGAAGTCCTGGTTGGTCCAGGAGCCGCCCGCGTTGGTGTTCCACCCCTCGGCGAGCACGTACCGCGCCCCCGCGTCCGACGCGAGGTCGATGTAGTCCTTGATCCGCTGCGTCGTCGCGCCGTGGTCCGGGCCCGCGGTCCACGTCGTGTCGCGGCGCTGGAGCTCCCACCACACGCCCGTGTAGGTGCCCGCCTCGATCCAGTCCGCCGTGTCGGCGGTGCCGTCGCCGTCGGAGTCGACGTCGCACACCGCGCACGGCGGGTTGAGGTTCTGGACCAGGTGCGACTCGGCGAGGTCGCCCGCCGCGCGCCCCACCTGCACCGTGCGCCACGGGGTCACGACGTCCTTCTCGCGAGCGTCGAGGACCGCCTTCGTGCCGTCCGGGAGCGCGATCAGCTCGCTCACCAGGGTCCCGGGCGTCGCCCCGCGGACGAGCGTCATGCTCGCGTAGTCCGTGAGGTCCGCCTCGTGGACCGCGAGGAAGAGGTCGTCGCCGCGCGAGAACGTGACGGGGGTCTGGGCGTCCGGCACCTCCGTGACGGGCACGGTCCGGTAGTGCTTCTCGTCCGCGTTCCAGTCCTTGCCCGCGCGGATGAAGTACGCGGTCAGGTCGGACGGCAGCGCGAACTCGGTCCGCTCCGCCGTCACGACGAACGGCCCCGCGGCCAGCGCGTCCTGCTGCGGCAGGACGTAGCGGAGCCCGACGCCGTCGTCGAACACCCGCACCACGACGTCGAGCGCGAGGCCGGACGAGTGGCGCGCGTGCACCGTGAGCTCGTTCGCGTGGTTGCGCACGGACGAGGCCGTGCCCCACGCGGGGGTCCACGTCTCGTCGACCTCGGCACGCTCCACGGACTCGATCGTCATCCCGGTGGTGAGGTCCACGGCGGGGTCGCGCAGCACGAGGCCGAGACCGGACGCGCCGACGACGGTCGTCGTGCCGTCGCGGACGACGTCGTACGTGAGACGCCCGTCGACTGCCCCGAGCGTGAGGTCCAGGCTCCCGTCGGGGGACGAGACCTCGTGCCCGTCGGGCACCGCGGTCGACACGGAGGCCGACGGCGCAGCGGTGGCCACGGGGGCGGCGGTCGCGGGGGCCCCGGCACCGAGGGGCGCGAGGAGGGCCAGGGCCAGCGCGGCGCCGGAGACCAGCCTGGTCCGGCGTCGGGCCCCGGGGGGCGGCGGGCAGGGGGCGGGGTCGTGCGAGGAGCGGTACACGGTTCTCCTTGAGACGTCGTCGTCCAGGGTTGCCGTCGGCCGTCCGCCGTGGTCCGCGGGCGCCGTGCGGCGCGGCGGTCGCCAGGGTGCGCGGCCGCCGTCGTGCGAGGGGGTGGGGGTACGACGGAGGGGCGGGACGGGCACCGGTGCGACCAGTGCCTGTCCCGCCCCCCGCGAGCTCGGTCCGACCGAGGGTCAGCCCTTGACGGAGCCGGACATGAGGCCGCCGATGAAGTACTTGCCGAGGATGATGTACACGAGCAGCGTCGGCAGGGACGCGAAGAGCGCACCCGCCATGGAGACGCCGTAGTTCTGCAGCAGCGCCCCGTTCGCGAGGTTGTTCAGGGCGAGGGTGACCGGGCCGTTCTGGCTGGAGGAGAAGAACACCGCGAAGAGGAAGTCGTTCCACGACGAGGTGAACTGCCAGATGAGCACGACCACGAAGCTGGGGATCGAGATCGGCAGGATGATCGACCAGTACGTGCGGAACATCCCCGCGCCGTCGACGCGCGCAGCCTCGATGAGCTCGTGCGGCACCGTCATGTAGTAGTTGCGGAAGATGAGCGTGGTGATCGGGATGCCGTACACGACGTGCAGCAGGATCAGCGACGGCACGCCGCTCGGGATGCCCAGGTCGAGGACGAGCTGGTTGAGCGGGATCATCACGGCCTGGTACGGGATGAACATCCCGAAGAGGATCAGCGTGAAGACGAGGTTCGAGCCCTTGAACGACCAGCGCGAGAGCACGAAGCCGTTGAGCGACCCGAGGAACGCCGCGATGATCGCGGACGGCACGACCATCTGCAGCGTGCGCAGGATCGCGGGGGACAGCGCGGTCCACGCCGTCTGCCAGTTGTCCAGCGTCCAGATCTCGGGGAGCGCCCACGCACGTGCCGGGGACGCGTCGCCCGTGCCCTTGAAGCTCGTCACCAGGAGCACGTAGACGGGGATGAGCACGATGACGACGAAGAAGATCAGCGCCGCGTACTTGAGGGTCCGGCCGAGGGAGAAGCGGTTCTTGGGCACCGAGCGGTGCAGATCGATCGGGCGTCCCGCGGTGTCCGGTGCCGGCACCGAGGTGGCTACGACGTCGGTCATCGCTTCTCCTGACGGTTGGTGCGGATCAGGTAGGGCACGATGACGACGGCCACGATGATCAGCAGGATCGAGCCGACCGCCGCCGCGTTGGCGTAGTCGAAGCTCGACTTGAAGACGTACATGTCGACGGCGGGCACCTTGGTCTGGTAGTTCGCCGGCTTCGAGATCGACATGATGAGGTCGAACGACTTGAGCGACATGTGGCCGATGATGATGAGCGCCGAGAGCGCGACCGGCGACAGCTGCGGGAAGAGCACGTGCCGGTAGAGCTTCCACTCGCTCGCGCCGTCCATGCGGGCGGCCTCGCGCAGCTCGTCCGGGATGCCGCGGAACCCGGCGAGGAAGAGCGCCATGACGTAGCCGGAGAGCTGCCAGATCGCGGGGATCGCGATGGCCGTGATGCCCCACGTGACGTTGTTCCACCAGTTGTTCTGCAGGAAGTCGAGCCCGATGATCTGGAACAGCCGGTTGAGGCCGCTCGCCTGCTCGTCCTGGTTCGAGTTGAGGAGCCAGCGCCACACGACGCCGGAGGCGACGAACGACACGGCGAACGGGAACAGGTAGACGGAGCGGAAGAACCCCTCGCCCTTGACGGGCTTGTCCATCATCCACGCCCACAGGAAGCCCATGACGAGCGTGCCGGCGAGGAACACGACGGTGTAGAGGACGAGGTTCTTGAGCGAGTGCTGGAAGGCCTCGCTGCCGAGCAGGGAGGTGTAGTTCTCGAACCAGACCACGACCGACGGCTTCTGGCCCGTGGCCTGCGCGGCGGTGTGGTTGTCCGTGATCGACGTCTGGAAGTTCGCGCCGATGAGGCCGTACACGAACACGCCGACGAGGATCAGCGAGGGAGCGAGCATCAGGAGCGCGGGGCCGGCTCGCCGCAGTGACTTGAGCATGGTGGGTCTTCCCGGTCGTGGGGGCGTGGGACGCGGCGGCCGAACGCGGGCGACGGCAGGCGACGGGTGCAGGGTCCCGGGGAGGGGTCCGGTCGCGCGGGGCCGCCGCGCGCCGTCGGGAGTGACGACGCGCGGCGGTTCCGGTGGACCGGTCTCAGCCCTCGGTGGCGGTCACGAGCTCGGACTGGAAGGTCGCGAGGTCGGAGCCGCCGGACGTGAACTTGCTCGTCGCGTCGGAGATCGCGTTGAGCGTCGCGACGGGCGCGGCGGCACCGTGCGCGAGCGAGGACACGATGGTGTCCTGGCCGAACGACTCGATCGCGGTCTGCTGGTACTCGGAGAACTCCGAGGGGTCGGCGTCGGTGCGGGCCGGGATCGAACCCTTGGCCTTGTTGAACGCGACCTGGCCCTCGAGCGAGCCGACGGTCTCGAGCCACGCCTTCGCGCCGTCGGGGTGCGGCGCGCCCACCGGCAGGGTGAACGAGTCGGCGAGGAAGTCGAACACGCCGTCGGTGCCCGGCACGGGGGTGGCGGTGAAGTCGGTGCCGAGCGTCTTGCCCTGCTCCTCGAACGCCGCGACGGCCCAGTCGCCCATGACGTTGAACGCGGCGGTGCCGTCGATCACCATCTGGGTCGCCTCGGGCCAGTCGAGCCCGTCACGGTCCGTGTTGGTGTAGCCCATGAGCTTCTCGAAGTCCTCGAGGGCCGCGGTCACCTCGGCGCCCGACCAGTCGGTCGAGCCGTCCCACAGGCCGTTGTACGCCTCCGGGCCGAGGTCGGCGAGGAGCACGGTCTCGAGCAGGTGGACCTGGGTCCACGTGGTCGCGACGGACAGCGGCGTGACGCCGGCGGCCTGGAGCTTGTCGAGGTCCGCCATCCAGGCGTCGAGGTCGGCGTACTCGGCCGCCGGGTCGATGCCGTTGGCCTCGAGGACCGTCGGGTTGGCCCACACGACGTTCGCGCGGTGGATGTTGGACGGGATGGAGTAGATCGCCCCGTCCTCGGCCGTGACCCGGTCGACGAGGTCGGCCGGGAAGACGTCGTTGAGACCGAACTCGTCGTACAGCGACGACACGTCCTCGATCTGGGCGGCGTCGATGTAGTCCTGGAGCTCCGCTCCGGCGTGCGCCTGGAACGTGTCCGGCGGGTCCTGCGCCTGGAGGCGCGACTGGAGGAGGTCCTTCGCGGCGGAGCCGGCGCCGCCGGCCACCGCGCCGTTGATGAACTCCACGTCGGGGTGCTGCTCGTCGAACACGCCGACCAGCGCGTCGAGACCCGCCTTCTCGGAGCCGGCAGCCCACCAGGTGAAGACCTCGACCTCGTCGCCGCCCCCGGATGCACCGCCGTCACCGGTGCCCCCGTCACCGGAACCACCGCCGCTGCACGCGGCGAGTGCGAGACCCACGAGGGCGGCAGTCGCCACCGTCGCGCTCGTCCTGCGATCGATTCGCATCGTGATTTCCCTACGCCTTCTTCGGTCGTGGGGGACCGGGGACGACCACGTCGCACCGGCCGGGCGCACCGGCGCGCCCTCGAACCCGCTGCCCATACAACGTCTCGGCGCGCTTGATGTCAAGAAATGAACGCAAGCGACGCTGAATCGTGATCTTCGCATCATGTCCTGGATGCAACCTGGGGTTCCGTCGAGTGTCGCCCAGCGTGACAGCGCTGTCCAGTTCGTCCGGAGATCGGCTCGCGGTCCACGACCCGGGGCGTCCCACCTGGACGGGGGCGCCCCGGCGGTATCCTGACCTGCGTGCGCGCTGACCGGGTGACCCCGGGCTCGCAGACTTCACTGCGTGAGGCCAACCGAGCCCGGATCGTGAGCGCCGTCCAGCAGCGTGGCTCCCTCACGCAGATCGAGCTGGCCGGCGTCACCGGGCTGTCCCCGGCCACCGTCTCCAACATCGTCAAGGAGCTCACCGGCGCGGGCGTCCTGCACACCTCGCCGTCCACGCGTAGCGGCCGCCGCGCGCTCCAGGTCACGCTCGCGCGCAACCTCGGTCTCGTCGCGGGCGTCCACTTCGGGACCCGCTCGATGCGCGTCGCCCTCGCCGACGCGTCCATGCGTGTGCTCGCCGACCAGCGCATGCCCCTCGCGCCCGACCACCGGGCCGACACGGGGCTGCAGCGGGCTGCCCTCCTCGTGGGGGAGATGGTCGCGTCCGTGGACGCCGCCCCCGACGAGCTGCTCGCCGTCGGCGTCGGCGTCCCCGCCCCCGTGGACGTGCGCGCGGGCCGTATCGCGACCGTCGGGATGATGCGCGGCTGGGACGGCGTCGTCGTGCCCGAGGTGCTGGAGGCCGAGCTCGGCGCCCCCGTGACCGTGGACAACGACGCCAACCTCGGCGCGCTCGCCGAGACCCGGTTCGGGGCCGCCGTCGGGCACGACGCCGTCGCCTACCTGCGGGTGTCCCACGGCGTGGGCGGCGGGCTCGTCCTCGGCGGCCGGGTCGTGCACGGGCGCGCGGGCGTCGCGGGCGAGATCGGGCACGTCACCATCGACGAGAACGGCCCGGTGTGCCGGTGCGGCAACCGTGGCTGCCTGGAGATGTACGTCGGCGCCGGCGTCCTGCTGTCCATGCTCTCCGAGAGCCGGGGGCCCCTCACCCTGCGCGACGTCATCGCGCGGGCGCAGGAGGGCGACCCCGGGTGCCGCCGCGTCCTGTTCGACGCCGGCCAGCACCTCGGCGTCGCCGCCGCCAACCTGTGCAACCTCGTCGACCCCGAGATCGTCGTCGTCGGCGGGCAGCTCGCCGAGGCGGGCGAGGCCCTGCTCGGCCCGCTGCGCACGGCGCTCGAGCAGCGCACCGTGCCCAGCACCGCCGGGCCCGTGCAGGTCGTCGCGTCCGAGCTCGGCTCCGCCGCCGAGGTGCGCGGGGCCCTCGCCGTCGCGCTCGACCTCGCACGCGTCAGCGGGTCGCTGGGGGTGAGCGCGTGACCGGGGCGACCACGGCGCGGGCGGGCGAGACCCGCCGTCGGGCCCGCGGCGCCGTCACGACCGCGCTGGCCGCCGCCGTCGTCGTCCTCCTCGCGCTCGCCGGGTGCGCGGCGCCCGAGGAGCCGGCCGGCCCCTCGGAGGGGACCATCGGGCTCCTCCTGCCCGAGGCGAAGACCGCGCGCTACGAGACCACCGACCGGCCGACGTTCGTCGGCGTCGTCGAGCGGCGCTGCCCCACGTGCGAGGTCCTGTACGCCAACGCCGCGCAGGACGCCGCCAACCAGCAGCAGCAGGCCGAGTCGATGCTCGCGCGCGGGGCCGACGTCCTCGTCCTCGACGCCGTCGACGCGGTGGCCGCCGTGAGCATCGTCGCCGAGGCGCAGCGCCTCGGGGTCCCCGTGATCGCCTACGATCGCTTCGTCGACGGCGCGAACTACTACGTCTCGTTCGACAACGAGCTCATCGGGTACCTCATGGGGGAGGCGCTCGTCGCCGCGGTCCTCGACCGCGCGGAGCAGGACCCGCCGGGGCAGGGCCGGCGGCCGGGCGTCCTGCTCGTGCAGGGCTCGCCCACGGACCCGAACGCCGCGGAGCTCGCTGCCGGCGTCCACCGCGCGCTCGACGGAGAGGACATCGACGTGCTCGCCGAGTACGACACACCCGACTGGAGCCCCGACAAGGCGACCGAGTGGGTCGAGGGCCAGCTCACGCAGTACCCCGGTCGCGTCGACGGCGTGTTCGCCGCGAGCGACGGCATCGCCGGTGGGGCGATCGCCGCGATGAAGGCCGCGGGCCTCGACCCCGTCCCGCCCACCACCGGGCAGGACGGCGAGCTGGCGGCGGTCCAGCGAGTCGTCTCCGGCGACCAGTACATGACCGTCTACAAGGCGACCGCCCAGCAGGCGCGCACCGCCGCCGAGCTCGCCGTGCGCGTCCTGCGCGGCGAGGACCCGCGCGCGACCGCGAGCATCGACGGCGTCCCGAGCCTGCTCCTCGCACCGCGAGCCGTCGGGGTGGACGACGTGCAGCGCGTCATCGTCGATGGCGGCGTCTACACCGTCGACGAGATCTGCACGCGGTACTACGTCGACGCGTGCGTCGAGGCCGGGCTCCTGGAGGCGACCCCGTGAGCGCCCCCGTCCTGTCCCTGCGTGGGATCTCCAAGAGCTTCGGCGGAGTCCGTGCGCTCGTCGACGTCGACGTCGAGGTGCGCGAGCACGAGGTGCTCGCCGTGGTGGGCGACAACGGAGCCGGCAAGTCCACGCTCGCGGGCGTCGTCGCCGGGGCGTACCGGCCGGACGCGGGCGAGGTCCTGCTCGACGGGGCGCCCGTCGTCCTCGACTCGCCCGCGACGGCGCGCGCGCACGGGATCGCGGCGGTGTTCCAGCAGCTCGCGCTGGTCGACGACCTCGACGTCGTCGAGAACGTGTTCCTCGGTCAGGAGACCCTGCGCGGCCCGTTCCTCGACGAGATCGCGATGGAGCGCGAGGCCTGGGGGCTGCTCGACCAGCTCGCGGCGACCGTCCCGTCGGTGCGCGAGCCGGTGCGCACGCTGTCCGGGGGGCAGCGCCAGGTCGTCGCCGTCGCGCGGGCCCTGCTCGGCGCACCGCGCGTGCTCGTCCTCGACGAGCCGACGGCGGCACTCGGCGTCCGGCAGACCGCCGAGGTGCTCAACCTCATCGAGAAGCTGCGCGAGCGCGGCCACGCCGTCGTGCTCATCAGCCACCAGGCGGGCGACCTCCAGGCCGTCGCCGACCGGATCCTCGTGCTGCGCCTCGGTCGCGTGCACGGCGAGTTCGCGGGCGACACGTCCTACGAGGACCTGCTCGCCGCGATGACCGGAGCCGTCCGGCCCGTCCGGCCGGGCGGCACGGCGCGGACGTCCACCGACCCGGGGCACGAGCGGCGCTCCGGCGGCACCGGGGCGGTGCACCGATGAGCGTCCCCGGCCGCACCCCGGGTGCCCTCGACCGCCCGGCGCACGGCGCGCTGTCCGGGAGCGTCGTCCAGCAGCTCCGCGGCGCGCACCTCGGCATGCTCCCGATCGTCGGCGCGCTCCTGCTCATCTGGGTCGTGCTCGGCGCGATCAACCCGGCCTTCCTCTCGGCGGAGAACCTCGTCAACCTCACGCTCCAGAGCGCCCCCACGGGGATCATCGCGCTCGGGGTCGTGCTCGTGCTGCTCGTCGGGCAGATCGACCTGTCGGTCGGCTCCGTGAGCGGGCTCGCCGCAGCGGTGCTCGCGGTCGGTACCGTCAACCTCGACTGGCCGGTCGGGCTCGCGATCCTCGCGGCGCTCGCGGTAGGGGTCGTGGTCGGGCTCGGCTACGGGCTGCTGTCGACGCGCCTCGGGCTCGCGTCGTTCGTCTTCACGCTGGCCGGCCTGCTCGTCCTCGCGGGCGTGCAGCTCCGGGTGCTCGGGCCCAAGGGCTCGATCAACATCCCGTTCGAGTCCTGGCTCGTGCGGACCGTGCAGCAGGGGTTCCTGCCGGCCCCGGTCGCCTGGGGCGTCGTCGTCGTGGTCGTCGTCGGGTACGCCGGGCTGCGCGTCGCCGACCACCTGCGCCGCGTGCGCGCGGAGCTGCCGAGCCCCGGCCTGGGCCGGATCGCGGTCCGCACCGCGATCCTCGCCGCGGTCCTCGTCGGCACGGTCGCGTACCTGGGGACCGCGCGCGGGATCGGCTACACGGTCGTGCTCTTCGTCGCGCTGGTGGTCGTCGTCGACGTCCTGCTGCGGCGCACGCGGTGGGGCAGGTCGGTCCGCGCCGTCGGCGGGAACCGCCGCTCCGCGCTCCTCGCGGGCGTCGCGGTGCGGCGGACCGTCGTCTCGTGCTTCGTCGCCTGCTCCACGTTCGCCGCGCTCGGCGGCATCCTCGCGGCCGGGCGCCTCGCCGCCGCGAACCAGGGCACGGGCGCGGCCGACACCTACCTCACCGCGATCGCCGCGGCGGTCATCGGCGGGACCAGCCTCTTCGGCGGGCGCGGCAGCGCGTGGTCCGCGCTGCTCGGCGTGCTGGTCATCCAGTCGATCGCGAACGGGCTCACGCTGCTGAATCTCGACACGGCGACGCGCTACATCGTGACCGGAGCGGTGCTCCTGCTCGCTATCGTCGTCGACATGCTGATCCGTGGCCGACGGGAGGTCTGAACGATGGTGGTGCAGGGGGAGAGCGCGGGGACCCTCCCGCCGGGCGGTGCCCCGGTGACGACAGAGGGTGCGACGAGCGACACGACGACGCGCGTGCACGCCGGTCGAGGAGGACGCCGGCCGACGCTGGCGGCCGTCGCGGAGGTCGCGGGCGTCAGTCTCAAGACGGCGTCGCGCGTGCTCAACGACGAGCCGAACGTGGCGCCGCAGACGCGCGCCAAGGTCCAGGAGGCCGCCCAGCGGCTCGGCTTCCGCCGCAACGCGGTGGCGGCCGACCTCGCGCGCGGCGGGTCGTCACGGCTCGTCGGGTTCGTCACCGGCGACCTCGCCAACCCGTTCTACTCGGCGCTCGCGAGCGGGATCGAGCGCGAGCTGCGCCACCACGGGCTCCAGCTCATCACGACGAGCTCCGACGAGGAGCCCGAGCGCGAGCGGTCGCTGACGGAGGCGCTCGTCGAGCGGCGCGTCGGCGCGCTCGTCGTGACGCCCACGTCGACCGACCACTCGTCGCTGCGCCGCGAGCTCGACGACGGGCTGCCGGTCGTGTTCATCGACCGGCCCGCCCGCGGGGTCGACGCCGACACGGTGGTCATCGACAACCGCGGCGGGGTGCGCGACGCCGTGACGCACCTGCTCGCGCACGGGCACCGGCGGATCGCGCTCGTCGGTGACGTCTCGCGCCTGTGGACGTTCCAGGAGCGTCGCGACGAGTTCGTCGCGACGTTGCGCGGCGCGGGGGTCGACGACCCGTCGCGGTACGTGCGCGACGGCGCCCATGACGCGGATCTCGCGCGCGCGTTCGTGGCAGAGCTCCTGGCGCTGCCCGAGCCCCCGACGGCGCTCGTCACGGCGAACAACAAGATCACGGTCGGCGCGCTCCACGCGCTGCGGGACCGGGCGTCCGCGGGCGAGCCGGCCGACGTCGCGCTCGTGGGCTTCGACGACTTCGAGCTCGCGGACCTCCTGCACGTGACCGTCGTCGGGTACGACGTGGTGGAGATGGGGCGGCAGGCGGCCGCACTGGCGGTCTCGCGCGCAGAGAACCCGGAGCTCGCGCCGCGCCTCGTCGTGGTGCCGACGCGGCTCGTCGTCCGGGGCACGGGGGAGGTCCCCGGCCCCGGTGCGGCGTAGGCGTACCGGTCGGGAGCCCGGGCGCGTTGACAAACGCCGGGGCTCCCGCATAGGTTCAGGTTGCCCCTGACAACGCTTCCCCCCTGCGCGTTGTCAGGGGCACCCCTGCAGCATGACAGCGCTGTCAGACGATCGAAGGAGATCGCGAGCATGACCAGAAACCGTCCACCCGGAGCCGCGGCGACGCCGCGCTCCGGGAGCGGCCGCGCACGCCCCCTCGGGCTCGCGCTCGCCGCTGCTCTCACCGTCCCCCTCGCCGTACCCGTGGGTGTGCTCACCGCCGCGCCCGCGGCCGCGGCCGAGCCCGGGGACTTCTCGTCGTCCTTCGAGTCGGGAGACCCGGCCGCGCTCGCCACCACGGTGGCCGAGCGCGACGGCGCACCCTGGCAGGCGAACGTCGGGTCGTTCACGAGCGGCCTCCCGGGCAGCGTGCTCGGCACGCTCAAGGCCGTCACGGCGAGCGCCCAGAACCTGCCCAACGAAGGTGCCGCGAACCTCGCGGACGGCTCGTCGGGCACCAAGTGGCTCGCGTTCGCCTCGACCGGTTGGGTCCGGTACGAGTTCGCCGAGCCCGTGTCGTTCGTCGCCTACTCGATGACCTCGGCCGACGACTCGGCGGGCCGCGACCCGAAGAACTGGATCGTCGAGGGCTCGAACGACGGCACCACGTGGACGCCGCTCGACCAGCGCACCGACGAGGACTTCCCGAACCGGCAGCAGACCCGCACCTTCGAGCTCGACGAGCCGACCGAGGCCTACACCTACCTGCGCCTCAACGTCACCGCCAACTCCGGCGACGGCATCGTTCAGCTCGCCGGGTGGGACCTCTCGTCCGACCTGAGCGCAGGCCCGTCCGCCGCGCCCATGACGACCAAGGTCGGCACCGGGCCGCGCGTCAACTTCACCAACAAGGCGGGCGTCGGGTTCTCCGGGCTTGCCTCCCTGCGGTACGACGGCTCGCACCTCGCGGACGGCGAGACCTACGCGACCAACGTGCTCTACGACGACGTGGACGTCGTCGTCGGCGAGGACACACGCCTGAGCTACACGATCTTCCCCGAGCTGCTCGACGACCTGCAGTACCCGTCGACGTACGCGTCCGTGGACGTGCAGTTCACCGACGGCACCTACCTGTCCGACCTCGGCGCGCGCGACGCGCACGAGACCGTCGCGACGGCGCAGGCGCAGGGCGAGGGCAAGATCCTCTACGCCGACCAGTGGAACTCCGTGCGGATCGACCTCGGCGACGTCGCCGCGGGCAAGACCGTCGACCAGGTGCTGCTCGGCTACGACAACCCGGGCGGCCACGCCGGCACCAAGTTCGCGGGCTGGCTCGACGACGTCGCGATCACCGCGAGCCCGGCGACGATCGACGGCTCGAGCCTCGCCAACTACGTGGACACGCGCCGCGGCACGCTCGCGTCGGGCAGCTTCTCGCGCGGGAACAACATCCCGGCGACGGCGACGCCGAACGGCTTCAACTTCTGGACGCCGTACACGAACGCCTCCTCGCAGAGCTGGCTGTACGAGTACCACAAGGCCAACAACGCCAACAACAAGCCCGTGCTCCAGGGCTTCGGCATCTCGCACGAGCCCAGCCCCTGGATGGGTGACCGCAACCAGCTCACGTTCCTCCCGTCGACGGTGTCCGGCACGCCGAACGCCACGCTCTCGACGCGCGGACTCGAGTTCGACCACGCCGACGAGCTGGCGCGCCCGGACTACTACGGGGTCACGTTCACCAACCAGTCCGCGATCGAGGCGACGCCGACCGACCACGGCGCGGTGCTGCGCTTCTCCTATCCCGGGAACACCGGGCACGTGCTCGTGGACAAGGTGGACGGCTCGTCCAAGCTGACGTTCGACCAGGCCACGGGGACGATCTCCGGCTGGGTCGAGAACGGCTCGGGCCTGTCCGTGGGCCGCACGCGCATGTTCGTCGCCGGCACCTTCGACCGTAGTCCGACGGCGGTCGGGACGGCGGCGGGCAACCGCGCGGACGCGCGCTTCGCCACGTTCGACACCTCGTCCGACAAGACGGTCGAGCTGCGCGTCGCGACGTCGTTCATCAGCCTCGACCAGGCGCGCAAGAACCTCGACCTGGAGGTGACGGGCAAGACCTTCACCGAGGTCAAGGCCGCCGCCGCGCAGGCGTGGAACGACCGTCTGGGCGTCATCGAGGTCGAGGGCGCGAGCGAGGACCAGCTCGTCACGCTGTACTCCAACCTCTACCGCCTCAACCTGTACCCGAACTCGCAGTTCGAGAACACGGGCACGGCCGAGGCGCCGGTGTACCGGTACGCGAGCCCGGTCTCCGCGACCACCGGCTCGGCGACGGACACGCAGACCAACGCCAAGATCGTCGACGGCAAGATCTACGTGAACAACGGGTTCTGGGACACGTACCGCACGGCGTGGCCGGCGTACTCGCTCCTGTACCCCGAGCTCGCGGGCGAGCTCATCGACGGGTTCGTCCAGCAGTACCGCGACGGCGGCTGGATCGCGCGCTGGTCCTCCCCGGGCTACGCCGACCTCATGACGGGCACGAGCTCCGACGTCGCGTTCGCGGACGCGTACCTCAAGGGCTCGCTCCCGACGGACTCCGCGCTCGAGGCGTACGACGCCGCGCTGCGCAACGCGTCCGTCGCGCCGCCGAACAACGCCGTGGGCCGCAAGGGCCTGCAGACGTCGCCCTTCCTCGGGTTCACCCCGGAGTCCACGCACGAGTCCGTGTCGTGGGGCCTGGAGGGGCTGATCAACGACTTCGGCATCGGCAACATGGCGGCCGCCCTCGCGGAGGACCCGGCCACGCCGGACGAGCGCCGCGAGACGCTGCGCGAGGAGTCCTCGTACTTCCTCGAGCGTGCCACGCACTACGTCGAGCTGTTCGACCCCGAGGTGGACTTCTTCGTGCCGCGGCACGAGGACGGCACGTGGGCCGTCGACCCGGAGACCTACAACCCCGAGGCGTGGGGCGGCGGGTACACCGAGACGAGCGGCTGGAACTTCGCGTTCCACGCGCCGCAGGACGGCCAGGGCCTGGCGAACCTCTACGGCGGCAAGCAGGGCCTCGAGGACAAGCTCGACCTGTTCTTCTCCACCCCGGAGAAGGGCGCCGGCAACGGCGGCATCCACGAGCAGCGCGAGGCGCGCGACGTCCGCATGGGCATGTGGGGCATGAGCAACCAGGTGTCGCACCACATCCCGTGGCTGTACGACGCCGCGGGCGCGCCCTCGAAGGCCCAGGAGAAGGTCCGTGAGGTCACCCGCCGCCTGTTCGTCGGCAGCGAGATCGGCCAGGGCTACCCGGGCGACGAGGACAACGGCGAGATGTCGTCGTGGTGGATCTTCGCCTCGCTCGGCTTCTACCCGCTCCAGGTCGGCTCCGACCAGTACGCGGTCGGCTCGCCGCTCTTCGACAAGGCGACCGTGCACCTGCCGGACGGCGACCTCGTGGTCAACGCCGAGAACAACTCGGTGGACAACGTCTACGTGCAGTCCCTCGCGGTGGACGGCGAGGCCCGCACCTCGACGTCGCTCTCGCAGGCCGACCTCTCGGGCGGCGCGACGCTGGACTTCGTCATGGGTCCGGATCCGTCTGCCTGGGGCACCGGCGAGGACGACGCCCCGCCGTCGCTCACGGAGGGCGACGAGCCCCCGGCGCCGGTCCAGGACGCGACGACGACGGGTCTCGGCACGACGACCGTCGTCGACGGTGACGCGACCACGAGCGCCGCGGCGCTGACGGACAACACGTCCGGCACGCGCACGACGTTCGCCACGGCGACCCCGTCGATCACGTGGGCGGGCAACGGCATCCGGCCGACGGTCGGGTCGTACACCCTCACCTCCGGGGCGAGCGGGACGGCGTCGCCCTCCGCGTGGACCCTCGAGGGCTCCGACGACGGCGAGACGTGGACGACGCTCGACGAGCGGTCCGGCGAGCAGTTCCGCTGGGCGCTGCAGACGCGGCCGTTCACGGTCGCGGAGCCGACGGCGTTCGCGCAGTACCGCGTCTCCGTGACGGCCACGGCCGGTGACGGCGCGCTGTCGCTCGCCGAGGTCGAGCTCCTGGCCGACCCGAAGGCCTCGGGCGCCGAGGAGCTCACGCTCTCGGCGGCCCCGGACCGCGAGACGGTGACCGCGCGCGAGGTCTCGGGCTCGTTCGCGACCCTCACCGGGGTCGAGGGCGACGCGTCGGCGCTCGACGTGCAGGTCGCGTTCGGCGACGGCTCCGAGCCGGCCGCGGGCTCGCTCCAGGCGGGCGCGTTCGGCGGGTACGCGGTGAACGCCGCGCACTCGTGGGCCGCCCCGGGCGTCTACCCGGTGACCGTCACGGTCTCGGGCGAGGGGATCGAGACCGTCTCGGCCTCCTCGTACGTCACGGTCTCGCTCCTGCGCGAGGGCTCGCTGCTCGGTGCGTACGACAACGTCTGCATCGGCGACCTCGGCACGACCGTCGGCTCGTGCGACGGCCAGGGCGTGTTCTTCGACCGGGCCCAGCTCGCGGCGAAGGGCTTCGTCCAGGGCGAGCGCGCGACGGTGCCCGGCACCGACCTCGCGTTCGACGTCCCGGCCATCCCCGCCGGCCAGCCGGACAACGCGACGGGTGACGGCCAGACCATCGAGCTCGAGGTCCCCGCGGACGCCGAGCAGCTCTCGGTGATCGGTACCGGCACGGAGAAGAACCAGCAGGCCCAGGGCGTGCTGACCTTCGACGACGGCTCGTCGCAGCCCATCGACCTGAGCTTCGGCGACTGGTCGGGCGCGGCGCGCAACCCCGTGTTCGGCAACATCCCCGTCGCCGTGACGGACAACCGCCTGCGTGGTGGCAGCCCGCAGACCGGTACCCCCGCCGCGTTCTTCGCGACGGCGCCGATCACGCTCCCCGAGGGCAAGCGGGCCGTGAGCCTCACGCTCCCGGACCAGCCGGGCGAGCTCTCGCGCGACGGCCGCATCCACGTGGTCGCGGTCGCGCACGACGGCACGTTCGCCGAGCACCCCGCGCTCGAGGTGACGGCCGCGGACGGCGTGACCCTCGCCGTCGGGCAGTCCACGGACGCGGTGCTCGCCCAGGTGACCGGCGGCCGCGAGGGTGCCGAGCTCCGCGCGGCGGTCACGTGGGGCGACGGCTCCGACGTCGCGGCGGGCACGGTGACGGACGGGTCCGTCTCCGGCTCGCACGCCTACGCGGCGGCCGGGACGTACACCGCGTACGTCGTGGTCGACGACGGCTGGACCAGCCAGGTGGTCGAGGTCCCCGTGACCGTGACCGAGGGCCAGCCCACGCTCGCGATCGACGTCACGGTGAGCACGCGCTGCCTCGCCGGCAAGGCGTACGTCGCGGTCCGCGCCGAGAACGGCGAGGACGCGCCCGTCGCCGTCCGGCTCGTCACGCGGTTCGGCACCAAGGAGTTCGCGGCCGTCGCGCCGGGGGCCAACGCCTACCAGTCGTTCGCGACGCGGGCGACGTCGGTCGAGGCCGGCACGGTCACCGTCGAGGCGACCCGCGGAGACGAGGGGGTGACCGCGTCGATCACGGCGGACTACGCCGCCGTGACCTGCGGCTGAACCCTTGCGCCCGCCCCGCCCCGCGTCCGACCGGGGTGAGGTAGGCGTGCACCACCGGCGGTGCCCCGGGATGATCGTCCCGGGGCACCGCGCCGTACCAGCACCGCGCCGTACGGCACCGCACCCGGCGCGGCGCCACGTTTCCCAGCACGAGAAGGACCGAGACATGACCGAGCACCCGTCCGAGCAGCCCTCGACCGCAGCGGCCCCCCGGGTCGACCCCAGGGCCGACCTCACGGCATGGCGGCGCGACCAGCTCGCCGACCTCCTGTACTTCGGCGCGGCCTCGCTGCGGGCGGACGGCGCCGCGCAGTGGCTCGACGACGACGACGTCCCCGACCTCGCGCGGCCGGTGCACACGTGGATCACGGCGCGCATGGCGCACGTCTACGCCTTCTCGTCCCTGCTGGGCGTCCCCGGCGCGGGCGACCTCGCGGACAGGGCCCTGCAGGGCCTGCGGAGCGTGCTCGTCGACGCGGAGAACGGCGGCTGGGTCTCCTCGCGCGGTCCGGGCCCCCGCCCCGGCGACCTCGCGGCGACGGAGGAGGGGCCGGTCGACGGGACGAAGAGCGCGTACGCGCACGCGTTCGTGGTGCTCGCCGCGGCGTCGGGGACGATCGCGGGACGTGAGGGTGCGCGCGAGCTGCTCGACGCGGCGCTCGCCGTGCTCGACCAGCGGTTCTGGGAGCCCGGGCCCCGGATGCACGCCGACGAGTGGTCGCGCGACTGGTCCGTGCTCGACGAGTACCGCGGGGTCAACGCGAACATGCACGCGGTCGAGGCGCTGCTCGCGGCTCACGACGCGACCGGCGACGCCGAGTGGCTGGGCCGCGCCGCGTCGATCGCGGACCGCGTGATCGGCTGGGCGAGCGAGAACCAGTGGCGCATCCCCGAGCACTTCGACGCGGACTGGAACCCGCTGCCGGACTACAACGCCGACCGCCCGCGCGACCCGTTCAAGCCGTACGGGTCGACGCCGGGGCACGGGCTCGAGTGGGCCCGTCTCCTCCTCCAGGTCGACGTCGCGTCCGGCACGCCCGGTGCGCGGACCGAGGCCGCGGTCGCGCTGTTCGACCGCGCCGTCGCCGACGGCTGGGACGGCGAGCACGGCGGCGGGTTCGTGTACACGGTCGACTGGTCCGGGGTGCCCGTCGAGCCGCGCCGCTACCACTGGGTCGCGGCCGAGGCCGTGGCCGCCGCCGACGTGCTCGCTCGGGTCACGGGCGAGTCGCACTTCACCGAGGCCGCCGCGGGCTGGTGGGCGTGGATCGACCGGTTCCTCGTCGACCCCGAGCGCGGCTCGTGGCACCACGAGCTCGACACGGCCAACCGGCCCGACGGCGTCACGTGGGTCGGCAAGCCCGACGTCTACCACGCCGCCCAGGCCGTGATCCTCCCGGACCTGCCCCTGACGGGCTCGATCGCCGCCTCGGCCAAGGCCGCGGGCAGCATCCTGGGCTGACGCCCACCCCAGACCGCCGAGCCCGGGGTCGTTCCCCACGTCACCGTCGCCGTGAGGAGCAACCCCGGGCTCGGCGCTGATACCCCCACGAGGTTTACCGTTCTTTGTGGGTTTCGAGAGGGGGCCGGGACCCCGTTCGTCGGGGGACCGCCGGCTTCATCGGGTGGGCTGTCGCCACCTCTGCTACCTCTCACCCGCTCGGCCGCTCAGACCTTGTCGACCCGCGGGTCACAGGCAGGAGATCCTCGCGGCGGCACGACGGTACGGGGCGACCGACGTCCGGATCTTCGGTTCGGTGGCGCGGGGTGAGGACGGTCCGGATTCCGACGTCGATGTCCTCGTGGACCTCGACGTCCGTCGCCTGGGGCTCCTGCCTGTCGCTCATCTCGCCGACGAGCTGTCCGACCTCCTCGACGAGCAGGTCGACGTCGTCCCTGTCGACGCGCTGGCGCCCCACGTGGCGGAGTCCGCGCTCGCTCAGGCGGTGTCGTTGTGAGTCGGGGGGACGCGGAACGGCTCGACGACGTGCTCGCCGCCGTATCAGCGATCCGGCGGGCAGAACGGCTCGCGAAGGACGTCGGTTCCGACGCGTGCGACGAGGTGGTGGTCGCCGCTATCCAGTACTGGGTCTTCGTCATCGGCGAGTCCGTCAAGGCGGTCTCCACGGAGACGACGGCTCGGCAGCCCCAGGTGCCGTGGTCAGACATCGCGCGAATGCGTGACCTGATCGGCCACCACGACTACAAGCTGGACGCGCAGATCGTCCGGGCCACGATCGGGGCACCACTCGCCCAGCTCGAGGCGGCGTGCGTCCAGCTTCGCGAGGAGAACGGCGGAGGATCGCGCGCGTGAGCCGTCGTCACGTGTCGGAAGAATCCTGGTACCGACGACGAGAGCCCCGCACCGGAACGGTGCGGGGCTCTCGAGCGCTGAGCGGGTGACGGGAATCGAACCCGCGCTATCAGCTTGGGAAGCTGAAGTTCTACCATTGAACTACACCCGCGCGGCGCTGGTGGCGTCCGCCCCGTGCCCTCTGGGAGGATCCTCGGCGAACCAGCGCGCGCCCCGATCATAGCGGACGTCGCCGGTGATGCCAGAACCCGACCGCACGACGACCCGATCCGCGCCCGTGTGCGGCGCACGCCGAGGAGCAGCCTTGTCCGAGAACCCGTACCAGCAGCAGCCCGACCCCGCGCACGGGAGCCCGGCCCCGGGCGACCCGGTCTCCGGGGGCGGGGCGACGCCGTCGGGCGCGGCTCCGGGCTACGACCAGCAGCAGGCCGGCTACGGGGACGCCTACGGGCAGCCGCAGCAGGGCTACGGGGACGCGTACGGGCAGCAGCCGTACGGGACGCCGGGCGCGCAGGCGGGTTACGGCCAGCCGCAGGGGCAGGCGTACGGCGCCGACCCGCAGCAGGGCTACGGCCAGCAGGGTTACGGCCAGCAGGGCTACGCCCAGCCGGGGTACCCGCAGCCCGGCGCGTACGGCCAGCCCGGTTTCGACCCCGCGTACGACCCCCAGGCCAAGTCGCGTCTCGCCGCGGGCCTGCTCGGCATCCTCGTCGGCAGCCTCGGCATCCACCGGTTCTACCTGGGCTACACGGGCATCGGCCTGACGATGCTGCTCGTGTCGGTGCTGTCGTTCGGCTTCGCCGCGCCCGTCATCGCGATCTGGGGCCTCGTGGAGGGCATCCTCTACCTGACCTCGAAGTCGGGCTACTACTCCGTCGACTCGACGGGCCGCCCGCTGCGCGCCTGACACCTCGCCGAACCCGGGGACACGGGTCGGTTCGCCCGGCGAGCCCGACCGTGTCCCCGGGGTTCGACGGCGCGGGGTGAGCACGGATCCAGGGTTCGGCACCCGGTCCGGGCCGGGTCCGGCGTCGGCTAGCGTGGGCCCGTGCTGCTCTCCGACCGTGACATCAGAGGCGAGCTCGACGCCGGGCGCGTCCGGCTCGAGCCGTACGACCCGGCGATGCTCCAGCCGTCGAGCATCGACGTGCGCCTGGACCGGTTCTTCCGGCTGTTCGACAACCACAAGTACCCGTTCATCGACCCGTCGCAGGACCAGCCGGACCTCACGCGCCTCGTCGAGGTCGACCCGGCGGAGCCGTTCGTGCTGCACCCGGGCGAGTTCGTGCTCGGGTCGACGTTCGAGACGGTGACCCTGCCCGACGACGTCGCCGCGCGCCTCGAGGGCAAGTCGAGCCTCGGCCGCCTGGGCCTGCTCACGCACTCCACCGCCGGGTTCATCGACCCCGGCTTCTCCGGTCACGTGACGCTCGAGCTGAGCAACGTCGCGACGCTGCCGATCACGCTGTGGCCGGGCATGAAGATCGGGCAGCTGTGCTTCTTCCGGCTCTCGTCGCCGGCCGAGAACCCGTACGGCTCGAGCGTCTACGGCTCCCGCTACCAGGGTCAGCGCGGCCCGACGGCCTCCCGATCGTGGCAGAGCTTCCACCGCACCGACGTCTGAGCGCGGCCCGCCGCGCCGGACGCCGCAGCCGGACGTACCCGTCGACCCCGAGGAACAGCATGAGCCCGCTCCCGCCCCTGCCGCACCCCGACGGGCCCGGCGCCGCGCAGTCCTACCAGGCGCGGCACCTGCTCGGGCTCCCGGCCGACGTCGTCGTCGACGAGGTCGAGACGCTCGCGCTCTCCCGGTTCGCGGGTGCCCGCTGGGACGTCGCGCCGGAGGGCACGGAACCGCTCGTGCCGCCCGCGCGCACCGCCGCGGGGAGCGAGCCGGGTGTGCTGCGCACGTCGCGGCACACCACGCTCGCCGGGCCGTACGCCGGCCCCGGGGCGGGGCTCCCGCCCGGCACGTCCTTCGTGTTCGACGTCGTGTGCCCGCGTGAGCGCGGGGACGTCCCCTACCCGGGCGGCGGCGACCGCGACGGGATCGGCCGTGCGTTCCCCGGCGGGCTCCCGGTGCGCGAGGAGGAGCGGGTGGTCGCGTTCCTCGTCGCCGCGGCACGCCGCCTCGGCGGGTCCGTGCGGACCGACGTCGGGAACCCCGCCGGCCCCGGCGTCGTCCTCACGCCCGACCCGGGCGTCGCGGTCGACATGACGCTGTACTCGGACGTCTGGCTGGACCCGAACGCCGCGCTGTCACTGGTCGCCCGGCAGAACCCCCGCACGCGGCTCGCGACGGAGGGGAAGTCGTACGAGGGCCCCCCGAAGGGCATCGCCGACCTCCCGCTGTACCCGGGGGAGAAGATGGACCCCGCCCTGCGGCGCGCGCTCCACGCCGCCGCGGACGACGTCGACATCAAGGCGCTCACGACGGGGGCCGTCCTCGACGGCTACGGCCTGATCGTCGACCTCGGCATGGACGGCCTCGTCGCGGTCGAGGTGGGGGGCGAGGAGGCGCTGCCGCTCCTGCTGCGCGGCCTGCCGTGGACCGTGGACGGCGCCGTGAGCTACCGCGTGCGGTGGGAGCCGCGCGACCTCGTCGAGTCGCAGCAGGAGCAGCCGTCGCTCGACCACCAGGTCGCGCGCAAGCGTGCGGCGGAGGTCGTCGCGCACGTCGTGCGCACGCTGCACGACGCTGTCGGGGGCGAGATCGCGGACGAGGCCGAGTTCCTCGTGGACCCCGAGGATCTGTGACGGGAGACTGAGGAATCGGTCACGAACGGACCCACGGGACCGCTGCACGGCTGAGCGGTCGGTAAAATGGTTCTCGGCCCGGCCTCGCCGGCGCCGTGCACCGTCGTGCCCGCGGCTCCCCTCCGTCGGCGGCCGGTGCTGACAAGTTCACCAGGTTCGACGCTCGACCCCGCCCACCCCGCCCCCGACCCGGACGGAGCGGCCCGTGCTCTACGTGCTCCTTGCTCATCTCGTGATGGCACTGGGCGCGCCCGCACTCGTCTCGTTCCTCGGCCGCCGGGCGTTCCTCGTGCTGGCGCTCGCGCCCGCGTCGGCGGCCGTGTACGCGCTCGCCTGGACGGACCGGGTGATGTCGGGGGAGCACCCGACGCAGGTCCTCGAGTGGGTTCCCGGCCTCGGGCTCGAGCTCGCCTTCCGCATGGACACGCTGACGTGGCTCATGCTGCTGCTCGTCGGCGGTGTCGGTGCGCTCGTCCTGGTCTACTGCTCGGCCTACTTCTCGCCCACCGCGCAGGGTCTGCGCCGGTTCGGCGGCGTGCTCACGGCGTTCGCCGGGGCCATGGTCGGGCTCGTCACGGCGGACGACATGCTGCTCCTGTTCGTGTTCTGGGAGCTCACGACCGTCTTCTCCTACCTGCTCATCGGCCACTACGCCGACCGCAAGGCGAGCCGTCGCGCCGCGATGCAGGCAATCATCCTCACCACCGCGGGCGGCCTGGCCATGCTCGTGGGGGTCGTGATCCTCGGGGTGCAGGGCGGGACGTTCCGCATGTCCGAGGTCATCGCGGACCCGCCGACGGGCGGCGCCGTGACCGCCGCGATCGTGTGCCTCCTCGTCGGGGCGGCGAGCAAGTCCGCGCTCGTCCCGCTGCACTTCTGGCTCCCCGCCGCGATGGCGGCGCCCACCCCGGTGAGCGCCTACCTGCACGCGGCCGCGATGGTGAAGGCCGGTGTCTACCTCGTCGCGCGGTTCGCACCCGCCTACTCCGACACGACCGTGTGGCGGACCATGGTCATCGCGCTCGGTGCGGGCACGCTGCTCGTCGGCGGCTACCGCGCGCTGCGCCAGTACGACCTCAAGCTCGTGCTCGCGTTCGGCACCGTGAGCCAGCTCGGTCTCATCATCCTGCTCGTCGGGCTCGGCACGCGCGGGGCCGCGCTCGCCGGGCTCGCGATGATCGGCGCGCACGCGATGTTCAAGGCGTCGCTGTTCCTCGTGGTCGGCGTCGTCGACGCCGCGACCGGCACGCGCGACCTGCGCCGTCTGACGGGCGTCGGCAAGGCGCTGCCGTGGACGGCGGTCGCGGGCGGGCTCGCGACGGCGTCGATGATCGGGCTGCCGCCCTTCGCGGGCTACGTCGCGAAGGAGGCCGCGCTCGAGTCGCTGCTGCACGGCGAGGGCCCGGTCTGGGTCGACACGGTGGTCCTGTGGTCGGTCGTCGTCGGGTCCATGTTCACGGTCGCCTACGGCCTGCGCTTCTGGTGGGGCGCGTTCGCGTCCAAGCCGCACCTGGGCACGCACCCGGCCCGCGCCAACGAGCACGTGGACCTGCGGGGCCCTGCCGCGCGACGCCCCGCGGTCGAGGCCGAGGAGCCGCAGATCGACCCGGCCCGCATCCACCGCCAGCCGGTGCTGCTCGTCGGGCCGGCCGTCGTGCTCGCCGTCCTCGGTCTCGCGACGGCGCTCGTGCCGCACTTCGGCGAGGACCTGCTCGCCCCCTACGCGGACACGTACCCCGCGGGCGAGCCCGGCCACCTCGTGCTCTGGGCCGGGTTCACGCCCGCGCTCGCGCTCACCGTCCTCGTGCTCGCGGTCGGCGTCGTCCTGTTCTGGCAGCGCGCGCGCGTCGAGCGCTTCCAGGCCTCGCTGTGGACGGGGCCCGAGGCGGACGTCACCTACCGCAGGGTCATGCGCAAGCTCGACGACCTCGCCGCCGACGTCACGGCCGTGACGCAGCGTGGTTCGCTGCCCTTCTACCTGGGCGCGATCCTCGTCGTCCTCGTGCTGGGCCCGGGCCTCGTCATGGTCGTGCAGACGGCGTGGCCCGAGCAGCTCAAGGCCTGGGACCGGCCCGCGCAGCTCGTCGCCGTGGCGGCGATCAGCGTCGCGTCGATCCTCGCCGCGCGCTCGCGCCGCCGCCTCAAGGCCGTGATCCTCGTCGGCATCGCGGGGTACGGCAACGCCGTCCTCTTCCTCCTGCACGGTGCGCCCGACCTCGCGCTCACGCAGGTCCTCGTCGAGACGATCACGCTCGTCGTCATGGTGCTCGTGCTGCGCCGCCTGCCCGCCTACTTCTCCAACCGGCCGCTCGCCGCGAGCCGGTGGGTGCGCCTGGGCATCGGCCTGGCCGTGGCCGTGGTCATGATGGGCTTCGCGGTCGTGGCACCGCTCGCCCGGGTCGCGACGCCGATCTCGGTCGACTTCCCGGCCGAGGCGTACGAGTACGGCCACGGCAAGAACATCGTCAACGTGACCCTCGTCGACATCCGCGCGTGGGACACGATGGGCGAGATCTCCGTCCTCCTGGCGGCGGCCACAGGCGTGGCGTCCCTCGTGTTCCTGCGCACGCGCAGCGGCGAGATCCTGCGGGCGTCGGGGGCCAGGCCCGCCACGACCTCCTCGGGCTCGGGCTCGGGCGTGTGGAGCGAGAGTGACGACCCCGGTGCCGCGCTCCGTCGCCGCGGGGTCACCGAGAAGGACCAGCCGCGCATGCTCGTCTGGCTCAGCGCGGGCCGTACGCTCGCGCCCCAGAGACGCTCCGTGATCTTCGAGGTCGTCACGCGCGTGCTGTTCCACGCGATGATCGTGTTCGCGCTCTTCCTGCTGTTCTCGGGCCACAACGCGCCGGGCGGCGGGTTCGCGGCCGGGCTCGTCGTCGGGATCGCGCTCATCGTGCGGTACCTCGCGGGCGGCCGGTACGAGCTCGGGGAGGCCGCGCCGGTGCACCCCGGTCTGCTGCTGGGCACGGGCCTCTTCCTGTCCGCGGGCGTGGGGCTCGTCGCGTTCCTGCTCACCGGCAACGTACTCGGCAGCGACGCCTACGACATCACGCTGCCTCTCGTGGGCGAGATCCATCTCGTCACGTCGCTGTTCTTCGACGTCGGCGTCTTCCTCGTCGTCGTGGGGCTCGTCCTCGACATCCTGCGCACCCTCGGGGCGGAGATCGACCGGCACACCGAGCGCGCCGCCGCCGGGCGCGAGCCGGGCGAGGACACCGGGCCGTTCGAGGCCATGGAGCCCGACTCGATCGGGGGTGGCCGCCGGTGAACGTCATCGACATGACCCCGAGCGTCGTCCTCGTGCTCGCGATCGGCGTGCTCTTCGCGGCGGGCGTCTACCTGCTGCTCGAGCGCAGCCTCACGCGCGTCCTGCTCGGGTTCATCCTCATGGGCAACGGCGCGAACCTGCTGTTCCTCGTCGCGGGCGGGCGCGCCGGGGGAGCGCCCCTCATCGGTACGACTCCCGAGGACGAGATGAGCGACCCGCTCGTGCAGGCGATGGTGCTCACCGCGATCGTCATCACGCTCGGCATCACGGCGTTCGTGCTCGCGATGGCCTACCGGTCGTGGCAGCTGCACGGCCACGACGAGGTGCAGGACGACCTCGAGGACCGCCGCGTCGCGCGGCACGCCGCGCGCAACGCCCCCGCGTTCGAGGACGCGGACACGGAGGAGAGCGGCGCCAGCCTGGACGACGAGGCCGCCGAGGTCCGCGACGAGACCGACGGCGACGGCGACGGGATCACCGACGGGCAGGAACCGCCGTCGTCCCCGGCGCCCCGGACCGCGGGGCACGACGGCGACGCCCGGCGCGACCGCCCGGACCACCCACGACCGGACGACCGCAGCGACGACGGGAAGGAGCCGCGATGAGCCTCACCGCCGCGGTGCTCGTCCCGCTCCCCGTGGTCCTGCCGCTCGTCGCGGCCGGTCTCGCGCTCGCGCTCTGGCGCCACCCGCGCGCGCAGCGGATCATCACCGTGGCCGCGCTCGCGCTCGTCCTCGCGGCGTCGGTCGGTCTCCTCGTCGCGGCGGACTCGGGCCCGATCGTCGTCGACGTCGGCGGCTGGGCGGCCCCGGTCGGGATCGACCTCGTCGCGGACCGGCTCTCGTCCCTCATGCTCGTCGTGTCGAGCTTCGTCATGCTGTGCGTCCTGCTGTACTCGCTCGCACAGGGCGTCGCGGACGGCGACGAGGAGGCGCCGGTCGCGATCTACCACCCGACGTTCATGGTGCTCGCGGCGGGCGTGTTCAACGCGTTCCTCTCGGGTGACCTGTTCAACCTCTACGTCGGGTTCGAGATCTTCCTCGCCGCAAGCTACGTGCTCCTCACGCTCGGCGGGACGGGCGAGCGCATCCGGGCGGGGTCGATCTACGTCGTCGTGGCGCTGCTGTCGTCCATCGTCTTCCTCGTCGCCATCGCGCTGACGTACGCGGCGACGGGCACGGTCAACCTGGCCCAGCTCTCCGAGCGCTACGCCGAGATCGACCCGGGCACGGCGCTCGCCATCCAGCTCCTGCTGCTCCTCGCGTTCGGCATCAAGGCGGCCATCTTCCCGCTGTCCGCGTGGCTGCCCGACTCCTACCCGACCGCGCCCGCGCCCGTCACGGCGGTGTTCGCCGGCCTGCTCACCAAGGTGGGCGTCTACGCGATCATCCGCACGCAGACGCTGCTGTTCCCCGAGGACAGCGTGGTCGACGACGTGCTCATGTGGCTCGCGCTGCTCACGATGGTCGTCGGGATCCTCGGTGCCGTCGCGCAGAACGACATCAAGCGACTCCTGTCGTTCACGCTCGTGAGCCACATCGGCTACATGATCTTCGGCATCGCGCTCGCGTCCGAGCCGGGCATGGCCGCCGCGATCTTCTACGTCGTGCACCACATCACCGTCCAGACGACGCTGTTCCTCGTCGTCGGGCTCGTGGAGCGCCGCGGCGGGTCGACGTCGCTCGACCGGCTCGGCGGGCTCGCCAAGCTCGCGCCCGGCCTGGCGATCCTGTTCTTCATCCCCGCGATGAACCTCGCCGGCATCCCGCCGCTGTCGGGCTTCCTCGGCAAGGTCGGGCTCCTGGAGGAGGGCGTCGCGCAGGGCACCCCGCTCGCGTGGGCGCTCGTCGTCGGGTCGGTCGTCACGTCGCTGCTCACGCTCTACGCGATCGTCAAGGCGTGGAACAAGGCGTTCTGGCAGACGGCGCCCGTCGAGATCCCCGCGGACACGCGCCTCCCGCGCGGCATGGTCGGGCCGGCGACGGCGCTCGTCGCGTTCGGCCTCGCGCTCACCGTGGTCGCGGGCCCGCTCTACTCGTACACCGAGCGCGCTGCCGCGACCCTGCTCGACGGGCACACGTACGTCGACGCCGTGTTCCCGGGCGACTCCGACCGTGGGCAGGGCGAGTCGGTCGAGGTCGCGACCGGTGACGCCGACGCCGTCGAGACGGGCGGGGGGACGGACGGATGAGCCTGCACCGGCGCCGTCGCGCCCTCGCGTCCGGGTGGTTCTCGCGCGTCACCACGCAGTGGCGCACGATCCTGTGGCTGACGATCGTCTGGGTCATGCTCTGGGGCGACCTGTCCTGGGGGAACGTCCTCGCGGGCGTCCTGCTCGGCGTCGCGGTCATCCTGTTCTTCCCGCTGCCGTCGATCGCGGCACGGGGGAAGTTCCGGCCGTGGCCGTTCGCCGTGCTCGTCGCGCGCTTCGTGGCCGACCTCGTCGTCGCGTCGTTCCAGGTGAGCCTGCTCGCGCTCACGCCGCGCCACACGCCGCGCGGCGCGGTCGTCGGCGTGCGGCTGCGCAACCCCTCGGACATCTACCTGACGATCACGGCCGAGCTCTCCTCGCTCGTGCCGGGGTCGCTCGTCGTCGAGGCGCACCGCCTCACCGGGATGCTCTACCTGCACGTGCTCGACGTGGAGTCCGCCGGGGGCGTGGAGAAGGTCCGTCAGGACACGCTCGACCTGGAGGCGCGCGTGCTGCACGCGTTCGCCTCCAACGACGAGCTGCGCGCGGCGGGCCTCTACCAGGACCCGTCCGCGCGAGAGGTGGCCGAGGCATGAGCGACACCGTCTACCTCGTCGTGGTGATCGCGGCCGCCGCGCTGCTCGCGGCCGGGGCCACCCTCGCGACCGTGCGGGCCGAGCGTGGTCCGACGATGCTCGACCGCACGATCGCGCTCGACGTCTTCACGACCACGCTCGTCGGCGCGATCGCGCTCGAGGCCGCGTTCTCGCGGCGCACGGACACCATCCCGATCCTCGTGGTGCTGTCGCTCGTCGGGTTCGTGGGCTCCGTGACCATCGCGCGCTTCGCGTCGGTCGAGCCCGAGGACGAGGGACGCATCCGCACGGCCGACGAGATCGCGGCGGAGGACGCCGCACGCCAGGAGGCCGAGGACGCGGACCGCGAGGGTGCGTCGGACGCCGACCACCACGGCACGACGCCCGAGGGGGAGGTGCGCTGATGGAACCGGCGACCAGCGTCTGGGACACCGCGGCCGACGTCGTCTCGGCGGTCTTCCTCCTGAGCGGGGCGTTCCTCGCGTTCGCGGCGGGGGTCGGCGTCGTCCGCTTCCCCGACCTGCTGGCCCGCATGCACGCGGCGACGAAGCCCCAGGTGCTCGGCCTCATCCTCGTGCTCGCGGGGCTGAGCCTGCGCCTGCGGTCGTGGGGCGCCGTCGCGACCCTGTTCCTCGTCGTGATCTTCCAGCTCCTCACGTCACCCGTCGCGGCGCACATGGTGGGTCGCGCCGGGTACCGGACGGGGAAGGTGCGCACCGACCTGCTCGTCGTCGACGAGCTCACGCGCGACCAGGACGCGGCGGAGCGCGAGGACTCCGGCGAGCGCGAGGACTCCGGCGAGCGCGAGGGCGCGGGCGAGCGCGAGGGCGCCCGGAGTGCCGAACGGCCGGTGCGTCGCGAGGGTGCCGAGCCAGCGGGCCCGGGCGACGCCGACCTGGCCGACACCGCCGACACGGCCGCCGGCGACGTCGGGCCCTCGGAGCCTGAGACCTCGGAGCGCTGACGCGCCCGACGGGACGTGCCGCGCGAGCGGCGAGCGCTCCCGAGGGCCGAGGCCACCGGCTCCGCGCGCGGGCCGTGAGCCCGGCTGGTAGACCGGCAGCATGGCCGACGCCCGCCCGCCCGCCCCGCCGCTCCCGGAGTCGCGCAACCCACGCGTCGCGAAGCCCGACGACGGCGGAGAGAGCACCGTCACGGTCGTCGTCGCGTTCGTCGCCAACGCGCTGATCGCCGGAGCCAAGACGGTCGCCGCGGCCGTCACCGGGTCGGCCTCGATGCTCGCCGAGGCGGTGCACTCGTGGGCGGACACGGGCAACGAGGTCTTCCTGCTCGTCGCCGACAAGCGCTCGCGACGCCCCGCCGACGCGGAGCACCCGCTCGGGTTCGGCCGCGAGGCGTACGTGTGGTCGATGTTCGCGGCGATCGGGCTCTTCGCCGTGGGCGCGGGGGTGTCGATCACGCACGGCATCCAGGAGCTCGTGCACCCCGAGCCGGCGGACAACTACCTCGTCGCCTATGCCGTGCTGGCGTTGGCGTTCGTCCTGGAGGGCGTGTCGTTCCTGCGGGCCCGGCGGCAGGCGCGCGACGAGGCCCGGGCCGCGGACCGGGACACGTTGCACCACGTCCTCGTGACGTCCGACCCGACGCTCCGGGCGGTGTTCGCCGAGGACGCCGCCGCCCTCGTCGGGCTCGTCGTCGCGTTCGCCGGCGTGCTCGCCCACCAGATCACGGGCTCGCCCGTCCCGGACGCGATCGGCTCGATCGTCGTCGGGGTCGTCCTGGCGGTCGTGTCCGTCGTGCTCATCGACCGCAACCGCCGCTTCCTCGTGGGCGAGGCAGCGACGCCCGCGACGCGGGCCGCCGTCCTGCAGGGCATCCGGGACCTCCCGGAGGTCGAGCGCGTCACGTACCTGCGCCTGGAGTACGTGGGCCCGCGTGCGCTCTACCTCGTCGCGAGCGTCGACCTGCGCGGCGACGAGCCGGAGACGTCGGTCGCGCGCCGCCTCGACGACCTCGAGCGCCGGGTGACGTCCGTGCCGTTCGTCGCCGGCGCCGTGTTCACGGTCTCGGCCCCGGAGGAGCCGTCCATCGCCTGACCCGGACGGTGCCGAACCCGGGGTTGTTCCTCGGTTCGACGGGAGGGGACCGCGGGCAGAACGGACGAAGCGGTACACATCCTCGGCCGGGGTGGGTAGGGTCGAGCGATGGCACCGCAGCGCACGCCCCGGCACCGGGCCGGAGCGGCCACGGAGGTGCCCCGGTCGCGACCGGGGCCCGAGGCGTCACGGCGCGCGGGCCCGTCGTCCACCGTCCCGTCGACCGGGTCGGCCCGACGGCGGAGCGGACCGTTCGCGCGGCACCTGCGGTCGGCGCCCCGCGTCGCGGTGGCCTCGGGGGCGGCCGCGGCGCTGCTGCTCGGTCCGCCGCTGGGCGTCATGATCGCGACGGCGACCGGCGAGCTCGGCCCCGAGCACGTCGGCCCGCTCGGTCCCGTGGTCGCGGCGCTGCCCTGGCAGGGGAGCGCGCCCGCGTCGTGGCTCGAGGGGCGTGACCCCAGGGACGACCGGTCGTCCCGCACGCTCGCCGACGGCCGGACGGCCGAAGACCTGGCGGACGCCGCCGAGGTCCCGGGCGCGACGCCGGGCACGGCGCCGCAGGGACCGGGCCCCGCACCCGACGCCACCTCTCCGGACGCCGCCGCGGCCGGCCCCGGTGCAGGCGAACCCGCAGAGCCCGGGACCGGGGGAGCGGCGGACGAGCCCGCGACCGACGCGGGCCCCGCCCCGGCCGAGACGCCCACCGCGCCGCCGGCGGTCGCACCCGCGCCGCAGCCGGCGCCCGCGACCGCGGCGGCCCGCAGCGGCCCGGGCACGATCACCGCGGAGGGCGCGGCCGCCGTCGAGCGCACGAACGCCGAGCGCGCCGCGGCAGGCTGCGGACCGCTCGTCGTCGACGAGCGGCTCACGGCCGCCGCGCAGCTCCACAGCGAGGACATGCTCGCCCAGGGCTACTTCGACCACACGAGCCTCGACGGCCGCTCGCCGTGGGACCGGGCGAAGGCGCAGGGCTACACCAACCCCGGGGCCGAGAACATCGCGAAGGGCCAGGCGACCGCCGAGGACGTCGTGCGCGCGTGGATGGACTCGCCGGGGCACCGCGCGAACATCCTCAACTGCGACCTGCGCGAGATCGGCATCGGGTACGCCGACCGGGTGTGGACCCAGGTCTTCGGCTGGGGCTGAGGCCGAGCACGGACCGCGCCACGCGCCGAGCGCTCAGAGGAGCGACGGCGCCCCGGTCGCGCGGGCCTCGCGGTCGAGCAGGCTGCGCTTGACCTCGAGGCCGTAGCGGAACCCGCCGAGGCTGCCGTCCGTGCGCAGCACGCGGTGGCACGGGACGAACAGCGCGGCGGCGTTCATCGCGCACGCGCCCGCGGCGGCGCGCACCGCGGCGGGCCGCCCCGACAGCTCGGCGTACCGCGTGTAGGTGACCGGGTCGCCCGGCTCGACCGTGCGCAGCACGTCCCACGCGTGCGCCCGGTACGGACCCGACACCTGGCGCACGGGCACGCCGTCGATCGCGTGCACGTCTCCCGCGTAGTACGCCCGGACCGCGGCGACCGCACTCGTGACGGCGGGGTCGTCGTCGGGCACGGGCGTCGCCTCCGCGGGCCGCAGGTCGGGGTGGACGAGCGCGACGAGCGCCGCCGGGTCGGCGGTCCAGCCGGAGGCCAGGACCGTGCCGTCGGGGTCCACGACGACCGTGAACGGGCCGTCGGGGGTGGTGAGGGTGGTCGCCAGCGCGGCACTGCCGGTCGTGCCGGTGGTCGTCCCGGTGCGGGTCGGTGCGGTGGTCACGGGGTCTCCTTCGTCGGGTTGTCGGGGGCGTCGAGGGTCGTCCGCGGCGGCACGGCGGCGCGCCACAGGTGCATCGCGGCGTACGAGCGCCACGGCGCCCAGCGTGCGGCGTACGCGGCGAGCGCCCGGCGCTCGTCGGGCAGGCCGAGCGCCGCCGCGCCCGCGCGGAGGGCGAGGTCGCCGTCGAGCAGGACGTCGGGGTCGTGCAGGACGCGCATCGCGACGTACCCGGACGTCCAGGGCCCGACGCCGGGCATGGCCTCGAGCGCGGCGCGCTGCGCGGCCGGGTCGTCGGCGGGGGACAGCGCGAGCGCGCCGTCGGCGAGGGCGCGCGCGACGCCGAGGATCGCGGCCGTGCGCCGCGCGGGACCGCGCACGTGGTCCGCGCCACCGTCGGCGATCTGCGCGGCCGTCGGGAAGAGACGGGTCGGGCCGAACCGGGACGCGAACGGGGTGCCGAGCGCGACGGTGAGCCGCGACAGGTGCGTGCGCGCGGCGGCGACCGAGATCTGCTGCCCGACGAGGGCGCGCACGAGGATCTCCGTCGGTTCCACCGCGCCCGGCACGCGGACGCCCGGGACGGCGCGCACCGACGCGGCGAGCGCCGGGTCCGCCGCGAGCGCGGTGTCTACGGCGGCCGGGTCGGCGTCGAGATCGAACAGGCGGCGGACCCGGGCGATCGCCGCGGGCAGGTCGGCCACGGACGTGAGCTCGAGCTCGACGTGGAACCGTGCCGCACCGCGGGTGCTCCCCGGCGGCGGGCCGTACGTCGCGCGGAAGGCTCCCGGCCCGTGCGGGAGGGCGAGCGTGCGCGCGTACGACAGGCGGGGACCGGCGAGGTCGGCCACCTCGACGCCGTCGACGGCGCGCGCCGCGAGGAACGAGAAGACGCCCCGCGCGTCGAACGGCTCGCGCAGGGGGAGCGTGAGGTCGAGCACGGCGGTGGTGCCGCCGTCGTCGCCGACGGTCCCCGGGTCGCCCGGGACGCCGACCGCCTCGCCCGCCCGCGCGCCACGGGGGCGGGCGGGTCGGCCGGGCCGCGCCCGACGGCGCAGCTCGCCCGGGGTCGTGTCGAAGACCTCGGTGATCGTGTCGTTGAACTGCCGGACGCTGCCGAAGCCCGCGGCGAACGCGACGTCGGCGAGACGGAGGTCCGTACCCGTGAGCAGGGCGCGCGCGGTCTGGGCGCGCAGCGCGCGGGCGAGCGCGACGGGTCCCGCCCCGAGCTCCGCGACGAGCACGCGGTGCACGTGCCGGGGCGAGTAGCCGAGGCGCGCGGCGAGGCCGTCGACCCCCTCGCGGTCCACGACGCCGTCGGCGACGAGGCGCATCGCACGGGCCGAGAGGTCGTGCCCGAGGTCCCAGCTCGGCGTCCCGGGCACGGCCTCGGGGAGGCAGCGCTTGCACGCGCGGTAGCCGGCCTCGTGGGCGGCCGCCGACGTGAGGTAGAACGTGACGTTCTCCGGCTTGGGCGTGCGCGCCGGGCACGAGGGGCGGCAGTAGATGCCGGTGCTGCTGACGGCGGTGATGAACTGGCCGTCGAACCGGCGGTCGCGCGACGCGATGGCGCGGTAGCGCTCCGCGAACACGGGGTCCGCCGCGGGGCGGGGGGTCGCGAGGGTCGTCGTCATGACTCGATCCTCACCCGCGGGGCGGCACCTTGGCTAGCGGGATTCGGACACGACGGTGGGACCGCGGCGCGCCGTCCCACGGCGGCGCCGGGGAGCGGTCGGTCGGGCGACCGGGGGTGTCAGACCCGGGCGTCGAGCCAGTCGAGCACCTCGCGCAGGTACGTCGAGCGTGCGGGCTCGGGGGAGAGCGCGAGGTCGTGCGCGCCGCCCTCGACGGTGACGACGGTGACGTCGTCGCCGAGGCCCGCGGCGCGGGACGTGATGTGCTCGACGTCGAGCACGGAGTCGGTCGTGAGCAGCTCCTCGTGCCACCCCGACGCCGGGCCGCTCCGCGCCGACGCGAGCACGAGGACGGGGCAGTCGACGTGCAGGCCGCGCGCGACGCGCGCGTGGCTGCGCCGCACCGTCCGCAGGAACCCGGCGCGGACGGGGAAGCCCTCGATCGGCTTCCACGCGAGGTCGAAGTCCCACTCCCCGCCCGTGCTCGCGTGCAGGGCCTCGGCCCAGTGCGGGTCCAGCCCGCCCACGACGAGCCGGGGCGCGACGCGCCCGACGACGTCCACCACGCGCGTCACCGGCCCGCGGAACACCCACGGCTTGTTGAGGTCGAACCACGGGCTGTTCAGCACGAGCGCCGCGAGCCGGCCGGGTCGCGCGTCGGCCCACAGGCTCGCGACGAGGCCTCCCGTCGAGTGCCCGAGCACGACGAGCCGCTCGTGCCCCTCCGCGCGGATCGCGCGTGCCGCCGCGTCGAGGTCCTGGGCGTACACGGCGAGGTCGGTGACGAAGTTCGGGTCGTCGTCGGGCCGCGACGGCGCGCCCGAGCCGCGTCCGATCGAGCGACCGTAGCCGCGCAGGTCGAGCGCGTAGAACCGGTACCCGCGCGCCTCGACCGCCTCGGCGACGTGGGTCTGGAAGAAGTAGTCGATGAACCCGTGCACGTACAGCACCGCGGGACGGGTGCCCTCGCCCGACGTCGGCTCCTCGCCCGCGGCCGTCGCGCCACCCGGCGAGCCGTTCGAGCCGTGCGGGCGCGCGCCGTCGGACCTGCGCACGAGCGTCGCCACCGCGCCGTCCGGCAGGTCGAGGTCGCGCGCGACCCAGTCCTCGCCCAGCACGTCCCTGCGCCACCCCGTCTCCGCTGCGGCCGTCTCGTCCACCGTCTCCTCCTCGCCACCGGCTCGTCCGACCCGTCAGCCTCCCACCGGTCCCGGGGTACGTCGAGCGCTGACAGGTCGGGGTCTCGTCGAGCCGTGCCGACGGCCCGGGGCCCGGCACACCGTGGGGCGCTGGCGGACCGGCGCGGGGGTAGCGTGGCGCGCGTGACGAGCGAGATCATCGCCCGCGTCGACGACGGCGTCGGGCACCTCACCCTGGACCGCCCCCGCGCGCTCAACGCGCTCGGCTACTCGATGCTCGGCGAGATCGCCGACGTGCTCGAGGAGTGGCGGGTCGACCCGACCGTGCGACTCGTGCTGCTCGACGGCGCGGGCGACCGCGGCCTGTGCGCGGGCGGCGACGTCCGGGAGCTGCGCGCGTCGATCGTGGCCGGGAGGCCGGCCGACGCGCGCCGCTACTTCCGGCGTGAGTACGCCGTCGACGCGGCGCTCGCCGAGCTGCCAGTGCCCGTCGTGACGATCATGGACGGCATCACGATGGGCGGCGGCGTCGGCGTGGGCGCGCACGCCCCGGTGCGCGTGGTCACCGAGCGCTCGCGCATCGCCATGCCGGAGACGCGGATCGGCTTCACGCCCGACGTCGGCGGGTCCTGGCTCCTGGCGCGCGCCCCCGGGCGGCTCGGGGAGATGCTCGCGCTCGGCGCGGTGACGATGGACGCCGCCGACGCGATCTTCGTCGGGCTCGCCGACCACCACGTGCCGAGCGAGCGGCTGCCGGTCCTCGCCGCCGACCTCGCCGCGCTCGCGACCGCGGGCGTCGACCCGCTCGACGTCGAGGACGTGCGTGACGTCGTGCGCCGCCACGCCCTGCCCGCACCCGTCTCGCGCCTCGTCGCCCGGCAGACGGCGGTCGACGCCGCGTACGCGGCGGGCACCGTGCCCGAGATCGGGGCGCGCCTGCGCGCCGCGGCCCGGGACGGGGACGAGCAGGCGGGCGCCGAGGCCGACGAGCTCGAACGTCTCTCGCCGACCGCTCTCACCGTGGCGCTCGCCGCGGTGCGCAGCGCGCGCGGCCTCCCGGACCTGCGCGCCGCGCTGGAGCAGGAGTACGGGCTCGTCTGCTGGTTCGTCGACACGCAGCCCGACCTCGTCGAGGGCGTCCGCGCGCAGGTGGTCGACAAGGACCGCGACCCCTCGTGGCACCCCGCGACGCTCGCCGAGGTCGACCCCGGCGTCGGGGCGCAGGCGCTCGCGTACGTGCCTGCGGAGGCGCTGTGGGACGACGCCCTGAGCCCGCGGCTGGCGCGCCGCGCGGTCGAGGCCGTGGTGCGTCGGTTCGGCGAGGACGAGCCGACGACGGACGAGCTGGCGGAGGCGACCGGGGACCTCGTGGTCGAGCTCGTCGAGCGGCGCGACGACGGCGGCACGGTCGTGCACCTCGCGGACTCGTGCGGCGAGCACTTCCTCGACGGCTATTGGCCCGCGGTGCGGTTCGACGCCGTGGGCGACGTCGTCGAGGTCACCGTCGAGTCCTGACGCGCTCGGGGCGCGCCCGGGCGTAAGAGTTCCGTAAGAACCAGGTCGACGGGCCGCTCGCGTGCGATAGACCGGTGGCGTGCCGACTCTCGCCTCGCTGCCTCACCGTCGTCCGCTCGGGTCCGGCGTGCGCCCGGACCGACCGGTGCGACGCCGGCCCGGACGCCTGGTGGTGCTGGGGTTCGCGGCCGCGATCGTCGTCGGTGCCGTCCTGCTGATGCTCCCGGTCGCGACGGCGGACCGTGCCGCGACGCCGCTGGAGGCGTTGTTCACCGCGACGTCGGCCGCGTGCGTGACAGGCCTCGTCGTGGTGGACACACCGACGTTCTGGACGCCGTTCGGGCAGGTCGTGATCCTGGCGCTGATCCAGCTCGGCGGGTTCGGGGTGATGACGGTGGCGTCGTTGCTGGGGCTGTTGATCTCGCGACGACTGGACCTGAACACGCGGATGGTCGCCCAGGCGTCCACGCGCTCGGTCCAGCTCGGTGACGTGCGCTCGGTTCTCGTGGGTGTGCTCCGGGTGACGGTGGCGGTCGAGGGCGCCGTCGCCCTTCTCGTGGCGGGGCGGCTGATGGTCGGGTACGGCGCGAGCCCGGGCGAGGCGGCATGGGGTGGGGTGTTCCACGCGGTCTCCGCCTTCAACAATGCCGGGTTCGCCCTGTACTCCGACTCGCTCGTCACGTTCGTCGCCGACCCGTGGATCTGTCTGCCGCTCTGCCTCGCGGTGGTCCTGGGCGGGATCGGATTCCCGGTGATCTTCGAGCTCTACCGCCGGCGCCGGGCCAAGCCCTCGCGATGGTCCCTGCACACGAAGCTCACGCTCGCGACGACCGGTCTGCTCCTGGTCGGCGGCACGGCGCTCTTCCTCGCGCTCGAGTGGGCGAACCCTCGCACGCTCGGCCCGTTGAGCATCGGGGGCAAGCTGCTCGGCGCGGTCACGCAGTCCGTCATGGCACGCACGGCCGGGTTCAACTCCGTGGACACCTCCGCGATGAACGAGGGCACCTGGCTCGGTACCGACGTCCTGATGTTCGTCGGCGGCGGCAGCGCCGGCACGGCGGGCGGTATCAAGGTCGTGACCTTCGTGGTTCTCGCGTTCGTGATCTGGTCCGAGCTGCGGGGTGACCCCGACGTGGACGCGTTCGACCGACGCATCGCACCGGCGACACAGCGCCAGGCGGTCACCGTCGCGCTCCTCGGGGTCGCGGCCGTGCTGGTGCCCACCCTGGTGATCACCGCGACCTCGCACCACGGTCTGGACCGGGTCCTGTTCGAGGTCACGTCCGCGTTCTCTACCACCGGTCTGTCCACCGGGATCACTGCCGACCTTGCCGGACCGCACCAGCTCATCCTGGTCGCGCTGATGTTCCTGGGCCGGCTCGGGCCGATCACCCTCGGCACCGCTCTGGCGCTGCGCGAGCGCCCACGCATGTTCCGCCGGCCCGAGAGCGCCGCCATCATCGGCTGAGCGCGCTCCTGCCGCGGTCAGACCCGCGACGGCCCGCCCCGGGCGTCCCGGGGCGGGCCGTGTGCGTCAGCTGCTACGGCTCACGTGCCTCGTGCGGAGTCCACCGCGCGAGGAGGCGCGCCGGTCACTCGGGCGGAGGGCGCAGACGCGTCGCGTCGTCGATCTCGTCGTCCGGGCCGCCCGGCGCCTCCGGACCGTCCGGTCCCGCACCCGGCTGCGGCGGGAGCGGCTGGGTCGGGGCCGGCTGCTGGTACGGCGGCAGCGGCTGGGTCGCCCCCGGGGGGACGGGCGGCTGCGCGGGGAGCGGTGTCGTCGGGGACGACTGCGGGTGCGGCGCTCCGGGGGGCGCGTACGGCGCCGCTCCGGGGTGGCCCCCCTGCGGCTGCGGCGGGGCGGGCGGCTGGGTGCCGTACGGGCCCGGGCCCGGGGCCGGGGGCTGCGCCCCGTAGCCCTGCGGCGCGCCCGGCTGGCCCGGGTAGGCGCCCGGCTGCTGACCCGGCTGGCCCGGGTAGGCACCCGGCTGGCCGGGGTACGCGCCCGGCTGCTGCTGGCCCGGCTGCTGCCCGGGGTAGGCGCCGGGCTGGCCCGGGTAGGCGCCCTGCTGCCCGGGGTACTGGCCCTGCTGGCCCGGGTACTGCCCCTGCGGCTGGCCGGGGTACTGACCAGGCTGACCAGGCTGGCCGGGTGCGGCGTAGGCACCGGGCTGACCGGGCTGACCCGGGTAGCCGCCCTGCTGGAAGCCCGCCGCCTGACCGTCCTGGGCGTCCGGCTTGGAGCGGAGCACGAGCCACAGCACGAGACCGATGATGCCGAGCAGCACGACGCCGCCGATGACGAACCAGAGCCAGGCCATCGAGCCGGAGTCCGAGGCGTTGCCCGCGCTGTCGCCGCCGTCGGGCGCGGTGGTGCCGTCGGTGCCCTCGGTCGACTCGTCGGAGCTGTCCTCGCCGCCGCTCGCGGCGCCGCCCGCGACGGCCGAGCCGCGCGCCGTCATCTCGTTGGTCTCGCCGACGACCGGCGTCCACGTCACGGTGTTGCCGTCGACCGTGCCGTTCGACTCGACGACCTCGCCCGGGAAGGTGATGGCGACCTTGATGTCGAGGCCCTCCATCATCTGCCGCGTCATCTCGTCGCTCGTCGCGTCACCCGTGTCCGGGTTGAACTCCTCGCCGGTCATGTCCATCGACCCGCTCACGACGTACTCGTCACCCTCGCGCGTGACGGAGATCGAGTCCGCCGCGCCGGTGTCGAGCTGCGCGATCGGCTGGTCGGCGTAGGTGATCTTCGTGCCGGTGTAGCCGTCCTGCGCGTAGGGCTCCTGCGTCGCGCCCTCGGGCAGGTCGGACTCCATCTCGGAGCCCATCTGGTCCCACATCTCCTGCGGGTCCATGTCCAGGGACGTCGCGAGCTCGTCGCTGAACGCCATGACGACGCTGCCGTCGAACGTGTCGTCCTCGTTGAGGGTGATGGCCATGTCCATCCTCATGCACCCCGCGAGGAACAGTGCGAGGGTGGCGAAGAGGGCGCCGAGGCCGAGTCGTCTGCGCAAGGGTGAGGAGTTCACCCGCCCAGCATGTCGCGGATCGTCGCCCGAGGCGAGGGTCGATGCCGATTTGAGACGGAATGCGGCCGGAGTTCATCCGCTCGGGCCCACGGTCCACCGGGAGCGGCGCGCGAGGCTGACGAATGAAGTTGAGCGGAATACACTCAACTTCGGAGTCGTTCCACTGGTCAGACCATCTTTCGAGCACCACACCGGAGCACCTATGGAAACGAAGTTCACCACGAAGTCGCAGCAGGCGATCGGCGAGGCGATCCAGACCGCGTCGGCCGCCGGCAACCCCCAGCTCGAGCCCACGCACCTCCTCGCCGCCCTGCTCACGCAGGAGGGCGGGGTCGCCGTCGGGCTCCTCGACGCCGTCGGCGCGGACAAGCAGGCGATCGGGCAGAAGGTCCGCGCCGCGCTCGTCGCGCTGCCCACGGCGAGCGGGTCGGCCGTCGCACAGCCGACGCCGTCGCGCGCCACGTCGACGGCGCTCGACGCCGCCGCGCAGGAGGCGCAGGCCCTCGGCGACGAGTACGTCTCGACCGAGCACCTCCTGCTCGGCATCGCCGCGGGATCCTCGCCCGCCGCGACGGCCCTCCAGCAGTCCGGCGCGACCGCCGACGCGCTGCGCTCGGCGCTGCCCGCGGTGCGCGGCAGCGCGCGCGTGACGAGCCCCAACCCCGAGGGCACGTACAAGGCCCTCGAGCAGTACGGCACCGACCTCACGGCCGCGGCCGCAGAGGGCAGGCTCGACCCCGTCATCGGGCGCGACTCCGAGATCCGGCGCGTCGTGCAGGTCTTGAGCCGCCGCACCAAGAACAACCCCGTCCTCATCGGCGAGCCCGGCGTCGGCAAGACGGCCGTCGTCGAGGGGCTCGCCCAGCGCATCGTCGCGGGCGACGTCCCGACGTCGCTCCAGGGCAAGCGCCTCGTCTCGCTCGACCTCGCGAGCATGGTCGCGGGCGCGAAGTACCGCGGCGAGTTCGAGGAGCGGCTCAAGGCCGTGCTGGAGGAGATCCGGTCCTCCGACGGCGAGGTCGTCACGTTCATCGACGAGCTGCACACCGTCGTCGGCGCGGGGGCCGGCGGCGAAGGAGCCATGGACGCGGGCAACATGCTCAAGCCCATGCTCGCGCGCGGCGAGCTGCGTCTCGTCGGCGCGACCACGCTCGACGAGTACCGGGAGTACGTCGAGAAGGACCCGGCGCTGGAGCGCCGCTTCCAGCAGGTGTTCGTCGGGGAGCCCTCCGTCGAGGACACGGTCGCGATCCTGCGCGGCCTCAAGGAGCGGTACGAGGCGCACCACAAGGTGACGATCGCGGACTCGGCGCTCGTCGCCGCGGCGTCGCTCTCCGACCGGTACATCACCGGCCGCCAGCTCCCGGACAAGGCGATCGACCTCGTCGACGAGGCCGCGTCGCGCCTGCGCATGGAGCTCGACTCCTCGCCGATCGAGATCGACGAGCTCCAGCGCGCGGTGACGCGCCTGGAGATGGAGGAGGTCGTGCTCTCGGAGTCGACCGACCCCGCGTCGCTCGAACGCCTGGAGAGGCTGCGCGCCGACCTCGCCGACCGGCGCGAGGAGCTCGCCGCGCTCACCGCGCGCTGGGAGGCCGAGAAGGCGGGCCACAACCGCGTCGGCGACCTGCGCGCGCGGCTCGACGAGCTGCGGACCGCCGTCGAGCGGGCCGTGCGCGAGGGCGACCTGGAGACGGCGGGGCGGCTGCAGTACGGCGAGATCCCGCAGCTCCAGCGCGAGCTCGACGCGGCCGAGGCCGAGGAGGCGGCCACCGACGCCGCCGACGCCGTCGCGGAGCAGGCGCCGATGATCGCCGACAAGGTCGGCGCGGACGAGATCGCCGAGGTCGTGTCCGCGTGGACCGGCATCCCCGCGGGCCGCATGCTCCAGGGCGAGAGCGAGAAGCTCCTGCACATGGAGGACGTCATCGGGGAGCGCCTCATCGGCCAGCAGGCCGCGGTGCGCTCCGTGTCGGACGCCGTCCGACGGTCGCGCGCGGGTGTCGCCGACCCGGACCGCCCCACGGGCTCGTTCCTCTTCCTGGGGCCGACGGGTGTCGGCAAGACCGAGCTCGCGAAGTCGCTCGCCGACTTCCTGTTCGACGACGAGCGCGCCATGGTGCGCATCGACATGTCGGAGTACTCCGAGAAGCACTCGGTGGCCCGGCTCGTCGGCGCGCCCCCGGGGTACGTCGGCTACGAGGAGGGCGGCCAGCTCACCGAGGCCGTGCGGCGCCGGCCGTACTCGGTCGTGCTGCTCGACGAGGTCGAGAAGGCGCACCCGGAGGTCTTCGACATCCTGCTGCAGGTGCTCGACGACGGCCGCCTCACCGACGGCCAGGGCCGCACGGTCGACTTCCGCAACGTCATCCTCGTGCTCACGTCGAACCTCGGCTCGCAGTTCCTCGTGGACCCGATGCTCGACGACGCCGCGAAGCGCGAGGCCGTCATGAGCACCGTGCGGGCGTCCTTCAAGCCGGAGTTCCTCAACCGCCTCGACGACGTGATCGTCTTCGAGCCGCTCACGATCGAGGAGCTCGGGCGGATCGTGGACATCCAGGTCGCGGGGCTCGGCCGGCGGCTCGCCGACCGGCGCATCACGCTCGACGTCACGACGGCGGCGCGGGAGTGGCTCGCGCTCGAGGGCTTCGACCCCGCGTACGGCGCGCGCCCGCTGCGCCGCCTCGTGCAGCGCGAGATCGGCGACCGCCTCGCGCGGATGCTGCTCTCGGGCGACGTGACCGACGGCGACGTCGTGGTCGTGGACCGCGACCCGGGGTCCGAGGGCCTGACCCTCGGCACGGAGGCCCTCGCGGCCTGACCCCCGCCCCGCCGAGGTAGAACCCTGGTCCGCCGAGGTAGAACTCTGGTAGGCCGAGAGAGAACCCTGGTCGTGGACCAGGGTTCTACCTCGCGCAACCACGGTTCTACCTCGCGCAACCACGGTTCTACCTCGCGGGACCAGGGTTCTCGTGGGTGGGGCGAGGGCGGCCGACGTCGGGCGGGTGGTCCGGGGCCGGGACATACTCGGGTCGTGCCGACCGACGAGACCACCGAGCCCGCCGCCCAGCAACGCCTCGACGAGAAGCCCCTGCGCTCCGCCGTCATCGTCAACCCGAACCGGGTCGACGGTCTCGACGCCTTGCGCGCCACGATCACCGCGCGCCTCGCCGAGGCGGGATGGCCCGAGCCCGCGTGGCTCGAGACCACCGCGGAGGACCCGGGGACGGGCCAGGCGCGCCAGGCCGTCGACGACGGCGCGGAGGTCGTGTTCGTCAGCGGCGGCGACGGGACGGTCCGGGCGTGCATCGAGGGGCTCGTGGGCACCGACGCGGCGCTCGCGATCCTGCCGGGCGGCACGGGGAACCTGCTCGCGACGAACCTCGGCATCCCGCCGCGGCCCGAGGACGGGATCCGGCTCGCGCTCGAGCGCGGGCGCCGACAGATCGACGTCGGGGAGGTCGACGGGCAGGTCTTCGCCGTGATGGCGGGCATGGGTCTCGACGCCGCGATGATGGACGACGCCCCGACCGCGCTCAAGGCGAAGGCCGGGGCCCTCGCGTACGTGGTCTCCGCGCTCAAGCACCTGACCGACGACGAGATGAACCTCGAGGTGACGGTCGACGGCCGGACGCGGCGGCGTCGGGCCCGGACCGTCCTCGTCGGGAACGTCGGGCGCCTCCAGGCGGGGACGAACCTCCTGCCCGACGCCGAGCCGGACAACGGGCAGCTCGAGGTCGCGATCGTCGCGCCCCGCAACCTCAAGCACTGGGTGCAGCTCCTGTGGGGCGTCGTGCGGGGCAAGAGCCGGGTCCCGAGCCGGGAGGTCGTGCGGGGCCGCGAGATCTCGGTCGTCTCGGACCGCCCGCAGCCGCGTCAGCTCGACGGCGACGTGATCGAGCCGTCCGAGCGCCTCGACGTGGCCGTGCGGCCCGAGGCGCTGTGGGTGTGCGTGTACCAGCCCGACGAGTCCGAGGACCTGGCCGAGGGCGCGCCCACCGCACGCTGAGTCGGTCGACCCACCGCCCGTGGACGGCGCGGTGTCGACGCCGCACCCTTCGGCAGGATGGGTGCATGAGCTCTCCCCAGACCGGCCCCGAGACCTGGCGGTCGCCCGCCCAGCCCGCCTACGGGGCACCTTCGCCGGAGCCCGCCCCGGCCCCGGGCGCTCGACGCTCCCCGCTCGCCGTCGCGTCGTTCGTCACCGGTGTCGCGACGGTCCTCGTCGGCGCGGTCGTCACGCTGGCCGTCCCGTTCGTCCTCTCGTCGTCGGGGTACTCGCCGACGTCCGTCAGCGTCCTGCAGCTCGTCAACGGGGTCGTCGTCGGCCTGCTCGGTCTGGCCGCCGTGATCACGGGTGCGGTCGTGCTCGTGCAGAGGCAGCCGGGGACGGCGCTCGCGGCCGCGGGGACCGCGCTCGGGGCGTCGGCGCTCCTCGGCGTCCTCCTCGGCCTCGGGCAGGGACTGCTCTACACGGTGCTCTGACCACGCCGCTCGCCGCCCCGCGGTCAGCGTCCGGCGCCGGGAGCCGTCGGCTGTCGTGCACCCGGCCGCGATGACCGCGATCGCGGGGAGCTCAGGCCCCCGGGTCGACGATCCCGTGGCGGAACGCCCAGACCACGAGCTGCACGCGGTCGCGCGTGCCGGTCTTCGTCATCGCCCGGCCGAGGTGCGACTTCACAGTGCTCGGCTCGAGGAAGAGGGTCGTCGCGATCTCGGCGTTGGACGACCCGCGGCACAGCAGCCCGACGATGTCGAGCTCGCGCGGGGTGAGGAGCGCCGCCGCGCCGTCGTCCCGGGAGACGGGCGCGCGGCGGCGCGCGAACTCGCCGATGACGCGTCGCGTGAGGGACTGGTCGACGAGGCCGTCGCCCGCCGCGACGCGCCGGACGGCGTCGACGAGGACCTCGGGCTCGGCGTCCTTGAGCAGGAACCCGCTCGCGCCCGCCTCCAGGGCGCCGAACACGTAGTCGTCGAGGTCGAACGTGCTCACGACGAGCACCGGGACGGGGTCGGCGACGTCGGGCCCGGCGAGCGCGCGCGTCGCCGTGATCCCGTCCCCGCCGGGCATGCGGACGTCCATGCACACGACGTCGGGCCGCTCGCGGCGTGCGACGCGCACGGCGTCCGTGCCGTTCGACGCCTCGCCGACCACCTCGACGCCCTCGCTCTCGAGGATGACGGTGAAGCCGGCACGGACGACGGCCTGGTCGTCCACGAGCACGACGCGGGTCACGGGACCTCCTGGTCGGTAGGGGCGGGGGCGGCGGGTGCGCCCGTCGAGAGCGGCCCGGACGGGAGCTGCTCGCGCGCGGGCGCGCGGGGGACGGTCAGGCGGACCACCCACGCGCCGTCGGGCGTGCGCCGCGCGTCGAGCGTCCCGCCGAGCACCGCGGCCCGCTCGCGCATCCCGACGAGGCCGTGGCCGGGCCGCGTGCCCGGCGGCGGCACCGTGCGTGCCGCCGGGTTGCGCACCGAGAGGACGACGTCCGCGTCCGACCACACGAACCGCACCGCGACCGGACGCCCGGGTGCGTGGCGGCGTGCGTTGGCGAGCGCCTCCTGGAGCACGCGGTAGACGGCGATCTGCGCGCTCGGCGTGAGGTCCCAAGGGCTGCCCTCGGTCTCGACCGTCGCCGTGGTGCCCGCCTCGCGCGCGGTGTCGAGGAGCGCGGGCACCTCCGCGAGGGTGGGCTGCGGTGCCTCGCGCTCGGCGCCGTCGCCCTCGTCGCGCCCGCGCAGGATCCCGACCACGAGGCGCAGGTCGTCGAGCGTCTCGCGGCCCTGCGCACGGATCCAGCGCACCGACTCCTTGGCCCGGTCGGGGTCGGCGTCGACCAGCCGCTCCGCCGCGGCGGCCTGGACGACGATGCCCGACAGGTGGTGCGCCGCGACGTCGTGCAGCTCGCGCGCCATGCGCGCCCGCTCCTCCAGGACGGCCTGGGCGGCGAGCGCCTCCCGCTCGCGCTCGGCGTGCCGCACCCGGTCGCGCAGCCCGGCGACGAGCTCTCGTCGCGTCGCGACGTACGAGCCGACGAGCGCCGCCCCGACGAACGTGAGGAGCGCCGAGACCAGCGCCCCGCCGACCTGGAGCGTCTGCTGGGCGGGTCCGGTCCCGGCGGGGACGCCGAAGCCGCCGAGGGCGAAGACGAGCACGACCTGCGCGGCGGCCGCGAGCGCGGGGCCGCCGAGGCGTGCGGGGCGCGCGGCGTACGCCCCGGCGGAGTACGCGGCCACGAGCGTCGCCGGGGCCTGGAAGCCGACGTACGGCGGCAGGAGCACGGTGATCGCGACCTGGGCCGCGACGGCGAGCGCGAGGCAGGTCAGCGGTGCCCGACGGCGGACCGTGAGCGTCGCGGCCTGGCCGACGACGAGCACGAGGACGGCGGCGCGCACCCCGGGGGTGATGACGACCGCGCCGGGCCCGGCGCCGAACGTCGATCCGACGTCGGTCGTGAGCACCCGCTCGATCCCCAGGAACAGCACGACGGTCGCGGCGGCGACGACTCCGGCGAGCACGGCGTCACGGCCGGTGTCGGTGCGCACCCCGACCCGGTCGAGCGCGCGACGCACGGTCTCGGTCACGGCTCCTCCTCGTGCGGTGCGGACGGGTGCGGGGGCGGCGAGCCCCGCCCACCCTACGGGGCGGGGCCTCGTCCGGTCCGGTCCTCAGACCAGGTCGCGGCGCTGCAGGGTCGCGGCTCCGCTCCCGAGGAGCAGCAGGACCCAGGCGACGAGCCCGGCGAGCGCGGCGAGCGTCCCCAGCGGCGCGGCGCCACCGAGCAGGGCCGCCCCGGACTGTCCCGTCGAGGCGAGCGCGCCCAGGCCGAGCGGGAGCCATTCCGCCGCGGCGGACTCGCCGCCCGACAGGAGCGTCACGGCGCCCCGGACGATCGGCTCCGCGAGCGCGAGCGCCGCGACCGTCACGACGCCGGCGACCTGGCCGCGCACGAGGGTCCCGATCCCGAGCCCGAACCACGTGAGGAGGACGAGGACCGCGAGCCCGCGGGCCCACACCCCGAGGACCTCGCCCGGCCCGAGCGCGAGGGTCGCGCCGGGCGTCGTGACGATCGCGACGGTCAGGCCCAGGGCGCCGACGAGGGCGAGCACGACGCCGACGCCGAGCGCGACGGTCGCGGTCGCCCCGGCCTTCGCCGCGAGGATCCGCAGCCGTGCCGGCTGGACGAGCGCCGTCGGCACGATGCCGCCGGTGCGGAAGTCGGTGGTCACGGCAAGGACCCCGAGGAGGAGCATGCACACGGTCGCGACGCCGACCGACCCGGAGCCGTTGAGCCCGTTGCCGAGCAGGTCGAGCATGCCGCGCTGGAACGCCGGCTGGGCGGCGTCGGTGAGCGCGCCGAGGTCGGGCGCGAGCTCCTCGAACGACTCGGGCGACGCCTGGAGGCCGACGCCGGTCCCGCCGCCGAGAGCCTCGGCGCCGCGCAGGATCGTCGGGAGCAGGATCGTGAACGCCTGGACGACGAGCATCCCGGCGACGGCGACGGCCGCGACGACCCACGTCGCGCGGGTCGTGCGGAGCTTGAGCATCTCGGCGCGGTACATCAGCGCACCCCTTCGGTCGTGGCGGTCAGGTCGAGGTAGAAGTCCTCCAGCGACTCCCCGCGCAGCAGGTCGTCGAGCGGCCCGTCGGCGACGACGCGGCCCTGCCCGACGACGACCAGGTCGTCCGCGACCTGCCGCACCTCGGACAGCACGTGGCTCGCGAGGAGGACGGTGCCGCCGTCGTCGGCGAACGCGCGGACGAGGTCGCGCAGCCAGCGCATCCCGGCCGGGTCGAGGCCGTTCGCGGGCTCGTCGAGGACGAGCACCTCGGGGTCGCCGAGCAGCGCGGCGGCGATCCCGATGCGCTGCCGCATCCCCAGCGAGTAGGTGCGCACGCGCCGGTCGGCCGCGGGCGTCATGCCGACGAGCGCGAGCACCTCGTCGACGCGTCGCGCGGGGACCCGCCCCGCGGCGGCGAGCACGCGCAGGTGGTCGCGGCCCGTGCGCCCGGGGTGCAGGCCGCCCGCGTCGAGCAGCGCGCCCACGGTGCGGGCGGGGTGCGCCAGGTCTGCGAACGCGCGCCCGTCGAACGTCGCGCTCCCCGCGGTCGCCGCGGCCAGCCCCAGCAGGACGTGCAGCGTCGTCGACTTCCCGGCGCCGTTCGGCCCGAGCAGCCCGACGACGCGGCCCGGCGCGGCGGTGAACGTCACGTCGTGCACGGCGTCGAACCCGCCGTAGGCCTTGCGCAACCCGGAGACGTGGATGGTGGTCATGCCGGTCCCTTCCCGTGCGTCCCGCACGGACCTCCCGCGCGGTGCGCCACCAGGCTGTCGCGGGGACCCTGCCCGGGTCTTGGGCCGCACGGGGGAACCTGGGTTGCGACCTGCGTCGCAACCCTGGCCGGACAGGGCCGGACGTGCCGCGCGGCGGCCGCGTCGTCCCAGGTGGGGGGACCGGGGGTGACACGGGGCCCGGGCATGGGGCAGGGTGGACGTCCACCCGACCGTCCGGCGGGCAGCGCGTCGCGTCGTCCGCCGGTCCCCGACCGTCCCGGAAGGAGGCGACGTGCGCCGACGCCACGACCGGACCGACGCCCCGGCGAGCGACGTTCCCGCCCCCCTCCCGCGGGCAGGGAGCCGTGCCGCGACGCCGTGGGTGACGGTCGCCGCCGGTGCCGGGGCCGTGACCCTCGTCGTCGCCGTGGCCGGCATGGTGGGGGCGGCGACGGGCGTCGGCGAGAGCGTCGTGGTGGGCGTCTCCGCGGACGGAGGGGCCCTCGTCGAGGACGGGGTACCGGCGGTCACGCCGCGACCCGAGGCACCGCGGCCCGAGGTCACGCGCATCCCCCCGCCCGACCGTGCCGGCGCGACGGACGACCCGGCGGGCACCGACCCGGAGCCGGAGCCCCCGACGGGTACCGGGGGCGAGCCGCCCGCGTCGGCGAGCGGCCCCGACCCGGCGCCGACGACGACGGAGCCCGCGACCGCGCCGACCACGCCGGCCCCGGCGGTCACCCCGGCGGAACCCGCCCCGACGTCCGACCCGGACCCTGCGTCGGTCACCTGGGTCCAGGAACGGCTCCGCGTGCACGGTGCGGACGTCGAGGTCACCGGCACGCTGGACGACGCGACCGTCGCGGCGCTGCGCGCGTTCCAGCAGGCGCACGGGCTCGCCGGGGACGGGGCGGTGACCGCCGCGACCGCCGAGGCGCTCGCGGCGGCCCCGGGCACGGGCTCCGAGGAGTCGACCGACCCGGGCGGGACGAGCCCCGCGGAACCGACGCCGACGCCGTCCACCGACCGGCCCTCGACCGTCGCGCCCGGGCAGTCGTCGACGACGAGCGGCGAGACGGCCGGCACGGACCTCGGTCCCGCGTCCTGAGCGGCGGTCCGGCGCGGCGGCCTCGGTGCCGGTCGGCCCACCGGGTCGGCGGTCGGTAGGGTTCCCTCGTCGGGACGACGGACGGAGCAGCACATGACGAGCGTGGCGATCGGGGCCGGTCAGGAGAGCGCGGACCGTCGTCGCGCCGCCGGGGAGCCCGGCCGCGGGTACGCGAAGGGCCGGGCGAAGCGCGAGGAGATCCTCCAGGCGTCGATCGTGCTCTTCGGCGAGGTCGGGTACCACGCCGCGTCCCTGCGCGAGATCGCGTCGCGCGTCGGTATGTCGCACCCGGGGCTGCTCCACCACTTCCCGACCAAGGTCGCGCTCCTCGAGGCGGTCCTCGACCACCGCGACACCGTCGACCAGGCCGACCTGGCGGCGGACCTCGCCCGGGGCACGGACTACTTCGACGCGCTCGTGAGCCTGGTCGAGCGCAACGGGCAGCGGAGGCACGTCGTCGAGCTGTTCACGGCGCTCGTCGCGGAGGCGACGTCGCCCGACCACCCTGCGCACGCGCACTTCGTCCGCCGCTACGAGTGGGCGGTCGGCCGGACGGGCGAACAGCTCGCCCGACGCGCACGCGAGGGCGGGCTGCGCGAGGGCGTCGACCCGGCGGCGACGGCGCGCCACGTCATCGCGCTCATGGACGGCCTCCAGGTCCAGTGGCTCCTCGCGCTCGACCGACCCGAGCCGGAGCGCGTCGACATGGCGGCCGACCTGCGGGCCTACCTGCGCCTCGTCCTCGTCGACTGACCCGGCCCGGGAGCCGCCGGCTCAGCCCAGCAGGTCCGCCGGCAGCGGGTCCGCGGACGCGGCCACGCACAGGCCGGTGCGGTCGCCGTCACGCCACGACGCCTCGGTCGGCGACCACACGACGAGCCCGACGTCGTCGGGGGCGTCGGCGCCGAGGGCCTCGGGCGTGCAGACCCGCGCCACCCGGCGGTCGACGGCCTGCTGCCCGGGCCACACCTCGTCCGCGCCGAGGTCCGTCCGGGCGACGACCTGCGCCCGGTGCTCGTCCGCGCACGGCACGACGAGGACCTCGGACACCGCGCCGTCGGGCGGGAGCGTGCCGAGGCAGCTCCCGAGCACGAGCTGCACCGCGTGCACCGTCCGGGGCGCGTCCACGTCGCCCGCGAGCGGTGCGCGCGCCTGCTCGCCCTGCCACCAGGCGAGCATGCCCCCGGCCCACGCGGCCGTGACGAGGGCGCCGACCACGATGCCGGCGACCGCGAGGCCGCGCCCGCGCGTCCCCCGTGCCCGCACGCGCGAGAGCCCCGCGGCCCCGAGCCCGATCCCGACCGGCCCGAGCACCACGCCCGCAGGGACGCTCGCGACGGCGAGCGGCTCGACGCGAGGTGTGGCGGGCTGCCAGCCGGGGGCGTAGTAGGTCTCCGACGCGAAACCGGGGTCGGTCGAGGAGGTGGGCGGCACCGGGGCCGATCCCTGGCCCTGGCCGGGCGCAGGGGGAGCCGCGGGCGTCGGCGGCGGCGCGCCGGGGGTCGTACCGCGGGCCGCCGACGGCTGTGCGGGCGGCTGCGCGGGAGGCCGGGCGGCGGGCCCACCCGGCGGGGCGAAGAGGTCGTCGTCGCTCATGATCACGGCTCGCTGAACGTCGCGGCGAGGACGACGAGCATCGCGAACGCCGTGCCCACGGCGCCCACCACGATGCCCGTCACGGCGAACCCGCGGCCGCGCGTCCCGTCCCGCATCACCTGGTTGAGCGCGACGATCCCGAGCACGAGGCCGACGATCGCGGGGAAGCCCGCGCACAGCACCAGGCTGACGATCGAGACGATCATCGAGGCGAGGGCCAGGCCGTTCGTGCGCGGGGGCGCCACGTAGGGCGCGCCGTAGGCGGGCGGGTAGGCCGCGTGGCCCGGGTACCCCGGGGGGCCGGACGGGGGGTATCCGTAGCCCGGGTCGCCGCCGTAGAGGTACCCGGGAGCCGTGCCCGCGCCGGGACCGTACGGGGACGCCGGCCCGGGCGGCGCGGCGGGAGCGCCGTAGGGAGATCCCGTCCCCGGCTGCCCGCCGTACCCGCCGCCCGCGCCGGACGGGGTGACGAAGCCGCCCTGCTCCGGCACCGGGTCGTCCGACGGCGGGTTGTACGGGGTGAGCGGCGGCTGGTGCGGGCGCGGTGCGGCGTACGGGTCGACGGGCTCGTCGGGGGACCCGTACGGCGGGACGGGTGGGGTGGTCATGGACACACCGTAGCGAGGCAGGGCCGGGGGCGGGCCACCGCCCACAGGGTGCGCGGGACGGTCACCCGGCGAGGTCGACGACGACCGGCACGTGGTCCGACGCACCCTTGCCCTTGCGCTCGTCGCGGTCGATCGCCACGCGGGTCACGCGGGCGCGCGCGGCGGGGGAGAGGTAGGCGAAGTCGATCCGCATGCCCTCGTTCCGAGGGAAGCGCAGCCGCTGGTAGTCCCAGTAGGTGTAGGTGTGCTCGGCGGGGATCGCCTCGCGCGTGACCTCGGTGTACCCGGCCGCGCCGAACGCGGCGAAGGCGTCGCGCTCGGCGGGTGTCACGTGCGTCTTGCCCGCGAAGGCCGCGACGTCCCACACGTCGGTGTCCAGCGGGGCCACGTTCCAGTCGCCGACGAGCGCGACCTGCGCCGCCGGGTCGTCCGCGAGCCAGCCCGCGGCCTGCGTACGGAGCTCGTCGAGCCACCGGAGCTTGTACGCGTAGTGCGGGTCCCCGACCTCGCGGCCGTGCGGCACGTACAGGCTCCACACGCGCACGCCGCCGCACGTCGCGCCGAGCGCGCGCGCCTCGACCTTCTCGCCGAAGGCGGGCTGGCCGGGGAAGGAGGTCTCGACGTCGTCCAGGCCGACGCGCGAGACGACCGCGACGCCGTTCCACTGGTTCACGCCCACGTGCGCGACCTCGTACCCGGCCGCCTCGAACGGTGCGACGGGGAACTGCGCGTCCGTGCACTTGGTCTCCTGGAGCGCGAGGACGTCGGTCCCCGTCCGCTCGAGGAACGCGACCGCCCGGTCGACGCGGGCACGGACGGAATTGATGTTCCAGGTCGCGAGGCGCACGGGCCCCACCGTACGTCCTCGTGGGCGCGAGCCCGGGCCGCGCCGCCGGGCGCTCAGGCCGGTCGGTAGCCGTTCTCCGGGCGGCCCGCGGCGCCGTAGCGCGGCGCGACGTCCGCGACGCCGGTCTCCACGAGGTGCTCGAGGTAACGCCGCGCGCTGACCCGGGACATGCCCGTGAGCTCGGCGACCTCGCCGGCGGACGCGTCGGCGGACTCCGCGCACGCGGCGGCGAGCGCGTCGGCGACGAGCCGCAGGCTGCGCGCCGACAGCCCCTTCGGGAGCGTCGGCGTCCCCGCGCCGCGCCGCACGAGCCGGTCGACCGCGTCCTGGTCCAGCTCGTCGCCCGCGGCCCGCAGCTCGTCGCGCAGCCGCACCACCTCGTCCAGGCGCCCCCGCAGCACGGCCGCGGTGAAGGGCTTCACGAGGTAGTGCTGCACGCCTCCCGCCATCGCCTGACGGACGCTCTCCAGCTCGCGCGCCGCGGTCGTCGCGATGACGTCGACGGGAGGTGACGGGCGGCGCCGGATCTGGCGCAGCACGTGCAGCCCGGTGGCGTCGGGCAGGTAGATGTCGAGCAGGACGACGTCGGGGTCGAGCAGGGCGAAGGCGCGCAGCGCCTCCGCCGCCGTCCTGGCCTCGCCCACGACGACGAACCGCGGGTGCGACTCCACGAAGCCCCGGTGCAGGCGCGCGATCGTCGGGTCGTCCTCGACGACGAGGGTCCGCAGGCGGTCGTCGACGACGTCGCGCCCCGCCCCGGGACGCCGGGCCGCGATCACCGTGCGGCCCCGGGGGCAGGAGCGGCGGCGGCCGGGCGCGCGGCGGTCACGGCCCGGGACGTGCCGGGACGGGGCAGGAGCGCGGTCACGCGCGCACCGCCGAGGTCGGACGCCGTGACGCGCACCGACCCGCCGCGGCGGGCGACGACCCGGTGCACGAGCGCGAGCCCGATGCCCCGGCCCTGCGGCCCCGCCTTCGTCGTGTACCCGGCGGAGAACACCAGGGCGCGCGCCCGGGCGGGGATGCCGGGACCGTCGTCCTCGACGACGACCCGCACGGACCGCGACGCGCCCTCGCCGGACCTGTCGTCCGTCCCGCCGTCCGTGACGTGGACGCGCACGCGCCCGCCCTGACCCGCCGCCTCCACGGCGTTGTCCACGAGGTTGCCGAGCACCGTCAGCACGTCGCCGTGCAGCGCGTCCTCGTCCGGCGTGCAGGGTGCGGCGAGGTGCGCGCCCGGGTCGACCTCCAGGAGCGCCCCGCGCTCCCGCGTCGTGGTGGCCTTCACGAGCAGGAGAGCGGCGATCTCGGGGGAGTGGACCCCCGGCGCGGTGCCGGACGCCGTCAGCAGGCCACCGTGACCCGCCCGCTCGATGAACGCCACCGCCTCGTCCGAGCGTCCCAGCTCGAGCAGCCCGGACACGACATGGAGCTTGTTCGCGAACTCGTGCGACTGGGCGCGCAGCGCGTCGGTGAGGCCGCGAGCGCCGTCGAGGTCGCGCAGGAGCGCGTGCAGCTCCGTGTGGTCGCGCAGCACGAGGACGGTGCCGACGGCGCGGCCCTCGACCCGGGCCCGGTCCGCGCGGGCGAGGAGGACCCGCTCGCCCGCGAGCACGAGCGTGCCGCCGTCGTCGATCCCCGGCCCCGGCGTGCCGGGGCCCGGCGCGGGCGTGCCGTCCGGGACGAGCGCGAGGACCTGCGGGTCGAGGACGTCACGGGCCGGGCGCCCCACGACGTCCGCGGTCGCCCCGAGGCCGAGCAGGCGTTGCGCCTCGTCGTTCACGAGCACGACGTTCCCCTCGCGGTCGAGCGCGACGACCCCCTCCGAGATGCCGTGGAGCATCGCGTCGCGCGTCTCGAGCAGGGCCGCGATCTGTCCGGGCTCGAGCCGGAAGATGCGCCGCCGGACCATGCGCGTGACGAACGCCGCGCACACGACCCCCAGCGCGGCGGCGACGCTGAGCGCGGCCAGGAGCCAGCCGAGGTCGTCCGCGAGGTCGTCCGCGAGCTCGGACTCCAGGATGCCGACGCTCGCCGTGCCGATGACCTCGCCGTCCGGGCCGAACACGGGGACCTTGACGCGCCAGGACTCGCCGAGCGTGCCCGTCTGCGTCCCCGTCCACACCTGGCCGGACAGCGGCACCGACGGGTCGGTCGAGACCGGCTCGCCGATCCGGTCGGGTTCCGGGTGGGAGTACCGCACGCCCTCGTCGTTCGTCACGACGACGTACGTGACGTCGGACGCCTCGCGGATGACCTCCGCGATGGGCTGGATCGTGGCGGCGGGGTCGTCGTCGTCGAACGCGTCGATGATCGCCGGCAGGCGGGCCACGGACAGCGCGACCGCCGTCATGCGGTCGAGGTACGCGTCGCGGAGCTGGCGCTGCTGGAGCGCCGACGCGACGCCGCCCGCGGCCGAGACGACCAGGAGCACGATGGCGACCTGCAGCACGAGGAGCTGCACCCGGAGCGACACTGCCCGACCCACCGGACAAGTGTGCACCAGCGTGCGGCGACCGCTGTCGCCGCCGTGACCACAACGACCGCAACGTCCGCAACGGCCGGAACCACCGGATCGACCGCAACGTCCACTACGACCGCAGGCCGTGGCGGCGGGCGTGCCGCTCCTACGCTCCCCGGACCAGGTCGTCGGGTCCGCGCCGGTGCGGGCCCGCTCAAGGAGGAGACATGCGATCCGTCGTCCGCCCGCTCTCCGGGCACCCCGTCCGTCCGCGCTCCGCGCTCACCGTCTCAGCCGTCGCGGTCGGCCTCAGCCTCACGCTCGCCGCATGCTCGGGGCTCGAGCCGAGCACGCCGCAGGGCGGCGGGTCGGCCGACGCGTCCGCCGACGCGGTGTCCGTCGACGAGCTGGAGATCATCGTGCCGGCCGACCCCGGCGGCGGCTGGGACCAGACCGGCCGCGCGATGCAGCAGAACCTGCAGGAGACCGGCCTCGTCGACACGGCGACCGTCACCAACGTGGGCGGTGCGGGTGGCACCGTCGGGCTCGCGTCGCTCGCCAACACGGCCGAGCCCCACACCCTCATGGTCATGGGGCTCGTGATGGTCGGCGCGGTCGAGACCAACGAGTCGCAGGCCCGCCTCGAGGACACGACGCCCATCGCGCGTCTCACGGAGGAGCAGCTGGTCGTCGTCGTCCCCGCCGAGTCCCCCTACCAGACGCTCGAGGACCTCGTCGCGGACGTCGTCGCGAACGGCAAGGACGTGTCGATCACGGGCGGTTCCGCGGGCGGGGCCGACCACATCTTCGCGGGCATGCTGCTGCAGGCCGCGGGCGTCGCCCCCGAGGACGTCGCGACGAAGCTCAACTACGTCCCGTACTCGGGTGGTGGCGAGTCGCTGGCGGCGCTCCTCGGCAACAAGGTCAGCGCCGGGATCTCGGGCGTCGCCGAGTACGCCGAGCAGATCAACGCCGGCGAGGTGCGCGCGCTGGCCGTCTCGGGCGGCGGGCGGACGACGACGCTCCCCGACACCCCGACCGCGATCGAGGAGGGCTACGACGTCCACCTGACGAACTGGCGCGGCGTGGTGGCGCCGGGCGACCTCAGCGCCGCCGACCGTGAGGCGCTGGAGACCCTGGTCGAGGAGATGGCGACGTCCGAGGAGTGGCAGGTCACGCTCGAGGACAAGGGCTGGGACAACGCGTTCCTCCTCGGCTCGGAGTTCGAGTCGTACCTCACGGAGAACATCGCCGACATCCAGAAGACCCTCGTCGACATCGGGCTGGTCGCCCCGTGAGTGCCGACGTCCCCGAACCGGCCGACGCCGTCCCCCGCCCCGGGACGACGCAGGCCCCGGCCGCCGACGCACCCGTCGGCGCACCGGCCGCCGGGGTACCCGCGGACGACACCCCCACCGCGGGTCCCCGGCGGCGTCCCGGCGAGCTCGTCGTCGCCGGGACGGTCGCGGCCCTCGGGGTCTTCGTGCTCGTCGACGCCGGGTCGATCGTCGTGCCCGGGTCGGCGAGCACGCTCGGGCCGCGCGCCTTCCCGTACCTCGTGGGCGGCATGCTGCTCGTCGCCGGCCTGGGCCTGCTCGTCGCCGTCTGGCGCGGCCGCCTCGGCCGTCCCGAGGAGGGCGAGGACGTCGACCCCGACGCCCCCACCGACTGGAGGACGGTCGGCCTGCTCGCAGCGCTCCTGCTCGCGCACGTCTACACGATCAACCTGCTCGGCTGGCCGGTCGCCGCGACGGTCCTCTTCGCCGGGGGCGCGATCGTGCTCGGCGCCCGCCCCTGGTGGCGCGCGATCGTGCTCGGCGCGCTCCTGGCCCTGCTGGTCCAGGTGGTGTTCGGCGGCCTGCTCGGCCTGTCGCTCCCGCCCGGTCCCCTCCTCGAGGGGGTGACCTGGCTCCGTGGATAACCTCTCCGCGCTGCTGGACGGGTTCGCGACCGTCGTGCAGCCCGTGTACCTGCTCTACGCGCTGTTCGGCGTGTTCGTCGGGACGGCGGTCGGCGTGCTGCCGGGCATCGGCCCGGCCATGACGATCGCGCTGCTCCTGCCGCTCACGTACTCGCTCGACGCGACCGCCGCGATCATCGTGTTCGCGGGCATCTACTACGGCGGCATGTACGGCGGGTCGACGACGTCGATCCTGCTCAACACCCCCGGCGAGTCGGCGTCCATCGTCACGGCCCTCGAGGGCAACCGGATGGCGAAGCTCGGGCGGGGTGCCGCGGCGCTCGCCACGGCCGCCATCGGCTCCTTCGTCGCCGGGACCGTCGCGACCGTGGCGCTGACCTTCGTCGCGCCGTACGTGGCGCGGTGGGCCGTCCAGCTCGGCGAGCCCGACTACTTCGCCCTCATGGTCGTCGCGTTCGTGACGGTCGGCGCGCTCCTCGGGTCGTCGGTGCCGCGCGGCATGGCGTCCCTGTCGTTGGGGCTGTTCCTCGGCCTCATGGGCACGGACACCCTCACGGGCCAGCAGCGGTTCACGTTCGGCGTGCCGACGCTCGCCGACGGCATCGACGTCGTCATCGTCGCGGTCGGGCTGTTCGCCGTCGGCGAGGCCCTGTACGTCGGTTCCCGCCTGCGCCACGGCCCCGTGCACGTCATCCCGGTGGAGAAGGGGTGGCGCTCGTGGATGAAGCGCGAGGACTGGCGGCGCTCCTGGAAGCCGTGGCTGCGCGGGACCGCGATCGGGTTCCCCGTCGGGACGATCCCGGCGGGCGGGGCGGACGTCGCGACGTTCCTGTCCTACGCCGCCGAGCGCAAGGCCGCCGGCAAGCACAAGGACGAGTTCGGCAAGGGCGCGATCGAGGGCGTCGCGGGCCCGGAGGCGGCGAACAACGCCGCGTCGACCGGCGTCCTCGTGCCGCTGCTCACCCTGGGGCTGCCGACGACGGCGACCGCGGCGATCATCGTCGTCGCCTTCCAGTCGTACGGCATCCAGCCCGGCCCGCTGCTGTTCGAGAACCAGTCGGCGCTCGTCTGGGCGCTCGTCGCGAGCCTGTACGTCGGCAACCTCATGCTCGTCGTGCTGAACCTGCCGCTCGTCGGCATGTGGGTGAAGGTGCTCCAGATCCCGCGGCACTACCTGTACGCGGGGATCCTCCTGTTCGGCGCGCTGGGCTCGTACGCGCTGAACTTCTCCCCGGTGGACGTCCTCGTCCTGCTCGTCATCGGGGTGGTCGGCTTCTTCATGCGCCGCTACGGCTACCCCGTCGCACCGATGGTCGTGGGCATGATCCTCGGCCCCATGGCCGAGGACCGCCTGCGCCGCTCGCTCGCGATCAGCCAGGGGGACCTCACGACCCTCGTGGCCAGCCCGTTCGCCGCCACGGCGTACGCGCTCATCGCGGTCGTCGTGATCGGCGGGCTGTGGCTGCGCCGCCGCGAGCGCCGCGCCGGTGCGGAGCTCGCCGACCTCGCGGAGGACGTCCGCGTCGAGGCCCAGGACCAGGAGGTGCGCTGATGACCGTCGTCCTCGCGTTCGCGCCCGGTGACCTCGGGACCGCCGCGACCCGGGCCGCCGGGCGCGCGGCCCTGCTCCTCGGGACGGACGTCGTCGTGGTCAACACGACGCGCGGCGACCGCCTCGTCGACCCCCGGTGGGCCGACCACGACCAGCTCGTCGAGGTCGGCACGCTCCTCGAGGGTGCGGGCATCGAGTACACGGTGCGGCACCTGCAGTCGTCCGCGCTCCCGGCGGAGGTCGTGCTCGGGGTCGCCGCCGAGGTGGCGGCCGACCTCGTGGTCGTCGGGGTCCGCCACCGCACGCCCGTGGGGAAGCTCGTCCTCGGGTCCACCGCGCAGCAGATCCTCCTCGGGGCGAGGTGCCCCGTGCTCGCGGTCAAGCCGCCCGCACCGTGAGACGTCGCCGCGCCGCGCCTGCGGGCGTCCGGGTCCCCGGGCGCCCGTAGGCTGTGGCCATGGCGACAGCACTCATCACCGGCGCGAGCGCCGGCCTGGGCCTGGAGTTCGCGTGGCAGCTCGCCACGGCGCGGCACGACCTCGTGCTCGTCGCGCGCGACGAGGCACGGCTCGAGGACGTCGCGGCCCAGATCCGGGCCGCGGCGGGCGTCCGCGTCCAGGTGCTGCCCGCGGACCTCTCCGTGCCCGACGACGTCGCGCGCGTGGCCGCGCGGCTCGCCACCACCGGCGGCCCGGACGAGCGCCCGGTCGGCCTGCTCGTCAACAACGCGGGCTTCGCGACCCACCAGCACTTCGTCGGCGGAGACCTCGACGTCGAGCTGCGCGCGCTCGACGTCATGGTCCGGGCGGTCATGGTCCTGTCGCACGCCGCGGCCGGGCAGATGACGGAGCGCGGACGCGGCGCGATCCTCAACGTCGCGTCCGTGGCCGCGCTCACCGCGGGCGGCACGTACGCGGCCGCGAAGGCGTGGGTGCGCTCGTTCACGGAGGGCCTCGCCGTCGAGCTGCACGGTACCGGGGTCTCGGCGACCGTCCTGTGCCCCGGGTTCACGCACACCGAGTTCCACGACCGAGCCGGCATCGACAAGTCCGTCTTGCCGGACCTCGCGTGGCTCGACGCCGACCGGGTCGTCGCGGCGGCGCTCGCGGACGTGCGGCGCGGCGTCGTCATCTCGACCCCGTCGGTGCGCTACCGCGTCGCGTCGGCCGCCCTGCGGGCGATGCCGCGCTCCGCCGTCCGGGCGATCGGCAAGTACCGCTGACCACCGGGTCGACGTCGCCGGCGCGGACGCGGGGGCCGGGTGCCCTACCCGTCGGTCTCGTCCGTCAGGACGCCCTCGAGCCCGGGGCGAGCTGCTCGATCAGGGCGGGGTAGCTCCTGTCCGCGTGGCCGGCGGCGATCGCGCGAGCCGCCACGGACCCGAACAGCCGCGGGAGCTCGGCGTCGACGCCCAGCTCCTCGCTCACCCTGACCAGGTGGGCGATCCCGCCCGCATGGGTCGCGATCGTCGCGTCGTCGGGCGTGAAGGAGCCGCGGTCGACCTGGTCGGCATACCCGGGCAGCCATCCGACCGTCTCCTGCGCGACCTGCGCCGCGAACGGCGTGAAGGCGGACGCGTCGACGCCCGCGGTGCTCAGCAGCGCCACCCCCTGGAGCCAGGCGTTCAGGACGCCCCACATCACGCTGAGGCCGGCGACGTCGTACAGCGCCGCCAGGCCGTGGTCGTCACCGAGGAAGGTCGCGTCTCCCAGCGCGGCGAGGAGGGGCTGGTGGGTCTCGAAGGCCGTCCCCGAGCCGCTCAGCAGGATGATCGCGTCGGCGGTGCCGATGGTCGACGGCACCGCCATGATCGCGCCGTCGAGAGTGTGGGCGCCCGCCTGGTCGGCCCAACGGGCCAGCTCGCGGGCCTGCTCGGGGTCGCCCGAGGTCAGGTTGACCAGGACGCGGCCGTCGAGGTCCCCGGAGACCGACGCGAACGCCTGCTGGAGCGACGCGTAGTCCGAGACGCAGACGATGCTCACGGGGCTCGCGAGGACCGCGCTCTCGACCGAGTCGGCGAGCCGCGCACCTCGGGAGACGAGTCCCTCCGCCTTCGCGGCCGTGCGGTTCCACACCGTCACCCGGTGCCCCGCCGTCAGGACCGCGTCTGCCAGTGCCCGGCCCATCAGTCCCAGGCCGATGACCGTCACGTCGGTGCCCGTCGCCGAGCTGGTCTCGGTGCTGGTCTGGGTGCTCGTGTGGTGTGTCATGGCAGCATGGTCGAGGTTCAGACCGGTCTGAAGGTCAAGGGGGCGTCGTGCACATCGGAGAGCTGAGCCGTCGGAGCGGGGTCAAGGCCCACCAGCTCCGGTACTACGAGGCACAGGGGTTGCTGGAGCCGGGTCGCACCGCGGGCGGGTACCGCCGCTACGACGAGGCCGACCTGGTCACGGTGCGGCAGATCCGCCACCTGCTCGACGCCGGGCTGTCCACCGAGGACATCGGCTACCTGCTGCCGTGCGCCACCGGAGAGGCCCCGGAGCTCGTGGGATGCCCGGAGCTGCTGACCGCCCTGCGGGCGCGGCTGGATCGGGTGGACGACCAGATCGACACGCTGGCCCGTTCTCGCGCGGCCCTGGTCCGCTACATCGACGACGCCGAGCGGGTGGGCGGCGAGACGTACGGGCCCTTCGGCGCGAGCCCGGCGGAGCCGGCCAGCGCGTGAGGAGCCGGGCGTGCCCGGGGTCCTGACGGTCGGCGCCCCGCCGACTACCCTGGCGACCGTGACTACTGACTCCGCCTCGACGCTCGCCTCGACGCCCCGCGAGCAGCTGCTCGCCCTCATCCGTGAGCTCGCCGTCGTGCACGGCCGGGTGACGCTCTCCTCCGGCAAGGAGGCGGACTACTACGTCGACCTGCGTCGTGTGACGCTGCACCACCGCGCGGCACCGCTCATCGGGCACCAGCTCCTCGACCTTCTCGAGGAGCGCGGGCTCGGGACGGCCGAGGTCGACGCCGTGGGCGGCCTGACGCTCGGGGCCGACCCCATCGCGACGGCGCTCCTGCACGCCGCGGCGTCGCGCGGGCAGGACCTCGACGCGTTCGTGGTCCGCAAGGCGGCGAAGGCGCACGGCATGCAGCGTCAGATCGAGGGCCCGGACGTCGCGGGCCGCAAGGTCGTCGTCGTCGAGGACACCACGACGACGGGCGGGTCGCCCATCACCGCGATCGAGGCCGTGCGCGCGGCGGGCGGGGAGGTCGTCGGAGTCGCGACGATCGTCGACCGCGCGACCGGGGCGGGCGAGAAGATCGAGGCGCTCGGGGTGCCGTACCACTTCCTGTTCAGCCTGGAGGACCTCGGCCTCGCCTGACCGGTCTGACCGGTCTGACCCCAGCCTGGTCCCGGCGCGACGCCGCCCTCCGCTCGACGCCCCGTGGCCTGGCCGCGGGGCGTCGTCGTGCACCGAGGCGCGGGTCACACTCGCATAGGGCAGGCTTACCTTGCTTTGGTGAGGCGAGCCTTATACAGTCCGTTGCCGACGGGGTGTCAGATCACCCTCGTCCAGACCCCGCCGTCCCGCTCTCCGGGACACGCACGGACCAGCACGGGAGACCTTGTGCGCACTTCACCGCCGAGACGCGTCCGCCGCGCCCTCGCCTCGTTCCTCGCCGCGTCGCTCGCCGCGGGCCTGACCGTCGCGGGCGTCGCCGCCCCGGCGCAGGCCGCGCCGACGGACATCCAGGGCGGCTCGGCCACCTGGAACTTCAAGGACTCGTGGACGGGCTACGTCGGTGGCGCGGGCACCATCACGCCCGCGCTCGTGGGCGGGAAGTCCGTCTACCCGTCCGCGTCCGGGACCGTCGACGCCGGGACGGGGGTCGGCACGGTCCGCCTCGGCGGCTCCGTGAACTACTCCGCGCACGGTGGCGCGCTCGACCTGACGATCTCCGACGTCCGGCTCGCCGTCACCGGCGAGACGTCGGGCGTGCTCACCGCGGACTTCACGTCGTCGGGCGCCGTCTCCGACGATGTCGTCGTCGCCGAGGTCGCAGTCGGCAGGACGCGCCAGGGCGACACGCTCGTCCTCACCGCGAACGGTGCGTTCGGCCCGGGCGTCGGCGCGGTCGACCCGCAGTTCGCGGGCTACGTGGGCCAGCCGATCTCGACGCTCACCGCGACCCTGGACGTCCCGGCGCCGGTGGCCCCCGCGGTGGCGACGACGACGACGCTGGGCGTCGCGCCGTCCGGCACGTCGCAGGCGGGCGGCACGGTGACGCTCACCGCGACCGTCGCGCCCGCCGCGGCGGGCACGGTCGAGTTCCGCGACGGCGGTGCCTCGCTCGGCACCGCCCCCGTGTCCGACGGCGTCGCGCGCCTCGAGACGACGGCCCTCGCCACGGGGAGCCACGACCTCGGCGCGGCCTTCACGCCCGCCGACCCGGCGGCGTTCGTCGCCTCGGCGTCGGCCGCCGTCGCGCACACCGTGACCGCCGTCGAGCCCGAGCCGGAGCCCGTCGCCGACCCGAAGGTGACCGTGTCGCCGTCGACCCCGGTGGACCCGGCGGTGGAGAACACGTTCACGGTCTCGGGCACCGGGTTCGTGGGCGCGGGTGCGCGGTTCGGGGCGTACGTGCTCGTCGGCGAGAAGTCGATCTGGGACGGCAGCGGTCCGCTCGTGTCGACGGGCTGGCTCGCGCAGGGGTTCGTCCCGGCGGCGCAGGTGCGTGACGGGGCGTTCACGACGGCGCTGACCGTCGCGGCCGGGAAGCTCGACCCGTCGAAGGAGTACGTGGTCGCGACGTCGGCGGCGCACGGGCTCTCGGCGACGGACCGCAGCCTCGACACGTTCACCCCGGTCGCGGTGCAGCAGCCGGAGCCGCAGGAGCCGGTCAGCGCGCCGTTCCCGCAGATCGCGGACCCGGGGACGACGCACGGCACCGTCTCGTGGAAGGTCTCCGACCGCGTCTTCTCGTACTACAACGACAAGCAGGTCACGGGCGGCGTCACCGCCGACGGCACCTTCGGGCTCCCCGTCACCGCCGTGGCGCAGGCCGACGGTGGCACGGACCTGACCCTCTCCGGTGCGGTCCGCCTCACGTGGAAGAACACGTACGCGGGCAACACGCCGTTCTACTGGCTCCAGCTCGAGGACCTCACGGCGCGCGTCGACGAGGCGGGGCACGGCGTGCTGTCCGCCGCCGTGTCGTGGGACAACCTCACGGACGCGGCGGACTCGTCCGCTCCGACGCGCGTCGACGTCGCGACGTTCACCGTCGACCCGGAGGCGCTGGGCGCCGGCCGGGTCCTCGTGACGTCGTCGTCGCAGCAGTACACCGACGCGTTCCTGGCGTACCTCGAGCCGACGGGCCAGCGCGCGCACTTCGTGGCGAGCGGCCCGAACGACGCGAACGCCGAGGCCAAGAAGACGGCTCCGGTCACCCTCGCGTTCGGCGAGGACGAGGTCCCCGCGTGGGAGCCCGCGATCGACGTCTACGCCGCGGACGGCTCCACGCCGCTCGGTGACACCGCGGTCCAGGTCGGCGACACGATCGTCGTCAAGGGCTCCGGCTTCGACCCCGCGGGCAACGTCGGCGGTCGGGGCATGCCGATCCCGGCGAACCTCCCGCAGGGCACGTACGTCGTGTTCGGCAGCTTCGCCGAGCAGTGGCGCCCGTCCGAGGGTGCGGCGTCGTCGACCCGGAAGGTCGGGTCGCAGACGTGGGCCCTCGCGGCGTCCGTCCTCGACCAGGTCCCGGCGCAGTACCAGGGCGCGATCCGCGCCGCCTGGACGGAGATCGCCGAGGACGGCACGTTCGAGGCGCGCCTCGTCGTGAAGAACCCCGCGGCGCTGGAGGGCGGCCGCTACGGCGTCTACACGTACCCCGCGAGCAGCGTGGTCAACGCGGCTCAGGAGCTGTACGTCCCGGTCGCCTACGACGTTCCCGCGTCGCTCACGGTCACGCCCGCGTCGACGACGGTCGAGGCCGGCGCCACCGTGCGGCTCACGGTGGGCGGGCTCGTCGAGGGCGACCAGGTCAAGGGTGTGACGTTCGGCGGCAAGGCCGCGACGTACACGCGCGACGGCGCGACGGTCGTGCTCACCGTCCCGGCCGACACCGCGGCGGGGTCCGTCCCCGTCGTCGTGACGTCCGACCTCGGGGTGACCGGCAGCACGACGCTCACCGTCACCCTCCCCGCCCCGGGGCCCACGCCGACGGTGACGGTGTCGCCGTCGGGCGCGGTGGACCCGGCGGTGGAGAACACGTTCACGGTCTCCGGGACCGGGTTCGTGGGTGACGGTGCCCGGTTCGGGGCGTACGTGCTCGTCGGGGAGAAGTCGATCTGGGACGGCTCCGGCCCGCTCGTCGCCTCGGGGTGGCTCCAGCTCGGCTGGGTCATGCCGCAGCAGGTGGTCGACGGCGCGTTCACCACGACGCTGACGGTCCCGGCGGGCTCGTTCGACCCGTCGAAGGAGTACGTCGTCGCGACCTCGGCCGCGCACGGCCTCTCCGCGACCGACCGCAGCCTCGACACGTTCACCCCGGTCGCGGTCCAGCAGCCCGGACCGGTCGACCCGGAGCCCACGACGCCGACGACCGTCGGGAGCCTGAGCTGGGGTGTGCGCGGCTCGTTCGTGGACTACATCCAGGGCCCGATCGCGAAGGGCGGCGCCACGGCGAGCGCGGGCGCGGCGGTCTCCGGGAAGACGTTCACGTTCCCGCAGTCCACGCCCTGGGCGGCTCCGGTGACGGGCACGTCCACGGGCTACCGCGGTTCGGTCCAGTTCTCGGGGCACGACGGGCTGCTCAGCCTCACGGTGTCCGACCCTCGCGTGCGGGTCGACGGTCCCCGCGCCGGTACGCTCCTGCTCGATGTGACGTCGTCGAACCTCGACGGGACGACGTTCGCCGCGAAGGGCGTCGAGTTCGCGACGCTCGCGCTCCCGGCCCCGACGACGGCGACGGACGGCGCGGTGACGTACGCGGACGCCGCGGCGACGCTCACGGCGGCCGGCTCCACGGCCTTCTCGGGCTTCTACGGCGCTGGCGAGGCACTCGCCCCGGTGACGTTCACCGTCGGTGCCCTGACGTCGACCCCCGGTGGCGACGGCGGCACGATCGGCACCCCGGGTGACGGCTCGACGGGTGGCACGACCGACCCGGCGAAGGCGACGCTCTCGGTGTCGCAGGCCGCACCGGGCGACGAGGTCACGATCAGCGGCGTCGGGTTCGGCGCGGGCGAGACCGGCATCCGCACGGAGATCCGCTCCACGCCGCGCACGCTCGCGACAGGCGTCGCCGCGAACGCGGGCGGCGCTGCGACCTCGACGGTGACGATCCCGACGGACGTCGCGCCGGGCGAGCACACGCTGCTCCTGATCGGCGCGAACCACACGGCGTCGGCCCCGATCACGATCGTGGGCACCGGGACCACCGGTACCGGCACGGGCTCGGGGAGCGCGGCGGAGCAGTGCTTCGCCCAGGGCGTCAACGGTGCGACCCTCTCGTGGGGCGTGAGCGACCGGTTCCGCGCGTACGTCACCGGCCCGATCGCGAAGGGCTCGGTCTCGACGAGCGGCGTCGGCGACAACGGCTCGGCGTTCACGTGGAGCGGCGGCAAGGGCTCGTTCAACACGGACCTCGGCAAGGGCCGCGCGAGCTTCGGCGGCTCGGTGTCGTTCTCCGGGCACGAGGGCATCCTCGACCTGCGGATCAGCAACCCGCGCGTCGTCGTGAACGGCTCGACCGGCACGCTCGTGGTCGACGTCCGGAGCAGCGACATGGAGGGCAACACGTCCTCGTCGAACGGCGTCGCGTTCGCGAGCCTGGACCTGTCGGGCAAGAAGGCGACGTCGGGCTCGACGATCACGTGGAGCGGCGCGCCCGCGACCCTCACGGCCGCCGGGGCGAAGGCGTTCGCCGGGTTCTACGAGGCCGGCACCGCGCTCTCGCCGGTGACGTTCAGCTTCCCGATCGGCGGCGACGTCGAGTGCGACGCGTACTCCGGGGCGCTCGCCTCGACGGGCTCCGACGCGGGCAGTCTCGCGCTCCTCGCCGGGACCCTGCTGCTGACGGGGGCGGCCCTCCTGGTCGCGCGACCCGTCGCGCGGCGCCGTCGGGCGGTACGCACCCAGGCGGTCGCGGCCGCCTGAGCCGCCGGCACCACGCACGACGGCGCCCGGTCACCTCGCGAGGTGACCGGGCGCCGTCGTGCGTGCGGGGTACCGGGAGCGGAGAGCGTCAGACCAGGTCGACGAGGTCCGCGACGGAGTCGACGACCTTGCTCGGCCGGAACGGGAACCGGTCGACGTCGGACATCGTGGTCGACCCCGTCATGACGAGGTAGGTGTACAGCCCGGCCTCGATGCCCGCGACGACGTCGGTGTCCATGCGGTCGCCGATCATCGCCGTCTTCTCGGAGTGCGCGTCGATGCGGTTGAGCGCCGAGCGGAACATCATCGGGTTCGGCTTGCCGACGAAGTACGGATCGCGCCCGGTCGCAGCCGTGATCATCGCGGCGACCGCGCCCGTGGCGGGCAGCGGGCCCTCCTGGGACGGGCCGGTCGTGTCCGGGTTGGTGCAGATGAATCGCGAGCCGCCGAGGACGAGGCGGATCGCCTTGGTGATCGCCTCGAACGAGTACGTGCGGGTCTCGCCCAGCACCACGTAGTCCGGGTCGGACTCGGTGAGCGTGTAGCCCGCCTCGTACAGCGCGGTCGTCAGCCCGGCCTCACCGACCGCGTAGGCGCTGCCGTTCGGGATCTGGTCCGTGAGGAACTGGGCGGTGGCCAGCGCCGACGTCCAGATCGACTCCTCGGGAACGTCGATCCCGGAGGCCGCGAGGCGGGCCCGCAGGTCGCGCGCCGTGAAGATCGAGTTGTTCGTGAGGATGAGGAACGGCCGTCCCTTCTCCCGCAGGGCCCGGACGAACTCCGGCGCACCGGGGATCGCGTGGCCCTCGTGGACGAGCACGCCGTCCATGTCGGTGAGCCACGACTCGATCGCACGCTCGGTCACGCTGCGCTCCTTCTGTCCGGGGTTCGGTCCACGGCCAGCCTAGTGGCCGAGCGGCTACCCTTCGCGGGTGACGAACACGCCTCCCGACGAGCAGCCCGCCCGCGCCCACGACGCGCAGGACGTGCACCCCGCGCACGACGAGCACCCCGCGCACCTCGCCCGCCCGCGCACCTCGTGGCGCTCGGCGCCCGGGTACGCGATCCGCGGGGGGCTCGTCGGGGCGGCGGAGTCCGTGCCCGGCATCTCGGGCGGCACGATCGCTCTCGTCGTCGGGCTCTACGACGACCTGATCGACGCGGCGAGCCAGGTCGTGCACGCGGGTCGCGAGCTCGTCACCGGCCTCGTGCGGCGCCGCGGCGTCCGTCCGGCGCTCCAGGCGCTGCGGTCGCTGGACTGGGCGCTGCTCGTCCCGGTCCTCGCCGGGATGGTGGTCGTCCTGCTCCTGTCGCTGCGGCTCATCGCGCCGCTGCTGGAGTCCTACCCGGTCCAGGTGCGATCCGTCTTCTTCGGCATGATCGTCGTCTCCGTCGCCGTGCCGCTGCGACTCATGCCGGGTCGGTTCCGCGTGCTCGACGGTGTGCTCCTGGTCGCCGCCGCCGTCGCGGGCTTCCTGCTGACGAGCCTTCCGCCGGGCCAGGTCGAGGACCCGTCGCTCTGGTTCGTCTTCCTCGGTGCCGCCATCGCGATCAACGCCCTGGTGCTCCCCGGCGTCTCCGGCTCGTTCGTGCTGCTCGCGATGGGTCTCTACGTGCCGGTGCAGCAGGCGCTGTCCGACCGTGACCTGGCCTTCGTCGGGGCGTTCGTCCTCGGCGCGGCGGTCGGGCTCGCGTCCTTCGTCAAGCTGCTCCAGTGGCTCCTGCACCACCGTCGGCAGGGCACGATGGCCGTCCTGGCCGGGCTCATGATCGGCTCGCTCCGTGCGTTGTGGCCGTGGCAGGAGGACGACGGCACCCTCCTCGCGCCCACGGGGTCGGTCGTCGTGCCCGTGCTCCTCGCGGTCGCGGGTGCGGCGGTCGTCCTCGTCGCCATGGTCTGGGAGTCGCGCTCGGCGGCGCGCGCCGAGGTCCGGGCGTGACGGCACGGTGAGCGTCCGGGTGGGCGTGTGACGACGCCCGGCGAGGAGCGAGAGGAGCGCGAGGTGGGGGTCGGGCCGTGGCCCGGCGGACCGGACGCCTGGCCGCGCGTCCCCGACCCGGAGGGTACGCCCGGGTCGACGCGGGTCGATCCCCGCTACGACCCCGAGCTGCTCGCGCACGGCGACCGGCGCAACGTCGTCGACGCGTACCGTTACTGGACCGTCGAGGCGGTCGTCGCGGACCTCGACGCGCGCCGCGACCCCGGGCGGTCGCTCCACGTCGCGATCGAGAACTGGGCGCACGACCTCAACATCGGGTCCGTCGTGCGCACGGCGAACGCGTTCAACGCGGCGGGCGTGCACGTCGTCGGGCGACGCCGGTGGAACCGCCGGGGCGCGATGGTCACCGACCGCTACCTGCACGTGCACCACCACGCGTCCGTCGACGACCTCGCGGCCTGGGCCGCGGGGGAGGGGCTGCCGCTCCTGGGCGTCGACAACCTCCCCGGCTCGGTGCCGATCGAGGGGTACGCGCTGCCCGCGTCGTGCGTGCTGCTGCTCGGGCAGGAGTCGACCGGGCTGACGCCCGAGGCGGTCGCCGCGTGCCGCGACGTCCTGCACATCACCCAGCACGGCTCGACCCGCTCGATCAACGCGGGGGCGGCGGGCGCGATCGCCCTGCACGCCTGGGCGGCGCAGCACCTCGTCCCGGGCGGCGACGCGAGGTAGAACCGTGGTCATCGGGCGACCACAGGTCGAACGGCCCTGACGCCCGCGCTGTCATCCATGCCAGACTTTGACCCGACAGTCCACCCCGCACGACTCCACAGGAGCTTCGCATGCCCATCGCTACCCCCGAGGTCTACGCCGAGATGATCGACCGGGCGAAGGCAGGCTCGTTCGCCTACCCGGCCGTCAACATCACCTCGTCGCAGACCATCACCGCCGCGCTCCAGGGCTTTGCCGAGGCCGAGTCCGACGGCATCATCCAGGTCTCCGTGGGCGGCGCCGAGTACGGTTCGGGTTCGACGGTCAAGGACCGCATCGCCGGTTCGCTCGCGCTCGCGGCGTATGCGCGCGAGGTCGCGAAGAACTACCCGGTGCAGATCGCGATCCACACCGACCACTGCGTCAAGAAGAACCTCGACTCCTGGGTCCGCCCGCTCCTGGCCATCGAGGCCGAGCAGGTGAAGAACGGCGGCCTGCCGACCTTCCAGTCGCACATGTACGACGGCTCGGACGTCCCGCTGGACGAGAACCTCACCATCGCGGCGGAGCTCCTCGAGCTCTCGCAGGCGGCGCGCACGATCCTCGAGATCGAGGTCGGCGTCGTCGGTGGCGAGGAGGACGGCCACGAGGCCGAGATCAACGAGAAGCTCTACACCACGGTCGAGGACGGCCTCGCGACGGTCGCCGCGCTCGGCACGGGCGAGAAGGGCCGCTACCTGACCGCCCTCACGTTCGGCAACGTGCACGGCGTGTACAAGCCGGGCGCGGTCAAGCTCCGCCCGGAGATCCTCAAGGAGATCCAGGAGGCCGTCGGCGCGAAGGTCGGCAAGGCGAACCCGTTCGACCTCGTCTTCCACGGCGGCTCCGGCTCCACGGCCGAGGAGATCTCCGCCGCGGTCGACTTCGGCGTCATCAAGATGAACATCGACACGGACACGCAGTACGCGTTCACGCGCCCGGTCGTCGGCCACATGTTCTCGAACTACGACGGCGTCCTGAAGATCGACGGCGAGGTCGGCAACAAGAAGGCCTACGACCCGCGCGCCTGGGGCAAGCTGGCCGAGGCCGGCATGGCCGCCCGCATCGTCGAGGCGTCGCAGCAGCTGCGCTCGGCGGGCAACAAGATCCGCTGACGTCCGGCCGGCGCACAGCCGGCTCCGGATGCACGAAGCCCCCGGTCCCTACGGACCGGGGGCTTCGTCGTGGGTGGCGCCGCCGGTCGTGGCAGTGGGCGGCGCCGAGGTGTGGCAGCTGTCGGCGCGGGCGGGTCGTGGCGGCCCGTGCGGACGTCAGTCCGTGGCGCCCGCGCCGTTGCCCTGGCCCGCGGGCTCGTCGAGGTCGAAGCCGGGGTCGACGTCGACGATGTCGAGCAGCTCGCCGATGCGGGTCACCTCGAGGAGGAACCGGACCGTCGGAGGGGCGCGCAGGACGCGGACCCGGTGCGGGCCGCGCGACGCGAGGCGTGCGAGGAACGCCACACCGGACGAGTCCATGAAGGTCACGTGGTGCGCGTCGATCTCGACGGGCAGCCCTGAGTCCTCCGCCGCGGCGGTGGCCTCCTGGAGGTCGGCGCCGAGGTCGGCGTCGATCTCGCCCGAGAGGACGATGCGTGCCCGCGTCGACCCCACGATCACGTGCACGCTCGCCGGGTCGCCTGCCCCTGCGGGGTCGCCGGCGACGCCGACCGGACGGTCGGCGGCCGAGGGTGTACCTTCGCGCACCGGCGCTCCTCTCCTGCGTGGTCCCGACCCGTTCCGGTCTCGGGAAGCACCAATCTACGGTTGAATGTCCAGTCGGGACAGTAACGCGACCGTGGCGTCGGTATCCAGACGAACGACGCACGGACCGTCGGAGGTGACGATGGGCAGCTCGCCGGGGCTCGGCACCGACCTGCCCGCGCACGTCCAGGAGCTGTGCACGCGCGCGATGGAGGGTGCCGGCGTCGCGATGTTCGTCACCGGTCCCCGCGCGGACGAGATGCCGATCGTGTGGGTCAACGCGGCGTTCGTCCGGCAGACCGGGTTCACCGCCGCCGAGGTGGTCGGTCGCAGCCCGCACGTGCTCGAGACCCTCCTCGCCGAGCCGGTGGACGCGCAGGAGCTGCGTGCCGCGATCGCCGAGGAGCGCGAGATCACGCACACCGTCCGGGCGCTGCGCCGCGACGGCGACACGGTGTGGACGCAGCTCTCGCTCTCCCCGCTCGCGGGGCCCGACGGGTCCGTGACGCACTGGGTCGGGGTGCAGGTCGACGTGTCGGAGCACCTCGAGCGCTATGCAGCCCAGGTCGCGTCGCTCGCGCTCGAACGGCGTGAGCGCGCCGTGCTCGACGTCGTCTCGCGCAGCTCCGACCTGCTCGCCGACCTCGACCAGCCGTACGCCCTGCGCGACATCACCGAGCTCCTCGCCGGGTACGTCGTCGACTGGGCCGGCTTCTACCTCAACGACGACGGGCTCCGGTACGCGGAGGGCGTCGACACGGCGGCGCCCCCCACCGGACGCGGGCAGCGGCACGGCCGGTACACGCCCGGGCTCTTCCCCCTCCCGACGGGCGCCCACGCGACGGACGCGCTGGGCGACTCGGCTGCCGTCACGGGGTCCGTGCCGCGCGTCCGGCTCGTCGACGTGCCCGACCGCGTCCAGGACGTCCTCGACGGCCGGATCGAGGGACCGGTGACGCTCGACCTCTCGGCGACGTACCCGCAGTGGTCGGCGTCGGGCTGGCTCCAGCGCGACCTGCACCACCGGCTGTCCGGCCTCCAGGAGCGGCCGGGGAGCGTGACCGTCTCGGCCGTCCCCGGGCGGCGCCGCATCCTCGGCCTGCTCGTCACGGGCGACTCCGGTGGCTCCTCCGGGCAGGGCCTCGGGCACGGCCCCGACGCGGAGGGGCGCGACGGCGTGCGCACGCTCCTGCAGGTCATCGCCCGCCGCGCCGGCACCGCGATCGACAACGTGCGCCTCTACGCGCGCGAGCACCGGCTCGCCGAGACGTTGCAGCGCGCGATGCTCCCCGAGCAGGCCGACGTGACCGGGCTCGACGTGTGGACCTACTACGCCCCGAACTCGGAGCACGCCCAGGTCGGCGGGGACTGGTACGACGTCCTGCAGATCGCCCCGGACGTCGTCGGCCTCGTCATCGGGGACGTCGTGGGGCACGACGTCGAGGCCGCGGCCGCGATGGGACAGCTCCGCTCGGTCGTGCGGTCGTATGCGTACGAGCTCACCACGCCCGGGCCCGTGCTCGAGCGCGTCGACCAGCTCGTCCAGGGCATGCGCATCCCGCGGTCCGCGAGCCTCGTGTACGCGGCGCTCACGCAGCCCGACGCCGAGCAGCCCGACGACGCGTGGCGCATCGAGTACTCGCGCGCCGGGCACCTGCCGCCGCTCCTGCTCCGGGACGGCACCGTGACCCAGCTCGACGACGCCGGGGGCGCGCTCGTCGGGTTCGGCGGTCGCAGCCGCTCGACGGGCGTCGCGACGCTCGCGCCCGGCGACACGCTCGTCTTCTACACCGACGGACTCATCGAGCGCCGCGACCGCGCCCTGCGCGTCGGGCTGGAGTCGCTCGTCGCGGCATCCGCGGCCGTGACGGCCGTCGACGCCGCGGGCGTGGGCGAGGAGCTGTTGTCACGCCTCGCCGACGCCCCCGAGGACGACGTCGCGCTCGTCGTCGTGCGCATCCCCGACCCGGTCCACGACGCGTCGGCGGTCGTCCTGAGCCCGCGCAGCCGCCGCTGGCTGCTGCCCAGCGAGCCGGCCTCGATCGGTCGTGCACGGCACGCCGTCGTGCGCACGTGCCAGGCGTGGGGCGTGCGCGACAGCGCGAACGCCGAGCTCGTCGTCTCCGAGCTCGTCGCGAACGGCGTGCTGCACGGCTGGGGGCACCTCGCGCTGCGGTTGTTCGACACGGGCGACGGCATCCGCGTCGAGGTGGAGGACTCCAACCCGGCGCCGCCCGTCCCGACGGACGGGCACCCGAACCGCATGGGCGGGTTCGGCATGCAGATCGTCGAGCGGCTCGCGGACTGGGGCTGGCGCCCGACGGCGTCCGGCAAGCTCGTCTGGGCCAAGCTGCGACCGTCGGACCGGTAGCGCGCGGACCGTCGCCGTGCAGGCGCGCGCGGCCTCTCCGGGTGCGGTGGGGCCGGGTGTCAGCCCGTGGGGTCGACCACGGCGAACCCGGACGGCGGTGTCGCCGGCTCGCAGCGGTGGTCGGAGTCGATGCGGAACAGCTCGAGCGCCCCGCACACCTCGAGGACGAACAGGTCGCGGTCGTCGCAACCCCGCAGCACCGTCGCGCCGCCGCGCTTGCGGCCGGCGTCCGCGAGCGAGATGAGAAACGCGGCACCCGTCGAGTCCATGAACGTCACGCGGCACATGTCGATCACGAGGAGCTGACGACGCAGCCCCACGACGCGCGCCGCGATCTCCGGGAACTGGTCGCGCTCGGCGAGATCGAGGTCTCCGGCGATGACGAGGGTCGTCGTCGCGGGGGACGTGGCGATCTCGATCATGCAGACGACTCTAGACGCCGCCCGAGCCGGTCGCCCGTCCACCGCCGAGCAGGTGGTCTCGGCTCGTCCAGGTATCCGGACGAGCCAGGAGCACCTGCTCGGTCGGTCAGGATCGCCTGTTGGTCAGCGCAGGGCGCGGACCTCGTCGGCGGAGGTGCCGGAGTCGCGCAGGAACTGCTCGCAGCGCCCGGCCTCCTCGACCTCGCCGATGTACGCGGCGCACTCCGCGAGCGCGAGCAGCGCGCGCAGGAAGCCCTGGTTGGGGACGTGGTCGGCCGGGATGGGGCCCTGCCCGCGCCAGCCGGCCCGACGCAGCGAGTCGAGACCGCGGTGGTACCCGGTGCGCGCGAACGCGTACGCCGTCACGGCACCGCGGGACCCGTTCTCGTGGAGGAAGTCCTCCGCGAGGTACGCCCACGCGAGCGAGCTCGCGGGGTGCTTCGCCGCGACCTCGTACGGGTCGCCGTCGGCGGCGATCGCCTCGCGGACGGCCGCGTAGTCGTCAGGGAGCCGGACGGGTGCGGGGCCGTCGAGGAGGTTCGCGTGCGTGTCGCTCATGGCCCCATTCTGCCCGCCTCCGGCTCCCGCGGCACCGGCGGACACCGAACCCGGGGATGGGCGCGCCACGGGCGACGCGTGGCTCCGAAGGTCAATTTCCGTCATCCGACCGGTAAACTCGGCGCCGGTCCCCGGGTGACTGCCGCCCGGGAGACGCCTCGGGCCCGCGGGCCCAGCGCCGTCGGGCACGACTGCCCGCTCCGCTCCGGACGCGGTACGCCCACGACCATGACCGGCCCGAGGAACAGGCAGTGCGAAAGTGGGGATTCCATGCCAGGCGTGGTGCTCGTCGGTGCCCAGTGGGGCGATGAGGGCAAGGGCAAGGCGACCGACCTGCTCGGCTCCCGGGTCGACTACGTGGTCAAGTTCAACGGCGGCAACAACGCCGGCCACACGGTCGTCATCGGGGACGAGAAGTACGCGCTCCACCTGCTGCCGTCGGGCATCCTGTCCCCGGGCGTCACGCCGGTCATCGCGAACGGCGTCGTCGTCGACATCGAGGTGCTCTTCCAGGAGCTCGACGACCTCATCGCGCGCGGCGTGGACGTCTCGAAGCTGCTCGTGTCGGGCTCGGCGCACGTCATCGCGGGCTACCACCGCACGATCGACAAGGTGAGCGAGCGGTTCCTCGGCAAGCGCCGCATCGGTACGACCGGCCGCGGCATCGGCCCGGCGTACGCCGACAAGATCAACCGCGTCGGCATCCGCATCTGGGACCTGTTCGACGAGAAGATCCTCGCGGAGAAGATCGAGGGTTCGCTCGACCAGAAGAACCATCTGCTCGTGAAGGTCTACAACCGCCGCGCGATCACGGTCGACGAGACCGTGGCCGAGCTGCTCCAGTACGCCGAGCGCCTCAAGCCGATGGTCGCCGACACCGCGCTCGAGCTGAACAAGGCTCTCGACGCCGGCAAGAACGTCCTCTTCGAGGGCGGTCAGGCGACGATGCTCGACGTCGACCACGGCACCTACCCGTTCGTCACGTCGTCCAACGCGACGGCGGGCGGCGCCCTCACCGGCTCGGGCGTCGGGCCGACGCGCATCAGCTCCGTCATCGGCGTCATCAAGGCGTACACGACGCGCGTGGGCGAGGGTCCGTTCCCCACCGAGCTGTTCGACGCGAACGGCGAGTACCTGCTCAAGCAGGGCGGCGAGTACGGCGTCACGACCGGCCGCGCGCGCCGCTGCGGCTGGTACGACTCGGTGATCGCGCGCTACGCGACCCGCGTCAACGGCATCACGGACATGGTGCTCACCAAGCTCGACATCCTCACCGGCTTCGAGAAGGTCCCGGTCTGCGTCGCGTACGACGTGGACGGCGTCCGCTACGACGAGATGCCGCTCGACCAGACGGCGTTCCACCACGCGAAGCCGATCTACGAGGAGCTCGACGGCTGGTGGGAGGACATCTCCGGTGCCCGCACGTTCGAGGACCTGCCGGTGAACGCGCAGCGCTACGTGCTCGCGCTCGAGGAGATGTCGGGCACGCGCATCTCCGCGATCGGCGTCGGCCCCAGCCGCGACGCGATCATCCCGCGCCACGACCTCATCCACTGAGTCGACCACTGCACGCCGACCACGGCCCGGACGCCCCGCGGGGTGGCCGGGCCGTCTCGGTAGACTCGTCGCCCGTGAAGATCCTCGTCGTCGGGACCGGTGCCCGCGAGCACGCCATCGTCCACGCCCTCGCGCACGAGGCCGACCGCCCGGGCGCCGAGCCGCACGAGCTGCACGCCGCCCCCGGCAACCCCGGGATCGGGGACCTCGCGACGCTCCACGCGGTCGACCAGAACGACGGCACCGCGGTCGCCGCGCTCGCGACCGGTCTGGGCGTCGACCTCGTCGTCGTCGGCCCGGAGGCGCCGCTCGTCGCGGGTGTCGGGGACGCGGTGCGCGACGCCGGGATCCCGGTGTTCGGGCCGAGCGCCGAGGCCGCGCGTCTCGAGGGCTCCAAGGCGTTCGCCAAGGACGTCATGGCGGCGGCGTCCGTCCCGACGGCGCTCGCGCACGTGTGCACCGACGTCGACCAGGTCGCGGCCGCGGTCGACGCGTTCGGCGCCCCCTACGTCATCAAGGACGACGGCCTCGCCGCGGGCAAGGGCGTCGTCGTCACGGAGGACCGGCAGGCCGCGCTCGAGCACGCCGCGGCGTGCTTCGCGACCCCGCGTCGCGCCGCGGACGGCACGCCGGAGGACCCGCGCGTCGTCGTCGAGGAGTACCTCGACGGCCCGGAGGTCTCGCTCTTCTGCGTGAGCGACGGCGTGACCGTCGTCCCGCTCGCGCCCGCCCAGGACTTCAAGCGCGCGTTCGACGCCGACGCCGGCCCCAACACGGGCGGCATGGGCGCCTACAGCCCGCTGCCCTGGGCGCCGGAGGGTCTGGTCGACGAGGTCGTCACGCGCGTCGCGCAGCCGACGATCGACGAGATGGCGCGGCGCGGCACCCCGTTCGTCGGCGTCCTGTACGTGGGGCTCGCGCTGACGAGCCGCGGGACGCGCGTCGTCGAGTTCAACGCGCGGTTCGGTGACCCCGAGACGCAGTCGGTGCTCACGCGCCTCGCGACGCCGCTGTCCGCCGTGATGCTCGCGGCGGCGCAGGGGCGCCTCGCCGAGATCGGCGCGCTGCGGTGGCGCGACGACGCGTCGGTCACCGTCGTCGTCGCGGCGCACGGCTACCCGGGCGCGGTGCGCGGCGGCGACCCGATCACGGGCATCGACGCGGCCGAGGAGGTCGAGGGCGTGCACGTGCTGCACGCGGGCACCTCGCGCGGGGACGACGGCGGTCTGGTCGCCTCGGGTGGCCGCGTGCTGTCGGTCGTGGCGCGCGGCGCCGACCTGGCCGAGGCGCGCCGTCGGGCGTACGCGGCGGTCGACCGCATCGTGCTCCCGGGCTCGCACCACCGCACCGACATCGCGGCGAAGGCGGCCGCGGGCGAGGTCACGCTCGCGGGCTGACGTCCCGCCGTCGGGCCGCCCCGCCCGACCCCGACTCTCCACGCCTGCGACCACGACATGGCGGTCGCTATCACGCTGATAGCGACCGCCATGTCGTGTTCGGCGCCCTAGGGATGACCAGGGCGAGGTGTCAGGCGCGGTGCCACTTCTGGGCCGCGGTGCCGTTGCACGTCCAGATCTGAAGCTGTGTGCCGTTGTTGCTGTTGCTGTTCGGCACGTCGACGCACTTGTTCGCCAGCACGGACACGAGGTCGCCCGCGCCGCTCAGCACGAACTGCTGGGCGGGGTTTCCGCTGCAGTTCGCGAGCTGCACGGCCGTGCCGTCGGCGGTGCTGGCCCACGCGACGTCCATGCACTTGCCGCCGGCACGGACCGTGCCGTCGGCCTCGAACGTCCACCTCTGCGCGTTCGTCCCGTTGCACGTCCAGAGCTGCAGGCGCTTGCCGTCGCTGAAGTCCGAGCCCGGCACGTCGATGCACTTGCCCGCAAGGCCGACGAGCGCGCTGCCCGACCCGCCGCCCGTGGTGACGAGCGAGAGCCCGTACGCCGAGAGGATCGGGTTCACGGGCTGGTAGATGAACTTGCCGCCGTTGGAGCAGTCGTTGATACGGCCCGAGGTCACGCCCTGCGCCTGGTTGCCCGAGATCACCGAGCCGCCCGAGTCGCCGCCCTCGGCGCACGCCGAGCCGCGGACCAGCCCGGGGATGTCGCCGTTGCCGTAGTTCACCGTGATGTTCTTCTGCTCGATGACGCCGCAGCGCCAGCCCGTCGTCGCGCCGGACCGGCAGACCGACGCGCCCACCGGCGCCTCGGCGGACCCGGCGACGTCGACCGTACCGCCCGCGTAGTTGTTCACGCGGGGGACGGGGGAGAACCCGGCGTCGACGCGCACCCAGGCGTAGTCGTGGCCGGGGAACGACGCCGCCTGGACCGTCCCCATGCGCGCCCAGCTCGCCGTGAGGACCTCCTTGCCCGCGGCGCCGCAGTGCCCGGCCGTGACGAAGCCGCCCTGCACGGCGAAGCCGATCGAGCACGCCGAGCCCGACGACGCGCCCGGGTCCCGGGTGATGTACCGGTCGCCGCCGCGCACGTCCGCCGTGAGCTCGTACGGCGCGTCGACGACCTCGGTCCGGACGGCGGCCGCGTCGACCCCCGACGACGCGACGAACGCGTCCGCCGCGGCCGGGTCGAGCGACTCCACCACGACCTCGTTCGTCGTCACGTCGACGTACCAGGCCTGGACGGCGTCGGGTGTCGACGCCTGATCCAGCTCGGCGGCGACGGCGTCGAGCTCGGCGAGGCCGCGCTCGACCACGACGGCCTCGGCGCCGGCCGCCTCGACCTCCGGGACGACGGAGGGGTCGGTGACGGCGACGACGGGCGTCGCGGCGTCGGCGTCGACCCACGTGCCGGCGTACGCCGCGCCCAGGTCGTCGCTCAGCGCCTGCTCGACGGCGCCGGTCGCGGCGTCGAGCGCGAGCCGGTCGGCGACGCCGTCGGCGTCGAGTCCCAGGTCGCGCTCGAGCGCGCGGAGCTGGCCGTCGGACAGGTCGTCGGGCCCGGGGACCGGGCCGGCGAGCAGCGCGGGGACCGCGCTCCCGGTGGACGTCGGCGTGCCGTCGGGCGCGCTCGCGCTCGCGGTCGTCGCGAGCCCGACGCTCGCGACGACCACCCCGATCCCGCTTGCTAGCGCTGTCAGGCGATGGTGCATCGAGCCGTGGTGCATCGTTGCCTCCTCGGTGCGGATGTCGGCCCGCCGTCGTCGGCCGGGCCGGGACAGCGGTGCAGGCGCCCCCGAGGGGGTCGCTCCGATGCGGCCCCCGACGGTGAGGGAGCGCTCCCACGACCGTCCTGTTGGCACAGTAGCGACTTCCGCGGCGTTCGTCGCGTCCGGGCTCGCGACGGTCGCGGTCCCGTGCCACCGGGCGACGCGTCGCGGCGCGGCCCCCGAGGGCCGCAGGGACGGGTCGCCAGGTCGGGTCGCCAGGTCGGGTCGCCAGGTCGGGTCGCCAGGTCGTGCCGCCGGTTCGGCGAGGCGGGTCGGCAGGCCGACCGACCGACCGGTCGTCGGACACGGTGCCGCGCCTGCGGAGGCCGGTGCGAGACTAGGGGCCGTGACGGACACCCCTCAGGATCCTGCCTCGGCCCTCTCGCTCGGCGAGGCGGACGCCCTCGACACCGCGGCCCTCGACCTTCCCGGCTGGACGCACGCGTACTCCGGCAAGGTGCGGGACCTCTACGTCCCAGACCTGCCCGCCGTCGGCGGTGTGCACCCCCTCGGTGACGTCGTGCTCGTCGTCGCGAGCGACCGGGTCAGCGCGTACGACCACGTGCTGTCCCCGGGCATCCCGGACAAGGGCGTCGTGCTCACCCAGCTCAGCCTGTGGTGGTTCGAGCAGCTCGCCGACCTCGTGCCGAACCACGTCGTGTCGACCGAGGTCTCCGCGGAGCCGGGCGACGGGCTGGTGCCCGACGTCGTCGCCGGGCGCGCGATGATCTGCCGCCGCCTCGACATGTTCCCCGTCGAGTGCGTGGTGCGCGGATACCTCACCGGCTCGGGGCTCGTCGAGTACCGCGCCGGGGGAGAGGTCTGCGGCGTGCCGCTGCCCGCCGGGCTCGTGGACGGGTCGCGCCTGCCGGAGCCGATCTTCACGCCCGCGACCAAGGCCGCCGTGGGCGAGCACGACGAGAACGTCTCGTTCGACGTGGTCGCCGAGCAGATCGGCCTCGACGACGCCACGCGCCTGCGGGACCTCACCCTCGCCGTCTACGCGCGCGCCGAGCAGATCGCGCGCGAGCGCGGCGTGATCCTCGCGGACACCAAGCTCGAGTTCGGCGTGGACCCGACGAACGGCCAGACCGTCCTCGGCGACGAGGTGCTCACGCCGGACTCGTCGCGGTTCTGGCCCGCCGACCAGTGGGAGCCGGGCCAGGCGCAGCCGAGCTTCGACAAGCAGTTCGTGCGCGACTGGCTCGTGTCGCCCGCGTCCGGGTGGGACCGTGCCTCCACCCCGCCGCCGTCGATCCCCGCCGACGTCGTCACGCGCACCCGCGCCCGGTACCTCGAGGCGTACGAGCGGCTCACGGGCTCGACGCTCGGCTGAGCCGCCGAGCCCACCGCCCGTCGTGGGGCCGGTCGCGCCCGCCGCGGTCGACGACACGGTCGACCAGGTGCGGCGCGTCACGCCGTCCGCGCGGCGAACGGGCGGACGTAGGTGTGCCCGCTCGGTGCCGTCCACCGGACCGAGCCGTCGGCGCGCAGGTCCGGGCGCCAGCCGTCCCGCGCGCGGACGACCCGGTGGTGCCGGCACAGGGCGACGAGGTTGTCGGCCACCTCTGCGGCAGCGCGGGCGTCGTCGTCCGCGCCGGGGTGCGGCGCGACGACGTGGTCCAGGTCGCAGCGGAACGCCGGGACGCGGCAGCCGGGGAACACGCACGTCCCGTCGCGCGTCAGGACCCGCGCGACGGTCTGCGACGACGGTCGTGCCCTGCCGCGATCCGCGGTCGGGGCGGGTGCGAGCGGTGGTGCCACGCTGACCTCCTGCGTCGTCCGGACGGCTCGTGCGAGGGCGGGGAAGGGGCAGGACCCCGCCCTCGCGCCGTGCCCGAGCGTGCGTCTCGAACACGTGTTCGACTCTAGCGGCACCCTCCGACACGCGTCGAGGGCTGGCGCGATAGGTCGTACTCCGATATATATCGATCATGGCGACCAGCTCTCCGGCGTTCCGCATGACCGAGCAGGCGTACCTCGTGCTGCTCTCGCTCAGCGCCAAGCAGCGCCACGGGTACGCGGTGATCCAGGCGGTGCGCGAGCTCTCCGACGGCCGGACCCGCCTCGGGGCCGGCACGCTCTACGGCAACCTCGACCGCCTCGTCGCGGCGGGCCTCGTCGAGCCGACGGGCGAGGAGGTCGTCGACGGCCGCCTGCGCCGCTACTACCGGGCGACCGACGACGGGCGCCGGGCGGCGCGGGCAGAGACCCTGCGGCTGGCCGAGCTCGCCGAACGGGCGCGACGGTCCCTCGCTCGCGGGGAGACCTCCGTGCGCGGGGGCGGTCTCGCGGGGAGCGGGGCATGACCGCGTCCGGGGCGGGTAGCCCCGCGGCGGGCGGTGCGGCTGCAGGTGGGCCCGGGGCGGGTGGTCCGGGCCGCGCCACCCGCTACGAGCGGTCCGCGCGGTTCTGGCTGCGCGCGTACCCGCGGCGCTGGCGCGAGCGCCACGGCGAGGAGGCGCTCGCCGTCCTGCTCGACCTCGAACCGCCCCGCGCCGTGCCCGACGGCGCGCGGCCCGTCCCGGGCATCGGTGCTCGCGAAGCCTGGGGCCTGGTCCGCGCCGGGTGGGCGCTGCGACGGCGCGAGCACCCGCCCCTCGGGCGCTGGCTCCTGTACCGGGTGTTCGACGCCCGGTTGCCCGCGCGCTACTGGTGGTGGGTGGCCGACGACATCCACGGTGCGCTCTACCCCTGGCGGGTGACGGCAACCAGCCTCGGGACGGCGGTGGCGGTCCTCTATGGCTGGCCGGTCCTCGGGCACGTGCTGTTCGCCCTCGACGTGTCCTCGCCCGCCGGGTGGCTCGTCGTCGTGTGGGTGGTCGCGTTCGCGCTCGGAGGCATCGTGTTTCGTCGCTCCCACGTCGAGCGGGCGTGGCGCAAGCACGTGCTCGACGGCCACATCCCGGTCGATCCGCCCCGCTCGGCGGGGGCCTGAGGCCCGGAGCGCGACCGGAGCGACTTCGCCTGGACCTGGGCGGACCAGCGTTCTACCTCGGCGGACCAGGGTTCTCCCTGGGTGGACCGCGGTTCTCCCTGGGTGGACCAGGGTTCTGCCTCGGCGCTCAGGTGGCGTCGTGCCACCGTGCGGACGCCCGCCGGACCGGGCTCGCGCGCCCGGTAGACTGGCCGCGGAATCCCGCCGTCGGCTCCCGCTCGTCCCGTCCCACCGACCGTCCTCGACGGCCGTGACGTGGGCGGGATCCCGGAGCCCCGGCCCTCCCGAACTCTCTCGCCAAGGAGCCCCCGTGGGACGCGTCGTCGTCGAGGTCATGCCCAAGCCCGAGATCCTGGACCCGCAGGGCAAGGCCGTCGTCGGGGCGCTGCCGCGCCTCGGCTTCACCCAGTTCACCTCTGTCCGCCAGGGCAAGCGCTTCGAGCTCGAGGTCGACGGCCCGGTGACGCCGGAGGTCCTCGCGGCCGCCGAGGAGGCCGCGGTCAAGGTCCTGTCGAACCCGGTGATCGAGGACGTCGTGCGCGTCGCGGACATCGAGGCCGACGCGGCCGCGACGATCACGTCCGAGGGCCTGGCCTGATGTCCGGCGCGACGCTCGCGACGGCGCGGATCGGCGTCGTCACCTTCCCCGGCACGCTCGACGACCGCGACGCGGCGCGCGCGGTGCGCCTCGCGGGCGGCGAGGCCGTGTCGCTGTGGCACGCGGACGCCGACCTGCACGGCGTCGACGCGGTCGTCCTGCCCGGCGGCTTCTCCTACGGCGACTACCTGCGCGCGGGCGCCATCAGCCGCTTCGCGCCCGTCATGGAGTCGATCGTCGACGCCGCAGCGGGCGGCATGCCCGTCCTGGGCATCTGCAACGGGTTCCAGGTCCTCACCGAGGCGCACCTGCTCCCGGGCTCCATGGTGAAGAACGACCACCTGCACTTCGTCTGCCGCGAGCAGGTCCTCGTGGTCGAGAACGCGGACACCGCCTGGACGCGCGACTACACGGCCGGCCAGCGCATCACGATCCCGCTGAAGAACCAGGACGGACAGTTCGTCGCCGACGAGCGGACGCTCGACGAGCTCGAGGCCGAGGGCCGCGTCGTCTTCCGCTACGACGGCTGGAACCCGAACGGGTCGCGCCGCGGCATCGCCGGCATCACGAACGCCGCGGGCAACGTCGTCGGCCTCATGCCGCACCCCGAGCACGCGGTCGAGGTGGGCTTCGGTCCGGCGAGCGACGCAGGCCCGCGCGCGGGGACCGACGGTCTCGGCTTCTTCACGTCGGTCCTGGGCGCGCTCGTCGGCGCATGACCTTTGCATGACAGGGTTCGTGTGACGGGCGTGCCTCCGCCTGTCCTGCCCGACGGCGTCGGGCACGCGGGCGCACGCGTCTCTGTCGATGCGGTCCCCGGGGACGACGCCGCGGCCACGCGCCTGCGCGCCCGGCAGCAGGCCGAGCTCGCGGTCCGCTACGGCGAGCCGGACGCAGGGACCTTCGAGGCCGACGCCGCCCTCGCGAACGTCGTGGTCCGGGAGGGCGGCGAGCCCGTGGCGTTCGTCGCCCTGCGTGACGTCTCGGGCACGCCCGACGGCCGCGGAGGCACGCACCCCGAGCGCACCGGCGAGGTGAAGCGCCTCTGGGTCGAGCCCGCCCACCGCGGGCGGGGGCACGCGCGCACAGCGATGCGGGCCGCGCACCGGCACGCGGTCGACGCCGGGCTCGTGAGCCTCGTCCTGGAGACGGGGACGCTCCAGCCCGAGTCGATCGACCTGTACCTCTCGCTCGGCTACGTCCCGATCGAGTCGTACGGCCACTACGCCGGACATCCGCTCTCGCGCTGCTTCGCGCTCGACCTCGCGACGACTCACGGCGCGAGGGACCGCTCCGACGTCGCGGACCGGGCGTCGACGACGACGGCCCCGGTCGGGGCCCGAGACGCCCGGACGTCCGCGACCGCGCCCTCGACGCCCCGCGCGTCCGCGACCGTGCCCGCCTCCGGGGACGTCGAGGTCTGCGCCGTCCCGTGGGCCGACCCGGACGCGGTGGCTCTGCGGCGGGAGATGCACGAGACGTCGTCCGCGGTGCTCTACCCCGAGCTGCGCGCCGGGTTCGACGCCTCGGGCGGGTTCGACGCGGTCGACACGCGCCTGGGCGTCGACGTCGTGACGACTCTCGTCGCGTACCGCGGTGGCGAGGCGGTCGGGTGCGCGTCGCTGCGCCGCCCCGCGCCCGGGGCTCCCGCGGACGCGCTCGAGGTGAAGAAGGTCTTCGTCCGCGAGCGTGCGCGCCGGACCGGTACCGCACGCCGGTTGCTCGACGCGCTGGAGGACGTCGCCCGCGAGCGCGGGGTGGCGAGCCTGCTGCTCGAGACGGGCATCCGGCAGCCGGGCGCGATCGCGCTCTACCGCTCGCTCGGGTACCGGGCCGTCCAGACCTTCCCGCCGTACGTCGGCGACAACCACGTCGCGCTCTGCTTCGCCAAGCCGCTGGTCTGAGGGTCACGCCAGGGACGCACCCGGGGGTCTGCCGGATATGCCCGCGGTGTCCGGTCCCGGTAGGGTGTCCGCGTGATCCCCCTCGCGTCCGGTGCCTACTCGGTGGCGTCCGTCGTGGTCGAGCTCCTCGGTTGGGTGACCGCCGTCGCGACGAGGGTGCCCGGCCGGGTCGGCGTGCTCGCGGGCGAGCTGCGCGAGACGGCGGTCGGGTGGGGACTCCCCGTCGGTGACGTGACCGACGTCTACGCCGCCTTCCCCGTCCACCTGGCGCTCGCCGTCGGGGCCGTCGCGCTCGTGTGCGCGGTCGTCGCCCTGGTCCACGGGCTGCGCGAGCGGCACCGCGCCACGGCGTCCGAGGACGCGGCGCGCGTCAGCGGCCGCTGAGCAGCGGCGCGACCTCCCGCCCGAGGAACCGGACGAAGCCCTCGACGTCCGGCTCGTCGGCCGTCGGCTGCACCGCGACGGCGCTCGCCCCGGCGTCCGCCAGAGCCAGGACGGCCGCGGCGATCGTCTCGGCGTCGCCGCCGGCGCCGATGCCCTGACCGGCCTCCCGCCCCCACAGCGGGACCTCCCGGTCCACACGACCCTGGGCGTCCGGCCCCGTCGCCGCGATGAGCGTCGCGTGGACGTCGAAGGCCGTCCTCGTCCCGCGCGCGGCTCCGCCCTCGCGGGCCGTGGTGACGGCGGCCCGGACGTCGTCCGGCGTGAGGGCGTTCGTGAGGATGAGCCCGTCACCGAGCTCACCGGCCAGGGCGAGCGACCGTGGGCCCGAGCCGCCGAGCCACAGCGGGACCGGTTCCGTGGGAGGCCAGTCGAGCCGGACGGCGTCGAGGGTGACGTACCGCCCCGCCGTCGTGACCTCGTCCCCGGCGAGCAGGCTCCGCAGCGCGGTGGTGTGCTCGCGCAGCAGCGTCAGCGGCGACGCGACGCGGACGCCCGCCTGCCCCATCCACTCCTGGACCCCGTGCCCCACGCCCGCGACGAGCCGCCCCGGGAACATCCGGGCGAGCGTCGCGACCTCCATGGCGGTGACCGCCGTGCTGCGCAGCGGGGCGGGCATGAGGCCGATGCCGACGCGCACGCGCTCGGTCCAGCCCAGCGCCGCGGCCGCCGACGCGAGGCCCGACTGCTTGAAGCAGTCTTCCCACACCCAGAGGTCGTCGAGGCCCGCCTCTTCCGCGGTCGTGGCGAGCCGCCGCAGGCTCTCCGGCGCGTGGGTGGGCACGAACGCGATCCCGAGCCGTGGTGTCGTCATCCCGACATCCTGCCCGGCCCCACCGACACTCAGCGCGCGTCGTCCCGTCCTCGCGGCGCACGGTCGTCGGCCTCCGCGCCGCGACCGCCCTCGGTCTCCGCGAGGTGGGCGAGCTGCGCCGTGACGGACTGGCGCGCCGCACCGAGGACCGAGGGATCGACGTCGGCGTAGACGCGCTCGACCACCTGCTCCACCGAGTCGTGCGCACCCGCTGCCAGCCCGAGCGCGTCGAGCGCCGCCCGGACCTGGGTCAGCCGCTCGAGCCGGTGCACGCGGTACGCGCGCACCCGCTCCGCGAGGTCGTCGACGACCGGTCCGTGCCCCGGGAGCCCGGTCGCCCGACCGGGGCCCGCGGAGGCGACGGCCTCGATCGCGTCGAGGCTCGCGAGGTACGCGCCGAGCGAGCCGTCGGGCGCTGCGATCACCGTGGTGCCCGTCCCGAGCACCGTGTCCCCGGTGAGGACCGTCGTGCCGCCCGGGGCGAGGTCGGCGGGCGCGGCGACCGGACCGTCGTCGGGCAGGAGGAGGCAGACCGAGTCGGCCGTGTGGCCCGGCGTGGCGTGGACGACGACGCGGAGCCCGGCGGCCTCGATCACCTCGCCGTCGCGCAGCGGCTCGCCGCCGTGGCAGTGTGCCGGGTCCGCCGCGCGGACCGGGGCGCCGGTCCGTACCCGCAGCCCGGGTGCACCGGCCGTGTGGTCGGCGTGGCGGTGCGTGACGAGCACGAGCTCGACCGGCCCCGACGCGGCGAGCGCGTCGAGGTGCGCCGCGTCGTCGGGCCCCGGGTCCACCACGACGCACGTCGACGCCCCGGGCGCGCGCAGCACGTACGAGCGCGTGCCGTCGAGCGTCATCGGCCCGGGGTTGTCGGCCCGCAGCACCGCGGCGAGACGGGTGACGGGCGTGGGCGTGGTCATCGCGGGCCGCCTCAGGCGCGGTGCCGCAGCACCGCGGGCCGCCCCTCGTCCTCCCACTGGGAGAACCTGGCGTCGACGAGCGGTCCGACGAGCTCGTACGTCTCCCACGTGTCCGGGACGCGGTACACGTCCTCGGGCTCGCCGTCACCGGGGCTCACCGCGTCGACGTAGTCCTCCAGGTAGAGGCCCCCGTCGTCCTCGTCACCTGCGTAGTACGCGCTCGCGAACGCCGCGGCGACGTCGTCGAGGTCCTCGTCGACGAGCTTGCCGTCGCACACCTCGCGCACGAACGCACCGGGCGTCGTCACCCGGTCGCGCAGCGCGGCGACCTCCGTCGCGGCGTCGTCGGCAAGGTCCTCCGACGCGTGCCCGCCGAGCACCGCCCACGCGAGGAACATGCCGATGTGCGTCGCTCCGGCCTCGGGCCCCGCCTCCGGCGGGTAGCCCTCGCCACCGTCGTGCCAGGACGCGTCGTCATACTTCGTCGTCATGCGCGCGACGCTACCCCCTCCCGCCGACCACGACCTGAGGGTCGTGAACCCGCGGACAACGACCCTCAGGTCGTGTTCGACGCGGCGCCAGGTCGGGCTCGGCGGCGGGGGGCGGGTGGTGCGGCCGACGGCGGTCGGCGGCTCAGGCGGCCGGCGTGCCGGCGAGGGCCTCTGCGAGGAGCTCGAGCGTGCGGGCGCGCCCCGGGGTGGAGTCGAGCGCCTCGTCGGCGCGCGACGCCGCGACCGGCACGACCATCACCTCGTCGACGCCGTGGCGCTCGGCGAGCCGGCGGACCTCGGCCGCGGCGTCGTCGGGCGTCCCGACGGCCCAGCGCCGCAGGCTGTCCTCGACCATCTGGCCTGCCGTGCCGTCGAGGGGCGCCGCCTGGGCCTCCTCCACGCTCTCCAGCGCGGTGAGCGACTGGCCCGTGCGCAGCCGCGCCATCATGCGGGCCTGCGGGAGCGCGCGGGCGCGCGCCTCGTCGTCGGTCTCCGCGACGACGGCGTTGAGCGTGAGGAACGTGCGCGGCTCGGGGAACGCCTCGCTCGGGCGGTAGCCCTCGCGGTACAGCGCGAGGATCTCGTCGATGCCCTGCCCGGAGAAGTGGTTCGCGAACACGTACGGCAGCCCGAGCTCGGCCGCGAGGCGCGCGGAGTAGTCGCTCGACCCGAGGAGCCAGACGGTCGGGGTGCCGTCGGCGGCGGGCGTGGCGTGCACGTCGTACACCTGCCCGCTCGTGAGGCGCAGCGTCGCACCCTGCGGGCTCATGAGCGCGAGGATGTCGGTCACGTGCTGGGGGAACCGGTCGACGTCGGCCGTCGGGCCCGTGATCCGCAGGAGCTGCGTGACGACGGGGTCCGACCCCGGCGCGCGGCCGATCCCCAGGTCGACCCGCCCCGGCGCGATGGCCTCGAGCGCCGCGAACTGCTCCGCGACGACGAGCGGCGCGTGGTTGGGCAGCATGACCCCGCCCGAGCCGACCCGGATGCGGTCGGTCACCGACGCCGCCGCGGCGATCATCACGGGCGGCGTGGACGCCGCGACCGCGGGCATGTTGTGGTGCTCGGCGAACCAGTAGCGCTCGTACCCGAGCCGGTCCGCGAGGCGGACCAGGTCGAGCGACGCCCGCACCGCCTGGGTGCTGGACTGGCCCGACCGGACGGGGACGAGGTCGAGGACGGACAGGCGGGGCTTCGGCGAGGTGCTCATCGTCGTCGTCAACCCTCTGCGGCGGGCAGGCATTCCGCGGCCGGCGTGCCGGTAGGGTCGGGGCGTGTCGAACTCCGCGCCGACCGGCGTCTCCGTGTCCTCGCCGCAGCGGCTGCCCTTGCCGGGCGTCGCCACGGCCCTGTTCGTCCTCGCGCCCCTGCTCGCCGTCCCCGGTGCACTCACGTTCCTGGGGTCGTCGAGCTCGACCTACGACGCCACGAGGCTGTCCGCCGTCGTGGGGATCGCCCTGTTCTGGGTGGGCGTCGCCGCGCTGATGAGCGCGCTCGTGCTCGCCGGGGTGCGTTCGATCGCGCAGCGTCAGCTGGACGTGCTCCTGCAGGCACGTCGTGACGGCTGAGCGCCCGTCCCGACGGCGGACCGATCGTCGTTCCCGCCCCGACCTGCTCCGCGTCGTGCAGCCAGCACGCGGGCCCGGCAGGCGCGGCCCCGCACGCGCGGGTCAGCCGACCGGGAGGGCGCTCCTCAGCCCGCTCGCACGGTGCACGGGGCTCGTGACCGCCGTGCGCACGGCGTCCTCGGAGCCGACGACGCGGACGAACGTCTGCGCGCGTGTCACCGCCGTGTAGAGCAGCTCGCGGGTGAGCAGCGGCGACGTGGCGGGCGGCAGCACGAGCGTGACGCGGTCGAACTGGCTGCCCTGCGCGCGGTGGACCGTCATCGCGTGCACGGTCTCCACCGGCGGGAGCCGGTGGGTGCGCACGCGCAGCGGGGCGCGCGGGTCGCCGAACACGGCGACGACCCCGTCACCCTCCGCGACGAGCACCCCCGTGTCGCCGTTGTAGAGACCCACCTCGGCGTCGTTCGTCGTGACGAGGAGCGGCCGGCCCGCGACCCACGGGGAGTCGGTGGCGTGGTGGCCCGTGGCCTCCTCGACCCACGCCTCGACCTGCGCCGCCCACCGGCCGCGCCCGGCGGGGCCGCGCCGGTGCGCGACCATGACGCGGTGCCGGGCGAGGGCGGCGAGGGCGGCGGGCGCGTCACCCGCGCGGGCCGCCTCGACCAGCAACGCGCCCGCGGCCACGGCGTCTGCGCGGACGGCGGCCAGGACGGCGTCGTCGGGGGAGTCGTCGGGCGTCTCGAGGAACTGGACGCTCTCGTGCCCGGCGCGCAGGAGGACGAGGACCTCGTCCGGGCGGCCACCCTGGATCGCCGCGGCGAGCGGCAGGATCTCGGAGTCGCGGTCCTGGCGGTGGACCGTGCGCAGGCGGACGACGCCGTTGCCCAGCACCGCGCGGTCGTCGACCTCCCCGTCGGCGGGCGGCGGGGAGCCGGCGAGCGCGACGTCGGCCGTCGCGACGACGGCTGACGCGGTCGCGGGCGGGGCGACCGGCTCGCGGTGCACCAGGTCGCCGAGGACGGCGCCGGCCTCGACGGACGCGAGCTGGTCGGGGTCGCCGACGAGCACGAGCCGGGCGTCCGGGCGCAGCGCCTCGAGCAGCCGTGCCATGAGGGGCAGCGCGACCATCGACGTCTCGTCCACCACGACGACGTCGTGGGGCAGGTGGTGGTGCGCGTCGTGCCGGAACCGCGTGCTGCTGCCGGGACGGTACCCGAGCAGGCGGTGCAGCGTCGTCGCGACGGGGGTGCCGACACGGTCACGGTCGGCCGGGTCGGGGAACGCGGCGACGACCTCGCGCACCGCCTCCTGGAGGCGCGCGGCGGCCTTGCCCGTCGGGGCGGCGAGCGCCACCCGCAGCGCCGCGCCGGAGACCGGGGCCGTGTCCCCAGGGGGAGGGACCACCGCGGCCGACGGAGTCACCGCGGTGCCCTGAGGCACAGAAGCGGACGAGCCGTCGGACGAGGTGACCCCGGACGAGGTGACGACCGACGACGAGGACGGGAGGGCGGCGTCGTGCAGGACGGCGAGCAGGCGCGCGACCGTCGTCGTCTTGCCCGTACCGGGACCACCGGTGAGGACCGTGAGCCGGCGCGTCGCGGCGTGCGCGGCGGCGAGCCGCTGCCGGGTGTCGTCCGCCGCAGGGAAGAGGCGCGTCAGGGCGAGGTCGAGGCGGTCGGGGTCGACCGGCAGGTCGCCCGCCGCGAGCCGGCCGTCGACGTCGTGACGCACCGCGAGCTCGTCGCGCCAGTACCGGTCGAGGTACAGGGCGCCGCCCACCCAGCGCGCCGGGCGGTCGGCGGGACCGTCGACCCCGACGGCGACGAGCGGGCTGCGCGCGACCGCGGCCGCCCACGCGGCACGGTCGGGCCAGGGCAGGTCCGCGGCGTCCGCGCGCGCGGCCTCCTCGTCCTCGGGCAGCTCGAGCGACCCGAGGTCGTCGAGGCGCACGCAGACCGACCCGCTGCGCACCGCGCGCACGGCGAGCGCGACGGCGAGCAGCACCTGGTCGTCCTGCTCGCCCGTAAGCCTGCCGAGCCGCAGCGCGACGCGCAGGTCGGCCGCGGAGACGACGCGCGCGGCGTTGAACGCGCCGAGCCACGCCGCCACCCCGACGGCGAGGCGCGGGTCGCCCTCGTCCGCCGGGGGCACCGCGGGGGCGGGAGCGGCGGGCACCGGCGTGCGGGGAGGGGTCGTGGTCATGCGCGACCTCCGTCGAGCAGGGCGGACAGGGCGACGACGAGCCCCGGCGGGGGCGTCCACGCGACGACGCCGTACGGGGCGCCGTCGGGACCGGTCGGGGTGTCCGGGCCGGCCATGCCGCGCACGAACAGGTAGGCGCCGCCCGCGAGGTCGCTGTCGGGGTCGTAGTCGCGCACGCGCCAGCGCAGGTACCGGTGGAGCGCGACGAGGTAGAGCACGAGCTGCAGGGGATAGTGCGAGGCGAGCATCGCGTCGCGGGTCGCGTCCGGGTGGTAGTCGCCGACGGCGAGCGGGACGCCGGGCGGGCCGACACGGTTCGTCTTGTAGTCGACGACGAGGTACCGGCGGCGGCCGTCGGGGTCGGGACGGCCGTCCGGTCCCGCGGCGGGCACGCGCAGCACCGCGTCGATCGAGCCGGTCAGGTACCCGCGCAGCGGGACCCCGCCGGTCCCGGCCCCGCCACCCGACGCCGTGCTCGCTCCGCCGCCCGCCCCGGTGCCGTTCCCTGCCTCCTCGGCCAGCGCCGCGAGCAGGTCGGGGTACCGGGCGAACGGGTCGTCGGCGGGCAGGTGGGCGCGCAGGAGCTCGGCGAGGTCGCGCAGCGTCGAGGGCCGGACGCCCTCGGTCTCGTCGCCGCCCGCGAGCGGGAGCTCGAACTCGAGCTCGGGCAGCCGGTCGCGCGGGTCGACGTCGGCGAGAGTGAGACCGCCCGCGATCGGCCCGAGCGGGGTGCGCAGCGACAGGCCGAGCGCCACGGCGAGCGAGATCGGTTCCACGCCGGGCACGCGGACGGTCGCCGCCTGCGCGCACCGCGCGCGCACCTCGGCGTCGAGGTCGGCGGCGGCAGTGTCGACGTACTCGAGGATCTCGTGCACCAGCGTGCCGAACGCGGTGCCGCCCGGCTGCCCCTCGTAGGGGGAGGGGACGTCGGCACCGGGGCGAGCAGCAGGTTCGGTGGAAGGCGCTGCGGCCGGGGCGGTGCCGGTCCCGTCGTCGTCCGGCGTCCCTTCCGGCTCGTCCTGGACGCCCGGGTCCTCGGGTTCGCTCTCGATCCCGCCGACGGGCCCGTGGTGGGCGGCGGCCGTGAGCGCCGAGTACGAGGCGCGCCGCCACTCGCGGTCCGGCAGGTGCGCGGTGGTCGCGAGACCGAGGGCTGTCGCCGTCCGGGTCCCGGGCGACCAGCGCACGCCCTTCGGCCTGCTCTCGACCTGCTCGACGACGACCGTGCCCCCCGAGCGCGCGGCGACCGCCTCGAACGCGGACCGGACGGCGTCGTCGCGCATCGCGTCGGGCCGGGCGTGGCGGCCGGGCTCGCCACCGAGCATCCGATCCGCGAGCAACAGCCGTGTGAGCGGTCCGGAACCGGTGCTGCGCTTGGTCGGCGTCCAGTGCACGACGACCTGGTGCCGGGCCCGCGTGAGCGCCACGTACAGGAGGCGCAGGTCCTCGCCCAGCTCCTCGTCACGCCAGCGCGCCTTGGCGTCCACGAACCCGGGGGAGCCGATCCCGCCGAGGTGCAGGACGCGCCGGCCGTGGTCGTCGTGGAACGCGAACAGCTCCTGGTCGTCCGACTCGAACCGCTCCCAGCCGAACGGGACGTACACGACGCCGAACTCCAGGCCCTTCGCCGCGTGCACGGTGACGACCTGCACGGCCGCGGCGTCCGTCTCGAGGCGGCGGGTGCGCTCGTCGGTGAACACGGTGCCGACCTCCGCGATCCGGGCGCGCAGCCACGCCGTGAGCGCCGCCGTGCCGAGGCCCTCGGTCTGGGCGGCCTCGTGGAGCGTCTGCGTGACGTGGCGCAGGTCGGTGAGGTAGCGCTCGCCGTCGTCCCGGGCCATGACCCGCGCCGTGGCCCCCCGCCGGGCCGCGACCTCCGCGACTGCGGCCACGCCTCGGTCCGCGAGCAGTCGCGCCCACGCCCGGACGGTGTCGCCGAGCTCGTCGTGGTCGGCGTCGTCGGCGGTCGCGAGCCGCTGCGCGTCCCAGCCGACGAAGGGGGTGAGAGCGAGCGCGGTCGCGCGGCGGTGCAGGCCCGGCTGCTCCAGCGCCGCGAGCAGCGTGAGCCAGTCCTGGGCGGCGGCCGAGCCGAACACGCTCGACGGCCCCGACACCACCGCCGGGACGCCCAGCGCGACGAGCGCCGAGCGCACCGCCTCGGCCTGGGCGTTCGTCCGGGTCAGGACCGCGACGTCGCGCGGCTCCAGCGGCCGCCAGCGTCCCGCGCCCGCGGTGCTGACTTCCTCGCCGCCCACCGCGCCAGGCCCGTCGTCGCGCACGCGGTCACCGCCGCCGTCGGCGGTCCCCAGCCGCCCGGCGATGTCTGCCGCGACGTCCTGGGCCAGCAGGCCGCGCGCGTCCGGGGCCGACGGCGCGGACGACCCCCCGAGCCGGTAGGCGCGTCGCGTGACCTGCCGCAGCCGCACCGGCGCACCGCCGGAGAAGCGCGGCTCGGGGTGGGCTGCGTCGACCGGGCGCACGACGATGCGCGGGTCACCGAGCGCCGTCTCGCCGAGGAGCGCGTGCAGGCCCGCGAGCAGCGGCCCGTCGCTGCGCCAGCTCGTGCTGAGCGTCGCCGTGTCCGCGGCGTCCTCGACGGCGCGCAGGTACGTCACGACGTCCGCGCCGCGGAACGCGTAGATCGCCTGCTTGGGGTCACCGATGAGCACCAGCGTGCGGTGCCCGTGGAACGCCGTCCGCAGGATCTCCCACTGCTCGGGGTCGGTGTCCTGGAACTCGTCCACCATGACGATGCGGAACCGCGACCGGACCCGTTCCGCCGCCGTCGCGCCGTGCTCGGGGTCCGTGAGCGCGCGGCGCAGGAGCACGAGCAGGTCGTCGTAGTCGAGCAGGTGCATCGCGCGCTTGCGCGCCTCGACCTCGCGGCGGGCCGCGACCGCGGCCTCGTAGCGTGCCGCGCCCACCGAGCCCTCGGCCGCGTCCGACGGCGCGACCACCGCCCCGTGGTCGCTCACCGCCGCGCGCGCGACGTCGCGCACGTCGCGCGGCGAGAGGATCGGCTCGGGCTCGTCCGCGAACCGCCGCACGTACAGGTCGTCGGTGACCTCCTCGACGAGGTCCGCGACGTCGGGCAGGAAGCTCGTCGCGAGGTCGACGTCGGCCGCCGTACCCAGTGCGGTGAGCATCTGCTGGCAGAAGCCGTGCGTCGTCGTGATGGTCGCCGCGTCGAGCTGGGACAGCGCGACGCGCAGGCGCTCGCGGCGACGGTCGAGCTCGTCTGCGTCGACCGCGGCGAGGAACGCGACGAGGGGCTCCGGGTCGTCCGCGGGGTGGGGCCCGCGCAGCGCGCGCTCGGTCGCGACGAGGCGCTCGCGCACGCGGTCGCGCAGCTCCGACGTCGCGGCGCGGCCGAAGGTCACGAGCATGACCTCCGGCAGCGCCGCCACGCCCTCGGCGACGTAGCGGGTCGTGAGGGTCGCGATCGTGTGGGTCTTGCCGGTGCCGGCGCTCGCCTCGAGCACGACCGTCCCGCTGGGCAGGTCACCGAACGGGTCGAAGCGCCGAGGCGTTCCCGGTGCGCCCGCGGGCGTGGCGGTGCGGTCGGTCGTGGTCCGGGACGTCGCGCCGTTCACCGGGCACCTCGCAGCTCGTTCTCCAGCAGGGGCTCCCACACGCGGCGCGCGAGCGCACCGAGACGGGTCGGGTCGTCGGGGAAGCGGCCCAGGTCGGCCGTGGTGGCGAGCCCCGCGACGTCGGGGAGGGCCGGGTCCTGGCCCCACGCGAGGACGACGTACGGGTCCTTGCGCTCGAAGCCCTTGTTCCACGCCCAGCCCGCGCGCATCAGGGCGTCGCGCGCGTCGCTCGAGCGCCGCTCCTCCGTGTAGCGCAGCGACACCTCGGGGAGCAGCGGCAGCGGCTCGCGCGCCGCCTCGTCGCGCAGCGCCACGAGGTCGGCGAGGACCGCGGCCGCCGTGTCGCGGTCCGGCGGGGTGAGGGTGGACCACGCGACGCCGGGACCCCGGGGCGAGCGACCGATCGCGACGGCGTCCCACGGGCGCCCCGGGTCGCTCGCCGTGAGGGCGAGCGCCTGCACCCAGGCACGCAGCCGGTGCTTGGGGCCGAGGCGCGAGTACTCGGTGCGCACGACCCGCGCGCCGTGCACGCCCGGCACGCTCCCGACGAGCGCGCGGCCGTCGGGGAGCGTGGCGCGGACGTCGACCGTCTCGGCCGAGCTCAGCACGTCCTGGCTCACGGGACGGCCTGCGGCGAGGTCCGCCTCGCGCGCGGCCTCCACCGCGGCGACGCGCAGCGGCCCGACGCAGCGGACAACCTCCTGCAGCGCCGATCTCCCCAGCTCGCGCGGCGGCACCTGGCCGCGACGCCACTCGGCCTGCATCGCCCGGTTCGGGTCGACGCCGGCCAGCGCGGCCCGCAGCACGCGGTCGCCCACGCCCCAGCCCGCGAGGCCGCTGAGCGCGAGCGGGAGGCGGTCCTCGACGTCGTCCTCCTCCAGCACGAGGCCGACGTCGAGCGTGTGCTGGGCGAACCAGCGGGGCGCGTTCTCCAGCAGGCGGACCAGGTCGTCGAGCTCGACGTCGGCGTGGCCCCCCGCCGTCGCGGCCAGCACGCCGCCCCCGGTCGGGTCGCTCGCGGCGTCGGCCGGCAGGGACAGCGGCGCGCCGACGAGAGCCCCGACCGGCTGACGCTTCTCACGCGCCTGCCGTGCGCCGCCGAGCGCGGCGCCGTCGTGGCTGAACGGACCGGGCACGCCCAGCGCGCCGGGCGTGAAGTTGCGGTCGTCCACGGTCTGGAGCGGGTGCCGCACGACGACGTGCTCGCGCACGGGGCGGCCGTCGACGGTCGTCGCCGTGCGGTCGAGCGCGTCGAGGAGCTCGGCGACGGGGACGGCGGGCGGGCGCGCGGCACCCGTGCGCTCGTCGGCACCGGTGTGCACGACGACGAGGTGGTCGCCCGCCGCCGCGACGGCGTCGAGGAAGATCTGCCGGTCCTCGCTGCGCGCGTCGCGCTCGCCGATCTCCGGGTGCCGTGCGAGCAGGTCGTCGCCCGCGGGCGCGGCGGTGCGGGGGAAGACGCCGTCGTCGAGACCCAGCAGGCACACGACCCGGTGCGGTACCGAGCGCATCGGCTCGAGCGAGCAGACCGTGAGCGCGCCCGTGCGGAACCCGGCGCGGGTCGGTCGCCCCGCGAGGCGGTCGTCGAGCAGCGCGCGCACGTCCGCGAGCCGCAGCGCGACCCCGCCGTGCGCCGCGCCCGCGCCACGGACGTCGCCCAGCACGCGGCGCGCGGACCCGATCTGCCACGCCTCCGTGGGCGGCGCCTCGGCGAGCAGCGTGAGCGCGCGGTCGAGCGAGTCGAGCCAGTGCGCGAGCGGGTGCACCCCGTCGAGGCCGCGGAGGATCTCCGTGAGGCGTGCGACGAGCTCCGCGAGCCGGCCCGCGAGGTCTACGTCCGTCGAGCCGACGTCGTCGAGCGGCAGCGCCGGCCCGACGAACCTCGCGTCCTCGTCGGCCATCGCCGCGCCCAGCAGGAGCCGGTCGAGCGCCGCGTCCCACGTGCCCTGGCGCACGTGACCGTCGATCCCGAACCGTGCCCGGCGCGTGCCGTCCTCGCCCCAGTGCACGCCCGCCTCGACGGCCCACTGGCGCAGGCGGTCGACGTCGTCGTCGGAGAACCGGAACCGGCGGCGCACCGGTGCGCTCGCCGCGAGGTCGAGCACCTCCGATGCCGTGACGCGGCCGTCGGCGAGGCGGAGCAGCGTCGCGAGCAGCGCGAGCACGGGGTTCGTCGTCCCGGCGCCGCGGTCGGCGAGGCTCACGCGCAGCCGCTGGCCGGGGTGCGCGTCCTCGCCGAGCTCGGGGACGGCGCCGAACGTCGCGGTGACGAGGGGCGCGAACGTCTCGACGTCCGGGCACAGCACGATGACGTCGCGCGCCTGGAGCGTCGGGTCGGCGGAGAAGAGGCCGACGAGCGTCTCCCGCAGAACCTCGACCTGGCGGCTCCGGCCGTGGCACGCGAGCACCTGGACCGACCGGTCGCCGGGGTCGAGGACGTGCGCGCCGTCGGGCTCGTCGGCCCGCAGCGCGGACTGGAGCGCCCCGAGCAGGGTCGGCGGCGTCGGCGCGGACGCATGGTGCTTCTCGCTCGTGGGCCCGCCACCGGCGAGGCAGAGCTGCAGTTCGACCGCGTCGCGACCGGTCGACGCGAGGAACGGGTGGCGGGCCGGCGTCGGCAGGTCGGCGCGGCGCCGGGTGGGCGCGCCCTCCGTGTCGTCGTGCCCGCCGCTCCCGTCCCCGGTGGCGTCGACGGCCGGGGCGGGGTCGCCGTCGCGGGCCGCGACCTTCTCCCACAGCGCGGGCGACGGGTGCACGAGCCACAGGTGGACGTCGCGGTGCTCGGCGAGGGCGCGAAGGACCCGCAGCTCGTCCTCCGGGAGCCGCGTCGGTCCGAACACGGACAACCGCGGCGGGAGGTCGACGGCGGCCGGGTCCGCGCGCAGCGCCGCGACGGCCTCCTCGACACGACGCGCCGGGTCGGTGGCCGGGACGCGGTCGACGAGGCGGCGCCACAGCTCGGGCTGCCACGCGAGATCGTCCGGGGTACCGCCCGGCTCCCCGGCCCGGTCCGCGACCGGGGCCGCGGCCGACCACGCGAGCACGACCTCGGGGCGCTGGCGCGCGTAGTCGACGAGCAGGTCCGCGAGCCGGCGCGCGAGCGTCAGCCGCCGGCCCCGGCGCACCTCGTCGCCCGGGTCGCCGACGTACCGCGCGAGCGGCGCCGCCCACGGCTCGGCGAGGTGCGTGTCGAGCACCTCGAGCACCGACCAGGCGAGCCGCTCGGGCCGCCAGGGGTCGTCGTCGGGATCGAGGTCGGTGAGGTCCGCGACGACCTGCTCCACGATCCGGCGCGGCCCGCGGAAGTCCACGTTCGCGCAGATGCCCGACGTCTCGCCCGCGCCCAGGTGGTGCGAGAGCCGCTGCGCGAGCCACCGCTCGACACCGCGCGTCGGGACCGCCACGACGTCCGGCGTGAACGGGTCTTCAGGCGCCTCGGCGAGCACGGCGGCGAGCGGCGCCACGAGCGCCTCGGCACGCTCGGAGCGGTGCACGTGCAGCAACAGCGGACCCCTGTCGGTGGTGGTCGGGCGTGGTCTCGCGCCGGGCCGGTGACCGAGCGCTACGAGGAATCTACGAGGTGCGTCCCACACCGTCGAACCGTCGTCCACAGAGCCCACCGGGGACTACGGTGTCGGCACCGCGACCCAGGTGGGCCAGGTCCGGGTGGCCGCGGACGGAGGGTGTATGACGAGAGCGACGAGGTCGGGCGGCGTCCTGTGCGCGATCGGCGACGGCGCGGCCCCGGGCGCCGTCGCGGCCGCGTGCCGAGGTGCGCTCCTGGCGGTGCGTGACCGGCTCACCACGCTCCAGGTCGACGTGTACTCGGACGGTCCGTGGCCTCCCGACGCGGTCGAGGCCGTGCAGGAGCTGGACGAGCTCCGGCATGCCCGGCGCAGCCGTCTCGCGACGCGTCTCGGGAGGGAGCCCTCGATCTCGCTCGACCTCGACCCGCGCGACGACCATGAGCTCGGGCTGGCGCTCGCGATCGCTCCGTACACGATCTGCGGATCGGGGTTCGACGAGCGCTGGCAGCTGCTCTGGGACGTGAACGACACCGGGACGTCGACGACCTTCGTGCTGCTGCCCCACGAGCTGGACGCCGTCCGGGCGCACGTCGCACGGTCGGGGGGTCGCCGGACGGACGTCGTCGTCCTGGGCGGCAGCATCGGCTGAGGCGCGTCCGGTCCACGCCTCGCCCGACCACGCCGTGTCGACCCTGCGCCTGACGCCCGCCGACCTGGTGTCGTGGCCCTGCGAAGGTCCGAACAGGCCCACGACACCAGGTCGGCGGGTGTCAGGCAGAGACGGGCCAGGGCCGCCACCGGCCGCCTGGGACAGCGGCGAGGCGTCGTCGTGCCTGCTGCCCGGCGGCGCCCGGCAGCCGGGTGCGGCCCTCGCCGGACCGGTACCCGTCGTCGGGCAGGTCGAGACGGTGCGCGACCCACCACTCGCGCCGACCCGGGAGCGCCCTGCGGAGGGCCTCCGAGAACCGTCCTTCCGCGACGCCGAGGACGAGGTCCTCGAGCGACTGGGCCGCACTCTCCGCGGTGTCGTCGCACGCGTCGCACCCGCACGACGGGAACGTGTCCTCGTGCAGGACGCCGGCACGGACCACGACGCTCGGGTACTCCGTGACGAGGAGTGTCAGCGGCGCGGCGGCGTCGGACGACGGGGTGACGCGCACCGCGCGCACCGCGCGCACCGCGTCAGTACCGACGTTGCGCACCCCCGCCAGCACGGGGTGGGCGGGCGCTCCCGGGGTGTGCGCCGTCAGTTCGACGCTCCGCAGGCGGACGTCCTCGACCGTGACGGCGTACGTCGTCACGAGGTGCCGGAGAAGTGCGTCCACGACGTCGATGAGTGGCGCGAACCGCTCTGGGTGGGAGTCCACGGAGTAGGTGTCCTCGGGCGGCCCGTCGAGGTGGTCCCACCGTCCGCCGTACTCGAACGGGTCGCCGGCGTCGTCGTGGAAGACCTGACGCGGGAGCGGCGGGCGGACGTAGGCGGTCACGCTGTCAGGCTAGGGCGTCCTGCCGCCGTCGAGCGGGAGGGGGGTCAGGTGTTGAGGGCCTGTTCGACGTCCTCGATGATGTCGCTCGGGTCTTCCAGGCCCGCCGACAGGCGCACCGTCGTCTCCGCGATCCCGACGGCGGCGCGGCCCTCGGGGCCGAGCTTGCGGTGGGTCGTCGTGGCGGGGTGGGTGACGAGCGACTTGGCGTCGCCGAGGTTGTTCGAGATGTCGACGACCTGCAGGGCGTCGAGGAACGTGAACGCGCGCTTCTTCGCCGTCTCCGGGTCGGTGCCCTCGGGGACGGCGAGGTCGAACGTGACGACCGTTCCGCCGCCGCTCTGCTGCGACAGCGCGAGCTCGCGCTGCGGGTGCGACGCGAGGAACGGGTACCGCACGCGCCCGATCCCCGGGAGCTGCTCGAGCGCCTCCGCGACCTGCGCGGCCGCCGCGTTCTGCGCCGCGACGCGCACGGGCAGCGTCTCCAGGCCCTTGAGCAGCACCCACGCGTTGAACGCCGAGAGGGTCGGTCCGGTGTTGCGGATGAACGTCTGCACGGGACCGTTGACGTACTCCTCGGTCCCGAGGATCGCGCCGCCGAGCACGCGGCCCTGGCCGTCGATGTGCTTGGTCGCCGAGTACACGACGACGTCCGCGCCGAGCTCGAGCGGCTTCTGGAGCAGCGGCGTCGCGAAGACGTTGTCGAGCACGACCACCGCGCCCGCGGCGTGCGCGAGCTCGCTCACGCGCCGCGCGTCGACGATGTCCTGCATGGGGTTGGACGGCGTCTCGAAGAACACGACGTCCGCCGGCGTGGACAGCGCCTCCTCCCACTGGGAGAGCACGTGCCCGTCGACGTAGTCGGTCCGCACGCCCCACTTGGCGAAGATCTCGTCGAAGATGACGATGCTGGACCCGAACAGCGCGCGGGCCGCGACGATCCGCGACCCGGAACCCACGAGCGCGGCGAGCGACGTGAACACCGCGGACATGCCGGACGCCGTCGCGTAGCAGGCCTCTGCGCCCTCGAGCAGACGCAGGCGCTCCTCGAACGCGTGCACCGTCGGGTTGCCGTAGCGCGAGTAGACGAACCGGTCGAGCTCGCCCTTGAAAGCGGCCTCGGCGTCGGCGGCGCGGTCGTACGTGTAGCCCTGCGTGAGGAACAGCGCCTCGGAGGTCTCCTGGAACTCCGTGCGGTGGTGCCCGCCGCGCACGGCGAGCGTCGCGGGGCGCGCGCTCGCGGGCAGGGGCTTGCGGCCGGAGCCGCCGGGCACGCTCCCGGGCTGGGCGGCGCTCATCGGGCCGCCTCGTCGTAGGTCGTGGTGGGCAGGCCGCGGACCTTCCAGCCCTCGACGTCGCGCAGGCCCGAGAAGCCCTGCGCGCCCTCGAAGCCCTCGAGCACGTTGTACGACGGCCCGAGCCCGGCGGCCGTGGCCGCGCGCGCCGCGCCGATCGAGCGCTGGCCCGAGCGGCACAGGAACACGACGGGGCGCTCGTCGCCGGGCGTGAGGCCCGCCTCGACGAGCTGGTCCACGAAGCGCGGGTTGGGCCCGGCCGGGGTCACCCACTCGTCGAACACGACGCCGCGGCCGAGGTCCGTCGCGTCGGGCACGCCGATGGTGCGCCACTCGCCCTCGGTGCGGACGTCGACGAGGACCGCGCGCTCGTCGTTCGTCAGCAGGTCCCACGCCTGCTGCGGGGTGATGTCGCCGGCGTAGCCGACGGCGGGTCGGGCGTCGGGCAGTGCCGCCCCGGTTGCCGACGTCTGCTGGGACTGGTCGCTCATGAGTCCTCCTCCATCGATCGTGGCAGTAGCACCCTGCGCCCGACCGCCTCGCGACGGACCGGGGGGTTGCTGCGGCGTCGACGTGCCACGTCACTCGGCCGCTCCGGATGGTTGCTCGGGATCGTACGCCACGTGTCCGACGCGCGAAACGTCCGTCTCGCCGAGCAGCCCCTGGGCAGGGTGCCCGACGCGATCGGCGAGTCCGGGTGGCGCCTCGACGTGCCCGTGGACTGCGTCCCGCCATCCGAGACGCCCTGACCACCGGTTGACACGGCGCGTCCCCGCGCACATCCTGGGACGCAGGTCATGAGTGCCAGCGTGAAACCCCGGTTTGCTGGCCGGCAACCCTCCTCTCGCGGCGGGGTGCCCCGGGTGACGACCAGGCCGCACGCCGACCGGCGGGTGGCAAGCGCGGGGAGGTTCTCCCCGGACGACCCTGGAGGACTGTGCCATGACTGCTCTCGCGGACGTCGAGTGTTCGGCCCCTGACCTGGCGGAGATCGCTGCCGCGCCCGCCCTCCTGCCTGTCGTCGGCGCGGACACGCTCGTGCCGCTCGTCGACGGCCGCAGCGTCCCGTACGCGAACCTCGACGTCGCGGCCTCGGCCCCGGCGCTGCGCTCCGTCGCGGACCGCGTGACCGAGGTGCTGCCGCTCTACGCGAGCGTGCACCGCGGCGCGGGCTACCTGTCGCAGGTCTCGACGGCGCTCTACGAGGCGTCGCGCCGCACGATCGGCGCGTTCGTCGGCGCGCGCGAGGACGACGTCACGGTCGTCACACGCAACACGACCGACTCGCTCAACCTGCTCGCGGGCTGCGTCCCGGCGAACGCGGACGGGACGCCTGGTCGTGTGCTCGTCCTCGACGTCGAGCACCACGCGAACCTGCTGCCGTGGCAGCGCGCGGGCGGCGCGACGGTCCTCGCGGGCGGCGCGTCCGTCGCGGAGACGCTGTCCGGCCTGCGCACCGAGCTCGCGCGCTTTCCCTACGCCCTGGTCGCGGTGACCGGCGCGTCGAACGTCACGGGCGAGTCGCTGCCCGTCGCGGACGTCGTGCGGATCGCGCACGACGCCGGGGCGCGCGTCGTCCTCGACGGCGCCCAGCTCGTCCCGCACCGCGGGTTCTCGCTCGCCGACTCCGGCGTCGACTACGTCGCGTTCTCCGGCCACAAGACGTACGCGCCGTTCGGCGCGGGCGCGCTCGTGGGCCGTCGCGACTGGCTCGACGCGGGCACGCCCTACCTCGCCGGCGGCGGTGCGGTGCGGCAGGTATCCGTCACCGGCACGCAGTGGCAGACGGCGCCCGCGCGCCACGAGGCCGGGTCGCCCAACGTGGTGGGTGCCGCGGCGCTCGCGGCGGCGTGCGACGCGCTCGCGACGCTCGACCCGGCCGACCTCCACGCGCACGAGGCGACGCTGCGCGCGGCGCTCGTCGCCGGGCTGGAGGCGGTCCCGAGTGTGCGGGTCGTGCGGGTCTGGGAGGACGCGGTCGACCCGGTCGGGGTCGTCACGTTTTCCGTCGAGGGTCACGACCCGGGCCTCGTCGCCGCGTACCTCTCCGCCGAGCACGGAATCGGCGTGCGCGACGGCCGCTTCTGCGCCCACCCGCTGCTCGCGCGCCTCGGGTACGACGCGGGCGCGATCCGCGCGTCCGTCGGCGTCGGGACGACGGGTGCGGACGTCGTCCGGCTCGTCGAGGCCGTGCGGTCGTACGTGGAGCACGGCCCTGCGACGCGGTACGAGGTCGTCGACGGCTGCTGGGCCGTGGCCGACGACCCGCGCCCGGTGCCCGTGGGGTCCGGTCTCGAGGGACTCTTCGCGACCGCCGCGGCGGGCTTCCTCGCCGACGCCGCGGGGTGCGGCCCCGCCGTCTGACCTGGCGCCGGCGGGACCGCCGGGACAGCCGTTCACCGGGCCGTCGACAAGCGTTGTCCACGACGTCGCCGGACCCTCTTGGCGGCGTCGTCCGCGTGTGCTCTGATATGCGCTGTGCTGCACGACGTCGTCCTCTCGGGGCACGGATTCCGCCTGGAACCGCTGGCCCTGGAGCACGCTGAGACACTGGCCGGCCTCGTCGACGAGGCGATGTGGTCAGGCATGAGCATCCCCATGCCCTTCGGGGTCGCGGGGATGGCCGAGCTCGTGGCCGCGACGCGCGCCGCGCCCGACCTGACGGGCTTCGTCGTGCGCGCCGCAGGGACTGACGGCGGCGCCGGCGAGGTGCTCGGGAGCACCGCCTTCCGCGACCTGTCGCTCGTCGACCGCCGCGTCGAGGTCGGCCGGACGTTCTACGCCCGCTCGACGTGGGGGAGCCTCGTCAACCCCGTGACCAAGTGGCTGCTCCTGCGGCACGCGTTCGAGACGTGGGACGTGCACCGCGTGGGCTTCCGCGTCGACACGCGCAACACGCGCTCGCTCGGGGCGATGCGACGCCTCGGCGCGTACGAGGAGGGCGTCATGCGCGGCCACCGCACCGCGCCCGACGGGACGCGCGCCGACTCCGTGATGTTCTCGATCCTCGCGCCCGAGTGGCCGACCGTCGAGGTCGGGCTGCTGGAGCGGATCAACACGCCGCGCGTCGTGCCCGTGCTCGCCCCGGCGCACCCGGTCGTCCCGCTGCCGCTCGCCGCGTCGTAGTCACGGCGCCCGACGCTCCGGACCCAACCCTCCGTCCCGGACGCACCGAGGGCCCCGCCGGAGCGGGGCCCTCGTGAGCGCATCGGAGGCGGACTACTTGTCGAACGCGTCCTTCACGTCGTCGCCCGCCTGCTTGAGGTCGGCCTTCGCCTGGTCGGCCTTGCCCTCGGCCTCGAGCCGCTCGTTGTCCGTGAGCTTGCCCGCGCCTTCCTTGAGCTTGCCGCCGGCCTCCTCGGCCGCGTGCTTCGCCTTGTCTCCGAGTCCCATGGGTGCTCCTCTCGTCGGAGGCACGACCGTAAGCACGGGTTCCGTGACTCGCACGCGGTCGGGCCGAGGGGGTGTGGTGGGATGTGCGGGTGCAGCACGACACCACCCTCGACGGCTTCGGCGTCCGCCTCGTCCCGCTCGACGAGACCCACGCTCCCGCGCTCGGCGCCCTCGTCGACGACGGCATCTGGGCCGGCATGTCCAGCCGCGTGCCGAGCGGGACGGAAGCGATGACCGCCTACGTCCGCGACGCCGTCGCCGCACCCGGTCGGCTGGCGTTCGCGGTGGTCGGCGCTGGGTCGGACTCGGGGTCCGGCGGCACGCCCGGCGACGCGGACGTCGTCCGCGGGTCCACGTCCCTCTACGAGTGGGTGCCCTCGCAGGGCCGGATCGAGCTCGGCTCGACGTTCTACGCGCGCGAGTGGTGGGGCGGCGTGACCAACCCGGCGTGCAAGTACCTGCTGCTGCGCCACGCGTTCGAGGACCTCGACGTCGCGCGCGTCGCGCTGCGGGCCGACGCGCGCAACAGCCGCTCCATCGGCGCGATCCGGCGCCTGGGCGCCGTGCCCGAGGGCGTGCTCCGCGGCCACCGCGTCGCACCCGACGGGTCCCGCCAGGACACGGCGTACTTCTCGATCCTGCTCGACGAGTGGCCGACCGTCCGCGACGGGCTGCTGGCCCGCCTCGACGCCCTCGTGACCTCGGCGCCGACGGGGCCTGTGGACAACGGTTCGGAGAGGCCCGTGCGCCGCTAGCGTGCGACGCGCCCCGACGCTCGGGGTCGTCGACGAAGGGGGCCGCACGCCATGCACCACGAACCGCCCGAGCCCGTCTGGGACTGGCAGAAGAGGGAGCGGCCGCGACCGCGCGCTCCCCGAGTGACTGTCGACGTGCCTCGTGCTCCACGCACGGTTCATCGCGCCGGACTCGTCGTGACGCTTCTCGGGCTTGCCGCGCTCGTGTGCACGGCGTTCAGCTTCGCCACGCTCCTCCTGGTCGCCTTCTTCGACTGGGCCTGGGGCGGTACGACGCTCGACGGTGTGCTCCTCCTCGTCCTGGCCGTCGGCTCGCTCGGACTCGTCCATAGCGTGCTGGGCGCTGTGCTGACGAGCGCGGGCGTCGCCCGGTGGGTGCTCTTCGGTTCGTGTGCCCTCGGCGGCGCCATGAGCCTCGGCGCCGTCGCATGGATCACGGTGCTGATCCCGGTCGCGAGCCCGTACTGGGCCGCGGCCGTCATCGGGATGCTGTTCACGGCCGCCGTCGACATCGTGTCGGCGTACGTCGCGCTGAGGGGAGACGTGCGTGACCACGCCCGGGCCGTCCGGCAGGCGCGCCGGTCGGCCCGGGCGGCGACGAGACTGGTCAGGAGCGGGGCGTGACCCGGCCCGAGAGGTGCAACCGGCCCTTGCCGTCCCACGCCTGGTAGACGACGCCCGTCGCCGGGCTGCCCGCACCGTCGGGAACGGCAGGGGCGACCTGTCCGACGGCGTCCCGCACCGCAGCGGGCACGTCGCGCGCGGGGCGCAGCGCGACGTCGACCGTGCTGGGCAGCAGGACGGGCTTCGCGAACGACACCGTCCAGTCGTAGGCGTCGCCGCGGCGCGGCCCTGCCTCGGCGAGCGCCCGCGCGGCGGTGTACATCCCGTGCGCGATGGCGCGCGGGAAACCGAACGCCTTGGCGCCGAGCCCCGACGTGTGGATGGGGTTCCGGTCGCCGGAGACGGCCGCGTACGCGCGGCCGGTCCCCGCGCCGAGCGCCCACCGGGCCGTCGGGAGCGGGGGGACGAACGTCTCGGTGCCCGGCGCCGCCGCGGCGTCCTCGTCCACCGGGCCGCCCGGGAGCGTGACGCCCTTCGCGAGGTACGTCGAGACCCCCCGGTAGGCGAGCGTCGTCGCCGACAGCCCGCTCCCGGCTGCGCGCTCGTCGTCGGTGCGCTCGACGGAGACCTCCGTGACGAGGTCCACCTGGACCCCGCGCCGGTGCGGCCGCAGCCCCTCGGCCCAGGCCCGCACCTCGAGCGTGTCCCCGAGCCGCACCGGGCGCAGCACGGACACCGAGTTCGCGAGGTGCACCATGCCGAGCAGCGGCAGCGGGAAGTCGGTCCGGACCATGACGGCCGTCGCGAGCGGGAACCCGAGCACGTGCAGGTACCCGGCGGGGAGCACCTCCGACGGGGCCTCGCCCACGAGGCGCGCGTACCGCGCCAGGTGCGCGGCGCTGCCCACGTGGCCGGGAGCGGTGGCGTCGCCTGTCGGCACACCTGCGACGCGGTACGTGACGTCGGGCAGCGCGAGATCGTGCCGTCCCCGGCCGGGGAGTCGGTGCGCCGCCGCGATCCGCCCCGACGCCGCGACCCCGCGCACGTACAGCCCGCCGAGCCCGGGGATCGCGGGCAGCGTCTCGACGCGCTCGGGCGCGGCGCCGACGGGAGACGCCGCGGCGCCGTCGGGCGACGTGGGCGCGGCGGTCACCGGCCCACCACGTTCTGCCCGCACACGCGCAGCACCTGGCCGTTGACGCCCGCGGCTCCTGGCGACGCGAGGAACGCGATCGCCTCGGCCACGTCCACGGGCTGGCCGCCCTGCTGGAGCGACGCGACGCGACGCGCGACCTCGCGCTGGACGAACGGGATCGACGCCGTCATGTCCGTCTCGATGAACCCCGGCGCGACGGCGTTCGCCGTGCCGCCCGGCCCGCCCGGCGCGGCGAGCAGCCGAGCGAACGCCCGCGTGTGCCCGATGACGCCGGCCTTCGAGAACGCGTAGTTCGACTGGCCGCGGTTGCCCGCGATGCCGCTCGTGGACGCGAGCGAGACGATGCGCGGCTCCGAGGAGAACCCGTTCGCGCCGAGCAGGTACTCCGTGATCCGGAGCTGCGCGGCGAGGTTCACCGCGACGACGGCGTCCCACTTGTCCGCGGACATGTTGGCGAGCAGCTTGTCGCGCAGGATCCCGGCGTTGTGCACCAGGACGTCGATCCCGCCGTGCCGTGCGCGGGCGTGCTCGAGGATGCGTGCGCCCGCGTCGTCGGCGGTCACGTCGAGCTGGAGCGCCGTGCCCTTGATCTCGTTCGCGACCTTGGCGAGCGCCTCGCCCGCCGCGGGGACGTCGACCACGACGACCTTCGCGCCGTCGCGCGCGAGCGTCCGGGCGACCTGCGCCCCGATGCCGCGCGCCGCGCCGGTGACGACGGCGACCTTGCCCGCGAGGGGCTGGTCGAGTCCGGCGCCGGAGCCCTGGTCCCCCGAGGGAGCACCCTGGTCCGACGGCGCGCCGGCGCCGACGCGGAGGAGCTGGCCGTCGACGAAGGCGGACTTCGCCGACAGGAAGAAGCGGAGGGTTGCGAGGACGTTCGGGCTGTCGACGGGGGCGTCGTCGGTGACCTGGATGCCGTTACCGGTGGCGCCGTAGCGGAGCTCCTTGGCGACGGAGCGCAGGAGGCCGTCGACGCCCTCGCGGGCGGCGGCGAGCTCGGGGGAGTCGGTGTCGGCGGGCGCGCGCGAGATCGTCACGACGCGGCCGTTCGGCGCGAGGCGGCGCAGGCTCGCCGACAGCGCCAGGACGGGCGCGGACGCGTCTTCCGGGCGCTCGATCCCGCTGAGCACGACGACGACCGCGCCCCAGCGGGTCGTGTCGTCCGCGGTCTGGCGCACGTCGAGGTCCCAGGCCAGCAGGGCCTCGGCGACGCGGTCGGCGTCGTCTCGGACGCCGGGCGTCCCACCGAGGACGAGCACGGGCCCGACGGTGAGGGGGTCGCCCGCGCGGAAGCGGCGCAGGACCGCCGGGCGCGGGAGCCCGAGCTTCTTGGCGAGCGTCTTGGTGACGCCGGAGTTGACGGCCTTGACGTAGGAGTCGGTCACGGGTGGTTCCTCTCGGGTCGTCGGTCGGGCCGTCAGGCGGCGGTGGTGTCGTCGGTGCGGTCCGCGGCGGGAACCGACTCGAGGATCGCGGCGACGCCGAGCCCTCCGGCGGCGCACACGGAGATCAGCGCGCGAGCGGGCGCTCCGGTCTCGGCGGTCTTCGCGGCGAGGAGCTTGGCCGCCGTCGCGACGATGCGCCCGCCCGTCGCGGCGAAGGGGTGGCCCGCGGCGAGCGAGGACCCGTTGACGTTGAGCCGCGAGCGGTCGATCGACCCGAGCGCGCCGTCGAGCCCGAGCTCGGTGCGGCAGTACTCGTCGTCCTCCCAGGCCTTGAGCGTCGTGAGGACCGTGGAGGCGAACGCCTCGTGGATCTCGTAGAGGTCGAAGTCGCCGAGCGCGAGGCCGTTGCGCGCGAGGAGGCGCGGCACGGCGTGGGCCGGGGCCATGAGCAGGCCCTCGTGCCCGTGCACGAAGTCGACGGCCGCGGTCTCGGCGTCGACGACGCGCGCGAGCAGCGGGAGGTCGCGCTCGCGCGCCCACTCGGCGGACGCGAGCAGGACGGTCGACGCGCCGTCGGTCAGCGGCGTCGAGTTGCCCGCGGTCATGGTCGGCTCGGCGCTGCTCCCGTCGCCCGCCGCCGCCCCCGCGAGGCGCTTCCCGTACACCGGCTTGAGCGCGGCGAGCTTCTCGAGCGACGAGTCGGTGCGCAGGTTGTCGTCGCGCACGAGCCCGCGGAACGGGGTGACGAGGTCGTCGAAGAAGCCGGCGTCCCACGCGGCCGCGAGGTGCTCGTGGCTCGCGAGCGCGAGCTCGTCCTGCGCCTCGCGCGTGATGCCCCAGCGAGCCGTCGTGATCGCCTGGTGCTCGCCCATGGACAGGCCGGTGCGCGGCTCGTCGGTCGCGGGGGTGAGGGGCGCGAGGTCGGAGGGGCGCACCTTCGCGAACGCCTTGACGCGCTGGCCGAAGGTCTTCGCGTGGCTGGCCTCCAGGAGCGCCCGTCGCAGGCCCTCGCTCACGGCGATCGGTGCGTCGGACACGGTGTCGGAGCCGCCCGCGACACCCGACTCGACCTGGCCGAGCCGGATCTTGTTCGCGACGGTGATCGTCGCCTCGAGGCCGGTCGCGCACGCCTGCTGGAGGTCGTAGGCCGGGGTCTCGGGGGAGAGGGACGAGCCGAGCACGGACTCGCGCACGAGGTTGAAGTCGCGCGAGTGCTTGAGCACGGCGCCGCCGACGACCTCGCCGAGCCGCTCGCCCTGGAGGCCGAAGCGCGCGACGAGTCCTTCGAGCGCGGCCGTGAACATCTCCTGGTTGCTCGCGGACGAGTACTTCTTCCCGGCGCGCGCGAACGGGATGCGGTTCCCGCCCACGACCCAGGCGTCGCGGGGTGCGCCGGGGGTGCTGGTCGCGGGGGCCTGCTCGGGGGTCTGGCGGGGGCTCTTGCGGATGGCCACTGTGCCTCACTTCCTGTCCGTGCTCGCTGCGCTGCGTCGGTCCCGGCCCGGGGAGTGCGCCTCGGTGCGACGTCGTGCTCGACGGCGCGGGGAGGCGGGGGAGAGGGCCGGATGGTGTCCAATACCAAGAGTACCTGATACTCTCGGTTTCGTGAGTCGGGTCACAGGGCCGTGCCCTGCCCCGACGCGGTGCCGAGAGACAGGTGCCGACGACATCGAGGTCGGGCGCAGACGGAGGGCGACGTGAACACAGGTGCCGACGCGCGAGCGGCCACCCGAGGGCGGGTGCAGCCGGGCGCGGCGGTGGACGGCAGGTCGACCCGCTGGGACGAGCACCGGGCGGCACGCCGCGCGGAGCTCATCCGGGCGGCGAGCAAGGCCGTGCACCGCGGAGGACCCGGGGTCTCCATGGACGAGATCGCGGCGGCGTCGGGGACGTCGAAGTCGATCATCTACCGCTACTTCGACGACAAGACGGGCCTGCAGGTCGCGTTGGGCTCCGCCGTCGTGGGACAGATGCACGACGCGTTGACCCAGGCGGCCGAGTCGGCCGAGACGCCCAAGCGCGCGCTGCGCGCGATGGTCGGCGTCTACCTCGAGATGATCGAGAGCTCGCCCAACGTCTACTACTTCGTGACGCGTACGAGTGCCGTCGCGGGCACGGAGGAACCGGCGGCCCAGCTCGCGGCCAGCGGTCTGACGAACGGCGTGAGCGGTGCGGACCGCGCGCCCCTCGCGGCGTTCCTCGACTCGGTGATCGAGCTCGTCGCCGAGCCGTTCGCGCGCGTCACCGACGTCTCGCCCGCCGACGCCGCGGCGTGGGCCGCAGGTGCCGTCGGGTTCGTGCGCGGCGCGGGGGAGTGGTGGCTCGGCCACCGCGACCGCCCGGACGTCCCCGACCGCGAGCAGCTCACCGAGCGCGTCGCCGCCTGGCTCTGGGCCGGTCCGGTCGGCGTCCTCTCCCACAACCCGGGCACCCCCCGCTCCCACGACGACCGGCGCACGCCCGCGACCCGTCGCGACGGCGTCCGCCCCGCCACCGACCGCCCCGAGCACCCGGCGACCGCCTCAGACCTCAAGGAGATCCCATGACCGCCACGTCCGACCGTCCCGCCGTCGCGCCGCGCGCGTCGACCCCGGGTGACGCGAGCGCGACGCCGCAGGGCGAGGCCCGCGTCGACGTCGCCTCCCTCGAGAAGCTCCTGCTCGGCCGCTGGGCCGACCTGCGCGCGACGGCGCGCGCCACCGCGGGCGAGCAGGCGTTCCAGCGCATCGAGGGCCTGAGCCTGCGCGAGCACCGCGAGCGCGTGCTGGAGCAGATGCACCTGCTCGTCGGCAAGGGGCAGGTCTGGCGCGGGTACCCCGAGCGCCTCGGCGGCGCGGACGACGCGGGCGGCAACCTCGCCGGGTTCGAGGAGCTCGTCGCGGCCGACCCGTCGCTCCAGATCAAGGCGGGCGTGCAGTGGGGCCTGTTCGGTGCGGCGATCCTGCACCTCGGCACGCCCGAGCAGCAGGACCGCCTCCTCCCGGGCGCGATGGACCTCTCGGTACCGGGTGCGTTCGCGATGACGGAGATCGGCCACGGGTCCGACGTCGCGAGCATCGCCACCACGGCGACGTACGACCCGGAGACCGAGGAGTTCGTCATCCACACCCCGTTCCGCGGGGCGTGGAAGGACTACCTCGGGAACGCCGGCGTGCACGGCGTGGCCGCGGTGGTGTTCGCGCAGCTGATCACGAAGAACGTCAACCACGGCGTGCACGCCTTCTACGTGCCCATCCGCGACACCGACGGCGAGCGCGACGAGCTCGGCCGCCTGCCGTTCCTGCCCGGCGTGGGCGGCGAGGACGACGGCCAGAAGGGCGGGCTCAACGGCATCGACAACGGCCGCCTGCACTTCGACCACGTGCGGATCCCGCGCACCGACCTGCTCGCCCGCTACGGCTCGGTCGACGCGGACGGCACGTACTCCAGCACCATCGAGAGCCCCGGACGCCGGTTCTTCACGATGCTCGGCTCGCTCGTCCAGGGCCGCGTGTCGCTCGACGGCGCCGCGGTCACCGCGTCGAAGCTCGGCCTCGCGATCGCCGTGCGCTACGGCAACGAGCGCCGCCAGTTCACCGGCGCGAGCGCGACCGAGGAGGTCGTGCTCCTCGACTACGGCACGCACAAGCGCCGCCTCATCGTGCCCATCGCGGAGACGTACGCCGCGCACTTCGCGCACGACCGCCTGCTCGACCTGTTCCACTCGGTGTTCTCCGGCGAGGAGGACACCCCGGAGCAGCGCGAGGACCTCGAGACGACGGCTGCCGCGCTCAAGGCGACGAGCACGCGGTTCGCGCTCGACGTGCTCCAGGAGACGCGCGAGGCGTGCGGCGGCGCGGGCTTCATCACGGCCAACCGCATCACGAGCCTGCGCGCGGACCTCGACGTCTACGCGACGTTCGAGGGTGACAACACGGTCCTGCTCCAGCTCGTCGCGAAGCGTCTGCTCGCCGACTACGGCAAGCAGTTCAAGGGCATCACCCCGGGCCAGATGGCGCGCGTCGTCGTCGAGCGCGCGGGCGACATGGCGCTGCACCGCACCCCGCTCAAGCGCGCGGCGCAGGCGCTCGCGGACGTCGGCGACCCGCGCCGCGCCGCCGGCCACCTGCGCGACCCCGAGACGCAGCGCGCGCTGCTGACCGACCGGGTCGAGACGATGGTCGCGGACGTCGCGCAGGCGCTGCGCCCCGCGCAGAAGGCCGACCCCGAGACGGCGACGAACCTCTTCAACGCCCACCAGGTCGAGCTCGTCGAGGCGGCGCGCGCCCACGCGGAGCTGCTGCGCTGGGAGGCGTTCACGCAGGCGCTCGACACGATCGAGGACGCGGGCACGCGCGAGGTCCTCACCACGGTCCGCGACCTGTTCGGCCTGAGCCTCGTCGAGCGCCACCTCGCGTGGTACCTGCTCAACGGCCGCCTCTCGACGCAGCGCGCCCGGACGGTCACGAGCTACCTCGACCGCCTCATCGACCGGCTGCGCCCGCACGCCCAGGACCTCGTGGACGCGTGGGGGTACGGCCCCGAGCACCTGCGCGCGACGATCGCGTCCGGCATCGAGAAGGAGCGCCAGGACGAGGCGCGCGACTACTACCGGCGCCTGCGCGCGAGCGGTGACGAGCCGCGGAGCGAGAAGTCGCTGCGCAAGGCCGCCAAGGGCGGCCCTCAGGCCCGCTGACGCCCACCGGCGGGCCCTGAGAGGGCCGCCGGTCGGCAGGTCCCCGGAACGTCCTCGGCACAGCAGGCGGAGCGGTACCGCCGCCGAGGGTCAGGCCCGGGCGGCACGACGTCCACCAGCCGTCGTGCCGCCCGGGCCGTTGCTGTCCCGGCCCGGTCCGGCCTCGCCGTCGTGTTCGACCGCGGGCGGCATCGTGCTCGGCGTGAGCCGAGGCGTTGGAAGTCAGGTCGGGTTGCAGCGGGCCGCCATCGTGGCGAGCAGCCCGACGTCGGGCCGCCACGGCTCCAGGTTCCACGTCGCCTTGTCCGGGGCGCCGACGGCGTGGCACACGAGCTGGTCGTGCATCGTCGGGGTGTCGGACTCCGGTTCGGCGGCGACGACCTGCGCCCACACGAGCTCCTGGCCCGCCTGGCCCGCACCGCGCGCCCACGCGGTCGGGTCGACGGCGAGCGAGCGCCCGCCTTCCCGGTCGCCCCAGTCGGTGCTCCGGACGGCCTGCGTGCCGAGCGTCACGACGACGTCCCACGCCGCCGCCGGGCCGTCGCCGGCCGAACCCGTCCCGCCCGCGTCGTCGCCCGGGGCGCTGTCCGCACTGTCGGCACCGGCCGCGGAGCCCGTCGTGATGCCCGACGGCGCCCCCGCCGCGGGCACGAGCGTCACCTCCGCGTGGTGCGCGTCGACGAGCACGACCTGCACGCCGGGAGAGCCCGGCCTGCCGTCCACCGCCGCGCCGTGCGGGGCGATGTCGTGCGCACCGAGGACGCGCGGGGCGTCGAGCCCTCCGACGGATGTGCCGGCGTCGTCCAGGACGGTGAGCGTGCCGTCGGCGTGGCGCACGAGCGAGCCGTCCTCGACCGAGATCCGCGCAGGGGCGTCGGCGAGGACGAGGCGGACGTCCGACGTCCCCTCGTCGCCGGCCGAGACCGCTACCGCCGGGTCGCCTTCACCCGGAGTGGTGGAAGGGGGCGGGGGCGCCGCGATCTCGACGACGACGGGTCCAGCGGGCACGCGCACGACGTCGGGCTCTGCGGTATCAGCCCTGCCCGACTCCGTGGCGTCATCGTCGGCGGCGGACGTGTCGTCCGCCAGCGTCGTCGTGGCAGCGCCGGAGCTCGGTGCCGCGCCGTCGCCGGGCGTGCACCCGGCGAGGACGGCCGATGCCAGGGCTCCGGCGGAGAGCGCGAGCACGACGGCTCCGCGTCGCCGTCGCGCACCGGCGCGGCCGGTCCGGGTCACGACGGCACGGGGAGCAGCCCGGCCCAGCGCCGGCCGAGGTCGACGAGCCCCACGCGGTCGAGCGCGTCGACCTCGTCGGGCGTGAACCAGCCGACGTCGTCGGTCGACTCGTCCTCCTCGACGCGCAGCTCGCCGCCCACGACGTGCGCGCGGTACACGATGCGGATGCCCTGCATCGACCGGCCGCGATCCTCCGGGCGGAGCCGGTCGGCGGCGTCGACGACGATGCTGTCCACGCCGAGCAGTCCGTCGAGCTCGACGTCGTAGCCGGTCTCCTCGCGCACCTCGCGCACGGCGGCCGCCTCGGGGTGCTCGCCGGGGTCGATGCCACCCCCGGGCAGGGTCCACCCGTCGTGGTCCCCCTCGCTCCAGTGAGGGAGGAGCATCCTCCCGTCCTCGCGGACGATCACGGCGTAGGCGGCGACACGGATCTGCATGGGCGGCATGGACCCATCATGCGCGACGGACGTCGCCGTTCAGCGGGAGCGACCGTCGTCGTCGGAGCCGTCGTCGACCTCGTCCTCGAGGCGGGAGACGTCGGAGAAGGCGATCTGGCGGTGCCGTACCGAGCGGTTGTACAGCCACGTGACGAACGAGAGCACGATCCCCAGGCCCACGAGCGCGCCCGCGATGACGTACTGCTCCTGCTGCTCGGCGCTGCGCGCCCACGGCCCGGCGAGGTACGCGCACGTGAGCGCCCCGAGGACCGCGAGCCAGGTACGGGTCCGGAAGTGCTGGTGGTCCACGCGGTCGCGGCGCAGCACGAGGAGCGCGATGTTGACGATCGTGAAGACGACGAGCAGGAGCAGCGACGTCGTGCCGCCGAGCAGCGCGATCGCGTTGGTGCCCGACTCGGTCCCCGACTGCCGCACCACGTAGACGATGAGCGCGAACGAGATGGCCGTCGTGACGAGGATCGACACCCACGGCGTCCGCCGGAACGGGTGCACCTGACCGAACGCGCGCGGCAGCACGCCCTGGTTCGACATGCCGTAGAGCAGGCGCGACGCCATGAGCATGTTGATGAGCGCCGAGTTCGCGACGGCGAACATGCCGATGAACGGGAAGATCGTGTCGAACGGCAGGTTCGGCGCCCCTGCCGCGACGACCTGCGTGAGCGCCGAGCCCTTCGAGTCGTCCACGAGGTCGCCGACGGGGACGAGCGCGACGGCGGTGATCGCGACGAGCACGTAGATCGCGCCCGTGATCGACAGCCCGGTGAGCATCGTGCGCGGGAAGTCGCGCACGGGGTTCTTGCACTCCTCGGCCATGTTCACCGAGTCCTCGAACCCGACCATGGCGAAGAACGCGAGCGTCGTCGCGGCGGTCACGGCGAGGAACACGCTCTTGTCGTCCGCGCTCTCGAACACGACGACGCGGGAGAAGTCGGCCCTGCCCTGCGTCGTCGCCCACAGCCCGACGAAGATCACGAGCAGCAGGCCGGACAGCTCGACGAGCGACAGCACGACGTTCGCCCGGACGCTCTCGCCGACACCCCGGAAGTTGACGAGCGCGACGAGAGCCATGAAGCCGAGCGCGATGAGGAGGCGGCCGTCGCCGCCCGTCGGGAGAGCCAGCCCGAACCCGTCGGAGACGAACCCCGCGAACGCGTTGGACGCCGTCGACGCCGACGTGATGCCCGAGCTCATGACCATGAACGCGACGACGAACGTCAGCAGGTGGATGCCGAACGCCTTGTGCGTGTAGAGCGCGGCGCCGGCGGCGCTCGGGTACTTGGTGACGAGCTCGAGGTAGGAGAACGCCGTGATGGTGGCGACCACGAACGCGAGCAGGAACGGCAGCCACGCCGCCCCGCCGACCTCGCCCGCGACCTGGCCCGTGAGCGCGTACACGCCCGTGCCGAGGATGTCCCCGACGATGAACAGGAGCAGGAGCTTGGGCCCCATGACGCGCTTGAGCTCCGGCTGCTGGCGTTCTTCCGTGCGACCCGCGGTCTGGCTCATGAGAGGCTCCCTCGCGTCTCGGACGTCCCCGGACCTCCATGGAACCCCCGGCCAGGGCCTCCTGTCAGCGCGAACGCGCGCGTGTCGCCCCCTGGTCCCGGAACCCGGGGCTGCTGTCCGGAGCTCCGTCGAACCCGGGGACGTCCCCGGGCTCGGCCGTGTGGGGTGCGACGACCCCAGGTTCGGCGTCCGGCGCGTGGGGGATGATCACGCCGCGCGGCGGACGACGGCGCAGGACACCGGTCGTCGTGGCGACGCCCAGCAGGAGGACGGCGCCGCCCACCAGCTCGGCCGTGTTCGGCACCTCGTCGAGCACGACCCACGCGGCCAGCATGCCCACCGGCGGCACGAGCATCGTGAACGGCACCACCGCCGACGCCGGGTACCGGGCGAGCAGCGTGTTCCAGATCCCGTAGCCCACGAGGCTCGCGAGCCACGCCGTGTACAGGGTCGACAGCACGGGCGCGAGCGTGAGGTGCGTGAGCGCGTGCCCGACGGCGTCCGGCCCGTCGAGCGCGAGCGACAGCCCGAGCATGGGGACCGGCACGACGAGCGCCGACCACACCGTCATCGACAGCCCGTCGAGCCCGGGCCGGGAGCGGGAGCCCTGTTCGGCCGAGGGAGAACCCTGGTCCGCCGAGGGAGAACCCCGGTCCGCCGAGGGAGAACCGTGGTCACGACGTCCGGCGCCGCGCGCGATCACGTTCCCGACCGCCCACGACGCCGCGGCGGCGAGGGTCACGACGAACGCGAGCGCCGGTGTCGACGCGCTGCGTCCCACGCCGACGACGACGAGCCCCGCCGCCCCGACCAGCACGCCGAGGAGCTGGGCGCGCGTCGGGACCTCGCGCAGCGCTGCGGCGGCGAACAGCACGGTGAGCCCGACCTGCGCCTGGAGCACGAGCGACGCGAGCCCGGCGGGCATGCCGATCGCGAGCGCGGTGTAGAGGAGGCCGAACTGGCCGAGGCTCATGAACGTGCCGACGAGCAGCACGTCCCGCCAGCGCGCGCGGGGCCGCGGGACGAGGAAGATCGCGGGGACGAGCACGACGAGGAAGCGCAGGGCGACGAACAGCGTGGGCGGCATGTCGCCGAGGCCGAGGTCGATGACGACGAAGTTCACGCCCCAGACGACGGCGACGAGGACGGCGAGGAGGGACGAGCGCAGGGGCATGGGATCGAGGGTGCGCCTTCGGCATCGTGCACGTCCAGCGCACGGTCGTGCACGATTCCCGGTAGTCGCGCTACCGGATAGGCTGGAGGCATGATCGACCTCGCCGCCGTCGACGCGCTGCTCGCCGTCGAGCGCACCGGGACCGTGCACGCGGCCGCGCGCGACCTCGGGTACACGCCGTCCGCCGTCTCGCAGCAGGTCAAGCGCCTGGAGCGCGACCTCGGCGCGCGCCTGCTCGACCGGGAGGGCCGCGGCGTCGTCCTCACGGCCGCGGGGCGGCGCGTGGTCGAGGAGGGCCGCGTGCTGCGCGAGCAGGTCGAGTCGCTGCGCGCCCGCCTGCACGACGCCGGCGCCCGCCCCACCGGGACCGTGCGCCTCGGGTCGTTCTCGACAGCCGTGCGCGGCGTCGTCGCGCCTCTCCTCGCGCGGGTGCGGGACGACGTCCCCGACCTGCGGCTCGTCGTCGAGGAGACCGAGCCGTGGGACGCCGTCGCGGCCGTCGCGGCAGGGACCCTGGACCTCGCGCTCGTCCACCACTGGGAGGGCGTGGGGCTCGCGCTGCCCCCGAGCCTGCGCGCCGAGGAGCTCTTCCGCGACGAGGCCGACGTGCTCGTGCACGCGTCGAGCCCGCTCGCCGGACGGCCCGCGCTCACGCCCGCCGACCTGCTCGACGAGACGTGGGTCTGCACGCCGGACGGCACGATCTGCTACGAGTGGTTCTGCCACATGTTCGCGCGCGAGCCGCGCGTCCCGCGCATCGACTTCCGGTGCCTGGAGTTCGCGTCGCAGGTCGAGGTCGTCGCGCAGGACCTCGCCGTCGCGCTCGTGCCGCGGCTCGGCCGCGGCCCCCTGCCCGCCGACGTCGTCGCGGTGCCCGTGCGCGAGCCCGTCCCGACCCGCCCGGTGACGGTCGTCTGGCGCGCGACCATGACCGACGCCCCGTCGGTCCGCTACCTGCGCGAGCGGCTGCGCGACGCAGGAACTCCGGGCGGGCGCGGGCCGTTGGGCACCGCGAGCGCACCCGCCACCGCACCGTCCGACGAGAGGGCACGATGACCCAGCACGAGCCGACCCGACAGCCCGCCGACCCGCGCACCGTCGCGATCGCGGGCCTGATGACCGTCGCCTGGTACGCCGTGCCCGACGTCGTCCGGCCGCGCTGGGGGCGCGCGCTCGCCAAGACCGCGGTCGGGGCCGCGGGGGTCGCGCTCATGCTGACCGCGACGGCCGAGGGGCGCGAGGCGCGCGACGGCGTCCGCTCGCTGCGGGACGCGGTGCGGGAGGTCGGCACCCCCTCGCCCGACGCGCCCGTGGACGTCCCGCCCGACGACGTCGCGCTCGGCGACGGTCCGGACGACGTGGTGCGCGAGGACAACACCTACGTCCCGGACCACGACGACGTGACGCTCGCCCCGCCCGCGGTGCTCGCAGCGGGCGCCGTGGGCGGTGTCGCTCTCGCGACGACGCTCGCCGTCGCGGGGGAGAAGTGGGCGTACCGCCGCGGCGAGCGGTTGCGCGCGCGGGGCGTGCGCCTGCCGCACACGCGCGTCGGGCTCGCGCTCGGCGCGCTCGCCGTGGCGCTCGCGGCAGCCGAGCCGCTCCTGTGGAACGCTGAGGACCGCTGAGGCAGCGACCCGGGCCGGCCCGCCGGCGGGAGGTCGTGCACCGTGCGGCCTCGCGGACCGGGAGGGGCCGACCGTGATCGGGTTCGGGCTGGCGCTGGTGGGGGTCGGCGCGGCGATCCACCTGTACATCTTCGTCATGGAGTCGCTCACCTGGACGAGCGCGCGCACGCGCGCGACGTTCGGCACGTCGCGCGAGGAGGCGGAGGCGACGAAGGAGCTCGCGTTCAACCAGGGCTTCTACAACCTGTTCCTCGCGGTGCTCGTCGTGCTCGGCATCGTCCTGTACGCCACGGACCGGCACGACGTGGGGCTGACGCTCGTCGTCGCCGGGGCCGGGTCGATGGTCGCGGCCGGGCTCGTGCTGATCCTCTCGTCGCCGTCGAAGGCGCGCGCCGCGCTCGTGCAGCTCGTCCCGCCGCTGCTCGGCGTCGTCGGGGTCGTCGTGGGGCTCGTCGCCTGACGCGACGCCGACGAGGGTGGTGCTCCCGCGCCGCGCCGCCGGGCAGCCGCCGCGCGGGTGACCGGACGGCGGCGCGCGGACCGGAGGGCGGACGGGACCACGACGTCCGGTGAGCCGCCGGTAGACTGGGCGCGCGCCGTCGTGCGCTCCCCGCATCAGCGCCCACCCGAGGGAAACGATGACCGCCCCCGCACCCCAGGCTTCCGCACGCTCCGACGCCCGTCCCGCCGCTGGACCGACGCTGGACACCGTCGAGAACGCCGCCGCCACCCCCGACGAGGTCCAGCCGTACGCCGAGCTCGGCCTCAAGCCCGACGAGTACCAGCGCATCCGCGACATCCTGGGGCGCCGCCCCACGGCCGCGGAGCTCGCGATGTACTCGGTCATGTGGTCCGAGCACTGCTCGTACAAGTCGTCCAAGGTGCACCTGTCGAAGTTCGGCAAGGCCACGACGGACGAGATGAAGAAGCACCTGCTCGTCGGCATCGGCGAGAACGCCGGCGTCGTCGACATCGGTGACGGCTGGGCCGTGACGTTCAAGGTCGAGTCGCACAACCACCCGTCGTTCGTCGAGCCCTACCAGGGCGCCGCGACGGGTGTCGGCGGCATCGTGCGCGACATCATCTCGATGGGCGCGCGCCCGGTCGCCGTCATGGACCAGCTCCGATTCGGCGCCGTCGACCACCCGGACACGGCGCGCGTCGTGCACGGCGTGGTGTCCGGCGTCGGCGGCTACGGCAACTCGCTCGGCCTGCCGAACATCGGCGGCGAGCTCGTCTTCGACGCCTCGTACCAGGGCAACCCGCTCGTCAACGCGCTGTGCCTCGGCGTGCTGCGCCACGAGGACATCCACCTCGCGAACGCGTCCGGCACGGGCAACAAGGTCATCCTGTTCGGCGCGCGCACGGGCGGCGACGGCATCGGCGGCGCGTCGATCCTCGCCTCGGAGACGTTCGAGGACGGCGTCCCCGCCAAGCGCCCGAGCGTCCAGGTGGGCGACCCCTTCATGGAGAAGGTCCTCATCGAGTGCTGCCTCGAGCTCTACGCGGCGCAGGTCGTCGAGGGCATCCAGGACCTCGGCGCGGCCGGCATCTCGTGCGCGACGTCGGAGCTCGCCTCCAACGGCGACGGCGGCATGCACGTGTGGCTCGACGACGTCCTGCTGCGCGACCCGACGCTCAACGCGGGCGAGATCCTCATGTCGGAGTCGCAGGAGCGCATGATGGCGGTCGTCGCGCCGGACAAGCTCGACGCGTTCCTCGCGATCACCGGCAAGTGGGACGTCGAGACCGCGGTCATCGGCGAGGTCAACGGGTCGGGCCGCCTGACGATCGACCACCACGGGCAGCGCATCGTCGACGTCGACCCGAAGACCGTCGCGCACGAGGGCCCGGTGTACCACCGCCCGTACGCGCGGCCGTCGTGGCAGGACGGGCTCAACGCCGACACCGCCGCGGGCCTCGCCCGCCCGGAGTCCGGCGACGACCTGCGCGCCACCGCGCTGCGCCTCCTCGCGTCGCCGAACCTCGCGTCGAAGGAGTGGGTGACGAACCAGTACGACCGGTTCGTCCAGGGCAACACCGCGCTCGCCCAGCCCGACGACTCGGGCGTGGTCCGCGTCGACGAGTCCACGGGTCTCGGCGTCGCCCTCGCGACCGACGCGAACGGCCGCTACGGCAAGCTCGACCCGCGCACGGGCGCGCAGCTCGCGCTCGCCGAGGCGTACCGCAACGTCGCGACGACGGGCGCCCGCCCGCTCGCCGTGACCGACTGCCTCAACTTCGGCTCGCCGGAGGACCCGGACTCGATGTGGCAGCTCGTCGAGGCGATCGAGGGCCTCGCGGACGCGTGCCGCGAGCTCGGCGTCCCCGTCACGGGCGGCAACGTGTCGCTCTACAACGGCACCGGCGAGCCCGGTCAGATCGACTCGTCCATCCACCCGACCCCGGTCGTGGGCGTGCTCGGCGTGCTCGACGACGTCGCGCACGCGACCCCGTCGGGCTGGCGCGAGACGGGCGAGAGCATCTACCTGCTCGGCACCACGCGCGCCGAGCTCGACGGGTCGGCGTGGGCCGAGGTCGCGCACGGGCACCTCGGCGGCCTCCCGCCGCAGGTCGACCTCGCGGCGGAGAAGGCGCTCGCGGGCGTGCTCGTCAACGCGAGCCGCGACGACCTCGTGTCGGCCGCGCACGACCTGTCCGAGGGCGGGCTCGTGCAGGCGCTCCTCGAGGCGTCGCTGCGCTTCGGCGTCGGGGCGAGCGTGTCGCTCGACGCCCTGACCGAGCGCGACGGCGTCACCCCGTTCGAGGCGCTGTTCTCCGAGTCCACGGCCCGCGCGCTGGTCGCCGTGCCGCGCGGCGAGGAGTCGAAGCTCGTCGACGCGTGCGTCGCGCGCGGCGTCCCCGTGCTGAAGATCGGCGAGACGGGCACCGACCCGGCGGCTGCGGCCGACGCGGGCGAGACGCTCGAGGTCGCGGGTCTGTTCACCGTCCCGCTCAGCGAGGCGGACGCGGCCTACCGCGGCACGCTCCCGGCCATCTTCGGCTGACACCCGCTCCACCGACGCCCCGGTCACCTCCCAGGTGACCGGGGCGTCGTCGGCGAGCCCTGGCCGACCACGACCCTGCCCGCTGTCGAGAACGCCACGGGTGCGTTGTCGGGCGGATTGCGACCCTCATGTCGTGCTCGGCGGACCGGGCGCCGTGCTGCGCGGGTTTCGTGGAGGTCGGTGGTCGGGGTGGTGCGGCGGGTCGCAGTGTCGCCTCCGACGCTGCGAGAGTCCCGGCATGACCTCGGCGACCACGTCAGCACTTCCCGGCAGCGGCCCCGCGCGCGTCACGACCCGGCGGCGGCCGGGCGGCCCGGTGCTCACCGTGCTGCTGGCCGCGGGGACCGCGACGGTCGTCCTGCTCACGCTCGTGCGGGCGGTGCCGTACGACGCTGTGACGCCGTTCGCGCAGGTCGTCGGGTTCACGCCGTTCGTCGCGGCCGCGGCCGTCGTCGGCCTCGCGGTCACGCTCGTCGCGCGCCGGTGGGTCCTCGCGGCGCTGCTCGCGGTGTGCGTCGCCGCGCAGGCGGTGTGGCTGGTGCCGGCGTTCGTGCCCGGTCCGGCGCCGCCCGACGACGCGGCCTCCCTGCGCGTGCTGGGCGCCAACGCGTGGCTCGGGTCGGCGGACGCGGACGCGCTGGTCGACCTCGTGCGCGAGCAGGACGTCCAGGTGCTCGCGGTGCTGGAGCTGACGACCGACCTGCGTGAGCGCCTCGTCGCGGCGGGCATCGAGGACGTGCTCCCGTACAGCGCCGACGCGCAGGTCGGGTCCGGGGCGCTCGGCAGCGGGCTGTGGAGCGCGCTGCCGCTCGACGACGTCGACGTCGAGCCGTTCTCCCACGACGCGATGCCGTCCGCGACGGTCGAGGTCGACGGCGTGCCGGTGCGGGTCACCGCCGTGCACCCGATCCCGCCGATCCCCGCGTACGTGCGCGTGTGGGGCGAGGAGACGGCCGCCCTCGCCGACCGGGCGGCGTCGGACCCGCTCCCGCAGGTGCTCGTCGGCGACTTCAACGCGACCCACGACCACGCGACGTTCCGGCGGCTCCTCGGTGACCGGTTCCACGACGCGAGCCGCGCGGCGGGCGGCGGGCTCGACCTGTCGTGGTCGCCGCGCCCGGGCACCGTCCCGCCCGTGCTGAACCTCGACCACGTGGTGACGGACCGGGAGAACGTCGTGACCGACGTCGGCTCCCTGCCCGTGCCCGGCAGCGACCACCGCGCGATCGTCGCGACGGTCCACGTGCCCCGCCCCTGACGCCGAACCCGGGGTTGTTCCCGGGCCCTGGTGCCGAACCCGGGAGCAACCCTGGGTTCGGCACCCGGGGGCGGGCGGGGTCAGCCGCGGGCGGGCTCCGGCTCAGCCGTGCCGGGGTCGGTGGCGGCGTGGTCCGGGTCGACGTCGTGGTGGTGCGGGTGGCGGCGCTCCAGGGCGGCGCCCTCGACGTCGACGTCGGGCAGGACGCGGTCGAGCCAGCGGGGGAGCCACCACGCCTTGTCGCCCACGAGGTGCATGAGCGCCGGGACGAGCAGCATCCGCACGACGAACGCGTCGACCAGCACGCCGAACGCGAGCGCGAACCCGATAGGCCGGATCATCGCGCTGTGCGAGAAGACGAACCCGCCGAAGACGGAGATCATGATGATCGCCGCCGCGGTCACGACGGACCGGCCCGCGCGCACGCCCTGCACGATCGCGACGCGCGCGGGGGCGCCGTGCGCGTACGCCTCGCGCATCCCCGATCCGAGGAAGAGCTGGTAGTCCATCGCGAGGCCGAACAGGATGCCGACGAGGATCGTGGGCAGGAAGTTGAGGATCGGGCCCGGCGTCTCGACGCCGAACACCCCCGACAGCCAGCCCCACTGGTAGATCGCCACGACCCCGCCGAGCGCGGCGAAGTAGGACAGGATGAACCCGAGCGTCGCGACGACCGGCACGAAGATCGAGCGGAACACCAGGACCAGGATGATTAGCGACAGCCCGACGACGACCGCGAGGTAGATCGGCAGCGCCTGCGCGAGCTTGTCGGAGATGTCGATGTTGCCGCTCGCGGAGCCGGCGACACCGAGCGTCACCTCGCCGTCGAGCGGTTCGAGGGCGCGCAGGTCGTGGACGAGCTGCTCGGTGGACTCGCTCGTCGGGCCCTCGGCGGGGACCACCTGGAAGGCGGCGACGGTGCGGTCCTCGGACGTGCCGATCGGGGCGACCGCGACGACGTCGTCCTGGGCGTAGAGCTCCTCGGCGACGCGCACCTGGTACTCCAGCGCCTCGGCCTCGGTGGGCTCGCCCGGGAGGTCGGCGACGACGAGCAGCGGCCCGTTCGTGCCCTCGCCGAACTGCTCGGCGATCGTCGAGTAGGCGCGGTACTGCGTGGAGTCGTGGGCCTCCGACGACCCGTCGGGGAGGTTGGTCCGCAGGTCGAGCGCGGGGATCGCGATCACGGCGAGCGCGGCGACGCTCAGCAGCGCGGTGCCCACGGCCCGCAGGGTCGACATCGGCCGCGCGGGTGCCGGGCCCGACGGCGCGGCGGGGCCCTCGGTGCCCGACGCGCCCTCGCCGGCGGTCGCCCCGGCGAGCGCGGCGCGCTCACGCTTGCTGAGGATGCGCGGTCCGATCATGCCGAGCAGCGCCGGGGTGAGGGTCACGGCGATGAGCACCGCGATCGCGACGCACAGCGCGCCGACGGTGCCCATGAGCCCGAGGAACGGGATGCCGGTCACGTTGAGCGCGAGCAGCGCGACGAGCACCGTCGCGCCCGCGAACACGACGGCGTTGCCCGACGTCCCGTTCGCGAGCCCGATGGACTCGTGCACGGCGTCGCCCTGCTTGAGCTGTCGGCGGTGCCGGTTGACGATGAACAGCGAGTAGTCGATCCCGACCGCGAGCCCGAGCATGAGGCCGAGGACGGGGGTCACGGACGACATCTCGACGACGCCGGAGAACGCCATCGCGGTCAGCGCGCCGATCCCGACCCCGACGAGGGCCGTGAGGATCGGCAGCCCGGCGCCGACGAGCGTGCCGAGCATGACGACGAGGACGATCGCCGCGACGACCAGGCCGACCGCCTCGCCGACACCGAAGACCTGGGGCACGCCCTGGGTGATGTCGGCCGAGAAGTCGGTCTGGACGCCGTCGACCGGGGCGTCGGCGAACACGGCGACGAGGTCGTCCTTGGTCTGCTGCTCGATGTCCATGTTGGGCTCGGTGAACGCGACGCTCGCGACCGCGGCGCTCCCGTCCTCGGAGACCATGCGGATCTCGGACGCCATCTCGAGCAGGGGCGCGGAGGCCTCGAGCTGGGCGGACTGCTCCTCGAGCGTCGCGCTCTGGTCCTCGAGCGCGGTCCGCTGCTGGGCGAGCGCCGCGGCCTGGGTGTCGAGCTCCTCCCGGCCGGCGTCGAGCTCCGCCTGCTGCGCGTCGAGCTGCGGGGCGGCCTGGGCGAGCGCGCCGGCGGCCTCCGCCTGCGCGCGGGCCTCGTCGATCTGCGCCTGGCCGGCGTCGAGCTGGGCGCGCGCGGCGTCGATCTGCGCCTGGCCGGCGTCGAGCTGGGTGCGACCGTCCTCGATCTGCGTCCGTCCCGCCTCGATCTGGGTGCGGCCGTCCTCGACCTGGGCGGCCTGGTCGGCGAGCTCGGCCTGCGTCGCGAACGGGTCGATCACCGTCTCGACGCCGTCGACCTCCTCGGCGTCGGCGATGCGGTCGGCGACCGCGGCCTCCTGCTCGGACGTGAACGCGGACCCGTCCTCGGTGGTGAAGACGATCGTGCCGCTCCCGCCGGACGCCTCGGGGAGGGCCGTCTGCAGCCGGTCGGTCACCTCCGCCGTCGGCGTCCCCGGGATCGAGAAGCTGGTGGCGAGCGTGCCGCCGAACGCGACGAACGCCGCGCCGGCGAGGACGAGGACCGCGAGCCAGGCCGCGAGGACGGTCTTCGCCCGCCGCGCGCACGCGCGGCCGAGTCGGTACAGGAGTTCAGCCATGAGGATCCTTCGGTGGGAGGTCCGGTGAGGTCCGGGTGCGTCGTGGAGCGGGTCGTGGAGCGGGTCGGGTGCGGGCTGGTCGGCGGTGCTCTCGGGCGTCAGGCGGTGGCGGCATGGCCGGTGCGGGTACGCGTGACCAACCGGTCGAGCAGGTCGTCCCACGTGCGGCGTGACGCGTCGTCGTCGGCCGCGCCGGTGGCGGCCCACCAGCGTCGCTGGATCACGAGCACGCCCGCCATGAGCGCGGCGACGAGCATCTCGATCTCGAGCGGGTCGACGTCGGGGTGCCGGCGCGTCGTCTCGGCGACCAGGCGCTCGGCGAGGTGGGTGAACGTGCGCACGACCATCGTCGTGACGCGCGGCGTGGGTTCGGTCGCGGTCCCGCCGAGGGCGCGCGTGAGGTAGGCCATCGGGCCCACGAGGTCGGTGCCGCGGAGCGCGGCGGTGAGGTCGTCGAGCGGCGTCGTGCGGTCGGTGCCGGGTTCCGCCGCGCTCGCCCCGAGCGCGTCGACGACCGTGCCGAGCACGTCCTCGCACACCTCGACCACGACGTCGTCGAGCGACGCGAAGTGGTTGAAGATCGTGCGGCGTGCGACGTCCGCCCGGGCCGCGAGCTCGTCGACGGTGAAGCGGGCACCGCCGTTCTCCTCCATGAGCGAGGCTGCGGCGTCGACGATCGCCCGTCGGTGCCGAGCGCGCAGCGCCGTACGGCGGTCGGGCGCGGGGCCGGTCACGAGGCCGGTCACGCGGCCGGACGCGGAGCTCGTCGCAGATCTCGTCGCCGGGTCGGTCACGGGCACGCCCGACGGCTCGGTCGCGGAGGGGAGGGGCACCTCTTGACACTAAGTGCATTGATGCACTCGGTGCAAATAGCGCCCTGGGCGACTCAAAGTTGACCGATCAAGTCCAGTATGTGGGAAGGTCTCCTCGGTGCGTTGACACCCCTCGGTGGTCGCTCGTAAGTTCCCGCGCAACCGAGGTCGTCGCACCCCGGTCACAGGACATGGTCATGAGCTCCGACATCAAGCCCCGGCTCGTCGGACGGCAACCCTCCCGCGCGGCGGGGTGCCCCGGGTGAGGACCAGGCCCCGCGTCGCGCGGACAGCGCGTGGCACGGGGCAACGACGCGGAGCCCGGCGACGGGCACGAAGGAGACGGACGATGGACCGGCGAGAGTCGAGCACGGCGGTGCGCACCCCGGTGCGCGCCGTGCACGCGTCGACGTGCCCCTGTCCGCCCGCGGGCGCCCCCGTCGCCCGAGCCCTGGGGACCGCGGTTCCCGCGCGCGCCGCCTGTTGTCGCTGACGACGACCCGCCCCTGACCCCCCGCGCGCACGGCGCGCGGGCCGGTCGCCCCGGCATCCCCACCGCCGTCCTGTCGCCGCGCGGCGGGACCACCCTGCCCACCCCTCCGGCACCCCGCCGCGCCCCCGCCGCGCCCTGAGCGCGCCGTCGGCGCTCCACCGAGAACGGATCCTCGCGATGCCCGACCCCCGCCCCGCCCGTACCGTCCACCTCGGCGTCGACCTCACCGACGCCGGCGCGCACCCCGCCGCCTGGCGGACCGTGGGCTCCCAGGCCCAGCGGCTCTTCGACGCCAAGCGCCTCGTCGAGCTCGTCGCCACCGCCCAGCGCGGACTGCTCGACCTCGTCACGCTCGACGATGCGTTCACGCTCCAGCCGGGCCGCAACGGGTCCGTGCGGGGCCGGCTCGACGCCGCGCTCGTCGCGTCCCGCCTCGCGCCCCGCAGCGCGGGCATCGGTCTCGTCCCGACCGTGACGACCACGCACACCGAGCCGTTCCACGTGTCCAAGGCGATCGCGACGATCGACCACGTGAGCGCGGGCCGCGCCGGGTGGCAGGTCGGGTGGTCCACGACCCCGGCGGAGGCCGCGGCCTTCGGTCGCAAGGGCGCCCAGGACGAGCCCGACGCGGTCGCCGAGGCCGACGAGGCGGTCGAGGTCGTCGCACGGCTGTGGGACTCGTGGGAGGACGACGCGGAGATCCGCGACGTCGCGACGGGCCGGTTCGTGGACCGCGAGAAGCTCCACTACGTCGACCACGAGGGCATCCGCTTCGCCGTCAAGGGGCCGTCGATCACGCCGCGCCCGCCGCAGGGCCAGCCGCCCGTCGTCGTCCGGGCGGACACGCCTGCCTCGCTCGACCTCGCGGCCCGCCGGGCCGACGTCGTGCGGGTCCGCGCCGCGACGCGCGACGAGGCCACCGCGCTCCGGTCGCAGGTGCGCGACGCGGCCGCCGACGCCGGGCGCGACCCCGACACGCTCCGGGTCCTCGTGGACGCGTACGTCGTCGTCGGCGACACGCGCGCGAGCGCCCAGGCCCGCCTCGACCTGCTCGAGGACCTCGAGGGCGTCTCGTGGGACACCGACTCGCTCACGCACGTCGGCACGGCGCGCGACCTCGCCGTCACGGTCGAGGAGTGGGCGCACGCCGGCGCGGCCGACGGCTTCCTCCTGCGCCCGTCGTCCCTGAGCACCGACCTCGACGCGATCGTCGACGGCGTCGTGCCGCTCCTGCAGGGCGCGGGCCTGTTCCGCACCGCCTACCCCGGGACCACCCTGCGCGACACGCTCGGCCTCCCGCTCCCTGCCAACCGCTACGCGGCGATCGCCTGAACCCGGACGGACCGACGACATGAGCACGCGCCCCCGCAAGCAGATCCACCTCGGCGCCCACTTCCCGGGCGTCAACAACACCACCGTCTGGAGCGACCCCCGCTCGCGCAGCCAGATCGACTTCGCCTCGTTCGAGCACCTCGCGCGTCGCGCCGAGGACGCGAAGCTCGACTTCTTCTTCCTCGCCGAGGGCCTGCGCCTGCGCGAGCACAAGGGCCGCATCCACGACCTCGACGTCGTGGGGCGCCCCGACACCCTGCCCGTGCTGGCCGCGCTCGCGGCGGTCACGGACCGCCTCGGCCTCGCGGGCACGATCAACACGACGTTCAACGAGCCGTGGGAGCTCGCGAAGCAGTTCGCGACGCTCGACCTGCTCTCCGAGGGCCGCGCGGCCTGGAACCTCGTGACGAGCCCCGACGCCTTCACGGGAGCCAACTTCCGCCGCGGCGGCTACCTCCCGTACCCGGAGCGCTACGCCCGGGCGGCCGAGGTCGTCGAGGTCGCGCGCGCCCTGTGGGACTCGTGGGACGACGACGCGGTGCTGGCCGACCGCATCGCGGGCGAGTTCCTGCGCCCTGGGTCGGTGCGGCCGGTCGCGCACCACGGGACGTACGCGGACGTCGTCGGGCTGTTCGAGACGCCGCGCGGGCCGCAGGGCCACCCGGTCCTGTTCCAGGCGGGCGACTCCGCCGACGGCCGCGACTTCGCCGCCCGGACCGCCGACGTCGTGTTCTCCGCGCACTCGACGTTCGACGCCGGTCGCGCGTTCTACGAGGACGTCAAGGGGCGCCTCGCCGCGCACGGGCGCGACCGGGACTCCCTGAAGATCCTGCCCGCGACCGTCGTCGTGCTGGGCGACACGCCCGCCGAGGCGGAGGAGCGCGCGCGGGAGATCCGGCTCCAGCAGGTCTCGGGCCCGACGGCGATCGCGTTCCTCGAGCAGGTCTGGGGCCGCGACCTCGAGGCGTACGACCCCGAGGGGCCGTTGCCCGACGTCGACCCCGACACGGAGAACCTGTCGATCACGCGCGGGCGCGTGCGGCACGCGAAAGACCCGGCGGCGGTCGCCGCGGCGTGGCGCGAGCAGGCCGAGGCGAACGGCTGGTCGATCCGCGAGCTCGTCATCCAGGTGACGTCGCGCGGCGGGTTCGTCGGCACGCCGCAGCAGGTCGCGGACGACATCGACCGCCACGTCCAGGAGGACGCCTCCGACGGCTTCATCCTCGTCCCGCACCTCACGCCGGGCGGGCTCGACGACGTCTTCGACCGCGTCGTCCCGCTGCTCCAGGAGCGCGGCTCGTTCCGCACGGAGTACGAGGGCACGACCCTGCGCGAGCATCTCGGCCTCGCCCGGCCCGGAGCCGCGCCGCGGGCCGCCGACCCCGAGCCGGCCTCGGCCGAGCTCGTCGGCTGACCGCAGCCCGACCTGCACCAGTCCCGCAGACCTGCACCGCACCGACCTCGGAGGACCCATGAGCACGAGCACGCCGACCGCCACGGGCGCCGTGGCCGACGACCCCGCCGCCCCCGGGCCGGCCGCCGACGCGCAGGACGCCGCCGCGTGGGCGGCGTGGCACGCCGAGCGCGAGGACGGGCTGCGCCCGCCGCACGGCTGGCTGAGCCTCGTCGCGTACCACTGGCTCCCGGCCGAGCCCGCCGCACTGCCCGGCGTGCCCGGGCTCTGGTGGGCCGACGCCGACGGCGCGCACCACCGCGCGGGCGAGGGCGGCGCCGTCCGCACGACGACGGGCGACTCCGTCGGGACCGTCGTCGTCACGGAGGGCGGGTCGTCGGTCGCGGGCACGTTCCTGCCGGACGGCCGGGACGCGGGCGACCCGGCGGACGGGGGTGAGACGCGCGAGGTCGCGGTGGAGGTCGTGCGCCGCACGGGCCGGTACGCCGTCCGGCTGCGCGACCCACTCGCCCCCGCCAGGACGGGGTTCGACGGCGTCCCGACGTTCGCGTACGACCCCGCCTGGGTCGTGGACGCGGCGGTGCGCTGGTACGACGCGCCGCGGCCCGTGGTCGTCGGCGCCGCGCGCCCCGGGCTGGTGCACCACGTGAGCACGGTCGGCGAGGTCGACCTCGTGGTCGAGCGTGACGGGGGCTCCCACCGCGCGACGCTCGTCCTCACGGGCAAGCCCGGCGGCGCGGTGACGCTGCTGTTCAGCGACGAGGCCTTGCACCTCGACGAGGCCGTCGCGCCCTGGCGCGTGCTGTGGGTGGAGGCCGACGTGGCGCCCGGCACCGAGGGGCGCGTGCGCCTCGACCTCAACCGCACGATCAACCTCCCGTACGCGTTCAGCGACTTCGGCACCTGCCCGGCGCCGGTCGAGGGCAACCACGTGCCGTTCGCCGTCACCGCGGGCGAGAGGGCACCCCGATGACCGCGCTCGCGGCGGGACCGGCCACGACGGGATCGACCGGGGAGGCGGGGCCGAGCGCAGCAGCGCGCGATGTCCGCTCCGTCCTCATGGACGACCCGCTCGTCCGCCCCCTCCTCGACGAGCTGTCCCACGAATACTGGACGCGGTACCAGCGCGTGCTCACCGCCGAGGAGCTCCGCGCGGAGATGGAGCACTACCCCGCGCAGGACTTCGCGGCACCGCACGGCGAGCTCGTGCTCGTGCTGGAGGACGGCGACCCGGTCGCGGGCGGCGCGTTCCGGCGTCGGACCGAGCCCGAGCTGGGTGACCCGGCCCGCCTCGCCCGGCCGGCCGCGCGCCGCGCCGACGGGGCGCCCGCCGTGCGGACCGCCGAGCTCAAGCGGATCTGGACGCACTCGGCGCACCGGCGCCGCGGGCTGGCGCGCCTCGTGCTCGCCGAGCTCGAGCGCCGGGCCGTCGAGCGCGGCTACCGGCGCGTGTACCTCACGACGGGCCCGCGCCAGCCCGAGGCCGCTGGCCTCTACCTCGCGACGGGCTACACGCCCCTGTTCGACACCGGGACCGATCCCGAGGAGATCGGCCCGCTCGCCTTCGAGAAGTGGTTGGAGGTCGCGCCATGAGCACCGTGTCGCTCCCGCAGGACGAGTCCCGGCAGCTCGCACCGCCGTCGGGCCGGCACCCCGCCGACCCGCGCGGCGGTGTCGAGGACGCGCTGCCGCTCGAGAGCCTGCGCATCGTCCCCGCCCGGCACCCGGGCCGGTGGGCAGCGACGGCCGGCGTGGCCGTGCTGCTCGCCATGGTCGTCAGCTCGCTCGTGACGAACGACCGCTGGGAGTGGGACGTCGTCGCGCAGTACCTCACGTGGCCCTCGATCCTCGAGGGCGCGTGGGCGACGATCCGCCTGACGCTCGTCGCGTCGGTCGTCGGGTTCGCGCTCGGCACCGTGCTCGCCCTCATGCGGCTGTCGCGCTCGCCGCTCCTGCAGTCGGTGTCGTGGACGTACACGTGGGTGTTCCGGTCCGTGCCGCTGCTGCTGCAGCTCCTGCTCTGGTACAACCTCGCGTACCTCTACCCGTACCTCAGCGTCGGCATCCCGTTCGGGCCCGAGTTCCTGTACTTCGACACGCTGTCCGTGATCGACAAGTTCTGGGCCGCGATCCTCGGCCTCGGGCTCTCGCAGGCCGCGTACTCGGCGGAGATCGTGCGCGCCGGGATCCTCTCGGTCGACCAGGGGCAGCAGGAGGCGGCCGCGTCGCTCGGCATCCCCAAGCGGCGCCAGGTGAGCCGCATCATCCTGCCGCAGGCGATGCGCTCCATCATCCCGACGGCCGTCAACGAGGTGATCGGGCTGCTCAAGGGCACGTCGATCGTCTACGTCCTCGCGTACGGCGAGCTGTTCTACATCGTGAGCGTCATCTACGGCCGCAACGGCCGCGTCGTGCCGCTGCTCATCGTCGCGTCGATCTGGTACCTCGTGCTGACCACGCTCATCACGGTCGTCCAGTACTACGTCGAGCGGCACTACGCGAAGGGCGCCGTGCGCACGCTGCCCCCGACGCCGCTGCAGAAGGCACGCTGGACCGTCCTGGTCTGGGCGGCGCGGCTCTCCGGCCGGCCGGTGCCCGACTCCGTCCCGCCCGCGTACGCGGCCCGCGCCCGCGTGGGCGTGCTGACGCGCACCGCGCGCACGTCGGGAGGTGCGGCATGAGCGCCGCCACCGCGACCGGCGCCACCGCGACCGCAGGCGTCGCGACCGCCGGGCTCGTCGAGATCCACGGCGTCCACAAGAGCTTCGGCACGCTCGAGGTGCTGCGTGACGTGTCGCTCACCGTGCCGCCCGGGTCCGTGACGGTCGTGCTCGGCCCGTCGGGCTCCGGGAAGTCGACGTTCCTGCGGGCGATCAACCACCTCGAGAAGGTCGACAAGGGGTTCATCTCGCTCGACGGCGAGCTCATCGGGTACCGCCGCAAGGGCAACACCCTGCGCGAGCTCAAGGAGCGCGAGATCCTCGGCCAGCGCACCCAGATCGGGTTCGTCTTCCAGAGCTTCAACCTCTTCCCGCACCTCACCGCGCTCGAGAACGTCGTCGAGGCGCCGCGCTCCGCGCAGCGTCGCCGTCGCGAGGACGTCGAGCCCGAGGCCCGGGCGCTGCTCGAGCGCGTCGGGCTCGCGGACAAGGCCGACGCGCGGCCGCGCCAGCTCTCCGGCGGCCAGCAGCAGCGCGTCGCCATCGCCCGCGCGCTGGCGCTGCGGCCCAAGGTGCTGCTGTTCGACGAGCCGACCTCGGCGCTCGACCCCGAGCTCGTGGGGGAGGTGCTCGAGGTCATCAAGGACGTCGCGAGCACCGGCACGACGCTCGTCGTCGTCACGCACGAGATCGGCTTCGCCCGCGAGGTCGCCGACACCGTCGTGTTCATGGACGACGGCGTCGTCGTGGAGCAGGGCACGCCCGCCGAGGTGCTCGACCACCCGCGCCACGACCGCACCCGGGCCTTCCTCCAGAAGGTCCTCTGACCGGCTGCGCGAGCCCGGGTCCACGACCCGGGGACCGACACAGCCCTCGACCCCCCGACGTCGTCACCCGCGACCGGCCGCCCGGCCGTCCCGCACCGCACTCCCCGCGTCGACCGACGCACCACCCGAGAGGTAGGACACCCGTGACCGCAACGACCACCCGCGCCCGCGCCCCCCGCGCGCTCGCCGCCCTCGCCGTCGTGCCCCTGCTGGCGCTCGCGGCCTGCTCCGGGGTGAGCACCGAGGCCCCGGCCGCCGCGGAGGAGGGCGCGGCCTCCTCGGACGGCACGACGGAGAGCACGACGTCCGTGTCGGACGCCCTCGACGTGAGCACGAGCCCCGACCAGGACCGCCTCCGCACCACCGAGTCGCCCGAGGCGATCGCGCTCCTCCCGGACGCCTGGAAGGACAAGGACGAGATCGTCGTCGCGATCTCCGCCGGCTCCGCACCGCCGCTCGGCTTCCTCGCCGACGACGACGAGACGCCCATCGGCAACGAGACGGACATCGCGCAGCTCGTCGCCGACGCGCTCGGCAAGGACCTGCGGCTCGAGGTCAAGGCGTGGGCCGACTGGCCGCTCGCTCTGGGCTCGGGCGACGTCGACGCCGTGATCTCCAACGTCACCGTGACCGAGGAGCGCAAGGAGACCATCGACTTCTCCACGTACCGCAACGACGAGCTCGGCTGGCTCGTGGGCGCCGACTCCGACATCACGTCGATCACGAAGCGCGAGGACATCGCGGGCAAGGTCGTCGCGGTCGGCTCCGGGACGAACCAGGAGAAGATCGTGCTCGAGTGGGACCGCCTCAACCAGGAGGACGGCCTCGAGCCCATCCAGGGCCCCGAGTACTACGAGCAGTTCTCCGACGTCCTGCTCGCGCTCCAGTCCGGGCGCATCGAGACGTACGTCGGCCCCAACGCCTCCCTCGCGTACCAGGCGGCGATCTCCCCGCAGGACTTCTCGGTCGTCGGCACGCTCAACGGCGGCTGGCCCGACACGGCGCAGATCGCCGTCGCGACCAAGAAGGGCAACGAGGCCGCCCCGGCCATCACCGCCGCGATCAACCACGCCATCGAGGACGGCACATACCTCGAGGTGCTCCAGCGGTGGGGCCTGGAGTCCGAGGCCGTCGAGGAGTCGCAGACCAACCCACCCGGCCTGCCGAAGACGGAGTGACCGGCACATGACCACCAGCACCCAGCACGTCGACCACCTCGTGGTCGGGGGCGGCGTGATGGGCTCGGCCGCCGCGTGGCAGCTCGCCCGGCGCAGGCGCGACGTCGTGCTGCTCGAGCGCTTCGCGCCCGGGCACGCGCACGGCGCCTCGCACGGGACGTCGCGCATCTACCGCACGACGTACGCCGAGCCCGAGTACCTCGACCTCGCGCAGGAGGCGCTCGGCCTGTGGCGCGAGGTCGAGTCGGAGACCGGCACCGAGCTCCTCGACGTCACCGGTGGCGTGAGCCACGGGCGGCGCGACGGCGCCGCCGAGCGCCGCGCGGACGCGATCGGCGCGGCGTTCGCGGCCCGCGGGATCGAGCACGAGTGGCTCGACCCCGCGGCCGCGGCCGAGCGGTGGCCGGGACTGCGGTTCGAGGGCCGGGTGCTGCACGAGGTCGCGACGGCCGGGCGGCTGCACGCCGACCGCGCCGTCGCGGCCCTCCAGGGCGCCGCGGCCGCCCGGGGCGCCGACGTCCGGCACGAGGTCGCCGTCCGGCACGTCGAGCGGGTCCCGGAGGGCGTCCGCGTCGTGACCGACGGCGGCGACATCGTCGCGCGGGTCGTCGTCGTGACCGTCGGGGCGTGGAGCGCGGGCCTGCTCGGCGGCCCGGCCGGCGGGCTGCTGGGGCAGGAGCTCCCGCTCGTCGTCACCCAGGAGCAGCCCGCGCACTTCGCGCTCGCCCCGGGCGCGACCCCGCAGGGGTGGCCCGCGTTCACGCACGACGTCGGCCCCGGGACCGCGTGGCCGAGCGGCGTCTACGGCCTCGCGACCCCGGGCGAGGGCGTCAAGGTCGGCTTCCACGGGGTCGGCCCCGTCGTCGACCCCGACCGGCGCTCCTACCGGCCGGAGCCGGGCCAGCTCGCCGCGCTGCGCGACTACGTGCGCACCTGGCTGCCCGGCCTCGACCCCGACGCGTACGTCCCCGTGAGCTGCACGTACACCACGACGCCCGACCACGACTTCGTGCTCGACCGCCGCGGCCCGGTCGTCGTCGGCGCGGGGTTCTCCGGCCACGGCTTCAAGTTTGCCCCGGCGGTCGGCCGCGTGCTCGCCGACCTCGTCACCCTTCCCGACGGCGTCCCCGCGGTCGAGCGGTTCGCGCTCGCCCGCCTCGCTGCACTCCCCGAGAGGACTGCGTCATGACGATCGCCCCCGCCACGGATCCCGCCACCGCGACGACCACGTCGAGCGACGACCGGGAGACCGACCCGACCGACCCCGCGAGCGGGCGTGCTGCCGTGCCCGCGGACGCCGTACCCGACGCCGGGCCCGCCGACGCTGTGCTCGACCGGGTCCACGCGACGCTCGGGGCACGCTACGGCGTCGGCCCGGAGGCCTCCGGTGACGTCGCGCCTGGAGCCGCCGAAGGGCTGGCGCGCGCCGCCGGGCTGCCGGGGGGCGTGCTCGACATCCAGCTCGCGCACCGCACCGTGCGCCGCTACCTCGCCGACCCGCTGGCCGACCACGTCGTGCCGACGCTCGTCGCCGCCGCGCAGTCCGCGCCGACGTCGTCGAACCTCCAGCTCTGGAGCGTCGTCGCCGTCGCCGACCCCGCGCGCAAGGACCGGCTCGCGGCGCTCGCGGGCGACCAGGAGCACGTCCGGACCGCGCCGCTGCTGCTCGTGTGGCTCGCGGACGTCGCCCGGGCGCGCGCCCTCGGCGAGCGCGAGGGCGTCCGGCTCGAGGCGACCGACTACCTCGAGACGACCGTCGTCGCGTTCCTCGACGCCGCGCTCGCCGCGCAGAACGCCGTCGTCGCGGCCGAGTCGCTCGGCCTCGGCACCGTCTACATCGGGGCGCTGCGCAACCACCCGGCCCAGGTCGCGGCGGAGCTCGGCTTGCCCGAGGGCGTCGTCGCGGTCGTGGGGCTCGTCGTCGGCCACCCCGACCCCGCGGGCGGCGAGCGCGTCAAGCCGCGGCTGCCGCAGGCCGCGGTGCTGCACGCCGAGCGCTACCGGGCCGCGGGCCAGCACGAGCACGTCGCGGCGTACGAGCAGCGGATCGCGCCCTTCTACCGCGAGGAAGGGCTCGACGGCGGGTGGCGCGACCGCGTCGTCGACCGCCTGCGCGTCCCCGGCGCCCTGCGCGGGCGCGCCCACCTGCGACCCACGCTCGCCGCGCTCGGGTTCCCGTCCAAGTAGCCCGGTCCCGTCCCGCGGTCGGGAGCAGCCGGGATCCACCGCTCCACGACCAGCCACCACTCCACCACCAGCCGCCGCTCGACCACCGGTCGCCGCTCCACCACTGAAGGAAGCCATGTCGTCCCACCAGCACCCGCACCAGACCGCCACCGCCGGCGGGCCGCGACCGGCGTCCGGCCGCGTCCCGCTGTCCGTCCTCGACCTCGCGATCGTGCCCGAGGGGGCGACGGGCCAGGACGCGGTGCGCCGCGCCGTCGGGCTCGCGCGCGACCTCGACCGGCTCGGCTACCACCGCGTCTGGTACGCCGAGCACCACCTGTCGCCCGGGGTCGGCTCGGCCTCGCCCGCCGTGCTCGCCGCGGCCGTCGCGGCCCGGACCGAGCGCATCCGCGTCGGCAGCGGAGCCGTGCTGCTGAGCACGACGAGCCCGCTCGTCGCCGCCGAGCAGTTCGGGACGATCGCCGCGCTGCACCCGGGCCGCGTCGACCTCGGTCTGGGGCGGGCGTTCACTCCGCCGAAGGACGCGACGGGCGCGCAGGGCAGCACGCAAGGCACCGGCGGTCCGCTGCGGACCGCGCCGCGCGGTACGACCGGGCCGCGCGTCGTCGAGGGGCTCTACGTCCCGGGAGCGCCGCCGTCGAACGTCAACGACTCCGTGCTGCGCGAGCGGATCCTCGCCCAGAAGCGGATCGTCGGCGCCTCGCGCACGCCGGTCAGCTTTCGCGACGAGCTCGACCTCGTGCTCGGTCTGCGTGCCGGGACGTACCGCGACGAGCACGGGACGCCGTACGTGAGCCCGCCCGTCGAGGGTGCCGACTGGGACCTGTGGGTCCTCGCGTCGAGCCCCGGTGAGAGCGCGCGCGTCGCGGGCGAGCTCGGGCTGCCGATCGCCGCGAACTACCACGTGGCACCGTCGGCGACGATCGACACCGTCGCCGCCTACCGCGAGGCGTTCCGGCCCGGGGTGCTCGACGAGCCGTACGTCGTCGTGTCCGCCGACGTGCTCGTCGCCGACACGATCGAGCGGGCGCGCGAGCTTGCGACGCCCTTCGCCGACTGGGTGCTCTCCATCCGCAGCGGCGTCGACGGCGCGATCGCGTACCCCGAGCCGGGCACCTCGCCCGCGTGGGAGGAGCGACCGGAGGCCGAGCGCGCGCTCGTCGCCGACCGCGTCGACACGCGGATCGTCGGCGACCCGGAGACGGTCGTGCAGCGGCTCGAGACGCTGCGCCGCGCGACCGGCGCCGACGAGCTGCTCGTCACCACCGCGACCCACGACGCCGACGACGCGCGCCGCTCGTTCGAGCTGCTCGCGGAGCACTGGTTCGCGAGCTCTGCCCCCGACGCGGCCGCGGGCGCCGTCGTCGCTCCCGCACTCGCCACCACCCCCTGACGCGAGATCGACCCCTGCGTCGCCAGATCGACCTCCTGAAGGTCGATCTCGGGCGTGCGGGTCGATCTCGCGACGACCTTCGAAGGAGACGCTCCACCATGACGACCCCGCCCCTCCAGACCGCGACCGACGCCGGCGCCAAGGTCGCCGACGGCGCTCTGCTGATCGACGTGCGCTCGGCCGGCGGCCGCGCCGCTCACGGCGAGATCCCCGGTGCCACGCTCGCGGACCGCAACGACCTCGACGCGCTGTTCGGTCCCGCCGGCAACCCGGCGATCTCGCTCGACACGCCCGTCGTCGTCGTGTGCGGGTCGCCGAACGGCTCCGGCCCCGTCGCCGAGGCGCTCGCCCAGCGCGGCTACACGAACGTGTCCCACGTCGACGGCGGCTTCCCGGCCTGGAAGGACGCCGGCCTACCGGCGTCCGACCCGGTCGAGGTACCCGCCGACCCGACACCGGCGCAGGCCTGACCCTCGCCGCGGTGCCCGACGACGTCCGGCCACCCGGCGTCCGGTCGCTGCGGGGTCGACTGCCCGACCCGCCAGCCCTGAACCACCCATCCCCACGACAAGGAGACCACCGTGCCCGTCGAGTTTCTCGGCATCGCCACGACCAACGACGCCTCGGAGACCACCGAGCGCACGACCGCCGCGTTCGACCCCGCCTACCTCGAGCGCATCGTGCGCGCGCACGAGGACAACGGGTGGACGCGCGTGCTCTTCGCGTACGGCTCCTCCGGCCCCGAGCCCGCAGCGCTCGCCGCCTACACCGCGGCGCGCCTCGACTCGATCGAGCTGCTGCTCGCGCACCGGCCCAACGTGTCCTACCCGACCTACGCCGCGAAGACGTTCGCGACGCTCGACCAGCTCTCCGGCGGGCGGCTCTCCGTCCACTTCATCACCGGCGGCAACGACCACGAGCAGGGCCGTGAGGGTGACACGCTGACCAAGGACGAGCGGTACGCGCGCACCCACGAGTACATCCAGATCGTGAAGCAGGCCTGGGCGAGCGCCGAGCCGTTCGACCACCACGGCCCGTTCTACGACTTCGACGACTTCGTGCTCGACGCCAAGCCGTTCGAGGGACGCACCCCGACCATCTCGTTCGGCGGGTCGTCCGACGCCGCGTTCCGCGTCGGCGCGGCCGAGGCCGACATCTACGCCGTCTGGGGCGAGCCCCTCGACCGCACCGCCGAGCAGATCGCGCGCGTGCACGCCGAGGCCGCCGCCGCGGGCCGCGCGACGCCGCCCCGCATCCACGCCGCGTTCCGGCCGATCGTCGCCCCGACCGAGGAGCTCGCCTGGGAGAAGGCGCACCGCGTCCTCGACCGGATCGAGGCGCGCAAGGCGGCCGCGGGCGGGCAGCTCAGCCGTCGGCACCCGATCGACAAGCCCGAGAACGCCGGGTCTCAGCGACTCCTCGAGATCGCCGCCCAGGGCGAGCGCTTCGACACCGCCCTGTGGACCGCGACGGCCAAGGCCACCGGCGGCGCCGGCAACTCCAACGCGCTCGTCGGGACGCCCGAGCAGGTCGCCGAGGCCCTCCTCGCGTACTACGACCTCGGCGTCCGCGTCATCTCCGCCCGCGGCTACGACCTGCTCGACGACGCGATCGACTTCGGCCGCTACGTCATCCCGATCGTCCGCGAGGAGGTCGCGAAGCGCGACGCCGCCACCGCGGAGGCGGCCGCGGCCTGACGGTCCGGGACCGAGATCGGCAGAGAAGGACGAGGTCGGCGGCCCCGGCCGAGATCGGCACGTGCACGTGCCGACCTCGACTGGCACTGCCGATCTCGGTGGCGAGCCCGCTCGGCCCGACCACGAACGACGACAGCAAGGAGCAGGACCGTGCGGTTCCAGTTACTCGACATCGTGTTCAACCCGCCCCATCCGGTGACCGGGGAGGCGGTCGCGCCGTCCGACCGGTTGAACCGGGTCGTGGAGACGGCGGTGCTGGCGGAGGAGCTCGGGTTCGACTCGTTCGCGGTGGGGGAGCGGCACGCGGGGGAGGTGCTGTCGTCGGCACCGACGGTGATCCTCGGGGCGGTCGCGGCGCGGACGTCGCGGATCCTCCTGAGCACCGGCGTGACGGTGCTGTCGCTGCTCGACCCGATCCGCGTCGCCGAGGACCTCGCGACGGTGGACCAGCTGAGCCGCGGGCGGCTGGAGATCGTCATCGGCAAGGGCAACGAGGTGCTGCAGTACCCGCTGCTGGGGCTCGACATCGACAAGCAGTACGAGTACCTGCAGGAGAACTACGAGCTCCTGCGCCTGCTGCTGTCGGAGGAGGACGTGAGCTGGAGCGGGCGGCACCGGCACGCGCTGGAGCGCGCGACGACGCTGCCGCGTCCGTTCGCCGGGCCGTTCCGCATCTGGCACGGGTCGGCGACGTCGCAGTTCGCGGTGGAGCTCGCGGCGCGGTACGGGGACCCGATCGTCAGCGCCAACGCGCTGCAGCCGCGCGAGAACTACCAGGTGCTCATCGACCGCTACCGCGAGCGGTACGCGGCGCACGGGCACGACCCGGCGTACGGGTTCGTGGGGTCGGGCTCGGGCGGGCTGTTCCTCGCCGACACGACGGAGGAGGCGGTCGAGCAGTACCGCCCGATCTACGAGGGCCAGGTCGCGGCGGCGGCACGTCGCGGCTACGGGCCGGATGCCGTGGGGAAGGCGCCGAGCTTCCGGACGGTCGAGGACGCCGTCGAGCGCGGCCCGGCGCTGGTGGGCTCGCCGGAGCGCGTAGCGGAGAAGATCCTCGACTACCACGCCTCCTACGGGCACGACCTCCAGTCGGTGTCCGTCAACCACCTCATCCCCGCGACGCAGCAGGAGGACGTGCTGCGCCGGTTCGCGGAGGAGGTGGTCCCGGTCGTGAAGGCCGAGGTGAAGACCGACCTGTGGAGCCCGGCAGACGCCCGTCGCGCGGCGGGCTTCACCGCCACCTGACCCGCCCCACCGGTCGTGGGCATGAAAGGGGCCCGGTTCGCGCGGCGAGACCGGGCCCTTCTCATGCCCACGGCGGGGAGACGAAACATCCGTCCGCCTGGCGGGACGGCCGTCTCGAAACTTGACTCAACCCGTCGGGATTGTCTTTCCTGCCCCCAGGTGACGAGCGTCAGCACCCAGGCCCGGCTCGCTGACCAGCAACCCTTCGACGTGACGGGGTGCTCCGGGAACGACCTGACCGCGTGGCTCCCGCCGCGCGGTAAGCACGGCACCCCGGTGGGATCCCCCGCCGCGTCGGCCCTCGGCCCGGCGCGGACGACCACCGGCGCCGGACGATCGCCGGTCCTCAGCCGGCACACGAGGAGAGCAGCACGACATGATCCCCACACCTCACCGACGCCGGTCCCTGACCGTCGCCGCGGCGGCCGCCGCGACGGGCCTCCTGCTCAGCGCGTGCGCGGGCGGAGGCTCCGGCGCGTCCGACGGCGGCGGGTCGCCGAGCCCGACGGGCGAGCCCGTGGCGGGCGGCGACCTGACCTTCGCGATCACGGTCGACTCGCACTGCATCGACCCGCAGCAGGTCGGCAACAACGACGCCATCGCCGCGGCCCGCCAGACCGTCGCGTCGCTCACGGCGCAGGACCCGGAGTCGGGCGAGATCCTGCCGTGGCTCGCGGAGAGCTGGGAGGTGAACGACGACGCGTCGAGCTACACGTTCCACCTGCGAGACGACGCGACGTACGCCGACGGCACGCCGATCGACGCCGAGTCGGTCAAGACCAACTTCGACGCGATCGTCGCCCTCGGCGCGACGGCGTCGCTCGGGTCGCAGTACCTCGTCGGCTACGAGGGCACCACGGTCACCGACCCGCAGACCCTCACGGTCGACTTCGCGGCGCCGAGTGCCCAGTTCCTCCAGGCGACGTCGACGTTTTCGCTCGGCCTGCTCGCGCCGTCGTCGGCCGACCTGAGCGTCGAGGACCGGTGCGCCGGGAAGTTCGTCGGCTCCGGCCCGTTCTCGGTGAAGTCCTACACGCAGGACCAGGAGATCGTGCTCGAGAAGGTCGCGGGCTACGCGTGGGGCTCGGAGGCGAACGACCACCAGGGCGAGGCCTACCTCGACACCGTGACGTTCAAGGTCATCCCCGAGGCGAGCGTGCGCAGCGGCAGCCTGCAGTCCGGGCAGATCGACGCGACCGCCGCGATCTCGACCGTCGACCTCCCGCAGTTCGACGGCAACGGGTTCTGGCTCGAGTACCGGGCCAACCCGGGCGTCGTGTTCAACCTGTTCCCCAACGAGTCGAGCCCGCTCGCGGGCGACGAGGCCGTGCGGACGGCGATCCTCAAGGGGATCGACCGCGAGCAGATCGCGGACACGGTGCTGAGCGAGCAGGACGAGCCGGCCACCGGCGTCCTGTCCCACTCGACGCCGCTCTACGAGAGCGTCGCGGACGAGCTCGCCTACGACCCCGAGGGCGCCAAGAAGATCCTCGATGACGCGGGCTGGGTCGAGGGCGCCGACGGCGTCCGTGAGAAGGACGGCCAGAAGCTCTCGACGACGGTGACCTTCTGGCAGGTGCCCGAGCCGCTCGAGCTGGTCCAGCAGCAGCTCGCGCAGATCGGCGTCGACCTCCAGCTCCAGCACGTGACCGTCGCGGAGTCGCAGGCCATCACGGAGAGCGGCGACTTCGACTTCGACTACTACAACCTCACGCGCTCCGACCCGGACGTGCTGCGGACGATCTTCTCGGCGAACGCGCGCAACATCAACCAGCGCGACGCGGAGGAGGTCGACGACCTGCTCGACGCGTCGGCCGCGGCGACCGACCCGGCCGAGCGGCAGGAGCTCGTCACGGAGGCGTCGCGCCTCCTGGTCCAGAAGGGCCACGCGATCCCGGTCTACGAGCTGTCGACGATCATCGCGGCCGCCGACACGGTCCACGGCCTGACGTTCGAGGCGTCCTCACGCCTCGACTTCTACGACGCCTGGGTCACCCAGGGCTGACCCGCCGGGTCCGCCTGCCCGACGCCGCGGCGTCGGGCAGGCGGACCGTCCCCCCACGGAAGGAGGCCGACCATGGGCCGATACGTCCTGCGTCGCGCCGGGCAGGGGCTGTTCGTGCTCTGGGCGGCGTTCACGATCTCGTTCTTCGTCCTCTACCTGCTGCCCAGCGACCCGGCCGCGCTCATGGCGAGCGGCGGCGGCGAGGCGGACCAGGTGGACCCCGCGCTGCTCGACGCGCTGCGCGCGCAGTACGGCCTCGACCGGCCCGTGCTCGTGCAGTACGGCGACGCGCTGTGGCACGCGCTGCGCCTCGACTTCGGCACGTCGTACTCGTCGGGCGCGCCCGCGACCCAGCTCGTGCTCCAAGCGCTGCCCGAGACGCTCAAGCTCACGGCTGCGGCGCTCGTCCTCGCGGTCGTGGCGGGTGCCGGCATCGCGATCGCGAGCACGTTCCCGCGCGCGACCTGGCTGCGCCACGCGCTCGCCTCGCTCCCGCCGCTCGGCGTCGCCCTGCCGCCGTTCTGGCTGGGCCTGCTGCTCCTGCAGTGGCTCTCCTTCCAGCTCCCGGTGTTCCCGGCGATCGGCAACGAGGGTGCGATCAGCCTCGTGCTGCCGGCGATCACGCTCGCCGTGCCGGCGAGCGCCGCGCTCGCCCAGGTGCTCGCCCGGAGCCTGCGCGGGACGCTCGACGAGCCGTACGTCGAGACCGCGCGCGCCAAGGGCGCGAGCCGGGCGCGCGTGCACTTCGGTCACGCGCTCCGCAACGCCGCGATCCCCGCGCTGACCGTGCTCGGGGTCCTCGTCGGCGGACTGCTCGGCGGCACGGTCGTCACGGAGACGGTGTTCTCGCGCGCGGGCCTCGGGCGGCTCACGGTCACGTCCGTGGACGCGCAGGACATCCCCGTGGTGCAGGCGGTCGTCGTCCTCTCGGCCCTCGTGTTCGTGGTCGTCACGCTCGTGGTCGACCTGCTCTACCCCCTGCTCGACCCCCGGATCGACGCACGACAGAAGGCGGTGGCCGCATGAGCACCAGGCCGGGAGTGCGCATCGTGCTCCGCGACGCGGTCGAGGTCCCGACGATCGCGAGCGATCGCGCCGCCGCTCCGGCGCGGGACGTCCCGCGGACGTACGTCCCGCCGTCGGACGACGCGCTGCCCGGGACCCCGGAGGTCCCCGAGCCGCGGACGCCCGAGGAGATCGAGGTCGCGGACCGCGAGGACGCCCGTGCGATCATCCGGTACGGCCGGGTCCGCGGCGCCGGCCCCGGGGGCCGGTGGCGCCGCGGGGTGCGGTACGCCGTGCGGCGTCCCGGGCTGGTCGTCGCCGTGCTCGTCGTCCTCCTCGTCACGGCGTGGGCGGTCGTCCCGCAGCTCTTCACGTCGTACGACCCGCTGACGGGCGTGCCGGCGGACCGGCTCCAGCCGCCGTCGGGCGCGCACCTGTTCGGCACCGACCACCTGGGGCGCGACGTGTACGCGCGCGTCGTCCACGGCGCGTCGGCGTCGCTCAGCGCGACCGTGATCGCGGTCGCGGTCGGGCTCGTCGCGGGATCGCTGCTCGGCCTGCTCGCGGGGTTCGTGCGTGGGTGGGTGGACGACGTCGTCGGCCGGTTCGTCGACGTGCTGCTCGCGATCCCCAGCATCCTGCTCTCGCTCGCGATCATCACGGCGCTCGGGTTCGGGACGGTGAAGGTCGCGATCGCCGTCGGCATCACGAGCGTCGCGACGTTCGCGCGCGTCATGCGGGCGGAGGTCCTGCGCACCTCGACGTCGGTGTACGTCGAGGCGGCCCGCGCGTCGGGCGTGCGCTGGTACGGCGTGCTCGGGCGGCACGTGCTGCCCAACTCGACAGGCCCGGTGCTCGCGCTCGTCGCGCTCGAGCTCGGCACGGCCGTGCTCGCGATCTCGGCGCTGAGCTTCCTCGGCTACGGGACGCCGCCGCCCGCGCCCGAGTGGGGGTCGCTCGTCTCGGGCGGGCGCGACTACCTGGCCACCGCGTGGTGGCTCACGACCATGCCGGGCCTCGTGATCGTCGCCGTCGTGCTGTCGGCGAACCGCATCGCGCGGGCCCTGGAACGGACCGGAGGGGACGCATGACCGCCACGACGCCGACCACGCAGGAGCGCCCCGGCACGACGCCGGACGAGGCGCCCGCGCTCGAGATCCGCGGGCTCGAGGTCGCCTACCGCACGCGCGACGGCGGCTCGTACGCCGCCGTCCGCGGCGTCGACCTCACGGTCGGGGCGGGCGAGGTCGTGGCGCTCGTGGGCGAGTCCGGGTCGGGCAAGAGCACGACGGCGCACGCGGCGCTCCACCTGCTGTCGCGCGGGGGCGCGGTGACGGGCGGGACCATCCGGCTCGGCGGACGCGACGTCGGCGACCTCTCCGAGAAGGAGTGGCAGCAGGTGCGGGGCCGCGACGTCGGCCTCGTGCCGCAGGACCCGACGGTCTCTCTCAACCCCGTCACGCGCGTGGGCGACCAGGTCGCGGAGGTGCTCGTCATCCACGGGCTCGCGCGGCGCAAGGAGGCGCGCGAGCGGGCGGTCGAGCTGCTCCGCGAGGCCGGGATCGACGACCCGGAGGCCCGTGCGCGGCAGTACCCGTCGCAGCTCTCCGGCGGCATGCGTCAGCGCGTGCTCATCGCGATCGCGGTCGCCGCGCGCCCGAGGCTCGTCGTCGCCGACGAGCCGACGAGCGCGCTCGACGTGACGGTCCAGCGCCGCATCCTCGACCACCTCGACGGCCTCGTGCGCGACCTCGGCACCGCGGTCCTGCTCATCACGCACGACCTCGGCGTCGCGGCGGACCGCGCCGACCGGATCGTCGTGCTCGAGCGCGGGGTCGTCGTCGAGGAGGGGGCGGCCGAGCAGGTGCTCCACGACCCGCGCCACCCGTACACGAAGCAGCTCATCGCCGCGGCGCCGAGCCTCGCGAGCTCGCGCCTCGTCGCGGGCGGCACCCCGGAGCCGCGCGATGCCGTCGTCCCGCGCGCCGAGGCGAGCCGCGCCGTCGATCGGGGGATCGTGGTGCCCGACGGCGCCGGCCCGGACACCGCGAGTACGCCCGTCCTCGCGGTGCGGGACCTGCGCAAGGAGTTCACGCTGCCGCGGGGCGCCGCGCACCGCACGCTCGTCGCGGTGGACGGCGTGAGCCTCGCCGTCGGGCGCGGCGAGACGTACGCGCTCGTGGGGGAGTCCGGCTCCGGCAAGAGCACGACGGCGCGGCTCGCCCTGCGTCTCGAGCGCCCCACCGCGGGCACGGTCGAGTTCGCGGGCGAGGACATCACGACGGCGCGCGGCGAGCGCCTGCGGTCGCTGCGCCGCGGGTTCCAGGTGGTCTACCAGTCCCCGTACGCGTCGCTCGACCCGCGGTTCACCGTCGAGCAGATCGTCACCGAGCCGCTGCGGGCGTACCGGGTCGGGTCGCCGTCCGAGCGGGCCGACCGGGCGCGCGCGCTCGTCGAGGACGTCGCGCTCCCCGCCGACGTGCTGCGGCGCGGGCCTCGCGAGCTCTCGGGCGGCCAGCGTCAGCGCGTCGCCATCGCGCGGGCGCTCGCGCTGAACCCCGCGCTCGTCGTGCTCGACGAGCCCGTCTCGGCGCTCGACGTGTCGGTGCAGGCGCAGATCCTCGAGCTGCTCGTGCGGCTCCAGGCCGAGCACGGGCTCGCGTACCTGTTCATCTCGCACGACCTCGCGGTCGTGCGGCAGGTGTCCGACCACGTCGGCGTCATGCACCGCGGGCGAGTCGTCGAGCAGGGGGCGGCCGAGCAGATCCTGCTCGACCCGCAGGAGGAGTACACGCGCGAGCTCGTCGCGGCCATCCCCGGCCGCCGCGCGGGGGTTCGGCCCGCGCAGGACGCTGCTCGACCCGCCACGAGATAGAAGCGCAGGCCGCGAGGGAGAACACCAGGTGTCTCCCTCGCGGCCTGCGCTCCTGCCCCGCGGAGGCGGCGTGATCAGGCCTCGCGGTTCTCCGAGGAGAGGAACCAGGCCTGCTTCTCCAGGTCCGCGATGATCTCGTGCAGGATGTCGGCGCTCGTCGGGTCCTCGGCGTCGACGCCGTCGTGCACCTCGCGCACGACCTCGACCGTCTGGGCGAGGCGCTCGACGATCGCGTCGACCGTGTCGCCGACGGAGACCAGACCGGCCGGGTACGGGGAGAGGTCCGTCGTGGTCGCGACGGTCTCGGTGCGGCCGTCGGGCACGACCTGGAGGGCGCGCATGCGCTCCGCGACGGTGTCGCTGTGCTCGCGCGCGACGTCCACGACGTCGTCGAGCTGGAGGTGCAGGTCGCGGAACCCGCGGCCCGTGACGTTCCAGTGGGCCTGCTTGCCCTGGACGTGCAGGTCGACGAGCGCGACGAGCACCCGCTGCAAGTTCGCGCGGAGCGTCTCCGACGCCTCGAAGCGTGCCGTGGCTCGGTGGATGGTGGGTGCGGACATGGTGCTCCTCGCTCTCTCGGGGGTCTCCCGGAACGTGCGGCGGTCACCCGGCTTCCGTCGGTGCCGTCCTCGTGACTCGTTCACTTGAACGATTCCAGACTAGGCAGGATTCCCGGCCTCCGCCAGCAAGGACAGGCGTGCCTGACCTGCGCCGACACGGAGGTGCGGCTCCCGCGAGGCCGGGGTGCGTCACGTTCTCTCGCCAGGTGAGAGGACCCGCCGCGCCCCTTGCCGGAGGGCGCGCGGAGTGGTCGGCTGAGGTCATGACCGACGACCTCGCCGCCCCTGCCGTCACAGCCGCCCCGCGCCTGCTTCCCCAGCGCACGCTCGGCTCCGGGGAGGCCGCACTCACCGTCTCCGCCGTCGGCTTCGGCGGCATGTCCGTGACCGACGCCTACGGCCCCGCGGACGTCGGTGAGGCCGAGGCCGTGCTGCGACGTGCGCTCGAGCTCGGCGTGACGCTGATCGACACCGCCGACGTCTACGGGCACGGCCGCAACGAGGAGCTCATCGGACGGGTGCTCGGCGCCCATCGCGACGAGATCGTCCTCGCGTCGAAGTTCGGGCTCCCGCCCGCGGGCGGGCACCCGGACGGCCGTCGCGTCGACGGTCGGCCCGAGTACGTGCGCGCGGCGGTCGACGCGAGCCTGCGCCGTCTCGGCACGGACCGCCTCGACCTGTACTACCTGCACCGCATCGACCCGCAGGTCCCGGTCGAGGAGACCGTCGGGGCGCTCGCGGAGCTCGTCGAGGCGGGCAAGGTCCGGGGGATCGGGCTCTCGGAGCCCTCGGCGGCGACGGTGCGCCGCGCGCACGCGGTCCACCCGGTCACGGCCGTCCAGAGCGAGTACTCCCTGTGGACGCGCGACCCGGAGGACGAGGTCCTGCCGACCCTGCTCGAGCTGGGCGTCGGGTTCGTGCCCTTCTCGCCGCTGGGTCGCGGCATCCTCACCGGGACGGTCGACACGCCCGAGGGCTTCGCCGCCGACGACGTGCGCCGCGCCCACGCCCGGTACGCGGGCGAGGCGTTCGAGCACAACCGCGGCCTGGTCCGCTCGCTCGAGCAGCTCGCCGCGGAGCGCGGCGTCACGACGGCGCAGCTCGCCCTCGCGTGGCTCCTCGCGCAGGGCGAGGACATCGTCCCGATCCCGGGCACGAAGCGCCTCGCCTACCTCGAGCAGAACGTCGCCGCGGCGTCGGTCGAGCTCACCGCGGACGACGTCGCGGCGATCGGCGCGACCATCCCGCGCGAGGACGTGCAGGGCGTGCGGCACCCGCAGGCGGACCTCCTCGCGGGCTGACCCGGTCAGTACGGCAGCGCCGCGGTCCCCGGTCCGGAGGCCACGTGGCTCGGGCGTCGACGCGCCCGGCGCCCGACGAGCGCCAGTGCGACCTGCGCGACCCAGAGCACGAGGATCGCGGGCATCACGACGGCGCTCGCGACCTCGGCGGCGTGGTACCCGCGCGGGATCGGGAGGGCCGCCGGGAGCGGCTGGGTGTACGTCAGGAGGAAGCCGACGGGGATCGCCACGACCCACAGGACGACGGTCACGACGGCGTAGGGGAGCGGGACGTCGTCGGCGGACCGTACGTGCCCGACCCACGTCGCCAGCAGGGGCGGGAGTGCGAGCAGGCCGGCGATCGGGACCGCCGCGACGACGAACCCCGCCATGAGCAGACCGCCGCCCGCGGCGACGGCCCCGGCCACGAGGCACAGGGGGAGCACGAGCGCGGCCCAGAACCGGCCGCGGAAGGCGACCGTCCGCAACCGCCGTGCTGTCCTCATGCGCGGTCCCCGTCCTCGTGTCGCGCCGTCGCCGGAATCGTACGGCCGTGCCGTCGTCCGGGGGACGGTACGGGAGACCCATGGCTCGGGGCGCCGTACGGACCTACGATGGAGGTGTCCTGTGGGTTCCCCCGCGCAGAGGTCGGCTCCGATGTCGTGGCTGCTCATGATCTGGTGCGCGACGGCGTGCACGGTCGCCGCCGCGTGGTGGGTGCTGCGCCGCGCCGGCCGGCCCCCGAGCCACCGGACGAACAGCCGGCCGCGTCTGCTGCGCCGCCGCCCGGCGCCTCCCGACCCGCTCGCGACGCTCGCGCTCCAGGTGCGGCTGAGCGAGCTCGCGGCGGAGATGCGACGCCTGGAGGCGGACCCGGACGTCTTCGCCCGCGCGCACCACTACCTGGCGGTGCAGGGCGCGTACGACGCGCTGCTGCGGGAAGCGTGCCGGCTCACCGGGCTCTCGGTCGAGGACGCCCCGCTGCGGGCCGGGTTCCGCACGGGTGACGACGAGCGGTTCCGCGAGGAGCTCGAGCTCAGCGCGCGCGGCTGGAGCTGGTGACCGGTCCACCCGTGAGGGGCGGCACGGGACGGGCGAGGGGCCCGACGGCGGTGCGTCCGCCGTCGGGCCCCTCGCCCGTGGTGCCGGTTCGCCGCCGGTCAGAGCGCCGAGTGGTCGCCGATCCGGTGGTACGTGCGGTCGTGGTAGACGAGGGGCGACGGTGCGCCGGCCGACCCGTGCCGCGGTTCGTCGTCACCGATGCTCGATGCGAGGGCGCGCAGCGACACGAGGTAGGAGTCGCCGACGGGCGTGCGTTGCACGACGCGGCCCCGGACCCAGGAGAGCGCGCCGTCCACGACGGGCTCGCCCGTGTCGAGGCGGGACCAGCCGCCGTCGGCGAACCGGTCGATGCCGCTCGTCGCGAACCGCGCCGAGACGTCGTCCTGGTGGTCGGCGAGGAAGCTCACCGTGAGCGTGCGCGCGGCCGAGACGGCGGGCCACGACGACGACGTCGACGCGAGCGAGAACGCGAGGAGCGGCGGCGCGGCGGAGACGGAGATGACCGACGTCGCGGTGAACCCGACGAGCCGGCCGTCGTGCTCGAGCGCGACCACGGCGACCCCGGCGGGGTGGCCGCGGAACACGGACTTGTACTCGTCGGGGGAGAGCTGCGGCTCGTCCTGCTCGGCCAGGAGGGCCTCCAGGTGGGTGAGCTCGGCGGTCATCGGGCCACCCCCGCGAGCGCGTCGGCGACAGCTCGGTCCTGGCCGGCCTGGGGGAGCGGGTCGTCGCCGTCCGCGAGGAGCGGCGTCGCGGCACGGCGCAGGGACTCGCCCTCGCGCGCGACCCAGGTGTCGACGACCGGCCCGAGGTCCGCGAGCTGCGGCTCGGTGACGGTGAGCGAGCGGGTCGGGACGACGGCCCCGAGCTCGACGAGCACGGGCCGCAGGTGCACCTCGCCGACGAGCGCGTGGGCCGGGTTGCCCGAGACGACGAGCGGCACCACGACGACGCCCGCGAGCCCGTCCGGGCCGTAGAGGTCGAGGAACGCCTTGAGGAGGCCGGTGTACGACGCCTTGTAGACCGGCGTCGCGACGACGGCGACGGTCGCCGCGGCGAGCCGGTCGCGCGCGGCGTCGGCCGCGGGGTGCTCGGTGCCGAGGACCTCGCCGGCGAGCGTCGCCAGATCGATGGTCGTGACGTCGGTCACGCCGAGCAGGGTCGCGACGCGTCGCGCCACGGTCTCGGCGGCGCCGAGCGTCCGCGAGCCGGGCCGGGGGTTGCCGGAGACGGCGAGCACCGTCGGGGAGGGGGAGCGGTGGGTCATGGTTACCTCGCAGTAGTCGTCGATCACGCTTGCCTGCCGCTCGGCCCGTGCGGGCACGGGTGCGGAAGACCTGGTCATCTCCCGGAGCACCCCGCCGTGACTGGGGGTTGCCGACCAGCGAGCCGGGGCTTGGCGCTGGTGCTCGTGACCTGGGGACGGGTATAGCAACGCCGCCAGGAAAAGCGCACCAGATCGGTCGGGTTTCTCACTGGGTGGACGGATGTGTCGGTGCCCGTTCCTGCGGCGCCCGGCGGTGGGCAGGCCCGGGAGTGAGACGGCGGTACGGGAACTTCTGGCACAGGCGTACCGTCGGGAGTTCCGTCCGCGTCCAGACGAGGAGTGCCCATGGACAGCCGACTGCAGTCCGTCTACGACGAGGTCCTGCGTCGCAACCCCGGCGAGGCCGAGTTCCACCAGGCCGTGCGCGAGGTCTTCGACTCGCTCGGCCCGGTGCTGCGCAAGCACCCGCGCTACGTCGAGGCCGCCGTCCTCGAGCGCGTGTGCGAGCCCGAGCGCCAGATCATCTTCCGGGTCCCGTGGGTGGACGACACGGGCCGCGTGCAGATCAACCGCGGCTTCCGCGTCGAGTTCAACTCGGCGCTCGGCCCGTACAAGGGCGGTCTGCGGTTCCACCCGTCGGTCTACCTGGGGATCGTGAAGTTCCTCGGCTTCGAGCAGATCTTCAAGAACTCGCTCACCGGCATGCCGATCGGTGGGGGCAAGGGCGGGTCGGACTTCGACCCGCGCGGGCGCTCCGAAGGCGAGGTCATGCGCTTCTGCCAGTCGTTCATGACCGAGCTGTACCGGCACATCGGCGAGAACACCGACGTCCCGGCCGGTGACATCGGCGTGGGCGGACGCGAGATCGGCTACCTGTTCGGCCAGTACAAGCGCATCACGAACCGCTACGAGTCCGGCGTCCTCACGGGCAAGGGGATCTCGTGGGGCGGCTCGCTCGTGCGCACCGAGGCGACGGGCTACGGCACGGTCCTCTTCGCGCAGAGCATGCTCGCCACGCGCGGCCAGGAGCTCGACGGCCGCCGCGTCGTGGTCTCCGGCTCGGGGAACGTCGCGACCTACGCGACCGCCAAGGCCCAGGAGCTCGGCGCGACCGTCGTCGCGTTCTCCGACTCGTCCGGCTACGTCGTCGACGAGGCGGGCGTGGACCTCGACCTGCTGCGCCAGGTCAAGGAGGTCGAGCGTGGACGCGTCGCGGACTACGCGGCACGCCGCCCGGGGGCGCGTGTCGTCACCGACGGCTCCATCTGGGACGTGCCGTGCGACGTCGCGCTGCCCTGCGCGACGCAGAACGAGCTCGACGAGGGCGCCGCCAAGCAGCTCGTCGCGAACGGCGTCGTGGCCGTCGCCGAGGGCGCCAACATGCCGACCACGCCGGCCGCGGTCGCGCTGCTCCAGGACGCGGGCGTCCTGTTCGCCCCCGGCAAGGCCGCGAACGCCGGAGGCGTCGCGACGTCGGCGCTCGAGATGCAGCAGAACGCGTCGCGCGACTCCTGGTCGTTCGAGTACACCGAGGAGCGGCTCGCGCAGATCATGGCGGGCATCCACGACCGCTGCGTCGAGACCGCGGACGAGTACGGGGCGCCCGGCAACTACGTGCTCGGCGCCAACGTCGCGGGCTTCACCAAGGTCGCCGACGCCATCATCGCGCTCGGCGTCATCTGACCGTCGTCTACCCTGGCCGACGGCCGCCGTCGTGCTGACGCGCGACGCGACGGCCGCCGGACCGGACGACGGGAGAACGCTGTGACGACCACCGACCCCGAGGGCACCGCGCCGCGCGCGGGCCGCGACGTCCTGCTCGAGCTCGCCGTGCAGGACCCGGACGGCGTCCGGGTCGCGGCCGGCGTGGGCGCCCGCCGGGTCGAGCTGTGCGTCGGCCTGGGCGCGACGGGCGGCCTCACGCCGAGCGCAGGTCTCGTCGAGGCCGCCGTGGCCACGGCGCGGTCCGTCGCGGCCGACGGCTCCACCCCGGTCGAGGTACACGTCCTCGTGCGTCCGCGACCCGGGGGATTCGTCCTCGGCCCCGACGACCTCGACGTCCAGGTGCGCGACGTCCGCGCCGCCGTCGAGGCGGGCGCGGCGGGCGTCGTGGTCGGGGTGCTGACCCCGGAGGGCCTCGTCGACGTCGCCGCCCTCGCGGCCCTCGTCGAGGCCGCGGACGGACGCGAGGTCACGTTCCACCGCGCGGTCGACGTCGTGGCTGACCCGGTCGCGGCGCTCGACGCGCTCGCGTCCGCAGGCGCCGTCCGCGTCCTGACGTCGGGTGGCGCACCGCGCAGCATCGACGGCGTCGGCCGTCTGGGTGTCATGGCCGCGCACGCCCGCGGGCCGCTCGGCGGCCGGCTCCAGATCATGGCGGGCGGGGGCGTGCGTCCGCAGGACGTCGGCGCGCTCGTCGCCGCGGGGGTCGACGCCGTGCACCTGTCCGCGAAGCGCGTCGTCGCCGACGACGCGGGGCCGGGCGGCGGGGGCGACGCCGGCTACGAGGTCACGGACCCCGACGTCGCGCGGGCTGCCCGCGCGGCGCTCGACGCCGTGCGCTGACGCCGCACCGACACGGCGACGCGCCGACGCGCGCGTCGCCCTCGCGGACCGGTCGGTCCCCGCCACGGCGGGGGCCGGCCGTCGTCGTCTCGAGCCGTGTCGGTGCGGGATGTCTCAGTTAGGTAACTTTCCTGTTGTATTCGTCGGCGGCGGCTCCCGGGTTAGTTAGTGTTCCTGCCACACGCCTCCGGGCGCCACGACGAACGACGCGAGGACGCGTCGTCCATGCGAAAGGACCGATGATGATTCGAAGCAGGGCGCGCAAGCGTCTGCTCACGGCGGTTGCGCTCGTGACCGGCGTGACCCTCATGGCGACGGGCTGCTCCGGCTCCGGGAACGGCGAGGGCGAGGAGACCGCGGACGGTGGGCGCACGCTCAACGTGTGGGCCGGTACGCAGACGCCGATCGTCGCGAACTTCAACCCGTACTTCCCCAACCCGCTCCACGCCGCGAACGGCGCGATCTACGAGCCGCTCTTCTACTACAACAAGGCGCAGGCCAGCGACCCCGAGCCCCGCCTGGGCGAGTCGTTCGAGTGGACCGAGGACGGGCTCGAGCTCACCGTGAAGCTCCGCGAGGGCGTCAAGTGGACCGACGGCGAGGCGTTCGACGCCGACGACGTCGTGTTCTCCCAGACCAACGAGGCCGCGAAGCGCGACTTCATCGTCTCGGTCGAGGCCGTCGACCCGTACACGGTGAAGTGGACGTTCAACTCGCCGCAGTTCACCTCCGAGGCACAGCTCATCGGGACCGCGCTCGTCGTGCCCGAGCACATCTTCTCCGAGGTCGACGACCTGGTCACCTTCGCGAACGAGAACCCGGTCGGCACCGGCCCCTACAAGGCCGACACGGTGACCGACGCCGCCTACACCCTCGTCGCCAACGAGGACTACTGGGGCGGCGCCCCCAAGGTCAAGAAGGTCCGCTACCTCGGTATCGACGCGAACCAGAGCGCCGAGGACCTGATGACGACGGGCAAGGTCGACTGGACCGCGATGTTCGTCGCCGACCCCGAGCGCATCACCGCCGACGGTCGACTGAGCATGCTCAACACGCCGCAGAACCCGACGACGATCTACACCTGCGTCTCGGTCGACCTCGGCTGCACCGGTCCGCAGACCGACGTCGCCGTGCGCCAGGCGATCGACCTCGCCATGGACCGCACCGAGATCAACGAGAAGGCGTTCGCCGGGCTCTCCGCGACGGCGTCCCCGACCTTCGCCCTGCTCGGCCGTGACGACCGCTGGATCTCGCCCGACGTCGAGGCCGAGAGCCCGCAGACGGCCGACGCCGCGGCGGCGTCGAAGGTCCTCGAGGAGGCCGGCTACACCAAGGGTGCGGACGGCATCTACGAGAAGGACGGCCAGAAGGTCGAGATGGCCCTCGTCACGGTCGACGGCTGGAACGACTACAACGCGGTCGGCGACCTGCTGGTCGAGCAGGCCAAGGCCGCGGGCATCTCGATCGTCCACAACAAGGTCACGCAGCAGGAGATGTCGGACGCGCGCGCGGCCGGCACCTACCAGCTCATGGTCGGCGGCATCACGGGTCCGGTGCTCGACGACCCGTTCAGCATCTACCGCCAGTGGATGACGACCGACTACACCCGCCCGGTCGGCGAGGTCATGGAGTCGGGTCTCTTCAACTACCCGCGCTACACCAACCCGACCGTCGACGCGGCCGTCGAGGCGGCCGCGGCGACGAACGACGAGGACGCCAAGAAGGAGCAGTACGCGATCATCCAGACCGAGATCGCCCGTGACCTGCCCTACATCCCGGTCGTGGTGAACGCCTCCCAGACCTTCGTGGACACGAAGGACTTCACGGGCTGGCCGACGGAGGACGACCTGTACGCGTTCCCGCCGTCGTGGGACACCGTCTCGCTCGGCATCGTGCTCTCGAAGCTCGAGCCCGCGAGCTGATGCGACCGCGCCGAGGAGGAGGAACAGGGAACGAGAGGCACGCAACATGAGGTACTACGTCCGGCGGATCACGTTCTACGTGATCACCCTCTGGGCAGCGGTCTCGCTGAACTTCCTCATCCCGAAGCTCATGCCGGGCGACCCCCGGCAGATCTTCATCGACAAGCTGATGCGCAGGGGCGGCGAGCTGACGCCCCAGATGCAGAACAGCATCGACCTCCTCTTCGGCGCGGACGACGACGCCTCCCTGTGGGACCAGTACGTGGCCTACTGGGGGCGCCTGTTCCAGGGAGATCTCGGGATCTCCATCACCTACTACCCCCAGCCCGTCACCGAGCTGATCGGCCAGGCCCTCCCCTGGACGGTCGGGCTCGTGGGACTTGCGACGATCATCTCGTTCGTCCTGGGTGTCGGGCTGGGGGCGTGGGCCGGCTGGAAGCGCGGCACGTGGGTGGACAGCATCATCCCCGCGTCGACGCTCCTCCAGGCGGTGCCCTACTTCTGGCTCGCCCTGATCCTCGTCTCGGTCTTCTCGGTGACGACCGGGTGGTTCCCGCGGATCGGCAGCTACGACATCTTCGGCTTCGACAACGGCCCGGAGTGGTCGTGGGCGTTCGTCGGCAGCGTGATCTACCACGGGTTCCTGCCCGCGCTGACGATCGTGCTCTCGTCCGTGGGCGGCTGGCTGCTCGGGATGCGCAACATGATGGTGTCCACGCTCTCGGAGGACTACGTCACGACGGCCGAGGCGAAGGGCCTGCGGCGCATGCGCGTCGCCCTCACCTACGCGACGCGCAACGCCGCGCTCCCCTCCTTCGCCGGGTTCGGCGTCGCGCTCGGGTTCGTCGTGGCCGGTTCGGTGGTCATGGAGCAGGTCTTCAGCTACCCGGGTCTGGGCAAGCTGCTGTTCAACGCCGTCCAGGCGAGCGACTTCGCGCTCATGCAGGGCACGTTCCTCGTGATCACGCTCGCCGTGCTCGCCGCGAACTTCCTCATGGACATCATCTACGGCTTCATCGACCCGAGGGCGCGCGCCAATGTCTGACAACACCCGCGACACGGAGATCGTGACCCCCGCCGCCGACGCGGCGCCCGCTGCCACCGTCGTCGTCGACGGCCTCGCACCGGCGAGCACGACCGAGGGGATCGTCCCGGACGTCCGCGACATCCCCGAGGAGCAGGCCGTGCCGAGCGCGCCGCCGCGCCGCGGCCTGCGGGCGATGCTCCCGCGACGGTCCGGCAAGCTCACCGCGGGGATCGTCCTCGTGGCCGGCATCCTGCTGTTCACGTTCGTGGCACCGTTCTTCACGCAGGACCCGCGCTCGACGGCGAACGAGCGGTTCCTCCCGCCGAGTGCCGAGCACCTGCTCGGCACCAACCACATCGGGAACGACATCTTCGCCCAGGTGGCGTACGGCGGGCAGGGCTCGCTCATGGTCGGCCTCATCGCGGGCTCGATCGCGCTCGTGCTGTCGATCGTCTTCGGCATCGTCGCGGGGTACCGCGGCGGGTTCACCGACGAGGCGCTCTCCCTGATCACGAACGTCATGCTCGTCATCCCGGGCCTGCCGCTCATCATCGTCATCTCGGCATACCTGCAGACGCGGTCGCTCCTCATCGTCGCCGTGATCCTGGGCCTGACGGCCTGGCCGGGTGCGGCGATCGTGCTCCGCATGCAGGCCAAGTCGCTGCGCTCGCGGGACTACGTCTCCGCGGCCCGCGTCGCGGGGGAGAAGACGCCGCGGATCATCCTCGTCGAGATCTTCCCGAACCTGCTCCCGCTGCTCACCGCCCAGTTCCTCGGGGCGGTGCTGCTCGCGATCCTCGCGGAGGCGGGGCTCTCGTTCCTCGGGCTCGGGCCCTCGGGGTCGATCACGTGGGGCACGATCCTCAACCAGGCGAGCGCCAACAACGCGCTGAGCCTCGGCATGTGGTGGTGGTTCGTCCCGCCGGGCCTGCTCATCGCCCTGTTCGGCTGCGGTCTGGCGCTCATCAACTTCAGCCTCGACGAGATCATCAACCCGCGGCTGCGCCTGGCGCCCGCCGCCGTCAAGAGCGTGCGTCGGGCGCGCAAGGCAGGTCTCGGCGTGGACGCCGACCCGGAGGCCCCCCAGGCGCCGGACGAGGTCGCGGACGCGACGACGCAGGCGGGTTCCGACGACGAGAAGGAGACGGTGCGCGCATGACCGCCATCACCGCACCGGACGCGACCACCGGTCCGCTGACGAGCGACGCCCACGGCGCGTACCTGGTGGGCAAGGAGCCCGTGCTCACGGCCCGGGGCGTCTCGATCGACTACGAGGTCGAGCCCGTCGTCCACGCCGTCAAGGACGTCTCGCTCACCCTGCACCGCGGCGAGATCCTCGGCCTCGCCGGTGAGTCCGGCTGCGGCAAGACGACGCTCGCGTACGGCCTCAACCGGCTCCTCAAGCCGCCGGCGCTCCTGACGAGCGGGGCCGTGACGTTCCACGACCAGGGCGGCGAGGACATCGACGTCGTCGCCCTCTCCGGCGACGCACTGCGCGCGTTCCGGTGGGACAAGGTGTCGATGGTGTTCCAGGGGGCGATGAACTCGCTCAACCCGGTCATCAGCGTGCGCGACCAGATCGGCGACGTCCTCAAGACCCATCGCCCGGGTATGTCTCGCGCGCAGCGCGCGGTGCGGTCCGCGGAGCTGCTGGAGCTCGTCGGTGTCGACCCCGTCCGCCTCGACAGCTACGCGCACGAGCTCTCGGGCGGCATGCGCCAGCGCGTCATGATCGCGATGGCCCTCGCGCTGAACCCGCAGGTCATGATCATGGACGAGCCGACGACGGCGCTCGACGTCGTCGTCCAGCGCGGCATCCTGCGCGAGATCATGCGCCTGCGCGAGCAGCTGGAGTTCGCGGTCGTGTTCATCACGCACGACCTCCCGCTGCTGCTCGAGATCAGCGACCGCATCGCCGTGATGCTGCGTGGCGAGATCGTCGAGCTCGACACCGCGGAGTCGATCTTCCAGTCCGCGCAGCACCCCTACACGCGTCGCCTGCTCGGCTCGTTCCCGAGCCTCACGGGCGACCGCGGCTCGTTCGTCCGCACGGGCGAGGGAACCGGCGAGCACCAGGAAGGACCGCACGCATGAGCACCCTCGAGGTCCGGAACCTGGTCAAGGACTTCGCGATCCGCAAGGGCCTGCGTCGGACGCGGCTGCGCGCGGTGAACGACGTGTCGTTCACGCTCGAGCCGGGCAAGACGATCGCGGTCGTCGGCGAGTCCGGGTCGGGCAAGTCGACGGTCGCGCGCATGATCGCCCAGCTCGAGCGGCCGACGTCGGGCGAGATCCTCCTCGACGGGAAGCCGTCCGCCACGCGCGGTCGGGGCCTCGACGCCTATCGGCACGACGTGCAGATGGTGTTCCAGGACCCGTTCGCGTCGCTCAACCCGTTCCACACGGTCGGCCACCACCTGGAGCGGCCGCTGCGCCTGCACAAGGTGGCCCGCGGCCGGGAGGCCCTCGACGCGCGCGTCCACGAGCTGCTCGAACGGGTGAACCTCACGCCCGCGCCGGTGTTCGCGGCGAAGCAGCCGCACGAGATGTCGGGCGGCCAGCGGCAGCGTGTCGCGATCGCCCGGGCGCTCGCGCCGGGGGCGCGGTTCCTCGTGGCCGACGAGCCGGTCTCGATGCTCGACGTCTCGATCCGGCTCGGGGTGCTGAACCTCCTGGCCCGGTTGCAGCGCGAGGAGAACCTCGGGGTCCTCTACATCACGCACGACCTGGCGACCGCGCGGCACTTCAGCGACGAGATCCTCGTGATGTTCCGCGGGAACGTCGTCGAGCGCGGTCCGTCGGACCAGGTGATCCTCGACCCGCAGCACGACTACACGAAGCTGCTGCTCGGCGCCGCGCCCGAGCCGCAGAACCACGGCCGCCTGCGCGAGCAGGTCCGTGCCGAGCTCGCCGCCGCTGCCGCCGGTGCGGGCGACGCCGACCGCGACCGGTTCGGTACGCGGGGCATGTGAGACGGGCGCACCCGCCGACCGCTCGATCCGGGCGGCGGGTGCCGCCTCACGGTGTGCGCGTCGGTGGTGGCGTGCACGCACGCGCGGGCCAGGTCTGTCGGACGCCCTGGCCCGCGCGACCCTCTGCCGGCCGGTCCGCGAGCGCGCCGTCGGGTGCGCTCGTCGGCGAGCCGCGCCGGGGCGGGTCCGTGGCGACGGCCCGGCCGGGGGATGGGTAGGGTCGGTTCGTGCCCGCCCGTCAGCTGCGCCTCGCGCGTCCCGCGCCGGATCCCGACCCCCGCCCCGTCGCCGAGGTGGCCGACGCGCTCGCCGCCCTGCGCCGGGAGATGGAGGTGCCCGGGTCGTTCCCCGACGCCGTCCTCGCCGAGGCGGAGGCGGTCGTCCGGGTCGACCGTGCGGTCGTCGGGGACGGTCGCACCGACCTGCGCGACGTCCCGTTCGTCACGATCGACCCGCCGGGGTCGATGGACCTCGACCAGGCGCTCCACCTGGAGCGGGCAGGGGCGTCGTCGGCGGACCCCGCAGGAGCCGCGTTCGTCGTGCACTACGCCATCGCGGACGTGGGGGCGTTCGTCGAGCCGGGCGGCGCGATCGACGCGGAGGTGCACGAGCGCGGCACCACGCTCTACGCCCCCGACGCCCGCACCCCGCTGCACCCGGCCGTGCTCTCGGAGGGAGCCGCGAGCCTCCTGCCGGACGAGGACCGCCCGGCGGCGGCGTGGCGCATCGTGCTCGACGCTCGCGGCGAGATCCTCGACGCGACGGTGCGCCGCGCCGTCGTGCGCTCGACCCGGCGTCTGACCTACGACGAGGCCCAGGCACGGATCGACGCCCCCGACCCCGACGCAGGGGCGCTGCTGCTGCTCCGCGAGGTCGGCGAGCTGCGGCTCGCGCGCGAGCGGGACCGGGGAGGGGTGTCGCTCGAGGTGCCGGAGCAGGAGATCGTCCCGCACGACGACGGCACGTTCGGCCTGGAGTTCCGGTCCACCCTGCCCGCGGAGGCGTGGAACGCGCAGATCTCCCTGCTCACGGGCATCGCGGCGGCGCGCCTCATGCGCGCCGGCGGGGTGGGCGTCTTCCGGGCGCTGCCCGCCGCCGACCCCCGCGACCTCTCCCGGCTGCGCCGCACGGCGCACGCGCTCGGGATCGACTGGCCGCGCGAGACGCCGTACGCCGAGCTCGTCCCGACGCTCGACTCGCGCGTCCCGCGGCACGCGGCGTTCCTCAACGAGGCGACGTCGCTGTTCCGGGGCGCGTCGTACGAGGCGTTCGGCGGGACGGGCCAGGAGCCCGGTGTGCCCGACGACGCGGCGCACGCCGCGATCGGCGCCGAGTACTCGCACGTCACCGCCCCGCTGCGTCGCCTCGTCGACCGCTACGGGACCGAGGTGTGCCTCGCGCTGTGCGCGGACGAGGAGGTCCCGCGGTGGGTGCTCGACGCCCTGCCCGGCCTGCCCCGCACGATGGCGCGCACCGGTCAGCGTGCCGGGTCGTACGAGCGCGCGATCGTCGACGTCGTCGAGGCCGCGCTGCTCGCCGGGCGCGAGGGGCAGGAGTTCGACGGCGTCGTGGTCGACGTCGAGGACGACCGGGAGCGCACCCGGCGTCTCGATCGCGAGGGCGGTGGCGGGACGGGCACCCGGCGCGGGCAGGTCGTCCTCGCCGACCCGGCGGTGCGCGCCCCGGTCGAGGGGACGGACCTGCCCCTCGGCGACCCCGTCCGGGTCACGCTGCGCGAGGCGTCGGTGACCGCGCGCCGCGTCCGCTTCACCGTCGGTTGAGCGAGGTCGGCAGGTCGTGCCGAGATCGGCAGCCACGACCGCCGACCTCGGCGGCGACCGCCGACCTCGGGTCCGGCTCGTCTAGCCTGGCTGTCGTGCCTGCTCGACGACGTACCGACCCTGCCGCCGGCCGACTCGCCCTGGCGGCGTGGCGCGCCGACCCGGCCGACCGGAAGGCCGTGACCACGGCGGTCCGCTTCACGCTCGAGGAGCTCGCCGACGTCGCGCCGGGGCACACCGTCGAGGTGCGGGTCCCGCCTGCGGGCGCGGTCCAGGCGGTCGAGGGCCCGCGGCACACCCGGGGGACGCCGCCCAACGTCGTCGAGACCGACCCGCAGACGTGGCTCGGGCTGGTGACCGGCGAGGTCGCGTGGCGGGACGCCGTCGCGGACGGTCGCGTCCGAGCGTCGGGCGAGCGGGCCGACATCTCGTGGCTGCTGCCGCTCCAGGCCGCACGCTCCCGCTGATCCCTCCCTGCCCGACGGGGCGGGTGTTACCGGTGCGTAACGTTCTCGGCCCCAGGTCTGGCGGACCTCGGCGCGGAGGGCTAGCGTCCGGTGATGACCGGCCGCCGACCGCGGGGGCGCTCCCAGCACGACGACGTGCGACGACGTTCTCGCGGCGGTGACGTGGCAGCAACCGTCCGTTCATCGGGACCGTGTGCGATGACCTGCGGAGGCAGGGCGTCGACCCGTCCGAGGCTCGTCCTCGAGCGATGGACGTGCGCGAGCTGCTGCCCGGCCGTCCGCACGAGATGAAGGAGTCAGCGTGACCGACCACCAGCACCTGCGGCGACGGAGGGTGGTGGCGAGCACGTTGACCGTGGCGCTCGCCGCGCCCTTCTCCGTCGCGGCGGCCACCGCCGCCAGCGCCGCGCCCGACGGTTCGGGCCTCGTCATCAACGAGGCCTACCTGAGCGGGGGCAGCGCGAACGCCCCCTACACCCACAAGTTCGTCGAGCTCTACAACCCGACGCAGGCGGCGATCGACCTGTCCGGCATGTCGCTGCAGTACCGCTCGGCGACGGGCACGGGCGCCTTCACCGGGGTGACGCCGCTGACCGGCAGCGTCGCGCCCGGCGGCTACTTCCTCGTGCAGGGCGGCTCCAACGGGTCGAACGGCGCGGCGCTGCCGACGCCGGACGCCACCGGTGGCCTCAACCCGTCGGGCACGACGGGCACGCTCGCTCTCGTCCGCTCCACGTCGGCGGTGACGCTGCCCGCCGGGAACGCCGCGGGCGCCACGAACGTCGTGGACCTCGTCGGGTACGGCACCTCGAACACCTTCGAGACCGCGGTGAGCCCGGCGCCGTCGGCCAACAACGTGCCGGCGTCGATCAACCGGACCGGCTTCGCGGACACGGACGACAACAGCGCGGACTTCTCGCTCTCCAGCACCGTCACCCCGCAGAACAGCGGCGACGGCGGCGGGCCGGACCCCGAGCCCGGCGAGGTCGTCCCGATCGCGGAGATCCAGGGCACCGGCGCGGCGAGCCCCCTCGTCGGGCAGAGCGTGACGACGCGCGGCGTCGTCACGGCGACCTACCCGACGGGCGGATACGACGGCTTCTACCTCCAGACGGAGGGGACGGGCGGCGACCTGGACGCGTCGCACACGGCGTCGGACGCGATCTTCGTCTACTCGAAGGCCGGGGCCGCCGCCGTCCAGGCGGGCGACCACGTCGAGGTCACGGGCGCGGTGTCGGAGTACTTCACGCTCACGCAGATCACCCCCGGCGCGGGCGGTGTGACGGTCCTCGACGAGGCGGCCGAGGAGGTCAAGCCGGCGAACGTCGCGTTCCCGGCGACCGACGCCGAGCGCGAGGTGCTCGAGGGGATGCTCGTGGCGCCGGCGGGTGACTACGTCGTCGCGGACAACTACGACACGAACTACTACGGGTCGTTCCTCCTCGCCGCCGGGACGGAGCCGTTCCTCCAGCCGACGTCGGCGGGTCGCCCCGGGTCTGCCGAGGCGCAGGCCGCGGTGGCGGACCGGGCGGCGCGCGGCGTCGTCCTCGACGACGGCGCGACGACGAACTTCAACAACGCCGCGAACAAGGGCATCCCGCTCCCGTACCTCACGGGCGGCGCTCCGGCGCGCGTCGGCGCGGGCGTCGACTTCACGACGCCGGTCGTCCTCGACTACCGGTTCGACGCGTGGACGTTCCAGCCGCTCACCCAGCTCGTCGCGGGTGACGGCGGCAACGCCACGTCGGTGCAGCCCGCGACGTTCGTGGACACGCGTGAGGACGCTCCCGTCGAGGTGGGCGGGAACCTGTCGGTCGCGACGTTCAACGTGCTGAACTACTTCACGACGACCGGCGACCAGGTCGCCGGCTGCCAGTTCTACACGGACCGCGCGGGCAACCCGATCACGGTCCGCACGGGCTGCGACGCACGCGGCGCCGCGAACGCGGAGAACCTCGACCGCCAGGAGACGAAGATCGTCGCGGCGATCGACGCCCTCGACGCGGACGTCGTCGCGCTCATGGAGATCGAGAACTCGGCGGCGTTCGGCAAGGACCGTGACCAGGCGCTCTCCGACCTGGTGGACGCGCTCAACACGGCCGCCGGTGCCGACGAGTGGGCGTTCGTCCCGTCACCGGCCGGCGTGCCGGCCGACGAGGACGTCATCCGCCTCGCGTACATCTACCAGGTCGACGCGGCCGAGCCGGTCGGCGGGTCGCAGATCCTGCTCGACGACGCGGCGTTCGTCAACGCGCGCGAGCCGCTCGCGCAGGTATTCCAGCCCGTCGGCGGGGTCTCCGAGGGCGAGGACGCCGGGAGCGACGACGTGCTCGTCGTGGCGAACCACCTCAAGTCGAAGGGCTCGGGTACGCCCGTGCTCGACGGCGACGAGGACTCGGGTGACGGCCAGGGTGCGTTCAACGCGTCGCGCGTCGCGCAGGCGACGGCGCTCGTCGGGTTCGCGGAGGACGTCGCCGCGGACGCGGGCACGGACAAGGTCCTGCTCGCGGGCGACTTCAACTCGTACTCCCAGGAGGACCCGCTGGAGGTCCTCAAGGACGCCGGCTACGCCGACCTGGGGAAGACCACGGGCGAGCAGACCTACCTGTTCGACGGCTACGTCGGCTCGCTCGACCACGTCTTCGCCTCGCCCGGTGCGGTCGAGGCCGTGACGGGCACCGACGTGTGGAACATCAACTCCGTCGAGCCGATCGCCAACGAGTACAGCCGGTACAACTACAACGCGTCGATCCTCTACGACACGACGCCGTTCCGGTCCTCCGACCACGACCCGGTCCTCGTCGGCCTCGACCTCGGCGGCGACGTCGGGCCGGGCACGACGACGATCGACCTGCTCGCGATCAACGACTTCCACGGGCGGATCGAGCCGTACTCGACGAACTCGACCACGGGGGTCGTCACGAACAACACGCTGTCGTTCGCCGGGACGGTCGAGGAGCTGCGCGCGCAGAACCCCGACGGCACGGCCTTCGTGTCGGCCGGTGACAACATCGGCGCGTCGCTGTTCGCCTCGGCGCTGCAGCAGGACCAGCCGACCATCGACGTGCTGAACGCGCTCGACCTCGCCACGTCCGCGGTGGGCAACCACGAGTTCGACCAGGGCTTCGCGGACCTCACGGGTCGCGTGACCGACGAGGCCGACTGGTCGTACCTCGGTGCGAACGTCTACGAGAAGGGCACGACCACCCCGGCGCTGCCGGAGTACGACGTGGTCGAGATCGACGGCGTGGACGTCGGCTTCGTCGGTGTCGTCACCGAGGAGACGCCGACGCTCGTCACGCCCGCGGGGATCGCGTCGCTCGACTTCGGGGACCCGGTCGAGGCCCTGAACCGTGTGACCGCGCAGCTCCAGGACGGCGACCCCGCCAACGGCGAGGCCGACGTCGTGGTCGCGCTCGTGCACGAGGGCGCCAGCGCGGGGACGCCGGACGGGTCGACGCTCGAGGAGGAGGTCGCCGCGGGCGGCGCCTTCGCGGAGCTCGTGACCGGGACGGACCCGCGCGTCGCGGCGTTCTTCACGGGCCACACCCACAAGCAGTACGCGTGGGAGGCCCCCGTCCCGGGCGTCGAGGGCGCGACGCGCCCGATCGTCCAGACGGGCAGCTACGGCGAGTTCGTCGGGCGCATCACGCTGACCGTCGACACGGCCACGAACGAGGTCGTCGACCACGCCGCGGTCAACGTGCGACGCACGACCACCCCGTGGGAGCAGCTCGTCACGACGTACCCGCGCGTCCAGGCCGTCAAGGACGTCCTGGACCCGGCGCTGGCCGAGGCAGAGGTCATCGGCTCGCAGCCGGTGGGCGAGGTCACGGCGGACGTGACGACGGCGTACACCGGTGGCGCGTACACCGGCCCCGGTGGCACATACGTGGGCCCCGGCCCGTCGCCGAGCTCGGGTCGTGACGACCGCATGTCGGAGTCGACGCTCGGGAACCTCGTCGCCGACTCCCTCCTCGCGACGCTCGCCGACCCGGCGCGCGGCGGCGCGGACATCGGCGTCGTCAACCCGGGCGGCCTGCGCAACGAGCTGTTCCACAACGGCGACGGTGTCATCACGTTCGCCGAGGCGAACGCGGTCCTCCCGTTCGTCAACAACCTGTGGACCGTGACCCTCACGGGCGAGCAGGTCGTCGAGATGCTCGAGCAGCAGTGGCAGACCCTCGCGGACGGTACGCGCCCGTCGCGTCCGTACCTCGCACTGGGTCTCTCGGACAACGTCTCCTGGACAGCGTCCACGGCGGACCCGAACGCGACCCCGGGGAGCAACGTCTCGTCGGTGACGATCGACGGAGAGCCGATCGACCTCGCGGGCGAGTACCGCGTGGCGACGTTCTCCTTCCTCGCGACCGGTGGCGACAACTTCCGGGTGTTCACGGACGGCACCGACCCGCGCGACTCCGGTCTGGTCGACCGGGACGCGTGGATCGCCTACCTCCAGGCGAGCTCGCCGGTGTCGCCGTCGTTCGACCGCTCGCGCGTCGTGGTCGACGAGCTCCCCGGCCCCGTGGCCGCGGGTGCCGACGTGAGCGTGGGGCTCTCGGGCCTGAACCTCACGTCGCTCGGCTCGCCGGCGAACACCTCCGTGGACGGCTACCTCGTCGCCGCGGACGCCACGTTCGACCCGGCGAACCCGGGCACCCCGGCGGGCACCGCCACGGTGACCGGCGGGGCGGCGACGCTGTCGGCGACCGTCCCGGCCGACGCTGCGGCGGGCGAGTACGACCTGTGGGTCGTGGCCTCCCCGAGCGGCACGACCGCCCGGATCCCGGTCACGGTCGAGGCCGGCGAGCCGACGGGTGCCGTGCTCACGGACGTCGTCGTGAGCCCGCGCTGCATGGCCGGGAAGGTCTACGTGGCGGTGAAGGCCGTCAACGGCGACGACGTCCCGGTGGACGTCGTGCTCAGCACGCCGTACGGGTCGCGCACGTTCACGGGCGTCGCCCCGGGGGCTGCCGCGTACCAGTCGTTCGCGGTCCGCGCCACGTCCGTCCCGGCCGGCTCGGTGACCGTCACCGGGTCGTTCGCCGACGGCACGGGCGTGCGGGAGTACCCCGTCGCGTTCGACGCGTTCTCGTGCGGGTGACGCCCGCGCGCTGATCACGAGGAGGTGACGCTGCGGCCCGGGTTCCGTCCGACGGACCCGGGCCGCGGTGCGTCCGCGTCGTGCGCACGGGCCCGCGCGAGAGCAGCCGTGAGACGTGCAGACCTCCCAGGAACCGCGGGTAGGGTCGTGCTCGTGAGCTCCGAGCAGTCCCCCGTGCCCGACGGCGCAGCCCCCGACACGTCCGACGCCCCCGAGGCGGTGGCGGCCCCCGCGGCGGTCGCGCCCGGGGCGGCCGACGAGGCGACCGACGAGGCGACCGACGAGGTCGAGGTCGAGGACGTCGTCGACCCCACGACCGTGCGCCGTGCACCGCGCTACGGGCGCTTCCTCGCCGTCGGGGTCGTGCTCGGGACGGTGCTCGGGCTCGGCGTCGGCGGGGCGTGGCTCCAGTCGCCGGTGTCGGTGCCGGTCTTCAAGCCCGGTGTCTACTTCACGGTCATCGTCGTCACGTTCGCGGCGCTCGGCGCGGGCGTCGCAGGCCTGTGGGCGGTCCTCGCGGACCGGCGGAGCGTGCGCGGGCGGCGCTGACCCTCGCGGTTCCCGGCCCCGGGACCGACCGGTCCGGGGTGGGTCGTCAGCTCGCGTCGTCGTCGCCCGGGTGCCACCGTGCGCGGACCGCGACGCGCCGGGCCGCGGCCCGCGGCCCGGACCGGACGACGAGCGCCGTCGCACCGAGGGCCGACGCGGCCAGAGCCACGGAGACCGCCGGCCACGGGACGCCGTCGACCACGGTCGCCAGGCCGCTGCCCGCCACGGCCGCGAGGACCGACGGCATCGTCAGCCCGACGCCGACGAGCCAGACGAGCGCGAGCACCGTGGGCCCCGTCCAGGGCGCGAGGAGCTCTGCGAGGACGTCGTCGCAGGGCGGGGCGGACGGACCGGTCGAGCGCAGCGCGGTCAGCGCCTCGCGGCGTCTGCGGTTCTCCCGGGCGCCCGGCGCCACGAGCCACAGCGCGCCGAGGAGCAGCGCGGCGCCCACGAGCGCGCCGCCGACGCCGACGAGGACGTCGATCGCCGTCTCGCCCACCGGCCCGTAGTGCTCGTCGGGGCCGTGCCGGCGGGGGTGGCGCATCGTGGCGCCCACCATGAACAGCACGAAACCGACCAGCCCGGTCCCGCCGAGGACGGCCGCCGCACGGCTGTTCCGCGCCGCGCGGCGGCGCCCGTCGGTCGACGCGTCCTGCGGGCCGAGCGCCGCCCGGCGTCGTCGCTCGGCGGACTCGGCGAAGCGCACCTCGTTCGGACCCCAGGTCGTGCGCACGGTCTCCTGCGCGGCGGCCCACCCGGCGCGCAGCCCCGGGACGGCGAGCAGCACGGCCCCTGCCCCGGCCGCGGCGACGGCGGCGACGGCGATCGTCGGCGTCCGTGCCGGGTCGTCGTGGTCCATGGCGAAGGGGGCGACGAGGCCGCCGGCGAGGAGCGCGAGGGCGAGGACCGTCCAGGCGAGCCCGGCCAGCGCCCCCGGAGGGTTCGACCCGGCCACACGCCGCCGTACCGAGCGCGGGGGCACGTCGGTGGCCGGGCGTCCCTCCTGCAGCAGCACCCGCGCGGTGCCGAGCGTCGCCGCGGCACGGGTCGGCACGAAGAGCAGCACGACCACCGCCAGGACCAGGACCCACCGGCCGATCGTCGAGCGCAGGACCTCCTCCGCCTCGTACCCGGCGCCGGGCACGAGCTCGCCGCCCATCAGCGTGATCCCGAGGAGGCAGAGGAACCCGAGGACCGTGCCGACGAGGAGCGCCCCGCTCGCGGTGGCGAGACCGTCGAGCAGCGCCAGCCGCGCGTCCGGGACGACCTCGGCGAACCGGTAGGCGTCCCGCTCGCGGCGGTGCCGCGGGCGGCCGGGGTCGCGGGCCGGACGGTCGACGGGGGAGCGAGCCACGCGGGAAGGATAGGCGAGCGGGCCACACAGGGTGACGCGGTCAGACGGCTGCCGTGGCGGTGACCGGCTCGGGCGCGGCGGAGGTCGACGCCCCCTCGGCCGGGGAGAGGCGTACCGCGACCCCGGGGGCCAGCCCGAGCGCGCGGGCCTCCGCACGGGTCACGACGACGGACACCACCTCGTCGCCCGCCCTCACCTCCGCGCGCACCTCGAAGCCCACCCGCGTCGTGCGGGCCACGACCCCCACCACGGGCTCGCCCGGGCGCGCCGAAGCAGCTCCGCTCGGGACGCCGTCGGGCAGCATCTCGACGTGGATGTCGTGGGGGCGCACGAGGACGCCGCCGAGCCGCGTGACCGGGCCGAGGAAGCCCATGACGAAGTCGTTCGCCGGGCGGTCGTAGAGGTCGTCGGGCGTGCCGACCTGCTCGATCCGTCCTTCGTTGACGACGACGATCTCGTCCGCGACCTCCAGCGCCTCCTCCTGGTCGTGCGTGACGAACACCGTGGTCACCGGGATCTCGTCGTGCAGGCGGCGCAGCCAGTCGCGCAGCTCCTTGCGGACCTTGGCGTCGAGCGCGCCGAACGGCTCGTCGAGCAGCAGGACGCTCGGCCGGATCGCGAGCGCGCGGGCGAGCGCCATGCGCTGACGCTGCCCGCCGGAGAGCTGCGACGGCAGCCGGTGCGCGAAGCTCTCGAGGTGCACGAGGCGCAGCAGCTCGTCGACGCGCTCGGCGATCTCGGGCTTCGGGGTGCGCCGGATCTCAAGCCCGAACGCGACGTTCCGCGCGACGCTCAGGTGCTTGAACGCCGCGTAGTGCTGGAAGACGAACCCCACGTTGCGGCGTCGGGCCGGCAGGTTCGTGGCGTCGCGGCCCTCGATCTCGATCTCCCCGGAGTCGGGGACCTCCAGCCCCGCGACGACGCGCAGGAGCGTCGACTTGCCCCCGCCGCTCGGGCCGAGCAGCGCGGTGAGGCGACCGGTGGGGACGGACACGGAGACGTCGTCGAGCGCGACGAAGTCGCCGAAGGTCTTGCGGACGTTGCGGATCTCGATGCTCATGCGTCGGCCTTCGTGGGGGCGCCCGTGCGACGGGCACGGGCGGGGCGGGCGGGGCGGCGGGCGGAGGACGTGCTGGCCGACGCGTCGTCGGAACGCAGGAACGTGACGGCGACGATGCACGCGACCGAGACGGACGCGAGGAGGAACGCGACCGCGTAGGCCGTGCCCTGCTCGAAGTCCTGGTAGCGCTGCTCGACGAGGAGCGTGGACGTCTGGGTGCGGCCCTCGAAGTTGCCGGACACGACCTTGACGGCACCGAACTCGCCGAGCGCACGGGCGAGCGTGAGCACGACCCCGTAGACCACCGCCCACCGGATCGCGGGCAGCGTGATGCGCCGGAAGGTCTGCAACCGGCTCGCGCCGAGGCTCGTCGCGGCGAGCTCCTCGTCGGTGCCGATCTCGGTGAGGACGGGCACGACCTCGCGGATGACGAGCGGGAGGCACACGAACGCCGTCGCCAGCACGATGCCCGGGGGCGCGAAGATCACCTGAAGACCGGCGTCCTCCAGCGACCCGCCGAACCAGCCGTTCTTGCCGTACACGAGCACGAGCGAGAGCCCGACGACGATGGGCGAGACCGACAGCGGGAGGTCGAGCAGGGCGTTGAGGAGGGCCTTGCCCGGGAAGTCGTACCGCACGATGAGCATCGAGATCCCGACGCCGAAGATCGTGTTGATGAGCACGACCTGCACCGCGACGGCGGCGGTGAGCTGGAGGGCGAAGACGACGGACGGGTCGGCGAGCGCGCGCTGGAACGTCTCGAGGCCGTCGGCGAACGCGTTCCTCGCGACGAGCGAGACCGGCCACCCGACGAGCAGCACGAGGTAGACGACCACGACGGTGCGCAGCGTGCGCCGCACCCAGGGGGAGCTATCCACGGCGGGCCACCCTTCGCTGGAGGAGCTGGATCGCTGCGATGACGAGGAGCGACACGAGCAGGAGCACCGACGCGACGGCCGCCGCCTGCTCGGGCTGGCCGTTCTCCAGATAGCTGAGGATGCGGACGGAGCCGACCTCGGTGCGCATCGGCAGGTTGCCGGAGAGCAGGACGAGCGCGCCGTACTCGCTGATCGCGCGGGCGAAAGACAGGGCCGCGCCCGCGGTGATCGCGGGCGCGAGCGCGGGCAGGACGACGCGGCGGAAGGTCGTGGACCGGGTCGCACCGAGCGACGCCGCGGCCTCCTCGACGTCGCGGTCGAGCTCGGCGAGCACGGGCTGCACGCTGCGCACCACGAAGGGCAGCGTGACGAAGAGGAAGGCGAGGAAGACGGCGGCGCGCGTGTTCGCGACGTCGATCCCGAGCGGTCCCGACGGCCCGTACAGCGCGAGCAGCACGAGTCCGGCGACGATCGTCGGGAGCGCGAACGGGATGTCGATGAGGACCTCGAGGAGCCGCTTGCCGGGGAACCGGTCGCGCACGAGGACCCAGGCGATCAGCGTCCCCATGACGACGTTGACGGCCGTCACGGCGAGCGCCTGCGTGACCGTGAGGGTCAGCGCCGCGGCGGTCTGCGGCTGCGTGACCGCGGAGACGAACGCCGGCCAGCCGCCGGCGGACGTCTCGACGAGCACCGCGACGAGGGGGACGAGCGCGAGCGCGGAGAACCACACGAGCGCCACCCCGAGACCGAGGCCCGAGGTCGCGGTCAGGCGGTAGGGGCCGTTGGGCGTCCGACGCGCCCGGCGGACCCGGCGCGGTCGGGACGCGGCCGGAGCCGGGCGGCGCTCGCGCGCCGCCCGGCCCGGTCGTTCAGCGAGGGTCGAGGGCACGGGTCACTGCTTCCCGGTCTCGGCCTGGATCTTGGTCACGAGGCCCTCGTCGCCGAAGAACTTGTCGTTCGTGGCCGACCAGCCGCCGAAGTCGTCGGCGATGGTGAGGAGCGTCGGGACGGCCGGGAACGGGTCGCTCGGGTCGTTGGCGCCCTCGACGTCGAAGTCGACGTCGTCCCCGGTCAGGGGGCGGAAGCCCACGTGCGCGAACGCCTCCTGGCCCTCGGGCGTCAGGACGAAGTCGAGGTAGCTCTGCGCCTTCGGGTCGGCGTCGACCGTCACCGCGGCCGGGTTCTCGATGAGGAGGGTCTGGTCGGGGACCACGTAGTCGAAGGTCTCGCCGTTCTGGCGTGCGAGGATCGCCTCGTTCTCGTAGGACAGCAGGACGTCGCCCGTGCCGGACGTGAACGCCGTGGTGGCGTCGCGGCCGCTGCCCGGGAGCGCGACGGCGTTGGTGAAGAACTTCCGCAGGTACTCGGTCGCGTCCTCCTCCGAGCCTCCGTTCGCGATGACGCTGCCCCACCCGGCGAGGATGTTCCAGCGGGCCGAGCCCGACGAGCCGGGGTTCGGGGTGACGATCTCGACGCCGGGCTGGACGATGTCCTCCCAGCTCTGGATGTTCTTCGGGTTGCCCTCGCGCACGACGAGCACGACGACGGACTGGCTGACGATGCCCTTGTTGTCGCCCGCGTTCCAGTCCTCGGCGACGAGGCCCGCGTCGACGAGGCGCGTGACGTCGCCCTCGAGCGAGAAGTGCACGTAGTCGGCCTCCAGGCCGTCGGCGACGGCGCGGCTCTGGTCGCCGGAGGCGCCGTACGACGTCTCCCACGTGACGCCCTGGCCGTCCTCCGTCTCGCCCCACAGCTCCTGCGCGGCGTCGTTGCCCGCCTTGGGCACGGCGAAGCCGACGAGGGAGAGCGTGGTGGGCTCGGCGGTGGAGTCTCCCGAGGCGTCGCCCCCGCCGGAGCCGTCGACGGCGGTCGGCGCGCAGGCGGTGAGGACCAGAGCGGTGGCTGCCGTGGCAGCCGCGAGGGTGATCGTCGTCCGGAGGCGTCGCATGGTGTCGTCCTTCGTCGGGGTCCCGGGAGGCCGGGAGCGGGTGGTCGGGCTGAGCGACCGACGCAGCGAGGCCGATACTTGACTGCCGCGGTCGGGTAAGTCGAGATTCAAGCGTGGCGTTCCCACGCAGCGAAACCCCTGACCGACAGATGGGACGACGTAACGGCACCGTGAATGGTCGATCGCGTGACGGCGGGCATGGCGGAGGGTCGGGCGGCGGGCCGGTGCCGCACGCACCGTTCGCCCGCACGAGGCCGTGGTCAAGGGATCCGCGGAACTGCTACCTTGTCGCCGCGCCGCACGCGTCGAGGCGCCGCACCACGCCGAAGGGGACGACACGTGATCCAGCGCACGGCACGCGCAAGCAGCGGGACGATCGGGCTTCTGGCGGTGCTGCTCGTGGCCGGGCCGGCCGCGCTCCCGGCGATGGCGGAGGAGTCCGGGTCCGCGGTGGCGGCCGCGCCGGCCAACGTCGCGCCGACCCCCGCGGACGACGCCCCGCCGGGCGGGACGGGGGAGCCGGCAGTGTCTTCGCCGAGCGCAGGCCTCGGTCCGGCGTCCCTCGTAGAGGGCGCGCCGCCGGAGCCGGTCGTGCTCGACCCGTCGACGGAACGCGTGCTCGACGTGGACAGGACGACGTTCACGGACCGCGACCGTGCCGACGGTTTCGTCTTCACCGGCACAGGGTTCACGCCCGGTGCGGACGTCGTGTTCTGGGTACCGGCCGGTGGCGAAGGCGGGGCAGACCTCTACGAGGCCGTTCCCGTCGGCGACGACGGGGGCGTCGAGTTCCACCTCGTCCCGGGACGGTCGGGCGACGAAGGCTCCACGACGGGTCCCGGCAGCTACCGCGTGTGGGTCGAGGAGCGTCTCGCGCCGGACCGCTACGCGAGCGTGGGGTGGTACACCCTCACGCTCGTCGCCCCCGTCGTGGAGGTGGACCGTGCCACGTTCACGGACGACGACCGCGAGGAAGGGTTCCTCCTCTCGGGCTCGGGCTTCGTGCCGGGGGCGACGGTGCTGGTCGACGTCGCGTACACGGGGATCGACCTGTCGACCATGCACCACGAGGTGATCGTCGACGACGCCGGAGGGTTCGCCTTCCGGTTCGTCCCCGGCGGACCTCATCCCGAGCACCCCGACGCGCAGCCGAACCAGTACGTCCTCTTCGTGCGGCAGGTCGTCGACGGCCGTGCCGAGCCCGTGGACTGGGTCTACCTGGATCGGGTCGTGTCGGGTGGGGCGACGCCCGTCCCGCCCGGCGCGCTACCGGGTGACCAGGGTGCCACGCCTTCCCCGGCACCCGTTGCGTCCCCGGTTGCCCTGGCGCCCGGGGACGCGACGTCCGTGCGGACGGTCGATGCCGAGGCACCTACCGCCCTGGCCGCGACCGGCGTCGACGCCCGGACCGGCACGGCCGCGGTCGCTCTCGTCGGCGCAGGCGCCGCGCTCCTCGTGCTGCGCCGCCTCGCGGCGCGCCGCCGTGCGGATCTCGTCTGACCTCGCGCTTCGGTCGGGACTCGCCCGCTGTGGGACACTGAGGTACGTGGCCCCCCGCGGAGATGGACTTCTCAACCACGACCTCATGCCCGGCGAGAAAGGCCCCCAGGACGCCTGTGGCGTCTTCGGTGTCTGGGCGCCCGGCGAGGAGGTCGCCAAGCTCGCCTACTTCGGGCTGTACGCGTTGCAGCACCGAGGCCAGGAGTCGGCCGGCATCGCCACCAGCAACGGTGAGCAGATCCTGGTCTACAAGGACATGGGACTCGTCTCCCAGGTGTTCGACGAGACGGCGCTCAACGCCCTGACGGGGCACATCGCCGTCGGGCACTGCCGGTACTCGACCACGGGCGGCGTGACGTGGGAGAACGCCCAGCCGACGCTCGGCGCCACCGCGTCCGGGACCGTCGCGCTCGGGCACAACGGCAACCTCACCAACTCCGCGGAGCTCGTCAACCTCGTCGCGGAGCGCTACGGCAGCCAGCGCCGCGGCGAGCTCGCGCGCGGCAACACCACGGACACGGCGCTCGTCACCGCGCTCCTGGCGGGCGACGCGGACCACACGCTCGAGGCCACGGCGCTCGAGGTGCTCCCGCGCCTGCGCGGCGCGTTCTCGCTCGTCTTCATGGACGAGCGCACCCTCTACGCCGCGCGCGACCCGCAGGGCGTGCGCCCGCTCGTGCTCGGCCGCCTCGAGCGGGGCTGGGTCGTCGCGAGCGAGACGCCGGCGCTCGACATCGTCGGTGCGTCGTTCGTCCGCGAGGTCGAGCCGGGCGAGCTCATCGCGATCGACGCGGACGGCCTGCGCTCCCAGCGCTTCGCGCCCGCCGAGCGCGCGGGCTGCGTCTTCGAGTACGTCTACCTCGCGCGCCCCGACACCTCGATCAACGGCCGCTCCGTGCACGCCGCCCGTGTCGAGATGGGCCGCCAGCTCGCGCGCGAGCACGCCGTCGACGCCGACCTCGTCATCCCCGTCCCCGAGTCCGGCACGCCCGCGGCCGTGGGCTACGCCGCCGAGTCGGGCATCCCGTTCGGCCAGGGCCTGACCAAGAACGCCTACGTCGGGCGCACGTTCATCCAGCCGTCGGACACGCTGCGCCAGCTCGGCATCCGGCTCAAGCTCAACCCCCTGCGTGACGTCATCCGCGGCAAGCGCCTCGTCGTCGTCGACGACTCGATCGTGCGCGGCAACACGCAGCGCGCGCTCATCCGCATGCTCCGCGAGGCCGGGGCGGCCGAGGTGCACGTGCGCATCAGCTCGCCGCCCGTGAAGTGGCCGTGCTTCTACGGCATCGACTTCGCCTCCCGCGCCGAGCTCATCGCCAACGGCCTCTCGCCCGACGAGATCGGGCAGTCGCTCGGCGCCGACAGCCTGGGCTACATCTCGACCGAGGGCATGATCGCGGCGACCGAGCAGCCGTCGTCGCAGCTCTGCACGGCCTGCTTCACCGGGAAGTACCCCATCGAGCTGCCGCCGGACGACCAGCTCGGCAAGCACCTCCTCGAGCAGGCCGAGCTGCCGCTCGGCGCACCCGAGGACGGGCTGCGCAGCCTCTCGGTGACCGCGGGCGCGGCCACCGCCCTCCAGCACCCCTGACCACGAACCGCTCGCATCCCCTCCCGGCGCGCGCGCCGCACGACCACTTGGAGCCGACACCGTGACTGCCGACTCGCCCCGGACGGGCCTCACCTACGCCGCCGCGGGCGTCGACACCGAGGCCGGTGACAAGGCCGTCGAGCTCATGAAGGACGCCGTGCGCCGCACCCACGGCCCGCAGGTCCTCGGCGGCGTCGGCGGGTTCGCCGGTCTCTACGACTTCTCCGAGGTCGCGACGTACCGCCGGCCGCTGCTCGCGACGTCGACCGACGGCGTGGGCACCAAGGTCGCGATCGCCCAGGCGCTCGACGTGCACGACACGATCGGGTTCGACCTCGTCGGCATGGTCGTGGACGACATCGTCGTGGTCGGCGCCAAGCCGCTGTTCATGACGGACTACATCGCGTGCGGCAAGGTCGTGCCGGAGCGCATCGCGGGCATCGTCCGCGGCATCGCGGCAGCCTGCGAGGTCGCGGGCACGGCGCTCGTCGGCGGCGAGACGGCCGAGCACCCGGGTCTGCTCGGCGCGGACGAGTACGACGTCGCCGGTGCTGCGACGGGCGTCGTCGAGGCGGACCGGCTGCTCGGTCCCGACCGCGTGCGCGAGGGCGACGTGCTCGTCGCCATGGCGTCGTCCGGCCTGCACTCGAACGGCTACTCGCTCGTGCGCGCCGTCCTCAAGCACGCCGGCTGGGGCCTCGAGCGGCACGTCGACGAGCTCGGCCGCACGGTCGGCGAGGAGCTCCTGGAGCCCACGCGCGTGTACGCGAGCGACTGCCTGGCTCTCGCCGCCGACGACGCCGCGCAGGTCCACGCGTTCACGCACGTCACGGGCGGCGGGCTCGCCGCGAACCTCGCGCGCGTCCTGCCCGCGGGGCTCGTCGGCGTCGTCGACCGCGCGAGCTGGGACGTCCCGCCGGTCTTCCGCCTCGTGCGCGAGCTGGGCGGCGTGCCGCGCGGAGACCTCGAGAACACGCTCAACCTCGGCGTCGGCATGGTCGCGGTGGTCGGCGCGGACGGCGTCGACGCCGCGCTCGCGCGCTGTGCCGCGCTCGGCGTCCCCGCGTGGACGCTCGGCTCGGTCGAGGCCTTCGACCCGTCCGCGGCCCGCGACGTCGCGGACGGCGACCTGGTCGCGGGCACCAAGGGCGTCCAGGCGGGCGCCGTGCGCCTCGTCGGCGACTACCGCGCCTGACCTCCCCCCGGGCGGTCCGGCACGCGCCGGACCGCTCGAGGAGGGCGCTCCCGCACGCAGGTGCGACGACGCGTCAGGGTGCCGTGGTGCCTGCCCAGGAAGGTGCGACCACGCAGCGCGGAGAGGTCTGGGCGTGACGTGGTGCGGCGTGGAGGTGCTGGGCGCTGCGTGCGCACGAACGACGACCGCGCCGCCGCCTACCGAGGGCAGGCGACGGCGCAGTCGAGGTCGAGAAGCTTCCGCGGCAGATCGCGGAGGAACGAAGGAGGCCGACGACCGTCAGCGGTCGTCGGACCAGTCGTTGTAGCGCTGGTCGTAGCGCTCGAGGTCGTCCGCCGACTCGGCGCCGAAGCGCGAGTCCGTCACGACATCCGTGTGGCTGTGACCGGTGAGCTCCTGCTCGAGCGCACTGTAGTTCGTCTCGGGGCTGTAGTACTTCAGCGCGCGAGCGACCTTGGTCTGCTTTGCCTTCTGACGGCCGCGGCCCATGGCTCCGACCCCCTCAACGTAGAAGCGGGGCGGCAACGTGCTCAGACGTGCGGCCCCGGGGTGTAGTTTCGTCTGTTCAGGGTCCAACGGTACATGCTCCGGGCCTATTCCATCCACTCAGAAGACCGCGACGGGCCGGGGACGTGCCTACCGTCACACAGTCTCCACGAGCAGAGGTCGGTCGGTGGCGCCGCGAGCGTCGCGCGGGTCGTGACCGCAGGTGCCGTATGCCGCACGAGCGCCTATCCGGCCGTTCCGACCATAGAGCGCCTAATTCACCCGTCCGTCAAGTCGCCCGAAATCCGCATGCTGCGACAATGGAGGGTACTGGCGTCGTGCTGTCGTCGTGATCCGGGGTATCTGCCGGACCAGCGCGTACCAGGAGGAGGTGTCGTGATGTCCATGCACGGAGAGTCCGAGGTTCTGCTCACGCCCGCCGAGGTCGCCAGCCTGTTCCGCGTCGACCCCAAGACGGTCACCCGCTGGGCGAAGGCGGGCAAGCTCTCGTCGATCCGTACGCTCGGGGGTCACCGCCGCTACCGCGAGTCCGAGGTCCGGGCACTGCTCGGCGCCGCGAGCGAGCCCGCGGAGGGAACGGACAAGGCCTGAGCCGACCGCGCGCCCTGCCGCCGGCACGGCCGGCGCGTCTGATCGGCAGGTCAGGAGAACCGCCCCGACATGATCCGGGGCGCGCGCTCGTCGGAGACTACGAGCGTCGGCGCAGGATCGCCGCCGTGACGAGCGCGACGCCGGCCACCGCGGCACCCAGCAGCAGCTTGACGTTGCGCGACCGGTCCGGGTCCTCCTCCGGCAGGCCCCCGCCCGTGAGGAACGCTCCGGTGTCCGACGCCGCCTGCTTCGCCTGCTGGGCCGCAGCCTTCGCCTGGACGCGCGGGTCGAGGCGGGTCGTCAGCTCGTCGATGGTCCCCGCGAGCTCCGCGCGCGTGCGCGCGATCTCGTCCTCGATCTGGGACTGGGACAGTGCGGGCTTCGAGGCCTCGTCGGTTCCGCTCACGGGCGCAGTCCTTCCTTGATGGTGGCCACGTCTTCCTTGATGCTGTCGACCGCACCGGTCGGGGTCGGCGGGACGCCGCGCTGAAGCTGCTTGACGCCGACGAACGCGAGCGTACCGGCGACGAGGACGAGGACGAGGCCGACGATCAGCGCGGCGAGCCACGGCGGCATGACGGTCGCAAGACCCTCCATCGCCGAGTGGAAGAGGAAGCCGAGGCCGTACAGGACCAGCACGCCGCCGACGACGAGCAGCCCGATGCCGACGCCGGCGTGCTTGGCCTTGGTCGTGAGCTCGGTCTTCGCGAGGGCGATCTCGGAGCGGACGAGGCGGGTCGCCTGCTCGGAAAGCCGCTCCACGAGCTGCCCGACCGTCGGCTTCTGCTCCTCGGGTGGGATGCGCCCGTCGATCCAGTCGCTCATCTCTCCGCCTTTCCGCAGGTGACCCCACCACTCAACCGGCACCCGGGTCGGCGCGCAACTCCCCGCGTGCTCGTGCCGGGTGGCGGGGGAGGGGCGGTCGCGACCAGTGGCCGGGACGCAGAAGACCCCCGCCCGGATCCCGGGCGGGGGTCTCTTCGGTGGCTCCGACCGGCGTCGATCCGGTGACCTTTCGATTTTCAGTCGAACGCTCTACCAACTGAGCTACAGAGCCATGGGGGAAGAGCCCGGCCGGCCGATGCCGACCGGGCTCTTCGCCTCACGCGACCCTGACGGGACTTGAACCCGCGACCTCCGCCGTGACAGGGCGGCGCGCTAACCAACTGCGCTACAGGGCCTTGCTGTTCTTCGCGAGACACACCTTAGCACCAGGCGAACCGGTGGTTTTCACCAGTGGACCTGGTGGTGTGGTGGCCCGCATTCGAACCGAGAGGATCGTACCGTACCGATGAGCCGATCCGTAAATCCGCTGGTGGCCACCGGTGCCGACGCGATCTCGCGTACCCCCAACGGGATTCGAACCCGTGCTACCGCCGTGAAAGGGCGGGGTCCTAGGCCGCTAGACGATGGGGGCTCAGGAACGTCGGCCAGTGTACAGCGAGGTGACCGCGCGCTCCCCGCGAGCGCGCCGCCGTCTCCTCGCCCGGCGACGCGGGGCGCGACCTGCTCCGCGACCGGGGGAGGATGGTCGCGTGGTGGAGATGACGCGGGCCGAGTTCGAGGACGCCGTGCGCGACGGGCTGGACCTGGTCCCGCCGGACCTCGCGGCGCAGATGGACAACGTCGTGGTGCTGGTCGAGGACGACGCCCCCGACGGCGACCCGGAACTTCTCGGCCTCTACGAGGGCGTGCCGCTCACCGAGCGCGACCACATGTGGGCTGCGGGGGCGCTGCCCGACCGCATCACGATCTTCCGCAACCCCACGCTCGCGATCTGCGAGACGCGCGAGGACGTGGTCGAGGAGGTCGCGATCACGGTCGTCCACGAGATCGCGCACCACTTCGGCATCGACGACGACCGCTTGCACGAGCTCGGCTGGGGCTGACGCCCGCGGCGCGCGGTCGAGCCTCGCTACGATCGGCAGGTGACGACGAGCGCCGCGAGCGGCCCCTGGCACGACGGTGCGCACGACCACGAGGCCGTCGCGCGCCTGCTCCACGCGCTCGCGGAGCCGAGCCGGCTCGCGATCGTGCACCTGCTCGCCGGCGCGGAGCAGCGCGTCGTCGACCTCACGCGCGAGCTGGGACTCGCCCAGTCGACGGTCTCGGCGCACCTGACGACGCTGCGCGAGGTGGGCGTCGTGGCAGTCCGGCGCGAGGGGCGCTCCTCCTGGTACCGGCTCGTGCGGCCCGAGGTCGCGCACCTGCTGGCCGACGCCGAGCACGTCGCGCTGGCTCCCTGACCCCTGCGCGTCGCGTCTCCGAGGCGCAGTGCGCCTGGCATTCATCGCTGTTCACCGATATCATCGGTATTCAACGATGAAAACGGAGGGCACATGGGAGCGGGTCACGACCACGGCGCGGGGGGTGCCGTGCCCGACCATCGCGCGCGGCTCGCGGTGGCGTTCGGGATCACCGCGACGATCCTCGTCGCGCAGGCGGTCGGCGCCGTCCTCACGGGGAGCCTCGCGCTCCTCACGGACACCGCGCACATGCTCACCGACGCGACGGGGCTCGCGGTGGCGCTCGTCGCCGCGTCGCTCGCGCTCCGGCCGGCGACGAAGCGCCGCACATGGGGGTTCCGCCGCGTCGAGGTGCTCGCGGCCCTCGCGCAGGCGGCGCTCCTCCTCGCGGTCGGCGCCTACGCCGTCGTCGAGGGCGTCCGGCGCCTGTTCTCCCCGCCGGACGTCCCCTCGGCGGAGCTGCTCGTCTTCGGGGTCGTCGGCCTCGTCGGCAACGTCGTCGCGATCGCCGTCCTCGCGTCCGGGCGTCGCGCGAACCTCAACCTGCGCGCGGCGTTCCTCGAGGTGGTCAACGACGCGCTGGGGTCGGTCGGGGTGATCGTGGCCGCCGTCGTCATCGCGACGACCGGGTACCAGCAGGCCGACGCCCTCGCCGGCCTGTTCATCGCGGTGCTCATCGTGCCCCGGGCCTTCCGCCTGCTGCGGGAGGCGACCGCGGTCCTCATGGAGTTCACGCCGGAGGGCCTGGACCTCGACGACGTCCGGGCGCACATCCTCTCGCTCGACCACGTCGAGGACGTGCACGACCTCCACGCCTCGACCGTCGCGACGGGCCTGCCGACCATCTCGGCGCACGTCGTCGTCGACGACGCGTGCTTCCGGGACGGGCACGCGCTCGAGATCACGGAGCGCGTCCGCACGTGCGTCGCGCACCACTTCCCTGTCTCGGTCGAGCACTCGACGTTCCAGCTCGAGACCGCCGCGCTGCGCGACCGCGAGGCGCACGGCCACGCCTGAGCACCGGCATCCCCGGGTGCGGCGACCCGGCGGGGGCGGCGCCCGACGCCACTAGGGTGGGAGGCATGACGATCCTCGTGACCGGCGGAGCCGGGTACATCGGCGCGCACGTGGTGCGCCTTCTCCAGGAGCGCGGCGAGAAGGTGGTCGTGGTCGACGACCTCAGCACGGGTCGCGCCGACCGGGTCGGCGACGCGACGCTCGTCGAGGTCGACGTCGCGTCCCCGGACGCCGTGGACGTGCTGACGCGCGCCCTCGCCGAGCACGACGTGCGCGCGGTGATCCACTTCGCGGCGCGCAAGCAGGTCGGGGAGTCGGTCGAGAAGCCGGCCTGGTACTACCAGCAGAACGTGGGCGGGTTCACGAACCTCGTCACCGCGATGCAGGCGGCCGGCGTCGACCGCCTCGTGTTCTCGTCCTCCGCGGCCACGTACGGCATGCCGTCGGTGTCGCTCGTCGAGGAGAAGCTGCACGCCGAGCCGATCAACCCCTACGGCGAGACCAAGCTCGTCGGGGAGTGGCTGGGCCGCGCGGCCGGGCGCTCGTGGGGGCTGCGCTTCGTCGCGCTGCGCTACTTCAACGTCGCGGGCGCGGGCTGGCCCGAGCTCGGCGACCCCGCCGTGCTCAACCTCGTGCCCATGGTGCTCGACCGTCTGGAGCGCGGCGAGCAGCCCAAGATCTTCGGCGACGACTACCCGACGCCGGACGGCACGTGCATCCGGGACTACATCCACGTGCTCGACCTCGCGCACGCGCACCTCGCCGCGCTCGAATACCTCGACGTCGACGAGCGACCCTTCGACGTGTTCAACGTGGGGACGGGCGAGGGCTCGTCGGTGCGCGAGGTGATCGACGAGATCGGGCGCGTGAGCGGGCTCGACGTGACGCCGGAGGTCCTGCCGCGCCGGGCCGGCGACCCGCCCCAGCTCGTCGGTGACCCGCGCCGCATCAACGAGCTCTTCGGCTGGCGGGCGACGAACGGCTTGCCCGAGATCATCTCCTCGGCCTGGGAGGCCTGGCAGTCGGGTCCGCGCCGCATCGAGGTCGCGGGGGTCGGTGGCACGCAGGGCGAACCCGAGGTGTGATCGACGCCCGTCCGTGCGATCCTTAATCCCTCAGCATGCTGAGCAATGTCCGGGGAAGGGCCCCGGCGACGGGAGACGGGACGGCGACGTGGGCGACGAGAAAGACCCGGCACGGCTGTACGACCTGACCGCCGCGCGCACGAGCCGGGTCGTGATCGCGTCCTACTCGACCTCGTTCGGGCTCGGTGCGCGCCTGCTCGACGCTCCCACCCGGGACGGGATCGACGCCGTCTACGGGCTCGTGCGCATCGCCGACGAGGTGGTCGACACGCGTCGCGGGGACGGCGCCGCCGACCTCCTCGACGAGCTCGAGGCGGAGACCGCGCGCGCCCTCGACCGGGGGTGGTCGACCAACCTCGTCGTCCACTCGTTCGCCCGCGCCGCGCGGCGGTGCGGGTTCGGGCACGACGAGGTCGACCCGTTCTTCGCGTCGATGCGGACCGACCTCACGGTGCGCGTCCACGACCGCGCGAGCTACGAGCGCTACGTCTACGGCTCGGCGGAGGTCGTGGGGCTCATGTGCCTCGCGGTCTTCCTCAACGCGCACCGCCGGCCGGGCGAGCCGCTGCGGGTCGCGGACCCGGTGCTCGTGCGCGGAGCGCGGGCGCTCGGAGCCGCGTTCCAGAAGATCAACTTCCTCCGCGACCTGCGCACCGACCACGAGGAGCTGGGGCGCGCCTACCTGCCCGGCGTCGTCCCCGGCCGCCTACGCCGCCGCGACGTCGACGCGTTCTGCCGCGAGGTCGAGGAGGACCTCGCCGCGGCGCGCGCGGCGCTCCCCGGGCTCCCGGTGCGGCCGCGGATCGCCGTCGCGGCGACCGTCGCGGTCTACGAGCGGTTGCTCGCCCGCCTCGCGGCGACGCCGCCGGAGGACATCCTGCGCGCCCGCGTGCGCATCCCCGACACCGTCAAGGTCGCGCTCGCGGCCCGCGCCGCCGGCGGCCAGCTCCTCGGCCAGGTGGCGTCCTCCCGGTCCGCGGGCTCGCGGAAGGTGCTCGCGTGAGGGCACCGCGCGTCGTCGTCGTGGGGGGCGGGATCTCGGGGCTCGCGACCGCGGCCCTGCTCGCGCGCGGGGGTGCGAGGGTCACGGTGCTGGAGCGCCACGACACGCTGGGCGGCCGGGCCGGCACGCTCGAGCTCGACGGGTTCCGCTTCGACACCGGGCCGTCCTGGTACTTCATGCCCGAGGTGTTCGAGCACTTCTTCGCGCTCCTGGGCGCGCGGGTCGAGGACCATCTCGACCTCGTCCCGCTCGACCCGGCGTACCGGGTGTTCTTCGAGCCCGACGAGGACGGGGGCGTGGCGTCGCCGTTCGAGCTCTCCGCGAGCCCCGGGGTGAACCGCGCCCGCTTCGACGCGGTCGAGCCCGGCGCCGGCGACCGCATGGCCGCCTACGCGGCGGAGGCGAGCGAGGCGTACGGGCTCGCGCTCGACCACTTCCTCTACACCACGTTCGAGCGGCCCGACCGCGCGCTCTCCCCGGCGGTGCTGCGCCGTCTGCCGCGACTCACCACGCTGCTGCGCGAGCCGCTCGCGGACCGCGCGGCGCGCACCGTCGAGGACCCGCGGCTGCGCCAGCTCCTGGGGTACCACGCCGTGTTCCTCGGCTCGTCGCCCTACCGCGCCCCCGCGCTCTACTCGCTCATGAGCCACCTGGACCTCGTCGACGGCGTCCAGTACCCCCGCGGCGGGATGCACACGCTGATCGAGGCCGTCGCGAGTCTCGCGCGCGACGAGGGCGCCGAGCTGCGCACGGGCGTCGACGTCGCCGCGATCGAGGTGGTCGCCGGTGCCCGACGGCGCGGGCGAGCGACCGGCGTCCGGCTCGCCTCGGGGGAGGTGGTCGCGGCCGACGTCGTCGTGTCGGCCGCGGACCGGCACCACATCGAGACCGCGTTGCTCGACCCCCAGTGGGCCGACCTGCCCGCCGCGGCGTGGGAGGACAAGGGGCCGGGGATCTCCGCGCTGCTCGTGCTCGCCGGGGTCCGGGGCGAGCTGCCCGAGCTCGCGCACCACTCGCTCTTCTTCACGCGCGACTGGCCCGCGAACTTCGACGCGGTGCTCGGCACGGACCGTCGCAGCGACCCGGCCGGCCTGCGCGTGCCCGACCCGGCCTCGCTCTACGTGTCCCGCACGTCCGCGACCGACGGGCCGTCGTCGGACCGCCCCGCCGCGCCGCCGGGGCACGAGAACCTCTTCGTCCTCGTCCCGTTCCCCCCCGACCCGACGCTCGGTGCCGACGACCCCTCGCGGCGCACCCTCGAGGCGCTCGCGGACCGCTACCTCGCCCAGGTCGGCCGGTGGGCGGGCATCGACGACCTCCCGGGCCGCGTCGTCACGCGTCGTGTCCTCGGGCCCGCCCACTTTGCGACCGAGCTGTCCGCGTGGCGAGGGGGTGCGCTCGGCATGGAGCACACGCTGCGCCAGTCCGCGCTGTGGCGGCCCGGCACCGCGTCCCGTCGTGTCGACGGGCTGTACCACGCGGGAGGTGGCACGATCCCGGGCGTGGGACTGCCGATGTGCCTCATCAGCGCTGAGCTCGTCGCGAAGAGACTGCTGGGCGAGACGTCGTCGCGCCCGCTGCCCGCGCCGCTGCGTACCGGCTACCTCGCGGCGAGCCGCCGGCCCGAGCGGCTGGGGCCGGCCGACCGTCGACCCGTCGAGGTGCGCCGGTGACCGGCCTCGCGTACCTCGGCGCGCTCGCCGTCTCGCTCGGGGGCCTCGCCCTGGTCGACCGGCGGTTCCGCCTCGCGTTCTGGTCCGACTGGCGGCGCGCCGCCCTCACGGTGGGCCTGGGCGTCGTCGGGTTCCTCCTGTGGGACGTGGCCGGGCTGGCGCTGGGCATCTTCGCGCGCGGGGAGAGCCCGTGGATGACGGGCCTCCTGCTCGCCCCGGACCTGCCCGTCGAGGAGGCGGTGTTCCTCACGCTGCTGTGCTACGTCGCGCTGATCGTCTGGCGCTGGTTCGAGCGCGTGGTCCGGCTGCGCCACGACGGCCCGACGACGGCGCGGCGCGCGCGGTCCGCGCGGTCGGCCGGGAGGTCGGGCACGGGGGAGGGAGGCGCGTGACGAACATCGTGCTCAACATCCTCGTCCTCGCGGTGCTCGTCGCGGTCTCGTGGCGCGTGCTGCGGCGCCTGGGCGCCAGCGCGCTGGTGCGCACCACCGTCGTGCTCTGTGTGCTCACGCTCGTGTTCGACACCCTGATGATCGCCGCCGACCTCTACGTCTACGACCCGGACAAGATCCTCGGTGTCTACCTCTGGGGCGCACCGCTCGAGGACTTCGCGTACGCGATCGCCGCGGCGCTGGGGATGCCGGTGCTCTGGACGGTGCTCGGCGACCGGCGCCGCCCACCGGCCACCAGCGCGCCCGAGCCCCAGGCCGACGGCCCGGAGCCGCGGTGAGGGACGTCCTCGCCGCGTCGCGGCCGTTCTCCTGGGTCAACACCGCCTACCCGTTCGCCGCCGGCTACCTCGTCGCGACCGGCGGGCGCATCGATCTCGCGCTCGTCCTCGGGACGCTGTACTTCCTCGTGCCCTACAACCTGCTCATGTACGGCGTGAACGACGTCTTCGACTACGCCAGCGACCTGCGCAACCCGCGCAAGGGCGGGATCGAGGGGGCCCTCGCGGACCCCGCGACCGCGCGCGCGACCCACCGGCGCATCCTGCGCGCGTGCGTGGTGACGAACGTGCCCTTTCTCGTCGCGCTCCTGCTCCTGGGCGACCCGCTCGCCGGGCTGGTCCTCGCGCTCGTCGTCTTCGGCGTCGTCGCCTACTCCGCGCCCGGGTTGCGGTTCAAGGAGCGCCCGTTCCTCGACTCCTTCACGTCGGCGATGCACTTCGCCGGCCCGCTGCTGTACGCGCTCGTCCTCGTGGACGCCGACCTCTCCGCGAGGACGGTGTGGCCCGTGCTCGTCGGCTTCGTGCTGTGGGGCATGGCGTCGCACGCGTTCGGCGCCGTGCAGGACGTGCGGGCCGACAGGGAGGGCGGCATCGCGTCCGTCGCGACGGCGGTCGGCGCGCACGCGACCGTGCTCGCCGCGGCGGCGGCGTACGTCGGGGCGGCGGTCGTGCTCGTGGTGCTCCCGTGGCCCGGCGTCCTCGCCGCGCTGCTGCCGCTCCCGTACGCGGTCAACGTGCTGCGGTTCCGCGACGTGCACGACGACGACTGCGAGCGTGCGAACGCCGGGTGGCGCACCTTCCTGTGGCTCAACCTCGTCACGGGCTTCCTCGTGACGATGCTGCTCCTCGCGACCGCGCTCGCCTGACCTCGGGACGCGTCCGGGACGACGACGGCCCCGGTCCGCGAGGTCGTCGCGGTACCGGGGCCGTCGTGCGCTGGGCGACGGACGATCAGGAGATGTCGCCGTACTCCCAGTGCCACGGCTCGTTCTTGGAGCCGCCCGCCTGCGCCCACTCCGGGTTGACCCAGCCGAAGGCCGGCGCGTTGGCGCGCATCCACTCGTACTGCGCGGTGCCGTAGCCCTGGATGCCGCCGCCGAGGTCGAGCGCGAGCGCCCAGCCGTGGTTCGACATGCCGGGAGGCGCCGCGAAGTACCCGCGCGACGCCTTGACCGCGACCTGCGAGGCGTACGAGCGGTAGGAGTCCGTCACGGAGAGGTTCACGCCGAACGCCTCGCGGAACTTCACGTTGAGCGCCTCGATCTGGTGGGCGGCGTCGCAGCGGAGCTGCTCACCCGGCGCGAACGACAGCTCGCACAGGGAGCTCGCGGGGATCTGCCCGTTCCCGTACCCCGCGGTGGAGGCGGCCCACTGGTCGAGCTGGGCCGCGATCTCCTCGGCCGACGGCGGGCCGGGGACGACCTGGACCGTCACGCCTGATCCCGCGGCGTCGAGCAGCGTGGAGAGCTCGGTCGTCAGCGCGGCGATCTCGTCGGTGGTCGACGTCGTCCCTGCCGGTGCCTGGTCGGTGGTCGCTCCCGTCGCGGCACCGGTCGTGAGGTCGGGCGACGCGGTCGCCGTGTCGGCGGCCGCGGCGTCCTCCTCGGGCGACTCGGTCGAGGCGTCGGCGCTCGTGGTGGTCTCGGCGTCGCCCGACGGCACCTCCGACGGCTCGGCGAGGTCCGGCAGGGCCGGATCGAGGGTCGGGGCGGTGGCGAGGTCGTCGAGGGACGTGCGGGCGGAGGACCGGCTGGCACGGTCGGCGCCGCGCCCGGCGAGGTCGGGCACGCTCGCGTCGAGGGTGTCGGCGGCGGTGAGCTGCGCGTCGCTCTCGGAGTCGGTCGCGGTCGCGTCGTCCGCAGCCTCGTCGTCGGTGGTCTCGGTCGTCGTGCCGGACGTGGCGTCCGGGGCGGCGGCGAGCGCGGAGCCACCGGCGAGTGCGGGCGCGTCGGCGAACGCCGAGGACCCGTCGGTCGGGGAGGCCGCCGTGACGGCCGTGCTGAGCCGGGTGCGCGCGTCCTCGATCTGGGCGCGCTGCTCGGGGGTGAGCCCGGCGGCACCCTCCTCGGTGAGGAACTGGGCGCGGACGAGGGCGTCGCTCGCCGCCTCGACGGCGGCCGGGTCGGCCGTGACGGCGCCCAGGGAGGTGGGTGCGGCGACGGCGTCGGTCGGGGTGGTCGACGACGGGGACGGCGTCGCGGTCGTCGCGGTGGGTGACGACGCGGTGCCGCTCCCGAAGGCGGCCGCGGCGGTGCTCGCGGTGAGCGCGACGGCGGCGGCCGCCGCGCCGAGGACCCGCGGGCGCCGGGGCAGGAGGCGGGTGCTGCCGGACGCGCTGCGGCGTGCGGCGGCGACGACCGTGCCGGGGAGCGAGGCCCTGCTCGCGGTGTGGCGGCCCATCTAGCGCGCCTCGCCGCGGAGGCCGGTCGTGTGCGGTGCGGTGCTCTGGTGCTGTGCAGTGGTCAAGCGAACGATCCGATCATCGGGTCGTGGTCGCGGGCGGTCGAGCGCGGGAGCGCTTCCATCCCTGGTGCACCGGCGCAGGACTGGGCGCTGGGTGACCACGACGGCGTGCTGCCGGGGCGGGGCGCGCACGCCCTCACACCACGACGCCGCCCGGTCTGGTCGCAAGGTGGACCACGGAGGCCGGTCGGCTGTTCCATCTTCAACTAGACATGCGTCCAACGAGGCTCTCTGACGGGGGGAAGCCTCGGGAATGGGGTGCCGACCGTGTGGTCAGGATGTGAAGAGGGTACGTGTCACGCGTCCTGCGTCCCGAGTCACGGCCGATCCGACGAGCGTGCCGAGCGCGATCCCGAACACGGCGACGACCGCGTTGGCGATCTCCTGCGCCGCCTCCGGCCCGCCGTTCACGAGGTCCGAGAGCCCCAGGAGGCTCAGGGCGCCGGGCACGAGGAGCCAGAACGCCGGGAGCGTCGTCACCGCGGCGGGCGGCCCGTGCGGGCTCCGCGCGACGAGTGCGGCGAGCGGGGCGATGACGAGGGCGCCCACGAACCCGGACAGCGGGGCGGCGGCGAGCGCCCCGGCGAGCTGGGCGGCGTACGCGCCGAGGAGCACGAGGAGCACCCACGGGAGCGACCCGCGCGGCGAGGACGCGAACAGCATCTGCCCGAGCCCGACCACGACGATCCCGGCCCACGGCGCCCACCAGCCGAGCGGGTCTCCCGCCGGCGCGGCGACGAGCGGCCCGGCCACGGCCGCGGCCGCCACGACCCCGAACACGAGGAGCAGGAGCTGCGCGACCCCGTAGACGAGCCTGCTCGCGCCCGCGACGATCTGGCTGCTCGTGAGCTCGATGGCCGCGACGGTGAGCACCGACCCGGGGAGGAACGACACGAGCGGCGGGACGACCACGCTCAGCGGGTCGTCGCCGAGCCACGGGCGGACGACGTCGACCGCGAGCAGCGTGACGACGAACGCGGCGACCACGGGCAGTGCCGTGGCGAGGGTCGGCCAGCGCGTGCCGAGCCAGCGCAGCCCGCCGACGAGGAGGCCCAGGGCGAGGTAGACGGGCAGGAGCCGTGCGGTCGGGTTGAGCACGAGACCGAACCCGACGGTGAGGAGGCCGTGGCCGACGACCGTGAGCACCGGCCCGAAGCGGGGCGGGCGCTCGACGATCGCGCGCAGCTCGGCACGGGCGTCCGCGAGCGCGACGTCCGTCGTCCGCAGGCGGCGCACGAGCGTCGTCAGGGCACCGATCTGGTCGAGGTTGAGCCCGCTGCCCGCCGCGGCCGCGAAGTCGGCGACCGTGCCGCCCGCGGTGCTGACCCGGACGAACACCCCCGTCGGGAGGACGAGCGTCCCGATGGTCGACGCCCCCGAACGCCGCGCGACGGCCTCCAGGTCGTCCTCGACGTCCGTGACGGAGCGCCCGGAGTCGAGCAGCGCGGTCCCGAGCTCCCGCAGCAGCGGGACGAGGTCGGGCGACACCTCGGGGGGCTCGGGCCCGGCCTCGACGGGGGGTTCGCCGCCCAGCGCGCGCAGGACGCGGCGCACGAGCGACGGCGCGCGGCGCGCGTCGTCGGACCGGCTCGTACGGCGCCGCGTCAGGGCGGGTCCTCGGCGCTCGCCGCGACGAGCGCGAGCAGCGCACGGGCGTAGGCGTCGGAGGCGTCCTTCGCGGCGAACTCCGCGGGGGCGTCGAGGACCTCGGTGCGCACGACGTACCCGTCGTCCGTCCGCTCGAGCGCTCGGAACGTGCTGCCGAGCAGCCCCCGCAGCTGCGCCTCGAGGGGGTGCCACAGCGTGTCCTCGATCGCGACCGAGTCGAGCGCCCACTCGGTCGTCCCGTTGAAGCCGAGCACGACACCGGTGTCGAACTCGTGCGGCTCGATGGTCATGTCGCTCACGGTGAAGACGTCGCCGTCGCCGCCCGTGGCGAGGAGCCGGAAGCGGTCGCCGGGGACGGGGGACCAGCGCAGCCCCGCGTCCCGCAGGGCGAGCGCGAGCTCCCACGAGATCATGCCTGCCACGGTAGGCCCGGGCCGTGCGGCCCGCGCGTCGGCCCGCGCGTCGGCCCGCTCGCCGGCCTGCGCTTCGGCCCGTGCGTCGGCGGTGCGTCGGCCCCGTCCCGACCTTCGGGACGATCCGTCCCGCGCCTACGCGCGTTCACCACCCGGAAACACCCGCCACGTTCACTCGTCCCATGACCCACGACGTCCCCGAGGGCGAGCGGCGGACGGGCGGCGACCCTGCCCGTGCCCTGCCCCCGGAACTCCCTGCCCGTCCTGACCCACGCCCGCCCCTCGCCGGCACCGGGCCCGTGACCGTCGCGATCGAGCGCCGGGTCCTGCCCGAGAACGTCCCCGCGGTCACGCGCTGGGTGCAGACCGGCGTCAACCTCGCCAACCGCTACCCCGGGTTCCTCGGCTCCGGCTGGGTCCGCGCGTCCGCGGGGTCGCACGACTGGCACATGCTCTACCGGTTCGCCGACGCCGCGACGCTCGACGCGTGGGAGACGTCGCCCGACCGCGTGCGCTGGCTCGCGCAGGGCAGAGGGCTCGTCGAGGAGACCCGGGTCGAGCGGCGTACGGGCATCGAGGGCTGGTTCGACACCCCGACCACGGCCGACGCGGCCCCGGCGGGGGCGCCCGTGGCGCCCCCGCGCTGGAAGCAGTCCGTGAGCATCTGGCTCGGGTTCTTCCCGGTGAACCTCGCGTTCACCCTCCTCGTGGGCGGCCTCGTCCCCGCGTGGGACGACGTGCCGGTCGTGCCGCGCGTCCTGGCCACGACGCTCGTCCTCACCCCGGTGATGACCTATCTCGTGCTGCCCCGCGTGACGCGGCTGCTCGCACCGTGGCTCGCCCGCCCGCCGCGCACCGGCCGGGCCCGCGTGCGGCCCGCGGCCCGGAGGTGACGGCCGTGCGCCCTGCCTAGCCTGGGGGGATGGAGGAAGAGCTCGAGAGCACGACCGACGTCCTCGTCACCCTCGGCGCCGTCGCGGCGGGGGTGCTCGTCGCGTTCGTCCTGGGGACGGTGATCTCGGCCGTCGTGCGGCGGGTGGGTCGGCGCAGCGAGCTCGCGCGCGACCTCTCGCGGCGGCTGCGCCGACCCGACCGCGCTGTCCTCACGGTCGTGGCCGTGTGGATCGCGGTCCGGGTGACCACCGACGCCGCGACGCCGTGGCGCCCCGCCGTCGAGCACCTGCTGCTCATCGCCCTGATCGTCGTCGGGGCGTGGTGGGTGGGCGCGATCGCGTTCGTGCTGGAGGACTCCGCGCTCCAGCGCTACCGCATGGACACCTCGGACAACCGGCACGCGCGCCGGGTGCGCACGCAGATCACGGTCCTGCGTCGGCTGACGGTCGCGGTGATCGTCGTGTGCGCGATCGCCGGGGTCCTGCTGACCTTCCCCGAGGCGCGCGCGGCGGGCGCGAGCCTGCTCGCGTCGGCCGGGCTCATCTCGATCGTCGCCGGTCTCGCCGCGCAGACGTCGCTCGCGAACGTGTTCGCCGGGATGCAGATCGCGTTCACGGACGCGATCCGCGTGGACGACGTCGTCGTGCTCGAGGGCGAGTGGGGCCGGATCGAGGAGATCACCATGACGTACGTCGTGGTGCACCTGTGGGACGACCGCCGCCTCATCATGCCGTCGACCTACTTCACGACGACGCCGTTCCAGAACTGGACCCGGCGTGCGGCCGACCTGCTGGGGACGGTCGAGCTCGACCTCGACTTCGAGGTGCCGGTGGGCCCGATGCGGGCCGAGCTGCGGCGGCTCCTGGCGCTCACCGACCTGTGGGACGAGCGCGTCGGGATCCTCCAGGTGACCGACGCCGTCGGGGGGCTCGTGCGCGTGCGCGCGCTCGTGAGCGCGCACGACGCGCCGACGCTGTTCGACCTGCGGTGCTTCGTGCGCGAGGGCCTGGTCGACTGGCTGCAGCGCGCGGCCCCGCAGGGCCTGCCCCGGACGCGCCTCGAGCGGGCGGTCGACGCCCTCGAGGTCGGCGGACCCGACGAGCGGGAGGGGCCGGGTGCTCTCGGGCCGGACGGCGCAGAGGCGCCCGGGAGGCTCGATCGCGACACCGCGGAGGACGGCGCGCCCGTCGCCCCCGCGCGACCGCCCCGGCTCCCCGCCGAGCGCGGGTCGCGCCGCGCCGACGCGCCCGTCGTCCTCGGGACGATCCGACGCGCGGGTCGGGGCGCGGGCGCCGCGCCGAGCGAGGACCCGACGCGGCTCGTGGGCGTCGTCCCGGGCCCGGCCGGCGGCCTGGGCCGTCCCGGCGACGTAGGCGACGGGAGCACCGCCGACGCCGAGGTGCCAGGCGGCACCCGCCCGCTGCCCGTCGTCGGGCACGACGCGCACGACGACGTCACGCCCGAGGCTGCCGAGTCCGCCTTCTTCAGCGGCACGCCCGAGGGCGAGGAGCGCTCGCGGGCTTTCGCCGGGCCCGGTCAGGACGTCATCGAGGAGCGGGAGCGCACGGCCGAGCACGGCGTCGTGCCCGACGACGAGCCGGGGAGGCCGGACACGTCGGGCTCGGGCGGCGAACGGCAGGCCGACGCCCACGAGGCCGACGGCCACGGGGACGGTGACCACGGGGACGGCGACCACGGCGACGGCGTCCAGGGCGACGGCGACCAGGGCGACGGCCGACCACGCGGCTGACGGCCGGGAGCGCCGTGCCCCGTCGTGGACCGGGGCCTCGGCCGAGGGGGAGCCGCTGTCAGCCGAGTCCCGGGACCTCGACCGTCGCGTCGGCGTAGGGCGCGACGAGGAGCGTCGCGGTGGCCCAGCCGCGCGTGAGCAGGCCGGTGTCGGAGTCCGGCTCGGAGTGCCGCTCCGTGCCGGAGTACTGGAGCACGAGGTGCCGGTCGCCGTCCTCGTGGATGTTCGCCTGCACGAGCCCGAACGTCGCGAGCGGCGCCTGCCGCAGCCCCCGCAGGCGGTCGGGCGGGACGTCGGGGACGTTGACGTTGAGCGTGCGGCGGTCGAGCGGGACGCCGTCCGAGGCGGCGCCGTCCATCCACGCGAGCACGTGGTCGGTCACGAGACGCGCGGTGTCCCAGTGCCGCGGCTCCGCCGCGTCGACCGAGACCGCGAGCGAGCGGATCCCGTGCGTCATCGCCGACAGCGCCGCGCCGACGGTCCCCGAGTGCAGGATCGCGTTGCCGGTGTTGGCGCCCTTGTTCGCCCCCGAGAGCAGCAGGTCCGGCCGGGGGCCGAACCCGCCGTACGCGGCGACGAAGGCGATGAGCGCGGGGGCCGCGCGGACGGCGTAGGAGGTCACGTCGTCGGGCAGGCCCGGCGCACGCCGGGGCTCGACGGCGAGCCGCCCGTCGCGCTCGGCGCCGAGCAGGGACGCGCTCGCGCCCGACGACTCGCGGGCGGGCGCGGCGACGACGACCTCGTAGCCGGCGTCGAGCGCCGCCCCGGCGAGCACGGCCAGTCCGGGGGAGTCGATCCCGTCGTCGTTGGTCACGAGCGCGCGCACGGTGGTTCTCCTCTGTCGTCGGGTGTCGGGGTCGAGGGTCGGGGTTCGGGGTTCGGCCAGCGGTCAGGTTCAGGTGCGCGCCTCGCGCACCGTGATGCGGCGCGCGAGGCGTTCGATCTGGTCGCGGCGCCCGGTCCCGAGGCCGCGGCGCGTGACGTTGAGCGCGCCCGCCGCGGCGCCGAGGCGCACCGCGCCGGGCAGGTCGAGGCCGCGACCGAGCCCGACGGCGATGCCCGCCGTCATGGAGTCGCCCGCGCCCCGGTGGTCGACGGTCGTGATGCGCGGCGTGCGCACGGTGTACGTGTGCTCGCGCGTCACGAGCAGCGACGGGTCGTGCGCGCGCGAGACGACGACGGCGCGCGGCCCGGCGTCGACCATCCCGCGCGCCGCGGAGAGCAGCGCCGCCTCGGTGTCGTCGTCGGCGAACCCGCCCTCGACCATCTCCTCGTGGCTGATCTTGAGCACCGCGCCGGGCGCGTCGGCGACGGCGCGCGCCTGCTCCCCGGAGAGGTCCGCGACGACCTGGCGCTCCGACGCGTGCAGGTCGCGCGCGAGCCGCCCGAAGAACGAGGCCGGGACGCCCACGGCGGTCTCGGACCCGGTGAGGATCGTCACCGCGGCGTCGAGCCCGGACACGAGCACCGTCCCGTACAGGTCGTCGACCTCGTGACGGTTGAGCGGGAAGGGGTCCATGGTCACGACCTCCACCCGTTCCCCGCTGCGGCGGTCGTGGACGTACGCGCCGTTCCCGCCGGTCGTCGTCGCGCGCAGGTCGAGGTTCTCGGCCCGCGCGAGGTGCGCCGCGACCGTCCCTGTCTCCCCGCCGAACGGCCCGCACACCACGACCTGCGCGCCGAGCGAGTACGCCATGCGGGCGAGCCAGAGGCCCTGGCCGCCGGGGTGGACGTGCACCTCGGGCGACGTCTCGTACGGCCCGGCGGGCTCGATCTCGACGGTCAGCAGCGGCGTCAGGGCGAGCACGCACACGGCCGGGGTGCGGGCGGGGCTGGGTGTGTCGGATGGGGCGGGGAGCGGACCGGGCGCGGGCGTCGGGGTGGCGCTCATCCGTCCACGCTAGGGGCGCGGCGGTCGACTCACCCGTCGAACCGGCCGTCGAACCGGGCGTCGAGCCAGCCGGCGAGGTGGTCGGGGCGGTCGGTCATGATGCCGTCGACGCGCCGCACGAGGAGGTCGTCCCACTCGTCCGACGTGTTCGCGGTCCAGACGTGCACGCGCAGCCCCGCGTCGTGCAGCGTCTCGACCAGGCCCGGCTCGTGCGCGAGCAGCGCGACCTCCGGGTTGCAGGCCACGACGCCCAGGTCCGCGCACACGCCGACGAGCTCGGCGAGGCTGTCCGGGTGCAGCGCGAGCAGCAGCGCGCGGTCGAGGTGCCCCGCGGCGTCGCGCAGCGCGGCGACCGTGGGCGGCCAGAACGACTGGACGAGCACGCGGTCCGCGAGCCCGGCGTCGTCGACCTGCTTGGTCACGAGCACAGCGTCCTCGACGGTCCACACGCCTTTGAGCTCGACGAGCAGCCCGAGGCCGGGCCGGTCGGAGGCGAACCGGGCCACCTCGGCGAACGTCGGGACGCGCTGGCCCGCGAACGCGCGCGAGAACCAGGACCCGGCGTCCAGCGCCCGGACCTCGGCCAGCGTGAGCCCGTCCACACGGCCCGACCCGTCCGTCGTCTCGTCCACGACATCGTCGTGCAGCACGACGACCTGCCGGTCGGCCGTGAGCCGGACGTCGAGCTCGATCGCGTCCGCACCCGCGCGCCACGCGGCCTCGAACGCGGCGAGCGTGTTCTGCGGCGCCACGGACGAGTTGCCGCGGTGCCCGACGACGAGCGGGCGGCCCCCGTCGTCGGCGGCGGGCCGGAGCAGGGGGGACGGGTGCGTCGTGCGCCGCTCCGAGGGGCGGCCGGCAGCGCTGGGCGACATGGGGCCAGTCTCGCGCGCGAACCGCGCAGCCGTCCTGCCGGGCGCGTCGCCTTGCGGGACGTTCCACCAACGTTCAGCCGGCGACGGGACGTCAGCGGCGGCGGCCCGTGAGCGCGAGGAGGTTGGTGAGGTCGTCGGCGCCGTCGTCGAGCGGGCTGCGGAACAGCGGGCCGGGCTCGAGGAACGTCGAGCGCGACTCCGCGTAGTGCAGCGCCCACGCGATCAGGGCGGGCTCGCCCTCCTCGTCCGCCCCGACGGCGCGGGCCAGGTCCCACGCGTGCACCACGAGGTCGAACGTCATCTGGGCGCAGTACTCCGCGCCCGACTCGTCGCCGTACGAGAGGTGCACCCGGCGGTCGAGGGCGTCGGGCGCGAGGAACGCCTCGCGGGCCTGGACGGACGCGTCGACCCACCGGTCCACCGGGTCGTCGCCGAGCACGTCGCCCTCGAAGACGGTGCCGACGTCCTCGATCCAGCGCCCGGCGAGCAGCTCGGGCGCCCACAGCTGCTCGGCCGTGAGGTGGTTGACGAGGTCGCGCACCGTCCAGTCGGCGTCCGGGGTGGGCAGCGCCCACTGGTCGTCGCGGAGCGGGCGGACGAGCGCGTCGAACGCGCCGATCGCGTCGCCGTGGGCGGCGAGGACGTCCATGCCGAACCTCCCGGGGCTCGTGAACCTCCACCGTGGCACGCCGGGCGGCGCGCCGCAGGTCGAGCGCGGCACGTCGACGAGCACGAGTCGAGCGCGGCCCGCGGCCCCGGGGACGGTGGGGCCGCGGGCCGCCGTCTCACACCGACACGACGATCTTCACGTGGTCGTCCTTGTGGTCGATGAGCTCGCGGTACCCCTTCTCCACGACGTCCTCGACGGCGATGCGGCTCGTGACGAACGGGGCGAGGTCGATCTTGCCCTCCTGCACGAGCCGGATCACGGCCGGGTGGTCGTCCGCGTACCCGATGGCGCCCTTGATGGTGAGCTCCCGCAGGAGCACCGTCATGACGTCGAGAGTCGGGGGCGCGGAGAACAGCGCGACGATCTGCAGCGTCCCGCCCGCCTTGAGCGCGTGCGTCAGCGTGTCCAGCACCGGCTGCGCGCCCGAGCACTCGATGGCGACGTCCGCGCCGCGACCGTCCGTGAGCTCGAAGAGGCGTGCGGCGACGTCGACCTCGCGCGGGTCGAGCACGACGTCGGCCACGCCCGTCTCCAGCGCCTTGGCCTTGCGCGCCCCGCTCACCTCGGTGACGACAGCGCGCGCCCCGATCGCGTGCAGCACGGCGCACGTGAGGAGGCCGATCGGTCCCGCGCCACCGACGAGGACCGTGTCGCCCGCCTGCGCCCCGGACAGCCGGACCCCGTGGTACGCGACCGCGAGCGGCTCGATGAGCGCCGCCTGGTCCAGCGGGACGTCGCCGACGGGGTGCACCCACCGGCGCTCGACGACGATGTGCTCGGACAGCCCGCCGCCGCTCCCGGAGATGCCGATGAACCCCATCTTCACGCACGCGTTGTAGAGGCCGTCGCGGCACGGCGGGCACTCGCCGCACACCATGAACGGCTCCACGACGACCGCGTCCCCGACCGCGAGTCCCTCGACGCCCTCACCGAGCTCCTCGACGACCCCGGAGAACTCGTGCCCGAACACGACGGGCAGCGTCTCGCCCGACATCGGGTGCGGCTGGGTCTCGGACGGCGCGGGAGGGAACGGGCCTTCGAGGTACAGGTGCAGGTCGGACCCGCAGATCCCCGTCCACGCCGGCCGGATCTTCACCGTCCCCGGCCGGGTCTCGGGCTCCGGGACGTCCTCGATCCGGAGGTCTTCCTTGCCGTGGTACCGCGCCGCCTTCATCGTGCTCACCTCGTCCGTCGGGCCGCGCGCACCGGTCGGTGCGCGACGGTCGGGCGTCCCGGGAGTCGTCGGCGAGTCCAGGGCGACCGGCCGTGCGTCCACGCTAGGCCGGGCCGGCCGAGCCGGGACGCGCCGAAGGTCCTCAGGGCGCGGGCCGGTCGTCGGCCGTCGCCGCCGGGAGGTCGCTGGGGAGCGCACCGAGGACGTCGGGCGCGTCCTGCTCGACGACGGTCCGCTCAGTCCTGGGTGAGCAGCCCGGCGGTGAGCGCGATGGCACCCCAGACGACGAGGCCTCCGCCGACCGCGATCGCCAGCCCGTTCGCACCCGTCGACCCGACCCGGCGCGCGCCTCGGGCGGCCGTCGCGGCGATCGCGAGGCCGGACACGACGAGCACAGCCCCTGCCACGATCCAGAACATCGCGAACACGGTCCCATACGTCCCCCGGACGGCGCTCGCGGGGACGCGCCCGGACCTGGCTCCCGAGGCCGGTCCCGGGGTCGCGCACCGCGGAGATCAGCGGTTTCTCCTTCGCGCCCTTCACGGAGAGCGAACACGCCCCGGAAGCGCCGGACGCCCGGACGCGCCTGACCGCGGGCCGAGACGGGTTGCGCCGGGGCGGCGCCGCCCCGCACCGTGTGCGGGTGCACACTTCGTCCGACGGTGAGACCGTCCGCCGCGTCCTCTTCCCGGGCCGTCACCACGTCGTCACGCGCTACCAGGTCGACTACCTGCGTGCGCTGCGCGCCGGGCTCGTGCGCGACCTCGACGGGCGCCGCGTGCGGTGCGCGCCCGACGTCGAGGTCGTCTGGGTCGTCACCTCCGCGAACCACGCGGGCACGCGGCGCAACCCGCTGCCCGGCCACCGCCGCGAGGCGCTGATCGAGAACGTGACGACCCGCGAGGGGCTCGCGTCCGTCGTCGTGCCCGTGCCAGACGTCGCGCCCGACGACCGGTTCGCGCGGCTCGTCGTGACGAGCGTCGCGACGGCGACGGGCGTCGCGCCCGACCCCGCCGACACCGTGGTCGCGTGCTCGACCCCCGCGCTCGTCGACGCGTACCGCGCCCTCGGTTACCGGGTCGCGGGCGTCGAGCTCGACGCCACCGAGCCCGGAGGCGAGGCACCCGCCCGACCGTGGGACGTCGTCGAGCAGATCGCGGCGGGCGACGACCGCTGGCGGGACGTCGCGCACCCTGCCGTGCCGGAGTTCTTCGCGCGCTACCGGTTCGTCGACGACGTGCGGCGCATCTTCGCCGACCCCGTCGTCTCGGGCGACGGCGACCTCACCTCGACGCGCGACTACCGCACGTACGCCGCCGCGTTCGAGGACGCCTCGGCGCGCAAGTGGGCGCAGGTGGCGCAGCACGTGCGCCCGGGGCGGATCGTCGACATCGGGTGCGCGACCGGCGGCCTCCTCGAGCACGTCGCGCGCGAGCCGCGCCTGCACGAGTCCGACCTGTTCGGGGTCGACGTCGCGCGGCACCTCGTCGCCGAGGCGGAGCACAAAAAAGCGCAGGGGGCGTTCGCGAACTCCCACGTGTGGTTCGTGCAGGCCAACATCCTCGACCGGTCCGTGATGCCCGACGCGAGCGTCGACACCACCCTGACGATCGCGCTCACGCACGAGATCTCGTCGTACGGCGACGGCGTGCGCGACGTCGAGACGTTCGCGCGCCGCGTCCACGCCCACACGCGACCCGGGGGCGTGTGGATCAACTCCGACGTGTGCGGTCCCGCCGAGCCGGACCGCGTCGTCGTGCTCACGCTGCGGACCGACGACGGCGACGCCGCGACCGGGAACGGGCCCGGCGGGGCGCGGGGGGACCTGGACGACCTCGCGCGCGCGGACGTCGCCGCGTGGGTCGGGGCGTTGTCCACCGACGCGCGCCTGGTCCAGTTCGCGCACGACTTCCCGCGCCTGTCCGGCGCCGCGTTCGCGCCCGAGCAGCTCGGCCCCGGGTCGTGGCGGCTCACTCTGCGCGAGGCGATGGAGTTCCTCACGCGCAAGGACTACGTCGACAACTGGCTGTCCGAGTGCCACGAGCGGTTCTGCGACCTCAGCGGTCCACGCTGGGCCGACCTGCTCGCGGACGCCGGCTTCGAGCTCGAGCCCGGCAGCGGTGCGTGGCGCAACGAATGGGTCGTGGAGCACGCCCTCGCGCCCGTCGCGGCGCTGCACGACGCCACGACCGGCGAGCCCGTCGACTGGCCCGACACCCACGTCCTCACGGTCGCGCGCCGCCCCGAGCTGGCCTGACCCGGCCCTGTCCCGACCTGGTTCCGGCCTCCCGAGGTAGAACCCTGGTCGGCCGAGGTAGAACCCTGGTTGCGTGAGGTGGAACCCTGGTTGCGTGAGGTGGAACCCTGGTTGCGTGAGGTGGAACCCTGGTCATGGTCGGGGCCCTTCCTCGCGAGGCCAGGGCCGCGCCGTCGTACGCTCGAAGGCGTGCTGCTCGACGCCCGCACCCAGCGTGGCCTCCAGGACGGGACGGTGACGCTCGCGTTCCGCCGCTGGACGACGGCGCGCGTGAAGGTCGGGACGCTCCAGCGGACCCGCGTCGGTGTCGTCGAGGTGACGTCGGTGGAGCGCGTCCCGGACGGTCCGGACGGCGAGCCGCTGGTGTCCGACGACGAGGCGCGGCTCGCGGGCATGGCCTCGCCCGCCGAGGTGCTCACCCGGGGCGCGGGCCGCGAGGGCGACCTCTACCGCGTGGGCATCCGCCTCGCGGGGCCCGACCCGCGTGTCGCACTGCGCGAGGACGCCCACCTGGCCGCGGCCGCCGTCGAGCAGATCCGCGCTGCCCTGGACCGCAAGGACCGCGCCGCCGCGGCGCCGTGGACGCGGCAATACCTGGAGCTGGTCGCCGCGAACGAGGGCGTCGTCGCGCGCGAGCTCGCCGCCGGTCTGGGGATGGCGCGCGACGACTTCAAGGTGCGCGTGCGCCGGCTCAAGGAGCTCGGCCTCACCGAGAGCCTCGACGTCGGCTACCGCCTCTCCCCGCGCGGCCGGGCCTACCTCGACGCGACGGCACCCGGGACGTGACGCGCCCGAGAACTGTCAGCGCCTCCTCGCGCCGGCCTCGACGACCCGCTGACAGGGCGCGGGGGCGTCGAGTGGTCAGCGAGGTGTCGCGCTCGACCGCGACGAGGTGCCGACAGGATCGGCGGGGTCGCCGATCGCCGGGAGGCCGTCGAGGCTCTCGGCGTTGCGATCGCGCCAGTACGTGTCGAAGTACTCCGGCGTGCGGCGCTCGTGCGACCGGTCGAGGACGTCGCGGTCCTCGACGAACTCCATGTGCGGCACCGACCACCCGCACGAGTCGGAGACACGCTCGACGTCGACCACGACGATCCCGCGCTGCCCGAGCTCGCGCTCCTTGGCGAACACGGGGCGCAGCGCGTCGAACTCCGCCGTGCCGGTCTCGACGTACCGGCCGCGGCCGTGGAACCGGACGATGTTCGGCGGCCCGTCGAACGCGCAGAACATGACGACGACCCGCCCGTTCTCCCGCAGGTGCGCAGCCGTCTCGGCGCCGGAGCCTGTGTAGTCGAGGTAGGCGACGCGGTGCGGGTCGAGCACGACGAACGTGCCGGCCATGCCCTTCGGCGAGACGTTGACGTGGCCGTCCGCCGCGAGCGGCGCGGTGCCGACGAAGAACACCGGCTGCGCGAGGACGAACGCTGCCAGCCGGTCGGTGATCTCGGGGTGCACGGTCGCCATGGGCCGAGTCTGGCACCGGCGTCGGAGGTCGGGAGTAGCGTCCGGTAGATGGGCGCCACGACACCTCCGGACCTCGACCCCAAGGCGACGCTGCAGCGTTACCTCACGCGCGAACGTGAGGTGCTGCTGAGCAGGGCTGAAGGGCTGAGCGAGCACGACGTGCGTCGTCCGCTCACCCGGACGGGCACCAACCTCCTCGGGCTCGTGAAGCACGTGGGCAGCGTGCAGCTCGGCTACCTCCACGAGGCCTTCGGCGGCACGCACGACCTCGCGATGCCCTGGTTCGCCGACGACGCGGAGGTCAACGCGGACATGTGGGCGACGGCGGACGAGTCGCGTGAGGAGATCCTCGACCTCTTCCGCCGGTCGTCGGAGCTGTGCGACGCGACCGTCGCGTCGCTCGACCTCGACGCGCGCGGCGAGGTGCCGTGGTGGCCGCCGGAGCGTCGGGAGATCACGCTGTTCCTCGCGCTCGTGCACGTGCTCGACGAGGTCGCCCACCACGCCGGTCACGCCGACATCGTCCGCGAGCTCGTCGACGGCGAGGCGGGCGACGACCGTGGCAACCTCCCCGACCTGGCCGACGACGAGTGGGCTGCGTACCGGGAGCGGCTGGAGGCCTCGGCCGTCGAGGCTGCGCGGCGCGTCGGCGAGCAGCACTGACCCCGAGATCGAGCGCCGAAATCAGACGCGCTCGAGCAGGACCGCGACCTCGTAGTGCGACGTCTGCGGGAACATGTCGAGCATGCGTGCCTCTCGCGGTCGGAGCGAGGGCATGAGGGCCAGGTCGCGCGCGAGCGACGTCGCGTTGCAGCTCGAGTAGACGACGTGCCCGACGGCGGACCCCTCGAGCCACGTGCTGAGCGTCTCGCCGATGCCGCGTCGCGGTGGGTTGACGACGACGAGGTCGGGCACGTCCTTCTGGGAGAGCGCGAACGCCGTCGCGTCCTGCGCGAGGAAGGTCGTGCGGTCGAGGCCCGCGTCACGCGCGGTGAGGCGAGCGCTCGCGACGGCCTCCGCGCTCGTCTCGACGCCGACGACGTCCCGGTCGGGTCCGGCGACGTGCAGCGCGAACCCGCCCACCCCGCAGTAGAGGTCCCAGACCGTGGCGGGCGCGGCGTCGTCGACCCAGTCGCGGCCCTGGCGGTAGAGGGCGGCGGCGACGTCGGTGTTGGTCTGGAAGAAGCTCTGCGGGCGCAGGTGCAGGTCGATCCCGTTGACGCGCATGCGCAGGGTCTCGGCGTCGGTGAGGAGGATCTCCGTCTCGCCCTCGACCACGGCCTTGTGCTCGGGGTGCAGGTTCGCGGAGACGACGCGGAGCGACGGCAGCGCGTCGAGCAGGCTCGGCAGGTGCTTGCGGATCCGGGGCAGCGACTCGGTGGACCGCAGGACGAACCGCGCCATGAGGTCGCCGTCGGGGGAGAGCGTGACGAGCACGTACTTGAGCTCGCCGCGGCGCGCGCGCACGTCGTAGGGGACGAGCCGGGCGCGCGTGACGAGCTCCGCGAACGCCGGGAACGACGCCTGGAGCGCGGGCGGGTAGAGCGGGCAGTCCGTGAGGTCGACGCCGCCGCCCTCACCGAGGATGCCGAGCACGGGGGCGTCCGTCGTGCCGGTGACGACCATCTTCGCCTTGTTGCGGAAGGCTGACTCCGCCGACTCGACCGTGGGCAGCCAGGTCAGGTCCGGCGCGAGCGGTGCGAGGAGGTCGGCGCAGTGCTCCTGCTTGCCCGTGAGCTGCGCCGGGTACGCGAGCTCGAGGAGGCTGCACGACCGGCACCGGCCGGCGTCGTAGTGGTGGCACTGCACTCGTTCGAGTCTAGGTGCCGGGCGGGGTCGGAGCGGGTCGTTGGCCGGGACGCGTCGGCGAGGGCGGTGTCGACGGCGCCGCCGGTGAAGGTCGGGCCGCCTCGTGGGAGCGCTCCCTGGCGTGTCCGCGCGGTCTCGGCTACGGTCGTGGCAGCGCTCCCACATCGTGTGGCGGTGCTGTCGCCGGGCCGGTCCGGCGAGTGCGGTTTCGACGGAGCAACCGACCAAGGAGCAGACCCGGCATGACTCTCGACAGGCGGAGAAGAAGCAGACGAGCGTGGGCCGCGCTGTGCGCGGCGGTCCTCGCGGTGGGCGGGGCGGTCGTCGGTACGGCGGCGCCCGCGAGCGCGGTCCCGGCGACCATCCCGCTCACGATCACCAACGACTCGGGCAAGGGGCCGATCTACCTGTACGTCCTCGGCGAGCGCGACGGCGTCGCCGGCTGGGCGGACGCGGGCGGCACGTTCCACCCGTGGCCCGGTGGGGTCGGCCCCGTGCCCGTCCCGGCACCGGACGCGTCCATCGCGGGCCCCGGGCCCGGCCAGTCCGTGACCATCCAGCTCCCGAAGCTGTCCGGGCGCGTCTACTACTCGTACGGCCAGAAGATGACGTTCCAGATCGTGCTGGACGGCCGGCTCGTCCAGCCCGCGGTCCAGAACGACTCCGACCCCAACCGGAACGTCCTCTTCAACTGGACCGAGTACACGCTCAACGACGGCGGCATCTGGATCAACAGCACGCAGGTGGACCACTGGTCCGCGCCGTACCAGGTCGGGGTGAAGCGGTCCGACGGGCACGTGCTCAGCACGGGGATGCTCAAGCCGAACGGCTACGAGGCGTTCTACACGGCCCTCGAGAGCGCGGGGTGGGGCGGGCTCGTGCAGCGCGCGCCCGACGGGAGCCGCCTGCGCGCGCTCAACCCGTCGCACGGGATCGACGTCGGCAAGATCTCCTCGGCGTCGATCGACTCGTACGTCACCGAGGTGTGGAACTCCTACCGCACGCGCGACATGGTCGTCACGCCGTTCTCCCACGAGCCCGGGACGCAGTTCCGCGGCCGCGTCGACGGCGACTGGTTCCGGTTCAGGAACGGGTCCGGGCAGGAGGTCGCGGCCTTCAAGAAGCCCGACGCGTCGAGCGTGTACGGGTGCCACAAGGACCTCCAGGCGCCGAACGACCACGTCGTCGGACCCATCGCCCGCACGCTGTGCGCCGCGCTCGTCCGCACCACGGCGCTGACGAACCCGAACCAGCCCGACGCGAGCAACGCCGGCTTCTACCAGGACGCCCGGACCAACGTCTACGCCAAGCTCGCGCACCAGCAGATGGCGAACGGCAAGGCGTACGCGTTCGCGTTCGACGACGTCGGCGCGCACGAGTCGCTCGTCCACGACGGCAACCCGGCCGCCGCGTACATCAAGCTCGACCCGTTCACGGGCACCGCGACGCCCCTCGGCGACAGCGGGGGCGGCACCGAGCAGCCGAACCCCGGCGGCGGCCTGCCGGCCGGCACCGGGACGATCCGCGCCGGCGCCGCGCTGTGCCTCGACGTGCCGTGGGCCGACCCGACCGACACCAACCAGGTCCAGCTCGCGAGCTGCAGCGGCAACGCGGCGCAGCAGTGGACGCGCGGGTCCGACGGGACCGTGCGGGCGCTGGGCAAGTGCCTCGACGTCGCGCGCAGCGGGACGGCGGACGGCACCGTCGTCTGGATCTACACGTGCAACGGGACGGGCGCCCAGAAGTGGGTGTACGACGCCGGCACCCAGGCCCTGCGCAACCCGCAGTCCGGCAAGTGCCTCGACGCCCAGGGCGGAGCGCCGCTCCGCGACGGCCAGAAGGTCCAGCTCTGGACCTGCAACCAGACCGAGGCCCAGCGCTGGTCGTTCTGACGCCGCCCGGTCGCTGACCTGACGGCACGCCCGGTGCCCGACGCCGCCCGCTCGCGGGACGTCGTCGGGCACCGGCGTGCTGCGGGCGGGGTGGGCGACCCTGGCCGGGCGGTCAGGTCTCGCGGTGACCCGGCGTCGGGCCGCTGCGTCAGGCCGGCCTGGTCGCCTTGCCGTCGAGCCACAGGGTGTCGGACTCGTCGCGGTGCGTGCCGTCGGACCCCACGTGCTTCGAGGAGATCTGCGGGCCCTTGGTGATGACGTGGACCATCGCCATGCCGTGGCCACGGCCGATGCCGTAGTCGGTCTGGAGCCACTCGAGGATCGGCGTCGCCTTCGTGGACCCGTCGAACCCGCGCTCGTGCGCGAGGTCGACGAGCTGGCGCGGGGTGAGGCCGGTCTTGTCCTCGACCGCGTCGAGATAGGCCTGGAAGGACATGCGGGGCTCCTCGTCGTCGGGGCGGGTCGATCGACCCGCCGGTGAACCTACCGACGGTCACCCACACGCGGACTCATCGGTCCGGTCGCGGTGTCCTCCGCGCGGGGCGTGGCGGGCGGTTGCCCGACCGCAGCACGTCCGACACCGCGTTCTCCACCAGGACGGGGACGAAGTCGCGCACGTGCGCGGTCTGGTACCGCCCGAGCTCCGCGAGCACATGGTCGCGGACGTCGTCCACCGGCACGTCCGGGAAGCGCGCACTGATCCGCTCGACCACGACGTCGATCTCGCGGTCCTCGTCCTCGATCGCCATGACCCGACGGTGCGGCCCCGCAGCGCGGAGCGCAACCAATGGCAGGTGAACAGAGGGCGCCGCTACGCCACCGTTCCGCAGGCTTCGCCGCGTCCGTGACCGGGTGGGCCCCGTGGGGTTCGAACCCACAACCTACGGATTAAAAGTCCGCAGCTCTGCCAGTTGAGCTAGAGGCCCTGGACACCAGTGGGTGTCCACGCACAGGCTACCCGCGCGCCCGGGTCGGCAGTTCGCGACGACATCGGCGGCTCCTGGCGAGATCGGCAGCCGGGACTGCCGATCTGGGCAGGAACTGCCGAACTCGGCCCGGGCGACCGGCGGCTCGCGCGGGCGCGGACCTTACGCGCGTCGTCGGAGGCTGTCACGCGCGGTCTTGCTCCGTGAGAAATTCGGTGAGAACCGGGCGATTCGCTTGCGAGTCGCGCTCGTTCTTGTTTCGGTGGAGAAGACCGAGGAGCCCGCGGGAGGGTGCACCGACGGCAGGCCACGCCGGCCAGGCGTGGGCCGCACGGACGTGTCCCGCAGGGCTCCGCCCGGCGACGAGAGGAGCTCTCGTGCTCACCCTGACCGACAACGCCCGTACCGCTGTCCACGACCTGCAGACCCAGGCCGGTGTCCCGGAGGGAGGCGGTCTGCGGATCGCGGAGTCCGCGGACCAGGCGGGCAGCTTCGAGCTCGCGCTCGTACCCGCCCCGCAGCCCGACGACACGGTCGTCGAGGACGGCGAGGCGAAGGTGTTCGTGGAGTCCGCCACGGCCCCGACGCTCTCGAACCTCACGCTCGACACGGACCCGAACGCGCAGGGCCCGGCGTTCGTCCTGACCCCTCAGGGCTGACCCACAGGCACCACCGGCGCCCGCGCCGGACGATCTCTACGCGTCCCTCTCCTCCTCCAGGCGCGTCTGCGGTCGCACGACGGGCCGTCCGCTCCGGCGGGCGGCCCGTCGTCGTGCTCCGCGCCTGTATCAAAGGCGTCGCTCTGCCGCTCTCTCCCCGACGTGGTTGTCCCGATCAACCGAACCCGGCCACCGGGCCGGGAGCAAGGGGGAGAACGATGACGTCCAGGACCACGACCGCCACGTCCACCCTTCTCGCCGCGCTCGGCGTGGCGGCACTCGCCGCCGGCTGTGGCGCGGCCCCCGCGCCGGACGCGGAGCCCGCCGTGGACGCGCCGACCGCGCGCGCTGCCCACGACTCCGCGGCGCCGCCCGCGGAGCAGCACCTCGTCGTCGTCTCCGGGTCCGAGGTCGACCTGGACGGGGAGACGGTCGAGCCGACGTCGCGCGAGGTCCGTCCAGAGATCGCGTGGGACGGCGACCGGGTCGCCTTCCTCTCGGGTGCGACGCTCGTCGACGGCGACGTCGACCCCGCGTCGTGCGCGGACCGGATCGTGGGCCTCGAGGCGACCCAGGGGGACACCCGGGACGTCCCGGGGAGCTCGCTGCCCGCCACGCTCCTCGACGACGGCGCGCAGGTGTGCGTCCGGACCGACGAGGGGGTCGTGCTGCACGTCGAGCTCCGCGGCCCGGACGTGCGGGACGAGCTGCAGGTCAGCGTGCGCGCCCAGCTCCCGCGCTGACGGGCGGGGCCGGGGCGACGGCGATCAGGCGGCCGGCCCCACGATCCACGACCCGCCGAGCACGGCGGCGCCGATCGTCACGACGAGGAACACCCCGACCCAGAACAGCCCGGGCACGCGCGTGAGGCGGGCGAGGATGTCCGCGTCGGAGGTCGCCGCCCGTCCCCGCGACCGCTCGCTCTGCAGCTCGAGCACGGGCCGGACCGCGCCGAGCAGCAGGAACCACGTCACGGCGTAGGCGACGGCGCTCTGCACGGTGGGCGTCGCCCACCACGACACGCCGACGAGCGCGGCACCCGTGACGAGCACGGACCACAGCCCGAACCAGTTGCGGATCTGCAGCAGCATCAGGGCGAGCAGCACGACGAGCAGCCACAGCAGCCCGACGGCGTAGCCCTGCCGCAGGAGCGCGGCGGCACCGAGCCCGATGAGCCCCGGGCCGACGTACCCCATGAAAGCCGTGAGGATCATGCCGAACCCGCGGGGCCGTCCGGACGACACGGTGAGACCGGAGGTGTCGGAGTGCAGCCGGATGCCCGACAGGCGTCGTCCGGTGAGCAGCGCGGCGAGCGCGTGCGACGCCTCGTGCGCGATGGTCACGACGTGGCGCGCGACGCGCCAGACCGGCGTGACGAGCACGACCGCCAGGGCGAGGGCGCCCATCGCGACGACGACGGCGGTCGACGGGGGAGCGACGGGCGTCGTCGCGGCCTCCCACACCTGCCCGACGACGTCCCCCACGGAAGAGGCGACGTCGCCGCCCGAGGTGGTGCCGTCGTCGGACAGCACGGCGCGGGCTACGGCGAGGGAGGGCGTCGGCGCGTGCACGCGCGACATTCCACCACAGACGGCTCGGAGTCCGCCGAGAACGACTCCGCGCGCGGTCGAGCACGACATGGCGGTCGCGACGACGCTCGTGACGTCCTCCATGTCGTGTTCGGCGGTGGACGCGGCGCGCGCCGGCGGCGACGAGACGCACCTCACCCGTGGGCCCGGCGTCGGGCATGAGAGACTGTGGGTTCGAGGGCAGCGCGATCCCGCGCGCCCCGCGTCGTGGAGATCCCCCCGGATTGCGTGCGGCGGACCCCGACCTTGAGCCCCGAGAGGCCCATCACCTGTGACTTCCTTTGCCGATTTCGGCCTGCCCACCCCTGTCGTGCGCGAGCTCTCGCGCCAGGGCATCGACTCCCCGTTCCCCATCCAGACCGCCACGCTGCCCGACTCGCTGAAGGGCCGTGACGTCCTCGGCCGCGGCCGCACGGGCTCCGGCAAGACTCTCGCGTTCTCGCTGCCGACCGTCTCGCGCCTGTCGTGGGCGAAGTCGTCGCGCCACCCGCGCCGTCCCCGCGCCCTCGTGCTGTGCCCGACGCGCGAGCTCGCCAACCAGATCAACGCCACGATGGAGCCGGTCGCCAAGGCCCTCGGCCTCGTGACGACGACGATCTTCGGCGGCGTCGCGCAGTCGCGCCAGGTCGCCGCGCTCGACAAGGGCGTGGACATCGTCATCGCGTGCCCCGGCCGCCTCGAGGACCTCCTCAACCAGCGCCTCCTCACGCTCGACGCCATCGAGATCACCGTGCTCGACGAGGCCGACCACATGGCCGACCTCGGGTTCCTGCCGGGCGTGAAGCGCATCATGGACAAGACCCCGAAGCAGGGGCAGCGCATGCTGTTCTCCGCGACGCTCGACAACGGCGTGGACCAGCTCGTCAAGCGCTACCTCAGCAACCCGGTGCGCCACTCGGTGGACGACGCCGCGGCCGCGCCCCCGCAGATGACGCACCACATCCTCGCGGTGCGCGACGCGGACGCGAAGAAGCAGATCGTGCACGAGCTCGCGTCCGGCACGGGCCGCCGCGTGCTGTTCATGCGCACCAAGCACCAGGCGAAGAAGCTCGCGAAGCAGCTCACCGCCGGCGGCGTCCCGGCCGTCGACCTGCACGGGAACCTCGGCCAGGGCGCGCGCGAGCGCAACCTCGAGGCGTTCTCCTCGGGCGCGGTGAAGGTGCTCGTCGCGACGGACATCGCGGCGCGCGGCATCCACGTGGACGACGTCGAGCTGGTCGTCCACGTCGACCCGCCGGCCGAGCACAAGGCGTACCTGCACCGTTCGGGCCGCACCGCGCGCGCCGGGTCGGAGGGTGTCGTCGTCACCGTCATGCTCCCGGAGCAGCGCGGCGACGTGCGCGACCTCACGCGCAAGGCGAAGATCACGGCCCAGCCGAAGCCTGTCGCCCCCGGCGACGCGACGATCACGAGCCTGGTCGGCGAGGTCGCCGAGTACGTGCGCCCGTCGGACATCACGCCGCCGCAGACGCAGGCGAAGCGTGGCACCACGTCGACCAACGGCGGCTCGCGCGCGTCGCGTCGCGGCCGCGGGCAGGGCGGCGGTCGTCCGGCCGCTCAGGGCTCGGGCCAGGGCCAGACGGCGCAGCGCGGCCAGGGCGGTCAGCGTCCGGCCCAGCGCACGTCGGGCGGCGGACGCCCGGAGGGCGGTGCTCGTGACGGCCGCGGCGCCTCGGGCACTGCGAACGGCGCGGCCGGCCAGGGCGGCGGCGGCCGTCGTCGCGGCGGCCGCGGCCGCGCGCAGCGCCCCGCCGGCGGTTCGGGCACCGTCTACTCGACCTCCACCCCGCGCTGACGCCCCCCAAACGCTGAGTGCATGAAATAGTCGCGGTCGAACCGATTCGGCCGCGACTATTTCATGCACTCAGCGGGTGGGTGGGGCGGGAACATCGGGGCTGTGCGCGCGGTTGGGATCGTCGGAGGTGTGGACCATGACCAGCCAGATCCACGAGAACCAGCCCTACGAGGTCGTCAAGACCGACGCCGAGTGGCGCGCCGAGCTGTCGCCGCAGGAGTTCGCCGTGCTGCGGCAGGCGGGTACCGAGCGCGCGTGGACGGGCGAGCTGCTCGACGAGAAGCGCGTCGGCGTCTACGCGTGTCGCGCGTGCGGCAACGAGCTGTTCCGCTCGGACACCAAGTTCGACTCCCACTGCGGGTGGCCGAGCTTCTTCAGCCCGCTCGCGGGCGACCGCGTCGAGCTCCTCACCGACCGCAGCCTCGGCATGGTGCGCACCGAGGTGCGCTGCGCGCGCTGCGGGTCGCACCTGGGCCACGTGTTCGACGACGCGCCCCAGACCCCGACGGGCGACCGGTTCTGCATGAACTCGGTCAGCCTGACCTTCCAGGTCGGAGCGGAGTAGCCGACCGGGCGCCGGCCCACGTGTCCACCGCGCACGCGAGCACGACGCCCACCAGATAGCAGACCAGGTCCCGCACCGCGAACGTGCTGCCCAGCAGCCACGCCGCGGGCGGGACCGCGTCGTTCACTGCCGCCGCGAACCCCGTCGCCTGGAGCCCCTCGACCGCCCAGCACCAGCCGAGCGCGACCGCGCCCGCGACGAGGGGTCGGACGCGCGCGAGCACGAGGACCACGAGGACGTAGGTCGCGACGGCGTAGAGGACGTCCCCGCCGACGTCACCCCACGGGTCGGTCACGCGGGTGGCGACGACGAGACCCGTGAGCACGACGACCGCGAGCACGAGCCCGACGACGAGGCGTCGACGCCGTGGCGGTGAGGCACCGGGCGTCTCGACGGGCCGGTCGACGGGCTCGTCGACCGGCCGCGGCGTGGGGGCGCCGTCGGGCACGGTCACGCGCGACGGGGGCGTGCCGTCACCGGTTCGCGTTCCAGCGCACGACGTCCTCGGAGTACCGGTGCAGCAGGGTCGCGAGCGTCGCGACGTCGCGACGGTCCCAGCCGTCGAGCGCCTCGGTGATCGACGTGACCCGGCCGCTGTGCGCGGCGTGGAGCCGGGTCTCGCCGTCGGGAGTGAGGGTGATGAGCTGGCCGCGCGAGTCGTCGGGGTCGACCTCGCGCGCGACGAGGCCGAGCGCGTGGAGCCGGCTGAGCTGGCGGGAGATCGTCGCGCGCCCGACGCCGAAGTGCGCGGCGAGCTCCGAGCCGCGGACCCCGGGGTGGTCGGCGATGTGCGCGAGGAGCGGGTACGCGCTCGCCTCGAGCCCGGGGTGGATGCGGCGTGCCATCCCCGTCGCGACCGCGCCCGCGCGGCGCAGCAGGACCCGCAGCTCGCGTTCCAGGTCGACGTACGCGACGTCCGGCTCGGCGGCGCGCGCGGCGTCGGGAACGGGGCTGGTGGGAGCGGTCTCGTCGGGCACAGGCCCATCATGACGCCCAGGACGGCACGTGGTCACGCCTGTCCGGGAAACCTCACCCCCTCCGGGTCGCCAAGACGACCCGGCGGGGTCGAGTATCCTTTTCCGGGCCCGAGGGTGGTCCGTGGGGAGGTGGAGCCAGGTGAGGCGCCGTCCCTTGCGTACCGTGGTGCTCCTCGCGGTCGTCCTCTCCACCCTCCTGGGAGGCTGCTCGGCTCTCGACGCACCGCGACGCCTCCAGGTCGTCGTCGCGCCGCACCCCGACGACGACCTCCTCGGGATCGCGGCGGTCGACGACGACGACTTCACCGTCTGGGTCGTCGGCACCCAGGGCGAGTCGACGGGATACTGCGAGCCCGACCTCCTGCGCCCGTCGGTCACGTCCCTCGGGGAGTGGCCCGTCCCGACGCCGGCCGGCCGTCAGAGCGCGGAGTGCCGGACGGCGCGGCTCGCGTCCTGGCTTGGATTTCACCGCGACCTCTCGGACCGCCAGGGGAGCGACGCGTTCGGCGCGGAGACGGGACAGCTCCCGGAGCTCCAGGAGGTTCCCGCGCAGGAGCTGGGCATCGGGGCTGTGCCGCGGTCGACGGACACCGAGGAGCAGGCGTCTCCGATCCTCTACTCCGTCGGCGCAGACGCCGCACTGGTCGCCTTCGACGGCGGCGACGGGAACCTGACGGCCGACGAGGTCGAGTACATGGTGACGTGGGTGCTGGCACAGCGCGGCGCCCTCCTGCCCGAGCTCGACCTGTCACGGATCATCGGCGCGTCGTACTTCAACGACCCGTCCCGCGTCGTCGCGACACCGGACTGCCGTCGGGAGCTCTGCACGGGCAACCGGGCGTTCGCCGACTACCCGCATCCCGACCACCTCGCCGTGTCGTCGGCACTCGCGCAGAACGACTTCGGTGCGCTCGAGGGGAACCTCGTCGCGACATGGCCGCGGCCCATGGCGATCACCTACCGCCACGCGTTGGACGAGGACACCTACTGCTCGCTGATGTGCGAGTCCCCGGACGACACCGGAGTGCCCGTCGGCCTGATGCAGTCGTGGTACGGCTGGCTCGCGTTCCCCGGTGACCACTGGCCCCAGACCGAGGTTCCCGTCCAGGCAGGGAACGGGCGGGCGCTCATCATGTCGCGTCAGCAGGCCTTCCTCAGCTACTACGGTGCGTGGAACCGGGTGGCACCGTGACGGCGGCCGTGCGTACCCGGCCGTCGACACGGATCGCCGCACTCGACTGGCTCCGCGGCATCATGCTCGTCGCCTCCGTGACGATCAACAGCATGGTGATCCTGCCGCCGTCGTTCCACCACTCCCCGTGGGACGGAGTGAACCTCGAGGACGTCATCTTCCCGATCTTCGTCACGCTCTCGGGCTGCGGTCTCGCCTTCGCCCTCAACAGGCGTACCGACTGGCCCCGCTTCGCGCGCAGGGTCCTCGTGCTCTTCGGGCTCGGACTCGTCTACAACTGGGTCGTCGACGGCACGCAGTCCTTGGGGGAGCTGCGCGTCACCGGGGTCCTCCAGCTCTACGCGGTCGTCGTGCTGCTCACGGCGCTGGGACACCAGCTCACGAGGACCTGGCGTGGGTGGCTGGGGTGGACGGCGTTCTACGCGTCCACGTACTCGGCGCTCCTCATGTGGTGGAGCACGCGGTGCCCCGACTCCACGCTCACGCGGGAGTGCAACCCGTCAGGGGCGATCGACAGCGCCGTCTTCGGCAGTCACATGTACGCGGGTGGCCTCCTGGGGCACGACCCGGAGGGTCTCGTCGCGATCTACGGTTCCATGGTCTCGGTCGCTGCCGGAGCGACGGTCGGCCACCTGGTGCTGGCGATCCACCGGCGGTCGGCAGACGTCCCCCTGCGTCGCTACGTCGCTCCGCTGACGCTTCTCGGCGCCGGCCTGCTGGCCGCGGCCTGGCTCCTTCCGCGTGTGGCCGACCTGCTCGGCGCCGACCTCCCGACGATGAAGAGGCTCTGGACTCCGCCGTTCGCCCTGGCGATCGCGGGAGGCGTAGCGATCGCGATGGGTCTGGCGGTCGTCGTGACCCGGAAGATCGAGTCGCGTCCTGTGCTCGATACCGCGCTCCTCTACTGGTTGGTCGCGCTCGGGCGCAACAGCCTGCTCGTCTACTTCGGGTCCCACGTGCTCAGCTCGTTGTTGCGCCGCTACCCGGGCGGCCGGGGGGAGGGCGTCCTCTTCCAGGCCGTGAACGCGCTCGGAGGTGGCTGGGCCGGGCAGATCGCCGTGACGCTCGCGCTGCTGCTCTTCTGGACGACGCTCGCCGTCGTCCTGCATCGCCGACGGATCTATCTGACGGCTTGATCGCGTCGCGCCGAGACCGCTCGGGGCCCCGGCGCGACGCGAGGGCGGTACCGGACCAGGTCCGGTACCGCCCTCGACGGATCAGTGCGGGTGAGGCTCAGACCGACGAGCGTGTCGACCGCTCGTCGTCGACCACGCCCGCGGGCTCGAACGCCTCGAGGAGCGTCGACTCGGTCTCCTCGGCGAGGGTCACGCGGCCGGGGGTCGCGTCGACCGGGGCCTCGGCGCCGGAGAGGGCCGCCTCCTTCTCGAGGCGCTCCTGGAGGCCGGTCTTGGTGCCGAGCGGCACCTCCTTGAGGAACGACACGGCGATCAGCGCGATCAGCGCGAGCGGCACCGCGACGAGGAAGATCTCGGCGATGCCGTCGCCGTAGGACCTCTCCACGAGGTCCTTGATCGGCACGGGGAGGGTCGAGACGTCGGGCACGGCGTTGCCGCCGCCCATCGAGTCGGCCGGGATGCCGAGCTTGGTCAGGCCGTCCTGGATCGACGTCGTGACCTTGGTCGCGAGCACCGCGCCGAGCACGGACACGCCGATCGCGCCGCCCAGGCTGCGGAAGAACGCGACGGTCGAGGTGCCCGCGCCCATCTCGTCGACGTCGAGCGTGTTCTGCACGGCGAGCACGAGGTTCTGCATGAGCATGCCCATGCTGACGCCGAGGAAGAACAGGTAGACGCTGATGAGCGTGAAGCTCGTGTGGTAGTCGATCGTCGACAGGGCGAACAGCGACACCACGAGGACCGCGCCACCCGTGACCATGAAGGCCTTGTAGCGGCCGTAGCGCGTGATGAGCTGGCCGAACAGGGTCGACGCGACGAACGTGCCGACGATCATCGGGATCGTCAGGAGGCCCGACTCGGTCGGGGTCTTGCCGCGCGCCACCTGCATGTACTGGCTGAGGAACACGGCGGTCCCGAACATCGCGACGCCCACCGCGACCGACGCGACGACCGCGAGGACGAACGTGCGGTTCTTGAACAGGTGCAGCGGGATGAGCGGCTCGGGCGTCACGCGCTCGACGAGCACGGCACCGACGAGCGCGAGCACCGCGCCGCCGACCATCGCGAACGTCTGCCACGAGAGCCACTCGAAGTTCTGCCCGGCGAACGTCACCCACAGCAGGAGCGAGGAGACGCCGGCGCTGATGAGGATCGCGCCCCAGTAGTCGATCCGGACGACGCGGCGCGCGACCTTCGGCAGGTGCAGCGTGCGCTGGAGCACGATGATCGCGGCGATCGCGAACGGCAGCCCGACGAAGAAGTTGAGGCGCCAGCTCACGGCGTCGGTGAGGACACCGCCCAGGAGCGGTCCGCCGATCTGGCTGACGGCCATGATGCCGCCCATGAGGCCCATGAACTTGCCGCGCTCGCGCGGCGAGATGATGTCCGTGATGAGCACGGTGGCGAGCGCCATGAGACCGCCAGCGCCGATGCCCTGGAACGCACGGAGCGCGATGAGCGTCCCGACGTTCTGCGACAGGCCCGCGAGCGCGGACGAGACGACCGCGACGACGAGGGCGATCTGGATGAGGACCTTGCGGTTGGTGAGGTCGGCGAGCTTGCCCCAGATCGGGGTCGAGATCGTCATGGCGAGCAGGGTCGACGTGACGACCCAGGTGTACGACGACTGCGAGCCGTTCAGGTCGCTGACGATCTTGGGGAGCGAGCTCGAGACGATCGAGCTCGCGAGGATCGCGACGAACATGCCGAGGAGGATCCCGGAGAGGGACTCCATGACCTCACGGCGGGTCATGGACGTCTCGGTCGCGCCGGGCGGTGCGGTGCGTTCTGGTGTGGTGCTGGTCATGAGGCGCTGAGTTCCTTGCTCACGGGGCCGTGTCGGAGGCACCCGTGTCGTGGGGCGGTGTCAGGTGGTCGGTGGCCGGTCGCGCGGAGCCGCGGTCGGCGGGTCGGGGGCGTGCCCGACGGCGGTGGTGCCGCGGGCGCCTTCGGTCACCCGGTCGTGCGGGGAGCGTCGTGGCCGGCGACGACCGCCGCGGCGACGCGCTCGATGTGGCGCGTGGCCTCGACGATCTCGTCGTCGTGCCACTCGGCGAACGTCGTGGCGGCCAGGGCGTCGATGTGCTCGTACGCCCGCAGGACGAGCGTGCGCCCGTCCTCGGTGAGCTCGACGGTCCGGGCGCGCCGGTCGTCGTCGTCCACCGTGCGGCGGACGAGGCCCTCGTCGACCAGGTGGCTCACCTGGCGGCTGGCCACGGACAGGTCGACGCGGAGCCTCGCGGCGACGTCCCCGAGCTGGACGGGGCCGCACCGCTGGAGCATGCGGAGCAGCCCGAACGACGACCGCGGGATGTCGAGGTCGCGCGCGATGCGGACGGCCGACTCGCGCTGCGCGCGGGCCAGCTCGTCGAGCGCGCGGATGAGCCCCGCCGCGGGGGAGGGGTCGGGAGCGAGCTCCGGGGCCGCGCTGGCCGCGGCGGGGGTGATGACGGGCACGACTACTCCTTGGTTGCTGCAGGCAAGCATACGCCTCGCAGTTGCTTTCAGCAACCATTGTGTGGAGCAAGGAATTCTCGGGCGTCCCGTCGCGGCCCGGAGACGGCCGAACCCGGGGTCCGTCCCCACCCGGCGCGTGCCGTGAGGACCGACCCCGGGTTCGGGAGGAGAAGTCTCAGTGCGCGGCGCGACCCACGCGCTCGTCGCCCATGTCCTCGAGCTCGATGCCCTTGGTCTCCGGGACCTTGCTGAAGACGAAGACGAACGACAGCGCCGCGAAGATCGCGTACATCAGATAGGGGATCGTGGCACCGAAGGCCGACAGCATCGGCGGGAACGTGAGGGTGATCGCGAAGTTCGCGAGCCACTGCGCCATGGCCGCGACGCCGAGCGCGGCCGCGCGGATCCGGTTCGGGAACATCTCGCCCAGGAGCACCCAGACGAGAGGTCCCCACGAGGCACCGAAGAACACGACGAACGCGTTCGCGGCAACCAGGGCGATGGGCCCCCACGGGTCGGGCAGGGTGATGTCCTTGCCGCTCCCGACGGCCTGTGTGAAGGCGATCGCCATGAGGCCGAGCGAGACCGTCATCCCCGCCGAGCCGATGAGCAGGATCGGGCGACGGCCCACCTTGTCCACGAGCGCGATCGCGATGAACGTCACCGCGACGTTCGTCACCGACGTGATCGTCGAGACGAGGAACGACTGGCTCTCGTCGAAACCGACCGCCTGCCAGAGCGTCGTCGAGTAGTAGAAGATCACGTTGATCCCGACGAACTGCTGGAACACCGAGAGCAGGATGCCGACCCACACGATCGGCTTGAGGCCGAACGTCGAGCCCTTGAGCGTCCCCTCCTGGGCGTTCTTCTCGTCGACCGCGATCGAGCGGTGGATCTGCGCGATGCGGTCGTCGACGTCCTCGTCCGGGCCCAGCACGGACTCGAGGACCGCGCGGGCCTCGTCGTCACGTCCCTTCGCCACCAGGTAGCGCGGCGACTCCGGGATCCGCAGGGCGAGGATGCCGTAGACGGCCGCCGGGATCACGCACACGAGGAACATCCAGCGCCACGCCTCCCACCCGAGCCACAGCTCGTTGGAGGCCCCGCCCGCCGCCTCCGCGAGGAGCTGGTCGGACAGCAGGGCGGCGAAGATGCCGACCGTGATCGCGAGCTGCTGCAGCGACCCCATGCGGCCGCGCAGCCGGGCCGGCGCGATCTCCGCGATGTACGCCGGGGCGATGACTGAGGCGATACCGATGCCGACGCCGGCCATGAAACGCCAGATCGCGAGGTCGAACGCCGACCACGCGATCGCAGAGAGGATCGAGGACGCGAAGAACAGGATCGCGCCGAACACCATCACGCGCGTGCGGCCCCAGCGGTCGGCCAGCCGACCGCCCGACCAGGCGCCGAGCGCACAGCCGAGGAGCGCGATCGCGACGACGAGCCCGGTGACTGCGGAGTCGAGGTCGAACTGGCCCTCGATCGCCGCGACGGCACCGTTGATGACCGAGCTGTCGAACCCGAAGAGAAACCCGCCGACCGCCGCGGCGACGGCCAGGCCGATGGCCTTGCGGTGCGCGCTGCGTGCACCTGCGGTCGCGTGACCTGCTGCGTCGCTGCTCGACATCTCGTCCTCCGCTCCGTCTCGGAGCCCGTCGAGGCCCCTCTCGTCACTGTAGGGCGGGGTGCTTTCGGCGGCGCGGCGAACGGGCCCTCGCCCGGTGGAGGCCTCGCCCGGCTGGGGGCGGCAACCGTGGCATGGCGCACGTCCGGTGCGACCGTGCCGCCGTCGGGTGGACACTGGGCGCGTGCCCGACGACGTCCCCGCCACCCCCGCAGACCGGCCCGACCCGGGTCGGACCGGTCGCACGCAACGACCCCGGCGCCCGGCGATGCTCGACCCGCGCGACGCCGACGAGCTCCCCGGAGAGCTCGACCCCGCGCTGCGCGACCAGGTCGCGCACACCACCGCGCACGCGATCGTGCACCGCGCCCGGGACACCGAGGACCCGCAGGTCGTCGAGCGACTGGTCCACCTCGTCGAGACGGAGGGGCTCGACGTCGTCGCCGGTCTGTGGTCCGACGCCGCCCCGAACTCGCTGCCGGGCGCGCTCTGGAGGCTCTACGTGCTGCGCGAGTGGGTCCGTCGCGACCCGCAGACAGTGACCCTGCGCTACCGCCTCGGCGTCGACGCCGCGCCGGTCCACGAGGCCATCGCCGGCGTCCCCCGTCCTCCCGGCCCCGAGGACGTGCGCGACCTCGCCGACGCCGTCCTGTCCGGCGTGTTTGCCGGCGACCTCGCGGTCGCGCTCGAACGCGCCGGGTCGTTCTGCCGGATCCTCGCGACCGGCGCCGCGTTCGACGCCGACGCGCGCGAGGTCGCCGACCCCGACGGCGCGCTCCGCATGACCCGCGGCGCCGGGTCGCTGCTCCGCACCGCGCAAGAGCTCGAGCACGCCGCCGAGCTCTGGCGCGCCGACCGCCTCGACTGAGCCGCCAGCCGCCGAGGGAGAACCCCGTTCCGCCGAGTTGGAACCGTGGTCGCGCAAGATAGAACTGCAGTCCGCCGAAGTAGAACCGTGGTCCGCCGAAGTAGAACCGTGGTTGCGCGAAGTAGAACCTTGGCTTCTTGCAGCCGACGGCGAAGGGTCGCCTTGGGTGGTCGGGGTGTGTGGTGGTGCCGCGTCTACCATCCGCCGCTCGTTCCTCGCGGCTCCCGCCAGGCCCGCCACGACGCGGCACCACCACGCACCCCGACCGGCTTCGTCTCGACTCGGCTTTCCGGGCGAACAGGCCGCCATCGGTCCCGTTGCCTTGGAGACGCGACGCCGACAAACGGCCGGTTCCCACCGCCGTCGAGCGCGACCACGCTGTGCCCTGACCCGGCCCGTGAGGTGGCCGACCGCCGTCGGGCATCACGACCGTGGTGCTGTCTCGCGCATCCACGGTTCCACCTCGGCGAGCGATGGTGCGATCACGGCCGAGCGGTGGGGGTGGGCTCGGATGCGAAGGGGCGTCAGAGCCGCGCTCAGATAACCCACGCCCGAAAGACCGAAGGTGACGGCGCGGCAGCCCCGAGCACCGAGACCACCCCCGCCGCGGACCCGACCACGGTTCTCCTTCGGCGGACCACGGTTCTACCTCGCGCGACCACGGTTCTACCTCGTTGGGTGGCGGGTGCTCAGGGGCGGAGGGTGCGGGAATGACGGGCGTGGCGCACGTCGGGCGGGTGGGTTCTCGCGGAGCGCGAACACGGGGGCGGGGGAGTACCTCGGGGGCCGGGCGGCACGTACGATGGTTCACGACGCCGGGCCGCGGTAGCCCCGGGCTCCACACTCAGCCGCTACGAGCGGCCACGCGCCGAGAGGCGCTCCCGGCCCGGCGTCGCCAACTTCTCCCGTCCGCGTCTCCTGCCGCGCCCACGTCGTCGCGCACGGACGCGACCACGCCGTCGCGCAGGGAACAGGTGGCCACCCCGGCGAGGACGCCGGGTGCGGGCTGTGAGCGTCCTGAGGATCCGGGACCTTCGCCCCGACGATTCCTGCATCGCCCCGAGCGTCGGCTACATTTGACGAGAGTTCGACGTGCGTTCATCCAGAGATCATCCGACCCGAGATCGTGACCACCCCGGCCGTCCGGCCCGCCCGGCAGCCGAGCGGCCAGTGCGGCCGACGCCAGCTCAGACCCCTACCCCGCGTCCCTTCCGGAGCCTCCCGTGCGCCTGCGCCTGACACCGCGCGACACCTCGTTCTTCGACCTTCTCGCCGCCTCGGCGCAGCACCTGGTCACCGGGTCAACGCTCCTCGCGGAGCTGCTGGGCGCCGACCGTCCGACGCGCAAGCAGCTCGCGAAGCAGCTCAGCGAGACCGAGCACCTCGCGGACGACGCGACGCACTCGATCATGCGGCGGCTCAACCAGACGTTCGTCACGCCGTTCGACCGGGACGACATCTACGCCCTCGCGTCGGCGCTCGACGACTGCATGGACTACATGGAGGAGGCGGCCGACCTCATCGTCCTCTACAAGGTCGACGAGCTCCCGGCCCGGGTGTCCGAGCAGGTCCAGGTGCTCCAGCGCGCCTCGGAGCTCACGGCCGAGGCGATGCCGCGCCTGCGCTCCATGGACGACCTCCCCGAGTACTGGGTCGAGGTCAACCGTCTCGAGAACCAGGCCGACAAGGTCCACCGCAAGCTCCTCGCCGAGCTCTTCGACGACGTGTCCGACCCGGTCCTCCTCATGAAGCTCAAGGAGATCGTCGAGGTCCTCGAGCAGGCGGCCGACGCGTTCGAGAAGGTCGCGAACACCGTCGAGACCATCGCCCTCAAGGAGTCCTGAGCGCCGTGGAGGTCGTGCTCGTCGTCGTCGTCGTGGCGTTCGCCCTGGCGTTCGACTACACCAACGGTTTCCACGACGCCGCGAACGCCATCGCGACCTCGGTCTCGACCCGGGCGCTCACGCCCCGGGCAGCGCTCCTCATGGCCGCGGTGTTCAACCTCATCGGCGCGCTGCTCGGCACGGCCGTCGCGCAGACGATCGCCGAGGACATCGTGGCCGTCAACGACGTGCCGCCCCACCAGGGCCTCGTGATCGTCCTGTGCGGGCTCATCGGCGCGATCACGTGGAACCTCATCACGTGGTGGCTGGGGCTGCCGTCGTCGTCGACGCACGCGATCATCGGCGGTCTCGCGGGCGTCGGCATCGCGTCCGGCATCACGGTCCACTGGGACGCGATCCTCGACAAGGTCGTGCTGCCCATGATCTTCTCGCCCCTCATCGGCTTCGGTCTTGCGTTCGCGCTCATGGTCCTCGTGCTGTGGATCTTCCGGAACGCGGCCCCGGCCCGGGCGTTCCGCCGGTTCCGCATCGCGCAGACCGCCTCGGCGGCGGCCATGGCGCTGGGGCACGGCCTCCAGGACGCGCAGAAGACCATGGGCGTCATCGTCCTCGCGCTCGTCGCAGGCGGGTTCCAGGACGACAACACGATCCCCCTGTGGGTCAAGCTCTCCGCCGCGACCGCGATCTCGCTCGGCACGTACGCCGGCGGGTGGCGCATCATGCGCACGCTCGGGCGCAAGATCATCGAGCTGGACCCGGCGCGCGGCTTCGTCGCCGAGTCCGTCTCCGCCGTCGTGCTGTACGCCAACGCGTTCATCTTCCACGCACCGGTCTCCACGACGCACACGATCACGTCCGCGATCATGGGCGTCGGGGCGACGAAGCGGCTGTCCGCCGTGCGCTGGGGCGTGGCCAAGAACATCGGTGCCGCGTGGGTGCTGACCATCCCCGCGGCCGCGCTCGTGGCGGCGGTCGTCTACTGGATCCTCAGCCCGATCCTGCTCTGAGCCCACGCGTTCAGTGCAGCGGCGGCGCGACCTTCTCCGCGGCGACGACGCGCGGGCCCTTGGGCGTGCGGGCCACGTGGGCGACGATCATCTCGCCCGGCTCGAGGAACGGGTCGTGCGTCGGCAGGGCGTTCGCGACGGGCCGCCGCGAGTGCTGCCCGAGCACGTCGAGCACTGTGGGCAGCACAGGCCGGTGGGTGCACAGCACCGACGACCGCTCGGCCTCGAGGAGCTCGCGGACGGTCCGCGCGACGCGCGCGGGGGAGCGCTCGTGCTGCGCCTCGGTGAGGTGGTCGATGCTCACCGTCTCCAGCCCTGACGCGCCCGCGTAAGGAGCGATCGTCTGGGCGCACCGGTCCCAGCGGCTCGTCACGACGGTCTCGACCCCGTACGCCGCGAGCACGGGCACCAGGGCGACGGCCTGGGCGTGCCCCGCCGGGGTGAGGGGGCGGTCCTGCTCGTCGCCGTGCCACGCGGCGCGCGTGACGGCCTTGCCGTGCCGGGCGATGACGACGACGTGCGTCGCGAGCCGTCCCTCGTCCCGCTCTCGGACGAGCGCCTCGAGCGGGGCGCGGTCGGCGCGGCGCGTGAGGCGCTGGGCGGCGGCGTCCACCGAGAGCCACGCGGCGGCGTCGATCTCCTGCGGCGACACGGGCGGGACCGGAGCGCGGGCGGCGAGCGCGCCGGCGTCCGCCTTCCGTGACGCCTTGCGCGCGGCCCAGTAGTGCACGCGCTTCACGCGGCCCTCGGGCGTGAGGTACTGCAGGCCCGGGAGGGGGACGCCCAGGACGACGGGTCGGCCCGTCTCCTCGGCGACCTCGCGCGCCGCAGCGGCCTGGAACGTCTCGCCCGGGTCGAGCTTGCCCTTGGGCCACGACCAGTCGTCGTAGCGGGGCCGGTGGACGAGGCGGACCTGCAGGTCGTCGTCGCGCACGCGCCACACGAGCGCACCGGCGGACTCGATGACCGGGGCGTGCGAGACGTGCGTCGGGCCGAGCGTGTCCACGAGGGGCACGCCGCTGCGCAGTGCGGAGGAGGGCACTCCCATCCGCTACCGCCTCCCGACGAGCCGGCGGCGCTGTCGCTGCACGAGGCTCGCCTGGAGGTCGACGAGGGGCGTGCCGTCGGGGCCCGACCGGGGCCGGTGCCACGTACCGTCGGCGTCGAGGTGCCACGACGCGGTGCGCTCGGACATCGACGCGTCGAGCAGGTCGAGCAGCTCCATGACCTGGTCGGGGTCCGTGATGCGCACGAGCGCCTCGACGCGGCGGTCGAGGTTGCGGTGCATGAGGTCGGCCGAGCCGATGAACACCTCGGGCCCGCTCTCCGGCCCCTCGCCGATGGCGGGGCCGGCGGAGTTGGCGAACGCGTAGATGCGCGAGTGCTCGAGGAACCGCCCGAGGATCGAGCGCACCCGGATGTTCTCGCTGAGCCCGGGGACGCCGGGGCGGACCGCGCAGATGCCGCGGACGACCAGGTCGACCTTCACTCCCGCCTGCGACGCACGGTAGAGCGCGTCGAGCGTCGTCTCGTCGACGACGGAGTTGACCTTGATCTTGACCCACGCCTCGTGGCCGGCGAGCGCGGCGACCGCCTCGCGGTCGATGCGCTCCACGAGCCCGGACCGGACCGTGCGCGGCGCGACGAGCAGGCGGTGGAACCGTGACTGCGGCGCGTACCCGGAGAGCTGGTTGAACAGGCGAGTGAGGTCCTGCCCGACGTCGGGGTCGCACGTGAGCAGGCCGTGGTCGGTGTACAGGCGTGCGGTCTTCGGGTGGTAGTTGCCCGTGCCGACGTGGCAGTAGCGCCGCAGGCCGTCCGACTCCTGGCGCACGACGAGCGAGAGCTTGCAGTGCGTCTTGAGCCCGACGATCCCGTACACGACGTGCACGCCGGCCTGCTCGAGCTTGCGCGCCCAGGAGATGTTGGCCTGCTCGTCGAACCGCGCCTTGATCTCGACGAGCGCGAGCACCTGCTTGCCCGCCTCGGCGGCGTCGATGAGCGCGTCGACGATCGGCGAGTCGCCCGACGTGCGGTACAGCGTCTGCTTGATCGCGAGCACCGACGGGTCGGCCGCGGCCTGCTCGAGGAAGGTCTGCACGGACGTCGAGAACGAGTCGTACGGGTGGTGCAGCAGGACGTCGCGCTCGCGGATCGCGGCGAACACGTCGGTGGGCTGCGCGCTCTCGACCTCGGCGAGGAGGCGGTGGGTCGTCGGGACGAACGGCGGGAAGTGCAGGTCCGCGCGGTCGAGGTCGGCGATGAGGTTGAGTCCCGTGAGGTCGAGCGGCTCCGGGATCTCGTACACCTCCTCCTCGACCACGCCGAGCTCGCGCACGAGCAGGGCGCGGATGCGCGGGCTGATCCCCGGCGTGAGCTCGAGCCGCACGGGCGGCCCGAACCGGCGGCGCAGGAGCTCCTTCTCCATCGCCTGGAGCAGGTTCTCGGCGTCGTCCTCCTCGACCTCGACGTCCTCGTTGCGCGTGACGCGGAACAGGTGGTGCTCGCGCACCTCCATCCCGGGGAACAGGTGGTCGAGGTGCTGGGCGATGACCTCCTCGATGGGGACGAACGACGTCGGGCCGCGGTCCGACGCGGTCTGGGAGGTGGGCGCGCTCGGACGGCCGCGCGCGTCCACGGCGATGAACCGGGGCAGCAGCGGCGGCACCTTCACGCGCGCGAAGTGCTCCTTGCCCGTGGTCGGGTTGGCGACCACGACCGCGAGGTTGAGCGACAGGCCCGAGATGTAGGGGAAGGGGTGCGCCGGGTCGACGGCGAGCGGCGTGAGCACCGGGAAGATCTGCTTGCGGAAGAACTTGTGCAGGCGCTCCTGCTCGCGCGTCTCCAGCTCGTCCCAGTGGACGAGCGTGATGCCCTCCGCGGCGAGGGCCGGCTGCACGTCGTCGGCGAAGACGCGCGCGTGCCGCGCCATGAGCTCGTGCGCGCGCTCGCTGATCGCGTCGAGCACCTGGCGCGGCGAGAGACCCGACGCCGCCGTGACCGCGATGCCGGTCGCCATGCGTCGCTTGAGGCCGGCGACCCGGACCATGAAGAACTCGTCCAGGTTGGAGGCGAAGATCGCGAGGAACCGCACGCGCTCCAGGAGCGGCTGGCCCGGGTCCTCCGCGAGCTCGAGCACCCGCTGGTTGAACGCGAGCCAGCTCAGCTCGCGGTCGGCGAACCGGTCGTCGGGCAGCGGACCGAGGTCGAGCTCCGCGCCGACCGGCTCGATCTCGGGTTCCTCCGCGATGTGCTCGGCGATGTGCGCGGCGAGGTCCGGGTCGAGCGTGCGCTGCGTGGACGTGTCGGTCATGGGTTCATGGTGGCACCAGTTGGTGAACGGTGCGTGACACGGGTCACCGGGCGGTCGGGCGCGCGTACTGCACGTGCACCGCGCGGCGGGTGAAGCCCGCGCGCTCGTACGTGCGCACCGCGGGCACGTTGTCGCCGTCGACGTACAGCACCGCGGTCGTGGCACCCCGGTCCGCGAGGTGCGCGAGCCCGACGGCGGTCAGCAGCCGGCCGAGCCCCTCGCCCTGGGCGGTCGGGACGACGCCGACGACGTAGATCTCGCCCTCGTGCGCGCCGTCGGGCTGACCGGCCGGGATCTTGGTCCAGACGAACCCGACGAGCTCGGCGGCACCGGCGTCGGGTCCGGGGGTGCGTTCGAGGAGCAGGAGCCCGGCCGCGTCGAACCAGTCCTCGCGCATCCGGGCGTGCAGGTCGTCGACCGTCAGCCGGCCCTGCTCGGGGTGGTGCGCGAACGCCGCCGCGTTGGCGGCGACCCACGCGGCGTCGTCGTCCCCCGGCACGAACGCGCGCAGCCGCACGCGCGCGGGGACGTCGGGGCGCACCGTCGGCTCGCCGAGGGGCCGCTCGAGGACGAGCAGCTCGCGCACGACGTCGTACCCCGCCCGCGCCGCGAGGCCGCGGGCCGCGGGGAGGTCGCCGTGGGCCCAGACGCGGAGCGGCGGGCGCGGCGCCCGGGTGGGCTCGCCGTCGGTCTCCGCGCCGTGGCGCGGCTGCCCGTCGTGGTCGTGGTCGCTCGGGTGCGGCTGCCCGTCGTGGTCGCGGTCGTGGTCCGGGTCGCTCGGGCGGGGCTCGGCCGCGCGGTCGGCCGCGCTGCCGAGCAGGTGGAACCCGAGCCCGTGCCGCCGGTGCTCGGGGCGGACGACGAGCTCGGCGCTCGGTGCCTCGCCGCGCTTGTCCACCTGGGCGTACCCCGCGAGCTCGCCCGCGCGCCACGTGAGGAGGTGCACGACGTCGTCCGTCGCCGCACGCAGGTTGAGCAGCGGCTGCTCGGAGAGGGGAGCGACGCCGTCCTCGCGCTCGGCCGCCGCGGCGAGGTCGTGGACCTGGGCGATCTCGACGTCGTCGATGAGTGGCCCGATGTGCCAGAGGATCGCGGTCTCCACCGGTCCATCTTGCCCCCGGGCGCGGGCCACGGCCGAACGCGGGGGCGGCTCGGCACGCATCGTGGCTGGTCGGGAAGGTTCCCGGGCGGGTGACGGTTGTCACGATCGACCGGTTCGCGGCATCGACGACGGAGGGGGGCGCCATGGGGGCGTGCGCGGTGGAGGAGACGACCGAGGTGGTGGTGGCCGGGGCCTCACCCCGGGCGGCGAACGCGAGGCCGGTCGAGGGTGGTCCGTCGCCGTCGCCGTCGCCGTCGCCGTCTCTCGGTGAGCCGCGCGAGCCGGCGATCTGGTCGCGCAACTTCCGCTATTACTTCACCGCCCGCAGCGCTGGCCTGCTGAGCTGGGCGATGCTGCCCGTCGCCGTCTCCGCCGGGCTGCTCAGCTCGGGGTACGGGCTGGCCGTCGCGGGGTACGCCATGGCGTTCCTCGTCGCCCCGTTCGCGGGCCTCGTCCTGTTCGGCGGCGTGCTCGCGGACCGGTTCACGGCACGCCGGATGATGATCGTCGCCGACGTCGCGAACCTCGCCGCGCACGTGCTCCTCGCGGTCCTGTTCGTCCGGGGCATCGACCACCTGTGGCACCTGTACGCGCTGCTCGTGGTGGCGGGCACCGCCAACGCGCTGTTCCAGCCGGGGGCCGCGTCGACCGTCCCGCTCGTGGCCCGCGACGTGCAGGGTGCGAACGGGATCCTGCGCACCTCCGAGGCGATCACGGGCCTCGGCGGCCCGGCGCTCGCGGGCGTCCTGGTCGGGTTCGGGTCGACGGGCTGGGTCATGATCCTCTCCGCCGTGGCGTACGGGACGAGTGCGGTGTGCCTCCTCGCGCTCCGGCTCGGCGTCGTGCCCGCGCCCCCGGCCGGGGCGGGGCTCTGGCACAACCTCGCCGTCGGCTGGCGCGAGTTCCGCTCCCGCACCTGGCTGTGGGGCGTGATCGTCATCTGGATGGTCTACGCCGTGCTCGCGTGGGGCCCGCAGCTCCCCGTGGCGGCGGGCGTCGTCGTGCCCGAGCACGGCGCGACGGCGTTCGGCGTCCTCAACAGCGCGCTGGGTGTGGGGACGGTCGTCGGCGGTCTGCTCGCGATCCGCTTCAAGCCCCGGCGACCGCTCGCGGCCGGGGCGGTGGCGCTCGTCGCCTACCCGCTCTACCCGCTCGGCCTCGTGCTCGGCTGGCCGGTGGGGGCGCTCGCGGCCGCGCAGGTGCTCGTGGGCGTGGGGGTCGGCGTGTGGGGCGTCATGTGGGCGACGAGCGTGCAGACCCAGGTGCCGGGCGACGTGCTCAACCGGGTCCACGCGTACGAGGTCGCGGGGTCCGTCGGCATGTACCCGATCGGTGCCGCCCTGGCCGGCCCGGCCGTCGCGGCGTTCGGGACGGACCGGGTGCTCCTGGTCGGCGCGGTCGTCGGGACCCTCACGGTCGTCGCGCTCCTGGCGGTCCGCCCGATCCGCACGCTGCAGCGCGTCCCGGACCGCACCTGACCGCACCCGACACCCCGGACGGCTCCGGCGCGCCCTCGAGAACGACACCGCCCGCCGTCGAGCACGACATGGGGGTCGTCATCGACCCGACAACGACCCTCATGTCGTGTTCGGCACATCACCGGGTGGCGGGGAAGGTTCGGCGGGGCCGGGTCGTTGAGGGCGTCGTGAGCCAGGTGACGGACGTGCGGGGGGGCGGTGGGCGCGGACGCGGGGACGGTCGGTGGCCCGGGGGACTTCGTGCGCGACGTCGTCGTCGTCGGTGCCGGGCAGGCGGGGCTGTCCGCGGCCTACCACCTGCGCCGTGCCGGGCTGGACCCGCTCGTGCTCGACGGCGGTCGCGGCCCGGGCGGGGCGTGGCAGGAGCGTTGGGACGCGCTGACCATGGCCGAGACGCACGCCGTGCACGACCTCCCGGGCGTCCCGCTCCCGGCCGGCGACCCCGCGGAGCGCGCGAACGTCGCCGTGCCCCGCTACTACGCCGCGTACGAGCGCGAGAACGACCTGCGCGTCGTGCGCCCGGCGACGGTCGACGACGTCGCGCAGGACCCCGACGACCCCGCGCTGCTGCGCGTGCGTGCCGCGGTCGGCGGCGGGACGGACGCGCGCGGGCTGGTGGTCCGTACCCGCACCCTCGTCAACGCGACGGGCACGTGGACCCGGCCGTTCTGGCCCCGCTACCCAGGCATGGAGACGTTCCGCGGGCGCCAGCTCCACACGCACGACTTCCGTGCCGCCGAGGACTTCGCCGGGCAGCACGTCGTGGTCGTGGGCGGTGGGGCGTCCGCGACGCAGCTGCTGCTGCAGATCGCCCCGCACGCGTCGGGCACGACGTGGGTCACGCGCCGTGATCCCGTCTGGGTCGAGGAGGACTTCTCTCCCGAGCTCGGCCGCGCCGCCGTCGCACGCGTCGCCGAGCGGACGTCCGCCGGGCTCCCGCCGGGGAGCGTCGTCTCCGTCACGGGCCTGCCGCTCACGCCGCGCTACCGCGCGGGGATCGCGAGCGGGGTGCTGCGCCGTCGGCCGATGTTCGACCGGGTGACCCCGTCGGGTGTCGAGTGGGCGGCCGGCGCGAACGACGACGGACTGCTCTTCCAGCCCGCCGACGTCCTCCTCTGGGCCACCGGGTTCCGGGCCGCGCTCGACCACCTCGCGCCGCTCGCGCTGCGCGAGCCCGGCGGCGGGATCGTCCTCGACGGCACGACGGCGGCGCGCGACCCCCGCGTCCAGCTCGTCGGGTACGGGCCCAGCGCGTCGACGATCGGCGCCAACCGGGCCGGACGCGAGGCCGCGCGCGGTGTCCTGCGTGCTCTCGGACGGCGCCCGGACCGTGACGGCGCGGCAGGATCTCGGCGACCGGTGGCGGCGTAAGGGCTCGTCAGGGCGGTCCGCCGCGGCCTACGGTGCACCCGTGACCACCGAACCGCCCGCCCCCGAACCGTCGACCGTCCCTCCCGGTCCCGTGACCAGCCCTGACGTCCCCGTCCTCCCGTCGCAGCGCCGCACCCTCACGACGCTCGCCGCGACGCAGGTGCTCTCGGGGGTCGGCGTCGCGAGCGGGATCGCGGTCGCGCCGCTCGTCACGTCCGCGCTCTCGGGGTCCGACGCGATCGCGGGGCTCACCTCGACGTCGGGCGTCGTCGGCGCCGCGCTCGTCGCCCTCCCGCTCGCGCACGTCGCGGGGCAGCGCGGGCGGCGGCCGTCCCTGCTCCTCGGCTTCGGCGTCGCGACGGGCGGTGCCGTGCTCGCGACGGTGGCCGTGCTCGTGGGCTGGTGGCCCCTGCTCGTCGTGGCGATGCTGCTCTTCGGGTCCGGGACGGCGGCGGGCCTCGCGTCCCGCTTCGCGGCGACCGACCTCGCGACGCCCCAGCGTCGGGCGCGCGACCTCTCCGTGGTCGTGTGGGCGACGACGGTCGGCTCCGTCGTCGGCCCGACGCTCGCCGGGCTCGCGGACCGCGTCGCAGGTCCCAGCCTGCGCCTCGGTGGCGACGCGCACGCGCACCACGGCTCGACGGCGCCGAGCGCCGCTCCGTTCCTCCTCGCGGCGGTCGCGTTCGCGCTGGCCGCGACCGTCGTCGTGGTGTGGCTGCGGCCGGACCCGCTGCTCGCGTCGCGCGCGTCCGCCGACCCGGTACAGGGGACCGGGTCGGGTGCGTCCCCCGCGGCGGGGCCGGGCGGCGGCAAGGGATCGTCGTGGCGCGACGGGCTGCGCGCGGGCTGGGCCGTCGTCTCGGCCAGCCCGACGGCGCGCCTCGCCCTCGGTGCGATCGTCCTCAGCCATCTCGTCATGGTCGGGCTCATGTCGATGACCCCCGTCCACATGAACCACGGCGGTGCGACGCTCCAGGTCGTCGGGCTCGTCATCAGCGCGCACATCGCGGGCATGTACGCGCTCAGCCCGGTGGTGGGGTGGCTCGCGGACCGGGTCGGGCACGCGCGCGTCCTCTACGTCGGGGGCGCGCTGCTCCTCGCCGCCGCGGTCGTGGTGGCGGGCGCGCCCGGGGAGGACTCGGCGCGGCTGACGGTGGGCCTCGTGCTGCTGGGGCTCGGGTGGTCGTGCGGGCTCGTCGCCGGGTCGGCGCTGCTCGTCGACGCCACGCCCGGGCCGGCGCGCACGTCGGTGCAGGGCCTCTCCGACCTCGCGATGAACACCGGCGGGGCCGTCGGCGGCATCCTCGCCGGCGCGATCATCGGGTTCTCGTCGTACGGTGCGCTCGCGTGGGGCGCGGCAGTCCTCGTCGTCGTCTGCGCGGTCGTCGCCGCACCGCTGGCGCGGCGGGCCACCCTCCGCTGACGGCGGCCGACGAGCGGTCGAGATCGGCGGTTGCGGCCGAGATCGGCGGTCGCGGTTGCCGATCTCGGCCGGGAGTGCCGACCTCGGCCGTGAGCACCGACCTCGGCCGTGAGCACCGACCTCGGCCGGGGGCGCCGATGCCCGGTCAGGGACGGAGCGCGGCGGGGAGCGCCGTGTGCTCGTCCCGGCGGACGGCGCCGGCCTGCGCCGGGGTGAGGAAGAGCGCGCGTGAGAGGTCGGCGCCGCGCGCGTCGGCTCCCCGGAGGTCCGCACCGAGGAGGTCGACGGCGTCGAGGCGGGACCCGCGCAGGTCCGCGCCGAGCAGCAGCGCACCCCGGAGGTCCGTCCCGGAGAGGTCGAGCCCGCGCAGGTCCGCGCCGACGAGGTCGGCGCCCGGACGCAGGCGGCGGCGCGCACCCGCCGTGGCCCGCCGTCGCGTGGAGCCACTGCCCGCGTCCGGCCGAGCCGCGTCCCGTACGAGCGCGCTCGCGCGGTCGACGAGCGGTCCGACGTCGCGACGGACGGCCCCGACGTCGAGCGCGCGGAGGTCGGCCGGGGCGAGGCCCGCGAGGGGAACGGTCCTGTCGAGGGCCCGCCGTGCGTCGTCGTGCACGGGCGCCGCGGCGGGCAGCGACAACACCTCGGCGAGATACCAGAGGAGCTCGTGGATCTGCGTGACGACGGGGAGCGCGGCGAACGCGTCGAGGGCGGCGACCGGGTCGTCGCGCCAGGTCGCGCCGTCGTGCGCGGACCGGACCGCGGCCGTCACGCGCTGGCCCGCCCCGAGGCAGTCGTAGGCGACGCACCCGGGGAACCCGGACTCGCGCAGCCCGGCGTGGATGCGGCAGCCGAAGTCGTCGCGCAGGTTCGGGCACGGGGTGCCCGCGGGCTTGTCGATCGCGAAGTCGGCGGAGCGCACCAGGTGCAGGCCGACGCAGCACAGGCCGGTGCAGCGCGAGCAGTCGCTGCGCAGGTCGAGCTGCTCGACCAGGAGGGAACGGTCGTCGGCCGCGGGGACGGGGGGCATCTCTCGACGCTACGCCGTCCGTGGGCCGCCCGGCACGCGCATATCGACCGCCGAGCGCGGGCCTGCCCGTGCACGAGGACGGGGTCGGTGCCGCCGTCGCGCGGACGACGACACCGACCCCGGTGCTCGACGAGCGGCCTGTCAGTCGTCCGAGGACGACGGCTTCTGCAGGCCCGCCGAGATGAGCTCCATGACGGACGAGTCGGCGAGGGTCGTCGCGTCGCCGACGGTGCGGTTCTCCGCGACGTCGCGCAGCAGGCGGCGCATGATCTTGCCGGACCGGGTCTTGGGCAGCTCCGGCACGACGAGGATGCGCTTGGGCTTGGCGATCGGGCCGATCTCCTTCGCCACGTGGTTGCGCAGCTCGGTCTGCACGGCGGCGGCGCCGTCGGCGTCCGCCGCCCGGGCCGCGTGCTCGCCGCGCAGGATGACGAACGCGACGACGGCCTGGCCCGTGAGGTCGTCGCTCGCGCCGACGACCGCGGCCTCCGCGACGATCTCGTTGGACACGAGCGCCGACTCGATCTCCGTGGTCGAGAGACGGTGGCCCGAGACGTTCATGACATCGTCGACGCGCCCGAGGAGCCAGATGTCGCCGTCCTCGTCCTTCTTGGCGCCGTCGCCCGCGAAGTAGATCCCCGGGAAGCGCGACCAGTACGTGTCCTTGAAGCGCTCGAGGTCGCCCCAGATGCCGCGCAGCATGGACGGCCACGGCTCGGACAGCACGAGGTACCCGCCGCCGCCGTTCGGCACCGAGTGCGCCTCGTCGTCGACGACGTCCGCGACGATGCCCGGGAGCGGCACCTGGGCGGAGCCCGGCTTGGCCGCCGTCACGCCGGGGAGCGGGGAGATCATGATCGCGCCGGTCTCGGTCTGCCACCACGTGTCGACGATCGGCGTGCGGTCGCCGCCGATGACGCGGCGGTACCACATCCACGCCTCGGGGTTGATGGGCTCGCCCACCGACCCGAGCACGCGCAGCGACGAGAGGTCGAACCTCGCCGGGATCTCCTCGCCCCACTTCATGCACGCGCGGATCGCGGTCGGCGCGGTGTAGAGGATCGAGACCTTGTACTTCTCGACGATCTCCCACCAGCGGCCCTGGTGCGGGGAGTCGGGCGTGCCCTCGTAGATCACCTGGGTCGCGCCGTTGAGCAGCGGCCCGTAGACGACGTAGGAGTGGCCGGTGACCCAGCCGATGTCGGCCGTGCACCAGTAGACGTCGCTCTCGGCCTTGAGGTCGAAGACGTTGCGGTGCGTGTACGCGGCCTGCGTGAGGTAGCCGCCGGTCGTGTGCAGAATGCCCTTGGGCTTCCCGGTCGTGCCGGACGTGTAGAGGATGAACAGCGGGTGCTCGGCCTCGACCCACACGGGCGTGTGCGTCGTGTCGGCCGACTCGAGCGCGTCGTGCCACCACACGTCGCGGCCCTCGGTCCAGGCGGTGTCCTGGCCGGTGCGGCGCACGACGAGCACGTGCTCGACCGTCGTCGGGTCCGCGCCCTCCTTGGGTGCGATCGCCTCGTCCACCGCCGGCTTGAGCGCGGAGGCCGCGCCGCGGCGGTACCCGCCGTCGGCCGTGATGACGAGCTTCGCCTCGGCGTCGGCGATGCGGCTGCGCAGCGCGTCGGCCGAGAACCCGCCGAACACGACCGAGTGCGGGGCGCCGATCCGCGCGCACGCGAGCATCGCGACGACGGCCTCGACGACCATCGGCAGGTAGATGACGACGCGGTCGCCCGTCTCCACGCCGAGCGCCGCGAGCGCGTTCGCCGCGCGCGACACGTCGCGCTGCAGCTCCGCGTACGTCACCGTGCGCGTGTCGCCCGGCTCGCCCTCGAAGTGGATCGCGACCCGGTCGCCCAGGCCCGCCTCGACGTGACGGTCCACGGCGTTGTACGCGGCGTTGAGCGTGCCGTCCGCGAACCAGCGCGCGACGGGAGCCTGCGACCAGTCGAGCGTCTCGGTGAACGGCGTCCGCCATGTGACGAGGTCGTTCGCCTGCCGCGCCCAGAACGCGAGCCGGTCGGCCCGCGCCTCCTCGTAGAGCGCGGGCTGCGCGTTCGCCTGCGCGGCGAACTCCGGGCTCGGCGGGAAGCTCCGGGTCTCGTGGAGGAGGTTCTCCAACCCGGGCTGAGCAGTGGTGGACTCGTTCTCTGGCACGCTGACCTCCGGTGCGCATCGACTCTGGTGCGGCGCCCGCGCGTGGGCCACCGGGGGAGCGGAGGCGGACGCAGGGCGGCCGGACGCCCACCGTGGCGGGCCCCGACCTTCGGGAGTCTAGACCCGTTGTCGTGAGCGCGGTCACAGAGGTCCACTATTCGGCGGGATCGCTCGCAAATGCCCCGAGGGTGGGAACCGCGCCGCGCGCGCGGACCCGGAGCCAGCCCGCGTCAGCGCGCCCGGCGCTGGCGCACGGCCTCGTAGAGCACGACGGTGGTGGCGCTCGCGGCGTTGAGCGAGCTCGCCGTGCCGAGCATGGGGATGCTCACCATGACGTCGCAGGCCTCGCGCCAGCCCGCGCTGAGACCGGTCGTCTCGTTGCCGGTGAGGACGAGCGTCGGGCCGGTGAGGTCGTGCTCGGCGAGCTCGACGTCGCCGTGCTCGTCCGTCCCGAGCAGGGTCAGCGGGACCCCGGCGGAGCGCTGTGCGGCGACCCAGTCGAGGACGTCGCGGCCCGCGGGGACGCGGACCGTCGGCACGGAGAAGATCGAGCCGGTGCTGGCGCGCACGGCGCGCGGGTCGTACGGGTCCGCGGCGTGCCCCGCGACGATCAGGCCGCGGCCCCCGAACGCGTCGAGCGACCGCGCGACCGTCCCGACGTTCCCTGGGCTCGTGGGCCGGTCGAGCACGACGCCGAGGAACGCGGTGTCGTCCCCCGAGTCGCGGCCATCCGCGGCGATCCGACCCAGGTCGTCGGGCGGCGTCGCGACGATCGCGAGCAGCTCGGGCGCGTCGTCCTCCTTGCCGCCGAGCTCGCGCATCAGCTCCGACGACACGGCGAACCGCTGGGTACGCACCCGGTCGAGCATCGCGTGCGCCCAGCTCGACAGCGACCGGTCCGCGTCGACGAGCCACGTCCGCACGGTCCAGCCCGACTCGACGGCGAGCGTGATCGGGCGCACCCCCTGGACGAGCGTCTCGCCCGCGCGGTGCCGCTTGGTGCGGTTGGTGAGCAGCGCCTCCCACTGCTGGAACGCGGCGTTACGGGTGGTGACGCGCTGCATACTAACCCCTAGTCAACGATGTGACGGTGATGGCTTCGTTGCCCCGCTCACGCGGCGAACCGTGCCCGAAGCTGCGATTCCAAATCGCCCAGTTCAGGGCACCCCGTGGCCAAGGACTGCCATCCCGCTGCAAGGCTCTCCGTGATCAATCGCGCCCGACCCTTGCCCGGAAACTTGCTGTCCGCGTCCGTCGTCATCCCATCAAAGTACAGTTCTTTGGGGTCCCTCTCCGCGCGAACTGCACTCCATTGCGCGTTGAGCTTGCTGCGAGAACCCCACAGTGCCCAGACCTCAAGTTCTTGAACCGCGAGCACTACCACGACTTTTCCCAAGACATTCGACGGCAACTTTGCAATCTTCTCGTCAAAGGAGTGCCGACGGTTCTTGCGGCCTTCCTGCCCATCGCAGCAGTCAAGATCCAGCGCAAAAATAAGTAGATCGCCAATGGCCGCATATCGTGTGGCGATGCTCTCAAATTGCGCCTCCACGTCCCCAATGCCGTTCAGCCTGGGATTGGATACGACCTTCACCTGCGATCGCGGCTTTCCAAGATGACCAAGCAGAGCCTCAATAACCGGCTTTGCGACATACTGATCGAGTGTGTGGTCCTCACAAACGACGAAGACTCGAAAGGACATCACATTCCTGCCGCAAGTTGGAGCCAGCCCTCTACCTGTAAATCACCAAGCGATTCGTGCTTCCGGACTTCTTCGAAGCTGGGAAGACTCTTGATCAGCACAGGGCGTGATGACTGATTTTCCTCATCCCATCCGATCACAACGGCGGATTCAACCGCGCGCTCACCGGCGTAGTCGAGGACGGCCGGACTGTGGCTCGACGCGATCACCTGCACCTGTGAATCGGCCGTTGCCTGCTCAAGCATCTGAACAAGCAGGGCGACTCTCGAAGGATTAATTCCGTTCTCAATCTCCTCGACGACCAGTGCGCGGCGCCCTGGAGTGGCAGTGGCCACAAGGGCCAACGCGGCGAAGCGCAGCGTTCCGTCCGAAAGTGAGGGGGCCGCAATTGGATCATCGTAGGGCTCCTCCCGCACAGCAAAGATAACTTCCCCTGTGGGCGTCTGCTGTGTGAGGACCTCTGTGATGGTTCGCGGGGTGATCTCTCCGAGCCACGACTTTAGCGCCGCCATCGAGTCCCGCGCATCTGAGTCTACAAATTCCTCCAACTGCGATCTGCCGCTTTCGGAGACGAATCGGAACTGCGGTGCATTTGCCCGGTCCCAAAGGTTCGCCACAACCGATGCAAAGTTTTCTCCGTGCTCGCCGAGGTCAGCCCTACCTCGAGGGGAATACTGGCGAAGGACTTCAGGGCGAAGTTCCAGCGGAGTAATCGCGGCGAACTCCTCGCGGACCAAGTCTGCGACCTCTTCGTTCGCGCGCGACTCGGCGCGCCTTCCGGTGAACTGGCTCAAGATGAACTCATGCGGGGAGAAGTCGCGACGCGGGTTTAGTCCGCGGCTCATTTTGTGGAATCGGGCGGTTATGACCGGTGACTCTTCAAGTTGATCCAGTGGGCCAGTGTCGGGCTTCGTGGAGAAGACATAGCTGCCGGCGTGTGATGATGACCGCAGCTCCTCGTTTACCACTCGATACTTGGAGGCGTCAATTTCTACGTCGTACTGAATTCGCGTGTAGCCATTCCGAATGATCGCCGAGATGGAGAATATCTGCGAGCCGCTAAGGAAATGTGTTATCGCGCCTGCCCCACCCCTTACGCCGGCGACTGCTGTCGCTGTCGTGGCGCCAGGGAGGGCGTGGCCCTCAAGTGCATCTCGTACGGACCGCCCCTCGCCAATTGCACGAAGCAGCCGCAATGCGTCAAAGAAGTTGCTCTTGCCTGCTCCGTTCGCTCCAATCACGAGCGTGAACGGAGCCAAGGGAATTCTGGCATTAGCAAAGCTCTTGAAATTCTTCAATGAGAGCGACTCGAGCATGCGCCTTCCTTGCGTATCGCGTGCGAAAAGTCTCGGGCATCAGCCGACCGGTTTGGCAAGGTGGCTGGTTTGCTCTGATCGACGACCACTATAGGCCCTCCATGCCGGTGCAACGCTAGGGCAACGCCGTTTCGATCTCGTTCGCCGCTTTGGGTTACTCGGCGGCACGCTCCACCGCCGCCGCGACGAGCGTCGTGACCTCGGGGTTGAACACGCTCGGGATGATGTAGGTGGGGTTGAGCTGGTCCTCGTGGATCGCGGACGCGAGGGCGCGGGCCGCGGCGAGCAGCATCGCGTCGGTGATGCGGTGCGACTGCGCGTCGAGGAGGCCGCGGAACACGCCGGGGAACGCGAGGACGTTGTTGATCTGGTTCGCGAAGTCGGAGCGCCCGGTGCCGACGATCGCCGCGTGTCGTGCCGCCTCGACCGGGTCGACCTCGGGGCGGGGGTTCGCCATCGCGAAGACGATCGCGCCGGGCGCCATGCGCGCGACGTCGTCGCCGGTGAGGACGTCGGGCGCGGACACGCCGATGAACACGTCCGCGTCCACGACCGCCTCGCGCAGCGTCCCGGTGACGCGCCGCGGGTTCGTGTTGACCGCCGTCCACGCGAGCGACGGCGACAGACCCGGCCGCGCGGGGTGGACGACGCCCTCGATGTCGGCGACGACGACGTCGTGCGCGCCCGCGGCGAGCAGCAGCTTGAGCACCGCGGTCCCGGCGGCACCGGCGCCCGACAGCACGATCCGCACGTCCGGCAGGTCCTTGCCCACGACCTTCAGCGCGTTCGTCAGCGCCGCGAGCGCGACGATCGCCGTGCCGTGCTGGTCGTCGTGGAACACGGGGATGTCGAGCTCGGCGCGCAGCCGTGCCTCGATCTCGAAGCAGCGCGGCGCCGAGATGTCCTCGAGGTTGATGCCCGCGAACACGGGCGCGATGGCCTTGACGGTGCGCACGATCTCGTCGACGTCGGTCGTGTCGAGCGCGATGGGGAACGCGTCGATGCCGGCGAACCGCTTGAACAGCGCCGCCTTGCCCTCCATGACGGGCAGCGAGGCGAGCGGGCCGATGTCGCCCAGCCCGAGCACGGCCGAGCCGTCGGTGACCACCGCGATCGTGTTGCGCTTGATCGTGAGGCGGCGCGCGTCGTCGGGCTTGGCCGCGATGGCCTCGCACACGCGCGCGACGCCGGGCGTGTAGATCATCGACAGGTCGTCGCGGTTGCGGATCGGTACCTTGGACTCGATCTGCAGCTTGCCGCCCAGGTGGAGCAGGAACGTGCGGTCCGAGACGCGGTCGACGACGACGCCCGGCAGCGCGCGCAGCGCCTCGACGATCTGCCCGGCGTGCTCCTCGCCGCGCGTCGCGACCGTGACGTCGACCGTGATGCGCTCGTGGCCCGACGCCGTGACGTCTAGGGCGGAGACGATCCCGCCCGTGTGCTCGATCGCCGTCGTCAGCTCGCTCACGGCGGTGGGGCGCGCCTCGACCTGGAGGCGGACGGTGATGGAGGAGGAGACACTCGGCGCTGACGTCATGGGCCCCAGTATCGCGCGGCGACCACGCGCCCGGCACGACGACGGCGCCCCCTCAGGAGCGCCGTCCCGCCAGCATCGTGGCGGCTATCAGGCGTGCAACCGTGTCCGCTGCAACGGTCCGGGGTGGCCGTCGTGGCCGGGTCCCGTCCGGTCAGCGAGTCCCTACGTGGACTTCCAGCGCGTGGGTACCGCCGCGATGCTGTTGTCTCTCCATCACAGCCCGGGCGGGAGGGGATCGCAACCCGTCGGCCCCGACTTCCACACCCTGTTCTACGACCGTTCGAACACGACGGTGCGGTTGGTCCAGGAGGTCCGGATCGGCCGTCCGCGCTCAGCCCCGGCGGCGCAGCGCGCGCCACACCAGCCAGGCCACGACGCCGAGCGCGACGACCCCCGCCGCGGCGAGGGCCGGCGTCGACCCGGCGAGGTGCGACCGCAGGGCGACGGGCTTCGAGAAGGTCAGGGCGCCCCAGCCGTGCTCCGCGGCGAGCCGGCGCAGCGTCCGGTCGGGGTTGACGACGAACGCGTGCCCGACGGCGCCCAGCATGGGGGCGTCGGTCACGGAGTCGGAGTAGGCGTAGCTCGCCTCCAGGTCGTACCCCTCGCGCTCGGCGAGCTCGCGGAGCGCGAGGGCCTTGTTCTCGCCGTACGCGTAGAAGTCGATCGCGCCCGTGTACCGGCCGTCCTCGACGGCCATGCGCGACGAGATCGCGTGGTCGGCGCCCAGCACCGCCGCGATGGGCTCGACGACCTCGCTCCCTGATGCGGACACGATGACGACGTCGTGCCCGTGCTCGTGGTGGGACTCGATGAGCTCGACCGCCTCCGCGTAGACGACGGGGTCGATGTGCTCGTGCAGCGTCTCCTCCACGATGCGCGACACCGTGGCGACGTCCCAGCCGGTCACGAGGCTCGACAGGTGCGCGCGCATCCGCTCGGTCTGGTCCGCGTCGGCCCCGCCGACCATGAAGAGGAAGTGCGCGTACGCGCTGCGCAGCACGTCCCCGCGGTTGATGAGGCCGCCGGCGAAGAACGGCCGGGAGAACGCCGCGGCCGACGACGTCGCGATGATCGTCTTGTCCAGGTCGAAGAACGCGGCGACCCGGCCGGCGCGTGGCGATCCGGTGGGATTCGTCGGGTCCGGGAGCGGGGTCACGGTCGCGAGCCTAGCCGCGGATCGTGGCCGTCCACAGGAGCGCTCGCCGGGGCGCCCGTCCACAGGTCGCGCGGGCGGCCCGACGACGCCCGGCCCGTCACGGCAGGGTGGGCCGCGGTCCACGGACGGCAGGGGGAGGACGCGATGGGCGGTGCGGTCGTAGCGGTGGTCGGTGCACGCGGCGGGGCGGGGGCGAGCGTCGTGGCCTCCTCGCTCGCCCGTGCGGCGGCCCGACGCCGCGCACCCACGTGCCTGGTGGACGTCGCGCTCGTGGGCGGGGGCCTCGACGTCCTCCTCGGCGTCGAGCAGGACCCGGGCGTGCGCTGGCCCGACCTCGCCGACGCGCGCGGACGGCTCGACGGCGAGGACCTGCTCGTGCGCCTGCCCCGGTGGGGCACGGTCCCGGTCGTCAGCACCGAGCGCGGTGGCGGCCCGGAGCCCGCGGCGCTCGCGGACGTCGTGGCGGCGCTCGCCGAGGTCACGTCGGCCCGGTCGGGGGTGCTCGTCCTCGACGTCGACCGGGCCGCGCTCGGCACGGGCGCCGCTGCCGCGGGCCTGCTCGGGGCGTGCGACGAGGTGCTGGTCGTGACGCCGCTCGACGTGGCCGGCGTCGCGGGCGCCGCCGCGGTGCGCGACCGACTCGTCGGCCCGGCAGCGCTCGTCCTGCGCCGGCCGGCCCCGGGGCGGTTGTCCGGCGGGGAGGTCGCGGACGCCGTCGGGCTGGACGTCGCCACGATCGTCGGCTGGGACCGGGCGCTCGCGGGCGCGATCGAGCGCGGTCAAGGACCGTGCGTCGGGCGCGGGCCGGTCGTCCGCGCGGGTCGGGAGCTCGCGGAGCGGTACCTGGGGAGCGGTCGGTGAGCAGACGGGAACCTGCCCCGGGCCGGACCGAGCGAGGGCGCGGTCCGTTGCTCGACGGCGTCCGGGAGCGACTCGTCAGGGCCGGCGCCGAGCACGGTGCCGGTGCGGTCGCGGCGCCGGACGACGTGGCCGTCGCCGACGCGCTGCGGGCGTCCGGGCGGGTGCTCGGCGCGACCGCGCTGCGCGAGCTGACCCGCACGGCGCACGCGGAGATCTTCGGTGCCGGTCCGCTCCAGCGCTACCTCGACGAGCCGGGCGTGACCGACGTGCTCGTCAACGGGCCGGAGGAGGTCTGGGTCGACCGCGGCGCCGGTCTCGAACGGGTCGTCGTCCCGCTCGGCGGGCCGGAGGCAGTCCGGTCGCTGGCCGTCCGGCTCGCCGCGGCGGGCGGGCAGCGTCTCGACGACGCCTCGCCGGTCGTCGACGCGCGGCTCCCGGACGGGACGCGGCTGCACGCCGTGGTGGCACCCGTGTGCGGGGAAGGGGCCGTGATCTCGTTGCGCGTGCTGCGGACGCGGACGTTCGGGCTGGCCGACCTCGTCGCGTCCGGCACGGTCCCGCGCGCGTGGGAGCCGGTCCTGCGCGGGCTCGTCGCCCGCCGCGCGAGCGTCCTCGTGTCCGGCGGGACCGGGACCGGCAAGACGACGCTGCTCGCCGCGCTGCTCGCGCTCGTCCCGCCCGACGAGCGCATCGTGTGCGTGGAGGAAGCGCGCGAGCTCGACCCCGACCACCCGCACGTCGTCCCGCTCACCGCCCGGCGGCCGAACGTCGAGGGCGCCGGCAGCGTCGACCTCGCCGACCTCGTGCGCGCCGCGCTGCGGATGCGCCCCGACCGCATCGTGCTGGGCGAGTGCCGCGGCGCCGAGGTGCGCGAGGTGCTCATGGCGCTCAACACCGGTCACGAGGGTGGGCTGGCGACCATCCACGCCAACGACGTCGAGGTGATCCCCGCCCGGCTCGAGGCGTTGGCGGCGCTCGCGGGGATGGACCGCGCCGCCGTGGCGGCCCAGGCCGTCGGCGGCCTCGACGTCGTGCTGCACCTGCGCCGGGTACGTGCGGGCGGCACGACCCGGCGCGTGCTCGCCCAGATCGGGCTCGTGCGCGGCGACGAGCAGCGCGGGCTGCGCGTCGACGTCGCGGGGTCGTGGGACGGGGCGCCGGGGCGGTCGGGGTGGTCGCCGGGCGTCGCCGCCGTGCCCGTCGGAGGGCCCTTCGGGGGTCCACTCGCCGTTCCCGTCGCCGTTCCCGTCGCCGTGCCTGTCGCTGTGCCTGTCGCCAGGCCCGTTGCTGGGCACGTCACCGGGCCCGTCGAGGGCCCGGCCTGGGACGAGCTCGTGGGCCGGTGGTCGGTGTGAGGTCGACGTGACGGTGCTCGTGGGGGTGCTCGTCGGGGTCGCGGTCTGGTGCGCGGTCGCACGGGGAGGTCGGTCGGCGCGCACGGTCGTCGGTCCGTCGCCGCGGCGCGCGGGTCGGCCGTCGTCCCTCCGACGGCGGACGCGGGCGCCGGGCGTGCCGGAGCTCGTGCGGGTCGTCGTCACGCAGGTGGGTTCGCTCCTGCGGTCCGGCGCCGCGCCCGGCGCCGCCTGGGAGAGGGCGGTCGGGGTGCGGGTAGACGACGCCGGCGTGCCCCGGGTCGCCGACCTCGCGCCGCACGTGGGCGGGCTCGCGACGGCGCACGCCCTCGCGGCCGCCTGCCGCCTGGCGGTCGAGGTCGGTGCGCCGCTCGCGTCGGTGCTCGACGAGGTCGCGGCCTCCGTCGCCGCGGACGCCGAGGCCCGCGCGGAGCGTGACGCCGCGCTCGCCGGGCCGCGGACGACCGCGCGCGTGCTCCTGTGGCTCCCGGCCGTCGGGGTCCTGCTCGGGTACGTCCTCGGCGCCGACCCGCTCGGGACCGCGACCGACGGTGGCCTCGGGACCGCCGGGGTGCTGCTGGGCCTCCTCCTGCTGCTCGCGGGACGTGCCTGGTCGTCGCGGCTCGTCGAGCGCGCGCGCTCCGTGGGGGAGGACGGGTGACGGCGCTCCTGGTGGCGGCATGGGTCCTGGCCGCGACGACGCCGTGGTGGCTCGCGCGCTCCGCCGTCGGGCGACGGGTCGTCGGCGTGGCCCGACGTGGGGAGAGCACGGGCGGCCGTGACGTCGCGGCCGGCGCGGGTGGGCGGTTCGCCGGGGGCGGGAGCCATGGACGCCGGGACCGCGCCGAGCCCGTGGTCGAGACCGGCGTGCTCCTCGAGCTCCTCGCGGCGGCGGTCCGGGCCGGCGCTGCGCTGCCCCGTGTCCTGGACGTGGTCGGGTCGTGCGTCGGCGGTCGCGAGGGCGCCGGGCTGCGCGCTGCCGGTGCGGCCCTCCTCCTCGGCTCCTCGTGGGACGCGGCCTGGGCCGGTGCCCCGCCGCGGCTCGAGGTCGTGCAGCGCGCGCTGCGCCCGGCCTGGCTGCACGGAGCAGCTCCCGCTCCCGCGCTGCGTGCCGCGGCACAGGCGTCGCGACAGGACCGGACCGCGGCCGCCAAGGCCGCCGCGGCGCGCCTCGCCGTGCACCTCGTCCTCCCGCTCGGGGCGTGCTTCCTCCCCGCGTTCGTGCTCGTCGGATTGGTGCCGGTCCTCGTCTCGCTCGGGTCGGGACTGCTGGGCAGGTAGTCGCTCCCGTCCCGTGCGGCGTCGCTCCGGGCCGGCGGACCGGCTCACTAGGGTGGGTGCATGGGCACGACGACGGGCGACCCCTCCGCGCTCGGATCCCTGGCGTCGGAGGACTGGGTCGAGGTCGGCAGCGGTGAGTCGTCCTCCCGCGTCTTCGCGAGCGCGGACGGTGCTCGGTACGCGAAGGTCGCGAGCGTCGACCAGATGGCCGAGCTGGCCGGCGAGCGAGACCGCGCACGGTGGGCGGCCGACCGCGGGGTCCGTGGACCGCAGGTGCTCGGATGGGTCGAGAGCGCGGACGGGGCGGTCCTGACGACCGGCGCGGTGCCTGGAGTGCCCGCCGACCAGGTCCGGCCCGACCAGGTCGGCAGAGCCTGGGCGAACGTCGTGGCCGCTGTCAGGGAGCTCCATGATCTCCCCCTGGACGCCTGCCCCTTCGACCGGGGTCTGCGCACCATGTTGGCTCTGGCGCAGGACGTGGTCGCCCGGGACGCCGTGCACCCCGAGTTCCTCCGCCCCGAGCAGGAGGGCCGGGAGGGCCACCATCTCCTCGCCGAGCTCGCCACCGAGCTGCCCGTGCGCCTGGAGCAGGAGGCGAGCGAGCGGGTGGTCTGCCACGGCGACCTCTGCCTGCCCAACGTCCTGCTCGACCCCGAGACGCTCGAGGTCTCCGGGTTCGTCGACCTCGGTCGTCTCGGCGTGGCCGACCGGCACGCCGACCTCTCGTTGCTGCTGGCGAGCGCGCAGGACACGTGGCCGGACGAGGCCCAGCACATCCAGGACCAGCTCCCGTCGCTCTACGGGTCTCCGGTCGACGCCGACCGGCTCCGCTTCCACCTCTTCCTGGACCCCCTCACCTGGGACTGACGGCGCGCGCGCCGGGCCTCGTCGGGTGCGAGCCCGCGGGGTCGTCGGCACCAGGACTCCACGAGCCGCAAGGGCCGTCGCCGTCCACAGGCCGGGCCCGGGAGGGGCTCGTCCACCGTCGGCGCGGAGCGGGGTGCGGAGCCGGGGCGCGACCCGTCACGGTGTCCCCGATCGCCCGCGACCGCGGGCCACGGGAGAGGAGTCCGGACATGACGGGAACGATGCGGCGAGCGCTCGCGCGCCTGACGGGGACGAGCACGGGACAGGACGGTGAGGCCGGTCTTGCGACCGCGGAGTACGCGATCGCGACGGTCGCGGCGGCGGGCTTCGCCGGGCTGCTCATCGTCGTGCTCAAGAGCGGCGAGGTGCGCGAGCTGCTGCTCGGCATCGTGCGCAGCGCGCTGTCGCTGGGCTGAGCCGTGCGACGGGACGCAGGCGCAGGCACCGGTGCGTGGCGCAGGCTCCGGCCGTGGGTGCTCCGTTCGCGCGCGGTCCGCTCGTGCGAGGTCCGCTCGTGCGAGGTCCGCTCGTGCGGGGTCCGGTCGCGCGACGACCGGGAGCGGGGTGCGGTCACGGCCGAGCTCGCCGTCGCGCTGCCGGCGGTCGTCCTCGTCCTCGTCGTCGTCCTCACCCTCGCCGCGGCGGCGGGCGCGCAGATGCGCTCCTCCGACGCGGCGAGGGCCGCGGCCCGTGCGGCGGCCATCGGCGAGGACGACGCGACCGTGCGCGCGACGGCGCTCCGGGTGGCGGGCGACGGCGCGACCGTCGGCGTGGTGCGCGGCGACCCGTGGGTCGAGGTCCGCGTCACGACGCCCGTCGTCGGCGGGTGGCTCTCAGGGTCGCCGCTGCGCGCGAGCGGCGAGGCCGTCGCGTGGGTCGAGCCATGAGCCGGGACCGGGCCGTGGTCGAGGACGGCCCGACGTCGCGACCGGTGTCACGCGCCGCACGTGCGCCGCAGGGGCGCAGCGGGAGTCACGGTTTGGCCTGGGTCGCGATCGGGCGGCACGACGAGGTGCTCGACGCGGAGCGTGGCGCGGAGCGTGGCGCGGGCACGGTGCTCGTGCTCGGGATCGTCGCCGCCGTGCTCGTGCTCGCCCTCGGCCTGGGATCGCTCGCCCACGCCCAGGCGGCCCGCGGAGCCGCGCAGACCGGCGCCGACCTCGCCGCGCTGGCGGCGGCCACCGCGCTGCGCGATGGCTGGGACCCGTGCGGTCGTGCCCGCGAGGTCGCGGCCCGCAACGCGGTCGCGGTCACCGCGTGCGCCGAGCAGGGCGGCGGGGCCGTCCGGGTCGACGTCGCCACGACCACGGGCGTCACCGTCCTCGGTGTCGCGGTCGGCCAGGCGACGGCCGCCGCCCGCGCGGGTCCGGCAACTGCGCGCTGAACGAGCGCCCGGTCGCGGTGACCACGGACCACGGTGAGAAGGGGTCGGGCGAGTGCGGGTGCCGCGTTGTGGGCGAGCCTCGACCATGTCACCGCGCGTCGTCGGGAACGACCTCGGCGACCCCCGGCGGCCACCGGTGCTACGAGGTGGGCGCGTGGGCGAGGACGGCGTCGAGGAGGCGGACGGCGGCGGCCTTCTCGAGCGGGGCGTTGTACGACCCGCACTTGGGGGACTGCACGCACGCCGGGCAGCCGTCGTGGCAGGGGCAGCGCGCGATGGCGTCGCGCGTGGCGCGCAGCCACGTCGCGCCGAGCTCGTACCCGCGCTCGGCGAACCCCGCGCCGCCGGGGTAGGCGTCGTGCACGAACACGGTCGCCTCGCCGGTGTCGGCGTGCAGCGCCGTGGAGACGCCGCCGAGGTCCCAGCGGTCGCACGTCGCGAGGAGGGGGAGCAGGCCGATCGACGCGTGCTCGGCGGCGTGCAGCGCGCCGGGCAGCTCGTCGGCGTCGACGCCCGCCTCCTCGATCACCGACTGCGGGACCGTCCACCAGACGGCCATCGTCGGCAGCGTGCGCTCGGGGAGGTCGAGGGTCTCGGTGCCGAGGACCTGCATGTCGAGGAGGCGGCGGCGTTGGAAGCTCACCACCTGCGAGCACACGTCGACCGGGCCGTAGCCCCAGCCGACGGGTCCCCACGACCGCTCGACGACTTCGCGCCCCGCCGCGACGTCGCCGTCGGCGGGGTCGTCGACGATCGTGATCGACGTCGAGGACCGTGACCACGTCCCGTGGTCGACGTCCTGGCGGCGCACGAGCGCGACGTGGTCGGCGAGGTCGAGGTGCTCGACGACATAGGTGCGGCCCTGGTGGACGTACACGGCGCCGTCGTGCACGGAGCCGTCCGCGGACGCCGCGTCGACCGTGCCGAGCAGCCGCCCGGTGCGGGCCTCGGCCACCCGCACGGGCGCGCCGCCCGAGCCGCGCAGGTCGGTCATGCCCGTGGCGGGCTGCGCGTGCGTCCAGTACCAGCCGGACGCGCGACGGCGAAGGGCGCCCCGGGCGACGAGCACGTCGAGCAGGCCGCGCACCGCCTCGGGATCGCCGAACGCCGGGAGGTCGTCGGACCGCAGCGGGTTCTCGGCCGCGGCCGCGCACAGGTGGGGCGCGAGCACGTACGGGTTCGCGGGGTCGAACACGGTCGCCTCGAGCGGGGCGTCGAACACGGCCTCGGGGTGGTGCACGAGGAACGTGTCGAGCGGGTCCTCCCGGGCGACGAACGCCACGAGGCCGTCCGCGCCCGCGCGCCCGGCGCGGCCCGCCTGCTGCCACACCGACATGCGCGTGCCCGGCCAGCCCGCGATGAGCACGGCGTCGAGGCCCGAGATGTCGACGCCGAGCTCGAGCGCGTTGGTCGTCGCGAGGCCCAGGACGTCGCCCGTGCGCACCGCGTCCTCGAGCTCGCGCCGCTCCTCGGGGAGGTACCCGCCGCGGTAGGCGGCGACGCGCCGCACGAGCCGCGGGTCGACGACGCGCACGCTGTCCTGCGTCTGCACCGCGACCGCCTCCGCCCCGCGGCGCGAGCGCGTGAACGCGAGCGTGCGCGCGCCCGCGATGACGAGGTCGGCGAGCAGGTCCGCAGCCTCGGCGGTCGCGCTGCGCCGCGGGTGCTCCGCCGCCGCGTCGACCGTCGTCGCGACGGCGGGGTCGTCCTCGCGACGGTCGGCGGGTGTCGCAGGGGGCTCCTCGGAGGGCCCGTCCGCGGAGCCCGCGTCGAAGCCCACGACGACGGGCGGCTCCCACAGCGCGAACGTCTTGCGCCCCGCGGGCGAGGTGTCCCGCGCGACCGTCACGACGCCGTCGGGCTCGACCCCCACGAGACGCGCAGCGCTCGTCGCGGGGTCGGCGGTCGTGGCCGACGCGACGACGAACGTCGGCGGACGGTCGCCCTCGCGCGCGTAGTGCGCGGCGAGGCGCCGCAGCCGACGCAGGACGAGGGACACGTGCGCACCGAACACCCCGCGGTAGGCGTGGCCCTCGTCCACGACGACGTACCGCAGGTCGCGCAGGAGGCGCGCCCAGCCGCGGTGGTTCGGCAGGAGCGCGAAGTGCAGGAAGTCGGGGTTGGTCAGCACGACGTCGGCGTGCTCGCGGACCCAGCGCCGCTCGTCCTGGCCGGTGTCGCCGTCGCACGTCGCGACGCGCACGTCGCGCGTCCCCGCGGCGTCGAGCAGCCGCTGGAGCCCGGAGAGCTGGTCGGCGGCGAGCGCCTTGGTGGGGGAGAGGTACAGCACGGAGCCCCGCCGGGCCACCGACTCGATGCGGCCCGGGTCGAGGAGGCGCGCCGCGGTGTCGGCCCGGACGGACGAGAGCGCAGGCAGCCAGAACGCGAGCGACTTGCCCGACCCCGTGGACGTGGCGAGCGCGACGTGCCGGCCCGACCACGCGGCGTCGGCCGCGACGACCTGGTGCTCCCACGGGCGCTCCACGCCGAGCGCGCGGTACCCCGCGACGAGCGACGCGTCGGACCACGCCGGCCACTCGGCCTGCGTACCCTTCCGCGCGGGCAGCTCGCGCACGTGCAGCAGCCGCTCGTCGCGCCGTCCGCCCGCGCGCAGCACGTCGAGCAGGGCCGCGCTCGTCGGTCGCAGGGAGGTGGGGGCGGGGGCGTGCGGCACGCCTCCGAGTCTCCCACCTCCGGCCCGCCCTGCGGCCGAGCGCCAGGTGCTCAGGACCTCCGGCCCTCGCGCGGCGCGCCCGGCGCGGACGAGGATCGACGCATGGGAGCGGTGCGCGGGGTCCGGGTCGTGGCGACGGCGACGCTCGCCGTGGGGGCGCTCCTGCTCACCCGGCGGATGACCCAGACCTGGGGCACGTGGGAGGGCGAGCACGAGTGCGTCCTCCCGGGCGACGACCTCGTGCCCGACGCGCGCGCCGTCGTCGCGACGCGGGCCGTGTCGATCGACACGCCGCCGGCGGAGGTCTGGCCGTGGCTCGTGCAACTCGGCCAGGGCCGCGGCGGGTTCTACTCGTACGACGCGCTGGAGAACCTCGTCGGCCTGGGCATCCGGAGCGCCGACGCGGTCGAGGAGCGCTGGCAGGGGCTCGCGGTCGGCGACGACGTCCACCTCGCCGACGAGGCCGCGCTGCGCGTCGCGCTCCTGGAGCCGGGCTCGCACCTCGTGCTGCTCGGTGCGCCGGGGCCGGGTCAGCCGGACACGATGCCGTTCCGCTTCTCGTGGGCGTTCGTCGTCCGCCCGCTGCCGCCGGGCGAGGAGGGGACGCCGAGGTCTCGCCTGCTGGTCCGCGAGCGCTACCTCCCGCTCGGCGCCGTGGGCCGCGCCGTCGTCGAGGCGGTGCAGCCGGTGAGCTTCCTCATGACGCAAAGGATGCTGCGCGGCATCCGAGCCCGCGCCGAGCGCGGCCAACGCCGCTACTGACCTGCCGACCACCGCCCGCTCCCTGCTCGACCCGCCGACCAGGCGATCCTGGTCGCTCGACCAGGCGGTCCTGGTCCGTCCGACGCCCGGGACGAGCCAGGACCGCCTGTTCGGCGGGGGCCGGGGGAGGGGGATGGGTCAGCCGCGGAAGATTCCGGTCATTGTGCGGGAGAGGTACCACGGGTCGACGACGGCGGTGAGCTCGCGCGCGGAGTGCATCGAGAGGATCGGGACGCCGACGTCGACCGTGCGGATGCCGAGGCGGGTCGCGGTGAGCGGGCCGATGGTCGAGCCGCACGGGACGGTGTTCTTCGAGACGAACTCCTGGCTCGGCACCCCGGCCCGTGCGCAGGCCCGCGCCCAGGCCGCCGCGCCGTGCGCGTCGGTCGTGTAGCGCTGGTTCGCGTTGATCTTGAGGATCGGGCCGCCGCCCGCGAGGGGGCGGTTCGCGGGGTCGTGACGCTCCGGGTAGTTGGGGTGCACCGAGTGCCCGACGTCGCTCGACACGCACAGCGACGCCGCGAGCTGGCGGTGCCGGTCCTCCCCGGTGGCGCCGAGGCCGGCCGCGACCCGGTCGAGCACGTCCGCGAGGAACGGCCCTGACGCCCCGGAGCGCGACTCGGACCCGATCTCCTCGTGGTCGAACGCCGCGAGCACGGGGATCACGTCGCCCTTCAGCGGAGACTCCGGCGTGCCGGCGACCTCGAGCAGGGCGACGAGACCGGCGTGCACCGAGATCAGGTTGTCGAGCCGGCCCGACGCGAGGAACGCACCGTGCGCGCCGAACACGCGGGGCGACTGCGTGTCCGCGACGACGACGTCGTAGCCCGCGACCTCGCTCGCCCGGACGCCCGCGTGGTGCGCGAGCTCCGCGAGCACGTCGCCGCCGCTCGGTCGCTCGCCGCCGCCCACCGTGTCCGACCCGGCCGGACCGGACGCCGACGCCAGCCCCCACACCGGCTGCGTGTGCTGCTGCTTGTCGAGCGCGAGACCCTCGTTCGCCGCCCGGTCGAGGTGGATCGCGAGCTGCGGGATGCGCAGCAGGGGCCCGGTGCGCACGAGGTGCTCCGCGCCGTCGGACGTCACCAGGCGCCCGGCGAGCTCGAGCTCGCGGTCGAGCCACGAGTTGAGCAGCGGGCCGCCGTAGACCTCCACCCCCGCCTGCCACCAGCCCTCGCGCACGACGCTCGGCCGCGGCTTGAGCTTGAAACCGGGCGAGTCGGTGTGGGCTCCGAGGATCGCGAACGGTGTCGTCGCGGTCGCGCCCGACGGGACCGCCCAGGCGATCACGGCACCGTCGCGCACGACGACGTACCGCCCGCCCGCAGGCCCCTCGCCTTCGCTGCCGGTCGTCGTCGGCCACGCCGCCGTCTCGTCGAGCCGCTCGAAGCCGACTGCCTCGAGACGGCGCGCGACCTCGTGGGCCGCGTGGTAGGACGACGGGGACGCCTCGACGAACGTCGCGAGGTCGTGCGCGTGCGCGAGCGCGCGGTCGTGCGGTGTCGGGTCGGTCACGGGGGTGCTGGGCGTGGACACAGGCTCCACCCTACGCACGCCCAGGAGCGCTCCGTAGGGTGGTCGGGGCCGCCCGGGGCACCGAGCGCCTCCGGGAGAGAGAGGAGTCGGCATGACCTGGGTCGTCCTGCCGGGCCTCGCCCTGACTCCCGAGGACTTCGCGCCGCTCGCCCGGGCACTGCGCACGGTGGAGACCGACGGGCAGGTCGACGACGACGTGCGTGTCCTCGACGCCTGGCGCACCCCCGTCACGGGTCCGGTGGACGCGATCCGTCGTGCGCTAGGGATCGGCGGCTCGCACCCGGTCCGCGTCGTCGGCCACTCGGTGGGCGGTCTCGCCGCGATCGAGTGGACGCTGCGCCACCCGGACGAGGTAGAGCGGCTGGTGCTGCTCGACCCGACGAGCCCGTGGGAGCCGCACGTACCCGCGCTGCACCCCGGCCGCCCGCTCGCCCGTGCGGGGTCCGCCGCCGCCCGTGTCCTCGCGGGCGTGCTCGCGACGGCGGGTCCGACACTCCGCCGGGGAGCCGTCCGGTGGGTCGTGCGAGGTCCGGACCCTCTGGCCGCGGACGCGGCCGGGAGCCGCTACGGTGCCCGCGCGACGTGGCCGATGCTCGCCGACGAGTGGTTCGCGAGCTGGGCGCAGGCTCCGCGCGTGCGCGCCCTGGTCGACGGCGGGCGCCGCCTCCCGCCCGAGGCGCACCCGCTCCTCGTCACGGGTCTGCGGCAGAGCGCGCGGTTCCTGCGCGAGCAGCGCGAGCTCGCCGGACAGCTCGGGATCCCGCGCGTCGGGATCGCGGGCGAGGGGCACCTGTACCCGCTCACGCGGCCCGACGACGTCGCGCGCCTCGCGCTCGGCGCGACTGCGCGGTAGCGGGACTCATCCCGGGCTTGCGGGTCAGCCTCGCGGGACGATGGTGCCGTCGGTGCCGAGCGTCACGGCGACGGGGTCGCCGACGGCCCACGCCGCGTAGTCGGCGCCGGAGCTCGTGAGGACGCCCTGGTAGGGGACGAGGTCGTAGTCGCCGGGAGTGACAGGAGTCGTGAACAGACCGTCCGTGCCGGGGGAGCAGTAGTCCGTCGCGATCGCCTGGGCGCCGAGGTCCAGCAGCTGGTCCGGGGCGAGCTCGACCTCGAGCGGAGACTCCAGGGCGTTCGGGCCGACCGCCACCACGATGCCGTCCCGCACCCAGGCCACCGGCCCGACGCTGGCCACGACGCCGGAGAACCGCTCGCTCCCCGCGTTCGTGAGCGACGTGTCGACGACGCCGGGCTCCTCGGTGGCGAGACCGCGGGTCTCGAGCGTGAGCCCGGGGCCGGCCAGCGGCGCCAGGTCGTCGGCAGACATGCCGCACGAGACGGGCGTGCCCTCGAGCCAGGGCGGCTGGTAGCCGACGACGGGGGAGGGCGTCGTCGGACGGTCTCCCACGTCGATCGAGACCGGACCCGCGACCAGGGGGAGCTCGCCCGTACCGGGCAGCAGCGTCGCCCCGGCGTACACGTCGTACGTGCCCGGTGCGAGGGGTGCGCCGGACTCGCACGAGACGAAGTGCGCACCGATCCGGGGACCGGTGGTGTCGTTCTCCACGGCGGACTCCTGGGACGGGACGACCGGCTCGGCGGGGACACCGACGACCTCCAGCCCGCGCGTGGCGACAAGGTCCACGTCGACGAGCCGCACCGTGTGGCCGGGCCCGACGGTCCCGCCCGTGACGCGGAGCATGCCGTTCCAGCGGTCCCCGGCGGCGACCTCACCGTCGCCCTCGAGGACGACGGCGAAGGCGGGAAGGATCAGGGGTCCGTCGTCCGGCAGAGGGTCGAGGTCGACCGTCGTGCCGCACGCGACGGAGACCGGTCTCGGAGGTTCTGCGGGCAGCGGCTCGCTCGAGTCCCATGCGGGGAGCTGCGTCGCGCCCACGGCGAGCACGGCGACGACGCCGAGCGTCGCGGCGCCGAGCGCTGTCTTCTTGGCCGCGCGCCGTCGTCGGACCTGGGACCGGACGGCCCGGAGCCTCGACGGGACGTCGGCGGACGGCGCGGGTGCGTCGTCGGCCATCGTGCGCAGGGCGTGGGCGAGGGCCTCGCCGTCGTCCGGAGTCGTCTCCCAGTCGTCGCGCGCGTGGTGCGTGGTCATCGTGCTCGCCTCCCGCCGGGGCGTGGTGCGGGACGGGTGCCCGCGTGGTCGTCGTGCAAGGTGGCGTGCATCACCGCCATGGCGTCGTGCAGGTGGCGCTTGACGGTGCCCTCCGCGCTGCCCAGCGCGGCGGCGACCTGGGGAACCGTGAGGTCCTCGAAGTACCGCAGGACGACGCACGCGCGCTGCCGGGGCGTCAGCCCGGCGAGGGCCGCGGCGACGTCGGCGCGCGCGGAGGCAGCCGCCTCGGGGCCGCGCACCGCGTCGTCGGTCGCGACGAGGTGACGCACGCCCGTCCATCGGCGCCGGCGCCGGTAGCCGTCGAGGTAGAGGGTGAGGATCGTGCTGCGCACGTACCCCTCGGTGCTCGCGACGTCCGGCGCGGCTGCGCGTCCGGGTGGGTCCACGCCGAGGTCGACGGTGCGGACGGTGCCGGGCCGTGCGGAGGGCGGCCGGCGCAGCCGGGAGAACACCTTGACGAGCGCGTCCTGCACGAGGTCCTCCGCCTGCTGCGCGTCGCCGCACAGCAGGTAGGCGTAACCGTTCAGCGCACGACCGCGCCGGGCGACCAGGTCGCCCAGCTCGCCGTCCCAGCGTGGCACGTCCGTCCTCCCTCGTCGTGGTCGGGTCGTCTACCGATCACGACGCTCGCCGGGCGAGAACCGTTGGGTAGCAGGTCGTCCGCCGCCGTTCCACGGAGCAGCGGGTGGTCGGGGGAAGGTGTCAGGAGACGGTGAGGAGGACGGGGTCGGAGACGAGCCATCCCTTGTACAGGTCGCCTCCCGTGGTCGTGGCGCCCCACGAGCCGTCCGGCTGCTGGAGGTCGTAGGACGTGATCATCCACGGGTGCACGGCCTGCACGGCGTACTCGCCGGGCGGGAGCGCGGTGCCCGACGGGAGCCCCCACTCGCAGGCCACCGACGCGGACACGACGTGGTCCAGCGGCTCGGTCCCACCCGGCTCGAGCACGACGTTCCCGTCCGAGTCGGTGGCGGGGACCGTCGAGCTGACGATCCGTCCGTCCTGGGAGATGACGTACGCACGCAGCCACCGGAAGTCGACGGTCTCCGTGCGCGCCGTCGGGATGCCGACGACCTGCGCGGAGAGGGTCGTCTCGCCCCCGTTCGTCACCGCCAGGGGGTCCGTCGCGATGTCCAGACGGGCCAGCAGCTCGTCGCCCGTGGGCGTGGGTGCGGTCTGGCCGCACTGCAGGTCTTCGTAGGTCGGCGCGGTGGGGAAGGTGGTCGTGGCGCCGGAGAAGGCGCCGGGGACCTCGGACGTCCCGGGTGCCTCCGCCTCCGGTGACGGCTCGATGACGAAGGGGACCGGGTCGGACACCAGCCAGCCGTCGAACAGCGGTTCCTCCGACCCTGCGGCGGTCACCGGTTCGCCCCACGCGCCGTCACGCTCGAGCGCGTACGACGACACGACCCACGGGACGACGACGGCCAGCTCGTACTCCCCGGGGAGGAGCGACGGCGAGTGCGAGGTGACGCCCTTCGGATCGCACATGGCGAACGAGTCCACGCGGCCGCCGACGTCCATCACCTCCCCCTCGGTGAGGTCGAGCGCGGGCGCGGGCGCCTCGTGGTGCGTCATCGTCGACGACACGACGACCCCGTCCTGCACGATGACGTACCCCGCGTTCACGCGCGGGTCCAGGACCTCGACCCGCGCGGCCTCGTCGACGTCCAGGTGGGCGGAGACGTCGACCAGGCGCAGGGACGTCACGGTCACCGCCGGTTCGTCGATCGTCACGGTCGCGAGCGGGGTGCTGCCCGTGGAGTCCGGTGCGGGCGCCTGGCACAGGAGCGCGTCCGTCGTGACGGGTGCGGGGAACGCGGTCCGATGGGTCGGCGCCGGGCTGGGCGTCGGGTCGGGGCTCGGTGCGGGCGCCGGCAGGACGGGGCGGGGGGTCTCCTCGAGCACGGCGTTCGCGCCGACGCCGACCGCCGCGACGACGAGCGCGGTCGCGGCGCCGACGAGGATCGCGCGCCGTCGCCGTGCGTGGCGCACCCCGTCGCGGACGCGTGCCACGGTCGTGGCGTCGTCCGTCGGCGGGACGACCTCGTGCGCGAGCGTCCGCAGGACGACGTCGAGCTCGACGGGGCCGTGGTTCGTGGGGCCGTTCATCGTGCACCTCCCTGAGCAGGTGTGGCGGTCGTCCCGGACGGCGTGACGGTGAGGTCGTCGTCGGCGGCCCGGATCGGCCCGAGCCTGGTCGCGAGCTTCGCGTTCGCGTCGCTGAGGTATCGCTTCACGGTGCCCTCGCTGATCGACAACCGGTCCGCGACGTCGCGGATGGTGAGGTCGGAGAAGTAGCGCAGGACGACGCACGCGCGCTCCCGGGGCGTCAGCACGGCCAGTGCCGCGAGGACGTCGACACGGGCCTCGACGACCGGCTCGACACGGTCGGTACGGTCCGGTGAGGTGACGAGGTGGCGGACGCCCCTCCATCGCGTCGTCCGACGGGTGCCGTCGACGAAGGTGGTGACGATCGCGCGGCGCACGTAGCTCTCGGCCAGCTCGAAGTCGGTCGCGGCCCGGCCGCGGCGGAAGGTCCGGAACAGGGCGTCCTGCACCAGGTCCTCCGCCTCGCAGAGGTTGCCCGTGAGGAGGTACGCGTACCCCACGAGGGCTCGACGCCGCGTGCGGACGATCTCGTCCAGCACCTCTTCCCACCGCGCCATCGCGACCGCCTCCCCGCTCCCTGTGAACACTCTCGACCTACTCAACGTCCGGGTCGAGAGATCGGTTGGGGCCCGGTGAGCGTCGACCCCCCGGGCGAGGCATCGAGCGGGTTCTCGGTGCGTGCTTGTGACGTCCTGCACGAGTGGTCGTGACGTGCGCCACACGTGCGTAGACTCACCCCCATCGCTCCGGCAGGGGACCGGCGCGACGGTCGCGCGGTTCGTCAAGGAGGACGGATGCTCACGCTCGGTTCGGAAAGTCTCACCATCGTCGCCGTCATCGCGGTGATCGCGCTCGTGGCGCTCGTCTTCGCGTTCGTCCTGCGCAGACAGGTCCTCGCCGCGGACGACGGCACGGCGAAGATGCAGGACATCGCCCAGGCGGTGCAGGAGGGCGCCGGGGCGTACCTGAGCCGCCAGTTCCGCACGCTCGCCCTGTTCGCGGTGATCGTGTTCGGCCTGCTGTTCCTCCTGCCGGGCGACGGCGGCATCCGCGTGGGGCGCTCGGTCGCGTTCCTCGTGGGCGCCGGGTTCTCGGCGGCGATCGGCTACCTCGGCATGTGGCTCGCGGTGCGGGCCAACGTGCGCGTCGCGTCGGCCGCGACCCGGCCGGGCGGGCGCACCGAGGGCGCGCGCATCGCGTTCCGCACCGGTGGCGTCGTCGGCATGTCGGTCGTCGGCCTCGGCCTGCTGGGCGCCGCGGGCGTCGTGCTCGTCTACAAGGGCGACGCCCCCGCGGTGCTCGAGGGCTTCGGCTTCGGGGCCGCGCTGCTCGCGATGTTCATGCGCGTCGGCGGCGGCATCTTCACCAAGGCGGCCGACGTCGGCGCGGACCTGGTCGGCAAGGTCGAGCAGGGCATCCCCGAGGACGACCCGCGCAACGCCGCGACGATCGCGGACAACGTGGGCGACAACGTCGGCGACTGCGCGGGCATGGCCGCGGACCTCTTCGAGTCCTACGCCGTGACGCTCGTCGCCGCGCTCATCCTCGGCAAGGCCGCGATGGGCGAGGAAGGTCTCGTCTTCCCGCTGATCGTCACGGCCCTCGGCGCGCTCGTCGCCGTGCTCGGCGTCTTCATCACGCGCGTGCGCGGCCAGGAGAACGGGCTCAAGGCCATCTACCGCGGCTTCTACCTCTCCGCGCTCATCGGCGCGGTGCTCGCCGCGGTCGCCGCGTTCGTCTACCTCCCGTCGTCGTTCTCGGCGCTGGACGGCACCGCGGACCTCGGCGACCTGTCGGGGATCGCGGCCGACCCGCGCGTCGTCGCGAGCCTCGCCGTCGTCATCGGCATCGTCCTCGCGGGCATCATCCTGTGGATCACGGGCTACTTCACCGGCACGACGTCGAAGCCGACCCTGCACGTGGCCGCCACCTCCCGGACGGGCGCGGCGACCGTCGTGCTGTCCGGCATCGGCGTCGGGTTCGAGTCGGCGGTGTACACGGCGGGCGTCATCGCGGCCGCGATCTGCGGCCTGTTCCTCCTCGCGGGCGGCTCGGTGTGGCTCGCGCTGTTCCTCGTCGCGCTCGCCGGGTGCGGTCTGCTCACCACGGTCGGCGTCATCGTCGCGATGGACACGTTCGGCCCGGTGTCGGACAACGCGCAGGGCATCTACGAGATGTCGGTCGGCGAGTCCGGCGACGGCGACGCGGAGGCCGCGCAGATCCTCACGGACCTCGACGCGGTCGGCAACACGACGAAGGCCATCACCAAGGGCATCGCGATCACGACGGCGGTGCTCGCCGCGACCGCGCTGTTCGGGTCGTACGCGGACGCCGTGAGCCACGCGCTCGCGGACGTCCAGGAGCAGGGTGCAGGGCTCGTCACGGCGATGCTCGACTACGAGATCATCTCGCCGATCACGCTCGTGGGCCTGATCCTCGGCGCCGCGACGGTGTTCCTCTTCTCCGGCCTCGCGATCGACGCCGTGACGCGGGCCGCGGGGGCGATCGTCTTCGAGGTGCGCCGCCAGTTCCGCGAGCACCCCGGGATCATGACGTTCCAGGAGCGCCCGGAGTACGGGAAGGTCGTCGACATCTGCACGCGGGACTCGCTGCGCGAGCTCGCGACGCCCGGCCTGCTCGCCGCGTTCGCGCCCATCGCGGTCGGCTTCGGCCTGGGCGTCGGCCCGCTGGCCGGGTTCCTCGCCGGGGCGATCGGTGCGGGCGTGCTCATGGCGGTGTTCCTCGCCAACTCCGGCGGGGCCTGGGACAACGCGAAGAAGATCGTCGAGGACGGCGCGTACGGCGGCAAGGGCTCCGAGGCGCACGCGGCGACCGTCATCGGCGACACCGTCGGTGACCCCTTCAAGGACACGGCCGGGCCGGCGATCAACCCGCTCATCAAGGTCATGAACCTCGTGTCGGTGCTCATCGCCCCCGCGGTGGTGCTCATGAGCGTGCCCGCGGACGCGAACCACGCGCTGCGCATCGGCATCGCCGTGGTCGCGGCCGCGATCGCGTTCGGCGCGGTGATCATGTCGCGACTCCGCGCGGCGCGCGTCGACCGCGAGCAGTCCACGGTCGAGCCGGAGCGGGTCGCGACCGGCGCCTGATCGTCCGGTCAGCACGTACGAGGACGCCCGGGCCGTGCGCGGCCCGGGCGCCCCCGTCCCCGGTCTCGCGGACCGGGGACGCTCTCAGCCCTTGACGGTGAACGGTGCGCGCAGGAGCGCGTCCTCGCGGGACGACGGCCCGACGCGGAGCTCGAACTCGCCCGGCTCGACGACCCGCCGGCCCTGGGCGTCGACGAGGGTGCAGTCCGCGACGGGCACCTCGAGGTCGACGACGGCGGACTCGCCGGGGGCGAGCGCGACCTTGCGGTACGCCTTGAGCTCCTTCTCGGCCCACGTCACGGACGTGACGGTGTCGCTCACGTAGACCTGCACGGTCTCGCGCACGGGCCGCGAGCCCGAGTTGGTCAGCGTGACCTGGGCGCGGACGACGTCGTCGGGGCCGTGCACCGAGCCGAGCACGTGCAGGTCGGCGTACTCGACCGTCGTGTAGCTCAGGCCGTCCCCGAACGCGAACGCGGGGCTCTGCGTGAGGTCGGCGTACCGGTCGCCGTGCTGGCCGCGGACCACGTTGTAGTAGGTGGGCTGCTGCCCGGCGTGGCGGGCGAACGAGATCGGGAGCCGGCCCTCGGGCTCGATCTGCCCGAGGACGAGCTCGGCGACGGCCTGCCCGCCGCGCATGCCCGGGTTCGCGGCCCAGACGATCGCGGCCGCCGCGTGCGCTGACGGCGGCAGCACGAGCGGCTTCGACGCGACGACGACGACCACGACGGGCGTGCCGGTCGCGACGAGCGCGTCGAGCAGGGCGACCTGGCCGCCCACGAGCTCGAGGGTCGCGGTCGACTTGCCCTCCCCGACGAGCTCGATCCGGTCGCCGACGACGGCGACGACCAGGTCGGCGTCGCGCGCCGTCGCGACGGCCTCGGCGATCAGCGCGTCGTCGGGCGCGGCGGGCACGACGACCTGCGGGCGCGGCTGCCCGTCGGGGAACAGCTCGCCCTCGGGGTCGGGCTCGAGCGTGAGGATGTCGGCGCCGCGCGCGTGCGTGACCGTCCAGCCCTCGGGGACGAGGTCGCGGAAGCCGTCGAGGACGGTCGTGGTCATCTCGCGCGGGTGGCCGTCGGGCAGCCAGTCGGCCTGGCCGGACGCCCCGGCCCAGTCGCCGAGCTGCGTGTGGTCGTCGTCCGCGTTGGGGCCGACGACGGCGACCGTGCGCCCGCCCGTGAAGGGGAGCGTGCCGTCGTTCGCGAGCAGGACGAGGGAGCGCCGCGCGACCTCGAGGTTGACGGCGGTGTGCGCCGCCGAGGCGATGACGGCCTCCTGGCGCGCGACGTCGGGGCGCCGCGGGTCCTCGAACAGGCCCAGGCGGAACTTCAGCGTGAGGATGCGGCGCACGGCCGCGTCGATCGCGGTCTCCTCGACGAGGCCGCGGGCGACCGCCTCGAGCGCGCCCTCGAAGAACTTCGGCGTGGTCATGATCATGTCGTTCCCCGCGCGCACGGCGGCGGCGGAGGCGTGCACGTAGTCGGGCTGGATGTGCTGCTCCCAGACCATGCGGCCCACGTTGTCCCAGTCGGTGACGAGCGTGCCCGTGTAGCCCCACTCGCCGCGCAGGACGTCGTCGAGCAGCCAGCCGTTGACGGTGACGGGCACGCCGTCCATGGACTGGTAGCCGAGCATGAACGTCGCGCAGCCCTCGCGGGCGACGCGCTCGAACGGGGGCAGGAACCAGGACCGGAGCTTGCGCGGCGAGATGTCGGCCTCGCTCGCGTCGCGGCCGCCCTGCGTCTCGGAGTAGCCGGCGAAGTGCTTGGCGGTCGCGAGGATCCCGGTCGGGTCCGCGAGGCCGTCACCCTGGTACCCGCGGACCATCGCCGACGCGAGCTCGCCGATGAGGTACGGGTCCTCGCCGAACGTCTCGTCGACGCGTCCCCAGCGCAGGTCGCGCGCGATGCACAGCACGGGGGAGAACGTCCAGTGGATGCCGGTCGCGGCGACCTCGACCGCCGTGGCCCGGGCGACCTGCTCGACGAGCTCGGGGTCCCACGTGGCGGCCATGCCGAGCTGCGTGGGGAAGATCGTCGCGCCGACCCAGAAGGAGTGGCCGTGGATGCAGTCCTCGGCGACGAGCAGAGGGATGCCGAGCCGGGTCTGCCCCGTGAGCGCGTGCGCCTCGACCACGTTCTGGGGGGAGGTGTGCAGCAGCGACCCGGCGTGCTTGTCCAGGACCGCCGGCCCGACGCCGTCGCGCGCGTCGAGCTGCAGCATCTGCCCGACCTTCTCGGGGAGCGTCATCCGCGCGAGGAGGTCCTCGACGCGGTCGGCCACGGGCAGAGCGGGGTCGAGGTAGGGGAGGGTGCTCACGGACGGTCCTTCCACGGCGACGGCGACGGTTGCCCGCGCAGGCGCGCGTCGGGCGTGACGGCCGACGCGCTCGGGAGCCCGGGCGCGGCCACTCTACCCGCAAGACTGAATAACCGGTAAGTAAGTTTGTCGCCTCAGTGCCAGTGGTCGAGGAAGCGCGCGACGGTCCCCGTCGCGTGGTCCAGCACGCGGCCGTCCTCCGCCGCGGCCGCGGACAGCAGCGCCGCGTCGACGACGTGCGCCACCAGGTCCACGTCGGACACGTGCGTGTGGCCCGACGCGTCCAGCACGGTGCGCGCCGCCGCCAGCAGCCGCGGTCGCGACGCGCGCATGATCGGCCGCAGCGCCGGGTCGCGCATCGCCGTGAGCATCGGGTCCAGGCGCACGTCGACCACCGTGTCGTCCACGTGCGGCGCGTACAACGTCTCGATCAGCTCGCGCGCCGTCGCCGCGCTCGAACGCTCCTGCCGGGGCAACGCGTCGGCGCGCGCCTGCGCCGCCGTCGCGCGCACGTCCTCCGCGGCCTCGACCGCCGTGGAGACCAGCGACGCGCTCGTGGGGAAGTAGTACGACGCCGACCCCTGCGGCACGCCCGCCGCACGCGCCACCTGGCGGTGGGTGACGGCGCCGAAGCCCTCCTCGATGAGCAGGTGCGCGGCCGCCTCGACCATCGCGCGCTGCCGCTGCGCGCTGCGCCCCTGCACCGCGCGCCGCGCGCCGTGCGCCGGGTCCTGGGCGAGCCCGGGCGTCGGCCCCGCTCCGGCGCCCGCGCCGCCCTCGTCGCGCCCCGCCGTCCGGTCGATGGTCCCCGCTCCGTCGTCCACGCGGCCATCGTAGTGAGGCTGTCGCCGCTCGTCCGGGGTCGTGGGGTGAATCCAGGAATAACCTATACGCGCGTATGGTTACTGTCTCCCGGGTCGTGAGCGCGACCCACGGGAACGAAAGAGGAGTGGACAGAGATGGTCGCCGCCGAGGGGCTCGTCATCGACTGGGCGCAGATGCCTACCTACAACACCGTGATGTCCGTCGCCGTGGGTGCCGGGCTGATCCTGCTCGTCATGCTCGGTCGTGAGCTGCTGCGGTCGCCGGGGAACGTCGTCGTCGAGGGCTGGTCGCTCGCCTTCGGCGTGCTCGGCACGATCCTCACGGCGACCGGGCTGCACATGACGCTCACGTGGCCGCTCGCCGCGGGGGGCTTCCCGTTCGACAACATCGTCTTCGGCGAGACGAGCCTCGCGTTCGGCGTGCTGCTGCTCGCCGCCGCGTTCTACCTGTGGACCCGTGGCCGCGCCGCCCTGGAGCGCGCCGACGCGACCGAGCACCTGCAGGCCGTGGCGCGGCCGGTCTCGGTGTTCGTGCTCGGCATGGGTCTCGGGCTCGTCGCCATCGCGGTCGCGGGCGTGACGTACCAGCTCTTCGCCGCGCCGCCCGAGGAGCCCATCTCCGGTGCGTTCGCCGCCTACCCGCTCGTCGAGGCGATCTTCATGTCCGGCCTCATCGCGCTCGTGGGCCTCGGGGCGATCCTCTTCCCGTTCGCCGTGCGCTCGGGGCGCCGGGCAGCCCGCACGATCATCGGCTGGGCGTGGGGCCTGTCCGGCGTGGCGTTCCTGCTGTTCGGCGCGATGAACTTCTTCACGCACATCGGGCTCATCGTCAACACGATGGGCTGATGCGGAACGCGGGCAGAACCCCGCGAGCCGTTCGGCTCGCGGGGTTCGCCCCGCAAGCGCGAGGCGTCATCATAGGGGCCATGCAATCACCGGTGCGCGCCGTGGCCCACGCCGCGGTCCTCGCCGTCGTCGCGGGGCTGTGCGTCGCCGTCGTCGCGAGCGGGGCGTTCGACGTGGTGTCGCTCCCGGACGCCGCACCCGCGGCCGCGCCCTCCCCGCCCGCCGCGGCGGCCCCGACGGACGACGGCGGGAGCATCGACTCCGCCGACGGTCCGTCCGACGACGGCGCACCCGTCGACGCGACCGACGGCGAGACGTCCGGACACGTCGAGGGACCCACCGTGGACCCGCTGTGCCGGGAGGCGGAGGTCGCGTGGGGCGTCGCCGCGAAGGCGCAGGTGAACCTCACGGTCGAGCACCCCGAGGCCCTCGTGGAGGGGTTCACGACCGCACGGGACACGCTCGTCGGAGCGACCCCTCCTGAGGACGTCGCCCGCGACTGGGCCGTCGTGACGACCTACCTGACGATGATCGCCGACGAGGTCGAGGCGACCGGGACGCGCGACACGGACGAGCTGTCCCGGGCGATCGACCGCGTCGGGCGGCGTATCGACACAGGCGCGCTCACGTCGTCGTCCCAGGCGGTGACGGACTACTTCCGGGCGGGTTGCACCCGGTGAGGCGGCACCGCCGAACTTCACCCGGTGTCGCTCGCCACATGGGGAGCGGTCCCCACTTCGGCGGTTCGGGGCGGCGCGCGGCGCCGTCGTGGGAAACCATGGGCCCCATGCGCAACCGACTGACGATCACGAAGACCACGACCGCCCTCGCGACGAGCGCTCTCCTCGTCCTCGGCCTCGCCGCGTGCGGCGGCTCGGGCGACGACGCGAGCACCGACACCGAGACGACGGCCACGGAGGAGACGACCCCGGCGGAGGAGGAGTCCTCCGCGTCCGAGGAGCCCGCCGAGGAGGAGACCGGCGACGCCGAGGCGTCGGGCGACTTCTGCACGGCCTACGAGACCCTGATCGACGCCCAGAGCTCGCTCGGCTCGATCGACGCGAGCGACCCGGCCGCCGGCGTCGCCGAGTTCGAGACGTTCACCGCCGCGCTCGAGGCCGCCGAGGCCCCCGCCGAGATCAGCGGCGACTGGGACAAGGTGACGGGCGTGTTCCGCCAGCTCACCGACACCCTCAAGACCGCCGTCGACGACCCGGCGAGCGCCGACATGTCCGCGATCACCTCGGTCATGTCGGACCAGGAGTTCACGACGAGCGTGCAGAACGTCGCCGTGTACGGCACGCAGAACTGCTGACGTCCCCTCTCCCACCGGACCCTCGGCCCGCCTCGGCGGCCGGGGGTCCGGTGCGTCCGGGGCCGGACCGGCCGTCCCGGGCCGGATCCGCCAGGATGGACCCATGCCTCCCGCCGACGCCCCTGCCTCGACCGCTCCCGCCGCGCCGGAGCGTGTCGTGAGCCCGGCCACGCCCGGCGCGGGCCTCGCGCCCGCGGAGCTCGCCGCGGCCGCGGCGACGCTGCGTGCCGACCTCGCGGCGGCGGGGTTCACGGTCGACGGCGTCGAGCAGGTGCTCGGCCCGGTCGCGTCGGCCGCGCTGCACCGCGAGCAGGCCGTGCCGGCGCGGCGCGCGCTGCGCGGGCGCGCGGACGATCCGACGGCGGTCCTCGCCACGCTGTTCCTGCTGGGCGACGACGTCCCCCGCGCCGCGCTCGAGTCCGCCCTCGGGCGGACGGGGGTCGACGGCGCCCGGCGGCTCGGGCTGGTCGAGGCGGCGGGTGCGCAGGACGACGACCCTGTGCGCGCCGTAGTCGACCTGCGGCCCTACGCGGCGTCGGACGCGGCCGGCCCGGTCACGTGGTGGCTGTCGTCCGACCTCGGCGAGCTCGCGACGGGGCGGCGTCTCGCGCCCGACCACGTGCTCGGCGCGGGCGGGGCGTCCCTGACCCTCGCGCAGGTGACGGTCCGCACGCCCGTAGGGCGCGTCCTCGACCTCGGGACCGGCTGCGGGATCCAGGCCCTGCACGCCGCGCGGCACGCGCGGTCGGTCGTCGGCACCGACATCTCGCGCCGCGCCCTCGGGTTCGCGGCGTTCAACGCGGCGCTCGACGACGCCGGGTCCGACGACGTGGCCGCGGGCGCGGCGGGGACCGGCGCGCCGATCGAGCTCCGCGAGGGGTCGATGCTCGACCCCGTGGCGGGCGAGCGCTTCGACCTCGTCGTGTCGAACCCGCCGTTCGTCATCACCCCGCGTGCCGGGGCCGACGGGGCGGGCGCGCTGCCCGCGTACGAGTACCGCGACGGCGGGCGCGCCGGTGACGACGTCGTCCGCGACCTCGTGACGGGCGTCGGCGCGGTGCTCGCCCCCGGCGGCGTCGCGCAGCTCCTCGGCAACTGGGAGCACCGCCGCGGCGTCCCGTGGGACGAGCGCGTCGGCGCGTGGCTGGACGAGTCCGGGCTGGACGGGTGGGTGGTCCAGCGCGAGGTGCAGGACCCGGCCGAGTATGCCGAGACGTGGATCCGCGACGGCGGCACGACCCCGGAGCGCGAGCCCGCGGCCTGGGCGACGGCCTACGACGCGTGGCTCGAGGACTTCGCGGCGCGCGACGTGGAGGCCGTCGGGTTCGGGATCGTGACGCTGCGGCGACCCGTCGACGGCGCGCGCCCCACGCTCCGCCGGCTCGAGGAGCACACGGGCCCGGTGCGCCAGCCGCTCGGCGCGCACCTCGCGGCGTCGCTCGCCGCGCACGACTGGCTCGCCGCCCGCGACGACGCGGCGCTCGCGGGGGCGCGGCTCGCCGTCGCGCCCGACGTGACCGAGGAGCGGTTCCACACGCCCGGCGCGCCTGACCCGACGGTCGTCCTGCTCCGCCAGGGCGACGGCCTCGGCCGCGCCGTCCGGGCGTCGACCGGGCTCGCGGCGCTCGTGGGGGCGAGCGACGGCGAGCTCACCGTCGGGCAGCTCGTCGGGGCGATCGCCGCGCTCTTCGAGGTGCCCGCCGACGACCTCGCGGGCGAGCTGCTTCCCGCGGTGCGGGGCCTCGTGCGCGACGGATTCCTGGCGCCCGGCGCGTGACGCGTGGCCCGCGGCCACCTCGTGGTCGCGGGTGCGCCAGGTCGCCGCGAGACAGGGCCGGTCCGCACCGTTACGTTCGGGTGGCATGGACCTCGAGGTGCGACACCTGCGCATGATCGTCGTGGTGGCCGAGTCGGGGAGCGTGACCAAGGCGGCCGCGGCGCTCGGGCTCGCGCAGCCCGCCCTCACGGCCCAGCTCAACCGGATCGACCGCACGCTCGGCGGGTGCGTCTTCACGCGGGACCGCCAGGGCGCGCGGCCGACCGAGCTCGGCGAGCTCGTGCTGCGGCACGCCCGCGTCGTGCTGCCCGCGATGGCGGCGCTCGTCGACGACGCGCACCGCCACGTGCACGACGAGGGCCGCGTCGGGACGGTCCGCGTGGGGACGGTGAGCTCCGCGATCGGCGGGCTCCTCGCGAGCCGCCTGCACGCGGCGCTGCCCGCCGCCCTGGGGGTCGACGACCTCCTCGTCACCACCGCGACGTCGTGGTCGGTCGAGGAGACGGCGGAGCGGCTCGCGAGCGGGACGCTGGACGTGGCGCTGGTCGGCCTGTGCGACGACGCGTCGCCGCCGACCGACGGCGGTCTCGTGTGGACGACGGTCTCGACGGACCCGGTGTTCGTCCTCGTGGACGAGTACCACCCGGTCGCGGGGCGCGACGCCGTCGGGCTGGGTGAGCTCGCCGACGCGCTGTGGCTCACGGCCCCGGGGAGCGGGTGCTTCGAGCGCTGCTTCGTGAGCGCGTGCGCGCGGGCGGGGTTCACGCCGCGGGCCATGGGGGAGTCGGACCGGACGTCGTGCATCGACCAGGTGCGCGGCGGGTACGCCGTCGCGCTCGTCCAGCCGGTGCTGCTCGACGCGCCGGGCGTGCGCACGGTCGCGCTCGACGGCGCACCGCTGCGCTGGACGCACCACGTCGGCTGGCGGCGCGACGCGGTGGACCGGATCCCGGTCGAGGTGGTCGCGCGCGCGGCGGTCGGTGCCCACCGCGACGCCGTGCAGCGCTCCCCCCGGTACCGGAGGTGGCGCGCCGAGCACCCGGTGGAGATCGCGTAGGGGACGCACCGCGTAGGGGTGCACCCGCACATAGCGCCCGGCATATGACCTGATCGTGATCTGGGCGCGCGCTGGACGTCTCCCTAGCGTGACCCTCGACCGGGCCACCCGGGCCCGGCGAAGGGAATGGACGACATGACACGACCACTCCGCAGGAGGATCGCCGCGGTCACCGCCGCCGCGACGCTCCTGACGGGCGCGGCCGCGACGCACGCCGTCGCCGGCACGCCCGCACCCGACGACCGACGCGCGACGGTGCGCGCGGTCCCCAAGACGGCCCCCGGCCTGGAGCGCGCGCTGCAGCGCGACCTGGGCCTCAGCGCGCGGGACGCGACGACGCGTCTCGCCTTCCAGTCCGACGCGGCGGGCACCGAGGCGGCGCTCGAGCACCGCCTCGGCGTCGACTACGCGGGAGCCTGGGTCGACGACTCGGCGAACGTCCTCTACGTCGGCGTCACCGACGCCGCCGACGCCCGCACGGTGCGGGCCGAGGGCGCCACCGCGGTGAGCGTGGACCACACGCTCGCCGACCTCGAGACCTGGCGTGCGGCGCTCGACGGCGCGCTCGCCGACGACCCGGCGGCGCTGCCGGGCTGGTACGTCGACGTCACGCGCAACCGCGTCGTCGTCTCCGTGCGCGACGGCGGCGAGGCCGACGTCGCCGCGCAGGTCGCGGCGGCGGGCGTGCCCGCGGACGCGGTCGCGTACGAGGAGACGGCCGAGACCCCGCGCCCGCTGATCGACGTCGTCGGTGGCAACGCGTACACGATCGGCAGCGGCAGCCGCTGCTCCGTCGGGTTCGCGGTCCAGGGCGGGTTCGTCACGGCCGGGCACTGCGGCTCGACCGGTGCGCGCACCTCCGGCCCGGCCGGGACGTTCCGCGGGTCGAGCTTCCCCGGCAACGACTACGCCTGGGTCCAGGTCGACGCGGGCAACACCCCGGTCGGCGCGGTGAACAACTACTCCGGCGGCCGTGTCGCCGTGGCCGGTGCCACGCAGGCTCCGGTCGGGGCGTCGGTGTGCCGCTCGGGCTCGACCACGGGCTGGCACTGCGGGACGGTCCAGGCGTACAACGCCTCGGTCACCTACCCGCAGGGGACCGTCACCGGGCTCATCCGCACGACGGTGTGCGCCGAGCCGGGCGACTCGGGCGGCTCGCTGCTCGCGGGCAACCAGGCGCAGGGCGTGACGTCGGGCGGGTCCGGCAACTGCCGCTCGGGCGGCACGACGTACTTCCAGCCCGTCGGCGAGATCCTCTCCGCGTACGGGCTGACGCTCGTCACGAGCGGCGGGGGCGGCAACCCCGAGCCCCCGACCGGCTGCACGGGCTACGCGCGGTCGTACTCCGGGACGCTCTCCGCCGGGGCGACGGCCGTCCAGCCGAACGGTTCGTACTACACGGCCGCGACGTCCGGGACCCACCGCGCGTGCGTGACGGGCCCGAGCGGGAGCGACTACGACCTGTACCTGCAGCGGTGGAACGGATCGGCCTGGTCGAGCGTGGCACAGTCCACGTCGCCGGGGGCGAACGAGTCGCTGACGTACAGCGGCGCGGCGGGCTACTACCGGTTCGTGGTGCACGCGTACGCCGGTTCGGGCGCGTACTCGTTGGGGGCCACGACACCCTGACCTGACCCGTCCGACCGTCGAGCACGAGGCTGCCGTCGTTCCCGTTCTCTCGGGGAGCAGCCTCGTGCTCGACGGCGCGCCAGGACGTGCTCGGCGCGGCGCGCCGCGGGCGGGGAGCCCGTCAGGCCAGCAGCGCCGGGCCGTACTTGAGCACGACGAGGATCGCGAGCCCCACGAGCACCGCCGCGACGAGGTAGCCGTACGCGCCGGAGCGGACGAACCCGAGCAGCCGCGCCTGGGTGCCGCGCGGCAGGTACAGGTTGTCCTCCAGGACGTTCCAGTGCAGCAGGGACGCGAACACGAGCGTCGTCGAGACCGTGATGAGCAGGCACCACGGGCACAGCGCGCCGATGACGAACATCGACTGGTAGAAGAGCCAGTAGGCGAACACGACGCCGAGGAAGTAGACGCACTGCGCGGCGAAGAGGAACCAGCGGGGGAACCGCGTCCCGCCCAGGGCCGCGACTGCCGTCGTGATGACGATCGGTTCCGCGACCAGGCCGAGGAACGCGTTGGGGAACCCGAACACCTGCGCCTGCCACGACTGGGCGACGGTGCCGCACGACAGCACGGTGTTGACGTCGCACGACAGCGTGGCGGTGGGGTTCGCGGCGAGGACGACTGCGTCGTACGACAGCACGAACGCCGCGGTGAGGCTGAGCAGGCCGAACAGCAGCATCTCGCCGAACAGCACGCCGCGGGAGTGGCTCCAGCCGGTGGGCCGGGCGAACGGGTCGAACGCGGGGTCCGCGGGCGTCGCGCCGCCGTGCGCGCCCGACGGCGCCCGGCCGCCCGGGCGCGCGTCGTCCGCCAGGGCGGTGGTCGTCTCGGTCACGGGCGGTCCTCGGGTCCGCGGGGCCCCGCCGGGTCGGGGACGCCCCGGCGGGCGGGCAGAAGGTGGCGCCGGCCGGCAGGGTGGGCGCGCTGCCGGCTCGGCGCCGCGTCCAGGTTACGAAGCGCGCACCTGCCACCGACAGGGACCATGGTCCCGGCTTCGGCCCCCACCCGCCGAGCCCACCCCCCACCCGACCGAGCCCACCCCACGCGACCGAGCCCACCCGCCTCACCCCCCCCACCCGTCGAGCACGACATGAGGGTCGTCATGGGGCCGTAGACGACCGCCATGTCGTGCTCGGCGGGGCGTGGTGTCGTTCTCGGCCGGGGTGTGTGGCGACGGTGGGTCGGGCCGGGGACTGGGGGCGGTCCGACCTAAGATCTGGGGGCGGCCGCGCTCCCCGCGGTGCCGCCCGACCGGAACCCCGCCCGCTGAGAGGACCTGCGTGCAGCACGACGACGTCGACTCCCTGCGACGGTCGAGCGCGGCGTGGCGGCTCCTGCGCGCGGACACGGCGCCGCTCGTGCTGTCGTTCCTCGGCACGCTGTTCGTCGAGGACAACGTGCGCGCGATCCCCGAGAGCGAGCTCGTCGCACGCCTCGACGACCACCTGTGGGCGGTCGACGGCAGGACGGCCCGGTCCGCCGGCACCGAGCCCCGGTACCCGCGCGCGCCGCAGGCGTACGTCGACCATTGGGCGCACCCGGACCAGGGCTGGCTCCGCGCCTGGTACCCGCCCGGCTCGGGCGAGCCGCACTACGACGCGACGCCCGCCGTCGAGCAGGCCGTGCGCTGGGTCGCGTCGCTGCGCGGCCGCGGGTTCGTGGGCACGGAGTCGCGGCTCAACACGGTCTTCGAGCTGCTGCGCCAGATCGCGGTCGGCACGCAGACCGACCCGGCCGAGCGTCTGCGCGAGCTCGAGGAGCGGCGCGCCGCGATCGACGAGGAGATCGCGCAGGTGCGCGCCGGGCGCGTGGCCGTGCTCGACGCCGCCGCCCAGCGCGACCGCTACCAGCAGCTCACGCAGACCGCCGCCGACCTCCTGTCGGACTTCCGCGAGGTCGAGGCGAACTTCCGCTCGCTCGACCGTGAGCTGCGCGAGCGCATCACCGGCTGGGACGGTGCCAAGGGCGAGCTGCTGGAGGAGGTCGTGCGCTCGCGCGCCGCCATCGCCGAGTCCGACCAGGGTCGCTCGTTCCACGCGTTCTACGACTTCCTGCTCGACCGCCGCCGTCAGGAGGAGTTCGCCGCGCTCGTCGAGCGCGTGCAGTCGCTCGACGCGATCGCGCCCGACGTCGTGCGGCCGGCACCGGGGACCGCAGGCCCCGGCGCCGCCACCGCGCGGGCCGCGGCGGACCAGGAGCACCGCCGGCTGCGGCGTGTGCACTACGACTGGCTCGACGCCGGCGAGCGCACGCAGGCGACCGTGCGGACGCTCTCGGAGCAGCTCCGCCGCTTCCTCGACGACCAGGTCTGGCTCGAGAACCGGCGCGTCATGGACATCCTGCGCGGCGTCGAGGCCAAGGCGCTCGCGGCACGCGACGCCGGGCGCGCGGCGGACGGTCGGCCGGGCCCGGGCGGCCCGCCCGGGATGGCGCTCGACGACGTCGCGCCGGACGTCGTGCTCCCGACGGAGCGGCCGCTCTTCACGCCTCGGCCGACCGCCCGCCTCGACTCCGACCACGTCGAGGTCGGCGACGACGACTTCGAGGTCGACGCGCTGTACGACCAGGTCCACGTGGACCCGGAGCGTCTCGCGCGCACGGTCCGCGCGACGCTCACCGCGCCGGGCGGGCCGGGAGAGGTCGCGCTCGCCGACCTGCTCGTGGACGCGCCCCTCGAGCACGGGCTGGCCGAGCTCGTGACCTACCTGTCGCTCGAGGACCCGCGCTTCGTCGTCGTCCACGACGAGGAGCGCACCGACGAGGTGCGGTGGGAGGGGGAGGGCCCCGGCGGCCCCGCCGCCGGGGACGGCGCGTCGGACCCCGTGGTGCGCGTCGCGCGCCTGCCGCGCGTCACGTACGCACGCACCGGGGCGGGCGGCGACCCGCCGCGCGGCCCTGCCACCGTGCCGCACGACCCCGTCGCCGTCCCGGACGACCCGCCCGCTGCCCTGCCTGACCCGCACCCCCACGACACCGCCGAACCCGCCCGGGAGGAGACCCCGTGAGCACGACCCGCACCGCGCGCGACCCGGAGCTGTCCGTCGTCGTGACGTCGCTGCTCAAGGGCGTCGTCTACCGCGAGTCCGGCGAGGCGCTGTGGCGCGACCTGCTCGCGCGCGAGGCCCAGGTGCGCGACACCGTCGCGATGATGGGCCTGCAGGTCGTCGTCGACGAGGGTGACGGCTACGCGTACCTGCGCTCGCAGCCCGAGCACGAGCGCGACGAGCGCGTGCCGCGTCTCATCCCGCGCCGTGAGCTGCCGTTCGACGTGAGCCTGCTGCTCGCGCTGCTGCGCAAGCGGCTCGCGCAGGCGGACTCCGAGGGCGGCGACACGCGGCTCGTGCTCGCGCGCACGGAGATCGTCGACCTGCTGCGGGTCTTCCTCGCGCAGGACGCCGGCGCCGCGGCCAACGAGGCGCGGCTCGTGGACCGCGTGGACGGGCTCGTGCGGCGCGTCGTGGAGCTGGGCTTCCTGCGCCCGGCAGGTCGCCCCGACCCCGACGGCTCGCCCGACGGCGGCGCCCCGGGCGAGGACGGCGACCCGGTCGGCGACGCCCGCCGGTACGAGGTGCGCCGCATCCTCAAGGCGTTCGTCGACGCGCAGTGGCTCGCGGACTTCGACGCGCGCCTCGCGCAGTACCTGGAGGTCGCGGCGGACGGCGGGGCGCGAGCGACGTCGTCGGGCACGGCGGGCAGGGGCACGGGCGCAGGGACAGGCGCAGGGACGGGCGCAGGGACGACGACGGGGACGGTGGCGTGATGGAGGGCCTGTTCAGCGCGGTCGAGCTGCACGACCCGGCGGCGGACCTCGACGCCCGGGCGGGCTTCCGCCTCGAGCGGCTCGAGGTGCTCAACTGGGGCACGTTCGACCAGCGCGTGTGGGCGTTCGACCTCGACGGCCGCAACGCGCTCCTCACGGGCGACATCGGGTCGGGCAAGTCGACGATCGTCGACGCCGTGACGACGCTGCTCGTGCCGTCGCACCGCATCTCCTACAACAAGGCGGCGGGGGCCGGGGCGCGCGAGCGGTCGCTGCGCTCCTACGTCGCGGGCCACTTCAAGTCCGAGCGCGACGAGGCGACGGGCGCGACGCGCCACGTGGGGCTGCGCGAGCGTGGCACGTACTCGGTGGTGCTGGGGCGGTTCTCCAACCGCGGGTTCGACCAGGAGGTCACGCTCGCCCAGGTGTTCTGGCTCGCGCAGGGGCAGTCGGGCCAGCCCGACCGGTTCTTCGTCACGGCCGACCGCCCGCTGACGATCACCGAGGACTTCGCCGGCTTCGGCGGCGACGTCGCGGCGCTGCGCCGCCGGCTGCGCGAGTCGGGCGCCCAGGTGCGCGACCACTTCCCGGAGTACGGGCGCGACTTCCGCCGCCTGCTGGGCATCCCGTCGGAGCAGGCGATGGACCTGTTCCACCAGACGGTGTCGATGAAGTCGGTGGGTGACCTCGGCGAGTTCGTGCGCGAGCACATGCTGGAGCCGTTCGACGCGGACCGCTGGACGGACCGGCTCGTCGCGCACTTCGACGACCTCACGAGCGCGCACGACGCCGTCGTGCGGGCCACCGCGCAGATCGAGCGTCTCGCGCCGCTGCTCGCCGACTGCGACGCGCACGACGCGCTGGGGGAGCGGGCCGCGGCGCTCGTGACCCGGCGCGACGCGCTGCGCGCGTTCACGGCCTCGCGCCGCGTGGCCGACCTCGACGGGCTGATCGGCGCGCTCGACGAGCGCGTCGCGGACGGCGAGTCCCGTCGGTCCCGGGTCGCCGACGAGCTCTCCGTCCTCGCCGCCGAGCGGCAGCGGCTCGAGCTCGAGCGCGCGGGCCACGGTGGCGACCGGCTCGCGGCGATCGAGGGCGAGGTCGCGCGCCGCGAGGTCGAGCGCGCCGCCCGTGAGCGCCGCGTCGCCCAGCTCGCGGGCTACGCCGCCGCGGCAGGCCTCACGCTCGGTGCACCTGAGGTTGCCGAACCCGGGGTCGCTCCTCAGGACGGGCCCGTCGTGGGGAGGGATCCAGGGTTCGGCGGCGGGGCGACGGCCGTGGCCGCTGCTCTCGTCGACGCCGAGGCGTTCGCGGCGCTGCGGCGCTCGGCCGACGACGCCGCGGGGCGCGTGCGCGAGGAGCTCGCCCGGGCCGAGGAGCGGGCTGCCGAGGTCTCCGCCGAGGTGCGCGCCGTCGAGCAGGAGACCGCCGACGTCAAGGCCGAGCTCGCGAGCCTCGCCGACCGCCGCTCCAACCTCCCGCGCACCCACCTGGAGGTCCGCGACCGGCTGTGCGCCGGCGTCGGGCTGACGCCGGGCGACGTGCCGTTCGTCGGCGAGCTGCTCGCGGTGCGCCCCGAGCACGCCGACTGGGAGGGCGCGGCCGAGCGCGTGCTGCGCGGCTTCGCGCTCTCGCTCCTCGTCCCGGCGACGCACTACGAGGCCGTCGCCGCGTGGGTCGACCGCGAGCACCTGGGGCTGCGGCTCGTCTACCACCGGGTCCCCGAGCGCGTCCCCGCGGCCCGGCCCGCGCCGCGCGACGACGTCCCGCTGCTCGCCGACCTGCTCGACGTGCGCCGCCTCGACGACGCACCGTCGCTCACGGCGTGGGTCGAGGCCGAGCTGGAGCGTCGCGCGGACCACGCGTGCGCGCCCGACCTCGACGCGTTCCGCCGGCTGCCCCGCGCGGTCACGCGCGCCGGCCAGGTGAAGCACTCGCCGGACCACCACGAGAAGAACGACACGCGTGCCGTCGACGACCGCCGCGGCTACGTGCTCGGGTGGTCGACGCAGGCCAAGATCGACGCGCTGCTGGAGCAGGCGGCGGAGGTGACCGCACGCCGCGACGCGCTCGCGCGGCGCCGCGACGAGGCCGCCGCCGCGCGCACCGCGCTCCAGGCGCGCTCCGCCGCGCTCGGGCGTCTCGACGTGTACCGCGACTGGGACGAGCTCGACCGCGGCGCGGAGACCGCGCGCATCGCCGAGCTCGCGGAGGAGAAGCGCAGGCTCGAGCAGGCGAGCGACGAGCTCGGCCGGATCGCCGGCCTGCTCGACGACAACGCGCGCCGCCACGGCGAGCTGGAGGCCGAGCGCGACCGCGTCGTCGCGACGCTCGGCGCCGACCGGCACGCGCTCGACGAGGCGCGCACCGCGCGCGAGCGCGCCCGGGCGGTGCTGGACGGCGCGGGCGAGGCGCTCGACGCGGAGACGACGGCGGCGCTCGCCGCCGAGTTCGACCGCGAGCTCGCGGCGGTCGGCCCGCCCGTCGCCACGGACCGGGACGGCACGGACCGGGACGGCACGGACCGGGACGGCGCGACCGGTCCGACGCGTGCGGCCGACCTCGACGCCGTCGAGAACGCGGTGCGCTCGCGGCTCACGGCCGAGGCGGAGCAGGCGCAGCGCGAGCGCGCCGACCTCGGGACGCGCGTCGCGGGCCAGATGGCGTCGTTCCGCTCGGCGTACCCCGTGGAGACGGCCGAGCTCGACGCGGACGTGCGGTCGGCCGACGGCTACCGCGAGATCCACGACCGGCTCGTGCGCGACGACCTCCCCCGGTTCGAGGCCGACTTCAAGGCGTACCTCAACACGAACGCGATCCGCGACATCGCGGGCTTCGCCGCGGAGCTCGCGAAGCAGGCCGACGTCATCCGCGACCGGATCGACACGATCAACGACTCGCTGCGCGCGATCGACTACAACCCGGGCCGGTACATCCGGCTCGAGATGTCGCGCACGCCCAACCTCGAGGTGCGCGAGTTCCAGCAGGACCTGCGCGCGTGCACCGACGGCGACGGCATCCTCGCCGAGGACGACCGCGCGCTCGCCGAGGGCGACGGGTCGGTCGCGGGCGACGTCGACGCGCTGTCGTACTCGGAGGACCGGTTCCTGCGCGTCAAGGCGCTCGTCGAGCGGTTCCGCGGGCGCGAGGGCATGACCGACCTCGACGAGGCGTGGCGCCGGCGCGTGACCGACGTGCGCAACTGGTTCGTGCTCTCCGCGTCCGAGCGGTCGCGCGCCGACGACTCCGAGCACGAGCACTACTCCGACTCCGGCGGCAAGTCCGGCGGGCAGAAGGAGAAGCTCGCGTACACGGTGCTCGCGGCGTCGCTCGCCTACCAGTTCAAGCTCGACTGGGGTGCGGTGCGCTCGACGGCGTTCCGGTTCGTCGTCATCGACGAGGCGTTCGGTCGGGGGTCGGACGAGTCGACCCGGTTCGCGCTCGAGCTCTTCCGCCGCCTGGGGCTCCAGCTCCTCATCGTCACGCCGCTGCAGAAGATCCACGTGATCGAGCCGTACATCTCGGCCGTCGGGTTCGTCGACAACCCCTCGGGCCGGTCGTCCCGCCTGCGGACCCTGTCGATCGCCGCGTACCGCGACGGCCGCCCCGCGCCCGAGCCTGCCTCCGCCCCCGAGCCCGAGACGGCGACCCTCGCGAGGTAGACCCCCGCCCCGCCGAGGTAGACCCCCGGTCTGCCGAGGTAGAACCCTGGTCTGCCGAGGTAGAACCGTGGTCTGCCGAGGTAGAACGGTGGTCTGTCGAGGTAGAACCCTGGTCTGTCGAGGGAGAACCGTGGTGCGGCGCGGCCCGACGGCGGGACGTCAGTCGAGCGGTCGTGGTCGCCGGGCGCCGGCGAGGGTGGAGGCGAGGATCGCCTCGATCGCGAACGCGGTGGACTCGGCGAGGTCCACGGCGTCGGGGTCGAGGAGCCACTGGATCTGAAGGCCGTCCATCGCGCCGATGATCGTGGACGCGGCGAGGTCGAGCGCGGCGTCGGTGAGCTCGTAGTCCGTCTCGGTGTCCCCTGCGGCGCGGCGTTCCTCGATCACCTCGCGCAGCGCGCCCGCGATGTCGGCGCGCAGGCCTGTGAAGCGCTCGGTGACCCAGGCGCTCGCGGGGTGCCCGTCGGTGACGGCCTCGCCCGTGAGCACGGTGTAGGCCTGGACGATCCCGGGCCGCTCGGCGTTGATCGCGGCGGTCTTGACGAGGTGCCGGAAGAGGTCGAGCCCGCCCGGGATGTGCTGCCCCTCCAGGTGCTCGACGTCGACGCGGTCGCGGAACTCGAGGACCTCGGTGAGGAGGCGGTCCTTCGAGCCGAAGTGGTGCAGGACGCCCGCGTGCGTGATCCCGACCTGCTCGGCGACCTCGGCGAGGGAGCCCTGGTGGTAGCCCTTGGACCCGAAGACGCGCATCGCCGCGCGCAGGATCTCCTCGCGGCGTTCGAGCGTCGCCGGTCGGGTGCGGCGGGGGCGGGGGCTCCGCGCGGGGGGTGCGCCGTCGGCGGTGCTCCGCGTGGGGGAGTCGTCGGTCATGACGGTAACCATACTGTGACCCGAATACTGTTACTGACAAGTTAGTAATGTGTGGTTGAATCGCCCCCGGAATGGCGTCGAGGGCGACGATCGCCCGGCGTCGCCGCAGATCACGGACTCGCCGAGGAGCCCCACGTGACCGCTCGCACCCGCACCCGTCGTCCGCGTCACGCGTCGGCCCGGCGCGCCGCCGCCCCGGCCCTCGTCCTCCTCACCGTGGGCTGCGGGCTCGTGGCACCGGCGGACGAGACGACGCCCCCCGTGGCACCGCACTCCCCGGTCCTGACGGTCGGGATGCCGAACACCGTGGGCGAGGAGGACAACAACCCGTTCGACAGCGGATCCGCGGCGCAGAAGCTGGGATACGCGAACGTCCTCTACGAGCCGCTCGCGCAGGTCAACCTCGTCGACCCCGCGCAGGACCCGACCCCCTGGCTCGCGAGCGCCTGGTCCTGGGACGCGGGCTACACGGAGCTGCGGGTCACGGTGCGCGAGGGCGTGACGTGGTCGGACGGCGAGCCGCTCACGCCCGACGACGTCGCCTTCACGTTCGGGCTCCGCAGGGACGAGCCCGCGCTCAACCCGGACCTCCTCCCGTACGAGGACGTCCGGGTCGAGGGGCAGGACGTCGTCGTCACGTTCGGGAGCGGTCAGTACGTCAACAGGACGAAGGCGATCAACACGTTCGTCGTGCCGGAGCACGTGTGGGCCACGCGCGCCGCGGAGACGGTCCTGGACGACCCGAACCTCGACCCCGTCGGGACGGGCCCGTACGTGCTGGAGGAGTTCGCGCCCGACGGGGTCACGCTCGTCGCGCGGGACGACTACTGGGGCGGGCCTCTCGCCGTCCCCGAGCTGCGGTACGTCGCCTACCCGGACAACGGCGCGCTCACCGCGGCGTACGTGAGCGGCGAGGCGCAGTGGGGCTGGGCGTACATCCCCTCCTACGAGAGCGTCTACCTCGCCGCCGACCCCGAGCACCTCCACCAGTTCGCCCCGACCGGCCTGGCCGTCGACGCGCTCTTCCTCAACACGCAGGTGCCGCCGTTCGACGACGTGGCGGTCCGGCGGGCGGTGAACCTCGTGCTCGACCGTGACGACATCTCGAACCTCGCGACGTCGGGCGTGTGGCCGCCGCTGCGCAGCGCGACGGGCCTGCCGATGCCCGCGGGCGAGTCGTTCGTCAGCCCGGACCTCGCGGACCGGACGCTCGCGGTCGACGTCGAGCACGCCGCCGCGATCCTCGAGGACGCCGGGTACGAGCTCGTGGACGGGGTCCTGCACGACGACGAGGGCGTCCCCGTGACGTTCACCCTCACGAACCCGGCCGGGTGGACGGACTACATGGCGGAGCTCGAGATGGTCGGGGAGGCCGTCGCGCGGCTCGGCATCGTCGCGACCGTCGAGGGGCAGGACGAGGCCGAGTGGTTCGACCGGATCGGCACGGGCGACTTCCAGGCGTCGATGCACTGGACCGACGGCGGCGCGACGCCGTGGGACACGTACTCCAGCCAGATGAACGGTGCGCACGTGCGCCCGATCGGCACGACGGCCGACGCGAACTTCGGCCGGTTCCAGGACGCCGAGGCGGACGCCGCGTTCCTGACCTACGCCTCCTCGACCGACGACGCGGAGCGCGCGGAGGCCCTGGCCACGATCCAGCGGGTCTACGTGGAGCAGGTCCCCGCGATCCCGCTGCTCGGCCGGCCGACGGCGGCCCAGTACTCGACCCGTGCGTACACGGGCTTCCCGTCGGCCGAGGACCCGTACGCGTCGCCGCAGCCGACCAGCCCCGCCGCGTCGATGATCCTGACGCGGCTCGCGCCCGGCCCGGTCGAGTAGCGCCGGACGGGGGTCGGCGCGCACCTCTGCCCGTCGTCTCTCCCGAACGCACACACACGTCCTCTACGGTGGAGGGATGCCCTCCGACCACGCCCCGACCCGGCCGCTGCCGACCAGCGGCGGGACGGGAACGCGGCCGCTCCCGGTGACGCCGCCGGTGCTGCCGCCCACGCCTGGACCGGCGACGCCGCCCGGCCCGGCCGTCCCCTCGTACGCCGCCGTGCCGCCGGGTCAGCCCGGGCAGCCCGTGCCGCCGTACCCGCCCGGCCGCCCGGCCGTCGCGGGCGGTCACCCGGGAGCGTCCGCGCACCCGCCCGCCCCGCGACCGTCGCCCGGTGCTCCTGCTGGCCGTGACGACGGGCCGAGCACCGCGTCGCGAGTCGTCGCGGCGGTCGTCGCGGTGCTCGCGGTCGCGGCGGCGTGGGTCGTGTGGCGGTACTTCGTGGACACCTACGCGGGGCAGATGCTCGAGCGCGCAGCGTTCGACGGCGCCGTCACCGGGCAGGGCGAGCTCTGGGCCGTGGCCGAGCCGGTCCTGGACACGGTCTCGGTCGCGTTCGTCGTCGGGGGCCTCGCGGCGGCGATGGGCATCGCGCTGCTGCGTCGCCGCTGGGGGCTCGCGGTGCAGGTCGCGTTCCTCGTCGTCGGCGCGAACGTCACGACGCAGCTCGTCAAGCACTCGCTCCTCGGCCGCGAGGAGCTCATCGGCGGCTGGCACTGGGAGAACTCCCTGCCCAGCGGTCACACCACGGTCGCGGGCTCGGTCGCGGCGGCCCTGCTCCTCGTCGTGCCGCGCGGCGCCCGGCCGCTCGTCGCCGTCCTCGGTGGCGCGTACACGGCGGCGACCGGGGTGTCGACCCTCGTCGGCCAGTGGCACCGCCCGAGCGACGTCGTCGCGGCGGTCCTCGTCGTGCTCGCCTGGGCCGCGCTCGTGTGCGCCTTCACCCCGCGGTCGTCGCTCGACCCGGGCGCCGGTCCCACCCCCGGGTCGACGGTCATGGCGGTCCTGCTGCTGCTCGGTGCGGGCGCGGCCGGGGTCGCGGCGGCGCTCGCCCTGCGCGCGACGCCGGCGACGTGGGACACGACGACGGCGCAGGAGGTCACGGCCTACGCGGGTGGTGTCGCGGGGGTGCTCGCCGTGACGGCCGCCGCGTTCGCGGTCCTGCTCCTCGTCCGACAGTCCACAGCCCGCCCGGACGCCCGCCGCGTTCAGCGATAGGGTGCCGCTGGCGCGAGTGGCGTAACGTCAGAGGCTGCCGCGGCGGGCGACCGGAAGGCCGTCACGGCGCGACGGGCGCGAGTGCCGCGCCGCCCGCGGTGGCGACCGGCCGCCGTCGGGCACCGCGACCGCACCCCCACGGAACCAGCACGTACGGACGAAAGCAGGATCGGATGCCACGCAAGCTCGTGATCGTCGAGTCTCCCGCCAAGGCTCGCAAGATCCAGGGCTACCTGGGCGACGACTACGAGGTCGAGGCGAGCGTCGGGCACATCCGCGACCTGCCGCAGCCGTCCGAGCTGCCCGCGGACATGAAGAAGGGCCCGTACGGCAAGTTCGCGGTCGACGTCGAGAACGGGTTCGACCCGTACTACGAGGTCTACGCGGACAAGAAGAAGAAGGTCGCCGAGCTCAAGCGGGCGCTCAAGGACGCCGACGAGCTCTACCTTGCGACCGACGAGGACCGCGAGGGCGAGGCCATCGCGTGGCACCTCCTCGAGGCGCTCAAGCCCAAGGTCCCGGTCAAGCGCATGGTGTTCCACGAGATCACGCGCGAGGCGATCCAGCGCGCGCTGCAGAACACGCGCGACCTCGACGAGCACCTCGTCGACGCGCAGGAGACGCGCCGCATCCTCGACCGCCTCTACGGCTACGAGGTCTCGCCGGTGCTGTGGCGCAAGATCGCGCAGGGCCTCTCGGCCGGTCGCGTGCAGTCGGTCGCGACGCGCCTCGTGGTCGAGCGCGAGCGCGAGCGCATGGCGTTCGTCGCGGCCGAGTACTGGGACGTCACGGGGACGTTCGAGCACGCGGACGCGTCGGCTCCCGACGCCGGGAAGGCGTTCGGCGCCCGGCTCGTGCAGGTCGGTGACGCGCGCGTCGCGTCGGGCCGCGACTTCGACGACCGCGGGCAGCTCAAGGCGGCCGCGGTGCGCGACGGCGTCACGCACCTCGACGAGGCGACGGCCCGCTCGGTCGTGGCCGGACTCGCGGACGCGGCGTTCGCCGTGCGCTCGCTCGACACCAAGCCGTACACGCGCCGCCCCGCGGCGCCGTTCACGACGTCGACCCTCCAGCAGGAGGCGAGCCGCAAGCTGCGCATGTCGTCGCGCCAGGCGATGCGCACCGCGCAGTCGCTGTACGAGAACGGCTACATCACCTACATGCGTACGGACTCGCCGTCGCTGTCGGCCGAGGCCACGACGGCGGCCCGCCGCCAGGCGGCCGAGCTCTACGGCCCCGAGTTCGTCCCGGAGAAGCCGCGGGTCTACGCCGCGAAGAACCAGGGCGCGCAGGAGGCGCACGAGGCGATCCGCCCCGCGGGCGACTCGTTCCGCACCCCCGCGCAGGTCAAGCGCGAGCTGAGCGACGACCAGTTCCGGCTTTACGAGCTCGTGTGGAAGCGCACCGTCGCGTCGCAGATGGCCGACGCCAAGGGCTCGACGGCGTCCGTGCGGCTCGGTGCGACGCTGTCGGCTGACGCGGGTGACGTCGCGGGTCGCGACGCCGTGTTCGCCGCGTCGGGCACCGTCATCACGTTCCGCGGCTTCCTCGCCGCGTACGAGGAGAGCTCGGACGTCGACCGGTACGCCGAGGACGCTCCCGTCGTCGCGGCGAAGGGTGACGACGACGCGCGCCTGCCGCAGATGGCCGAGGGTGACGCCCTGCGCGGCGACGACCTCACGGCGGACGGCCACTCGACGTCGGCCCCGCCCCGGTACACCGAGGCCAGCCTGGTCAAGGCGCTGGAGGAGCTCGGGATCGGTCGGCCGTCGACGTACGCCTCGACGATCTCGACCATCCAGGACCGCGGGTACGTGCTGTCGCGCGGGCAGGCGCTCGTGCCGAGCTGGCTCGCGTTCGCCGTCGTGCGGCTCCTGGAGGAGCACTTCGACCGGCTGGTCGACTACGACTTCACCGCCCGGATGGAGGCCGACCTCGACGAGATCGCCGCCGGGCGCCGCGACCGCGTCGCGTGGCTCACGGAGTTCTACTTCGGCGACGCCGCGAAGGGGGAGGACGCCGAGGGCCTGCGCGACCTCGTCGCGAACCTCGGCGACATCGACGCGCGCGGCATCAACTCGGTGCCGATCGGCGAGGGCATCCAGCTCCGGGTCGGGCGGTACGGGCCCTACGTGGAGGACCTCTCCGTCCCCGTCAAGGAGGGCGAGAACCCGCCGCGCGCGTCCGTGCCCGACGACGTCGCCCCCGACGAGCTGACCGTCGCCAAGGCGCGCGAGCTCCTCGCGGCCGGCGCCGACGACGGCAAGGTGCTGGGCACCGACCCCGTCTCGGGCAACGAGGTCGTCGCGAAGGCCGGACGCTACGGGCCCTACGTCACCGAGGTGCTCGACCTCCCGCCGATCGACACGAGCCTCTCGGCCGCCGCGCAGAAGAAGGCCAAGGCCGCGCAGCCCAAGCCCCGCACGGCGTCGCTGCTCAAGACGCAGACGCTCGACACGATCACGATCGACGACGCGCTGCGCCTGCTGTCGCTGCCCCGCGTCGTCGGGACCGACCCGGAGTCCGGCGAGGAGATCACGGCGCAGAACGGCCGCTACGGCCCGTACCTCAAGAAGGGCACCGACTCGCGCTCGCTGCCCGACGAGGAGTCGATGTTCACCGTCACCCTCGACGAGGCGATCGAGCTCTACAAGCAGCCGAAGCGCGGCCGTGGCCAGCGTGCCGCGACCCCACCGCTGCGCGAGCTCGGCGACGACCCGAACAGCGGCAAGCCGATCGTCGTCAAGGACGGCCGGTTCGGCGCGTACGTCACCGACGGCGAGACGAACCGCACCCTCCCGCGCGACGTCACGCCCGAGTCGATCACGCCCGAGCGTGCGATCGAGCTGCTCGCCGAGAAGCGCGCGCAGGGCCCGGCCAAGAAGCGCACGACGACCCGCAAGCCTGCCGCCAAGAAGACCGCCGCCAAGAAGTAGCCGCTCGGGCGAGGCCCCCGGCCGGCCGAGGTTGAACCGCGGTTCTGCGAGGGAGAACCGTGGTCGGCCCTCAGCTCCGCGTGGTCGGTCCGCGGCGTGGGTGGTCTCGGTGCTCGGGCCGCCGCGCCGTCACCCTGGTCTCTGGGCCGTGGGTTCTCGGAGCGCCGCTCTGACGCCCCTTCGCATCCGAGCCCACCCCCACCGCTCACCTGTCGACCCGCCATGCCCGACGCCTGGCCGACCAGGCGGTCCCGGCAGGCCGAACAGGTGACCATGGCTCGTCCACCGCCCAGGACCAGCCAGGACCACCTGCTCGGCGCGATGCGACGCTGGCGGATCCGGCACCGCGGGCGGTCGCCCGAGGCGCGCACAGACCAGGGTGCGACGAAGCCGGGCGGGGTGGGTGGTGGTGCCGCGTCGTGGTGGGCCTGGCGGGAGCCGCGAGGGACGAGCGGCGGATGGTAGACGCGGCACCACCACCCACCCCGACCACACCAGCCAGCCACGCGCCGTCGGGCACAAGAACCACGGCTCTTCCTCGCGCGACCACGACGCTACCTCGCGGGTCGGAAGCGGTTGGCAGAATAGATGAGTGCTGTTATAACAGTGCTGTGACATCCATCGACCCCACGACGGTCCCCGGGCGCTGGGATGCGCTGCACGCGCTGCTGCGGCGGCTCGACGACGAGATCGCCACGGTCTACACCGACCGCGGCATCGAGGGCGTGCGCTCGCGGTTCGTGTACCCGCTGATCCGGCTCGCGCACACCGGCCCGCTGACCATCCGCGACCTCGCGGCGTCGCTCGGGCGGACGCACTCGGCGATGAGCCAGACCGTCACCGCGATGCGGAGCGAGGGTTGGGTCGAGACCGAACCCGGGGCGGACGCCCGTACGCGTCGCGTCGCGCTCACCGACAGGGCGCGGGCGATCGTCCCGCTCCTCGAGGCCGAGTGGCGTGCGACGGAGGAGTCCGTCGCGGAGCTCGACGACGAGCTGCCGCACGCGTTGAGCGCCGTCGTGGTCGAGCTCGAGCGCGTCCTCGCGCGCCGCTCGCTGCGCGAGCGGCTCGTGGAGCGGCTCGACGCGGCGGGCTACCCGGTGCCCGGAGAGCCCGCAGGGCCTGAAGTGCCCGCCGGGCCCGTCCCCGACGGCGCCCCGCACCAGGACCGCTGAGGTGCGCGACCACGTCCTCGACGTCCGCCCCCTGCGTTCCAGCCGCGCGTACCGCGACCTCTGGGCGGGCTCGGCCGTCGGCGGGCTCGGGTTCCAGGTCGCGAGCGTCGCCGTGCTGCTGCAGGTCTGGGAGCTCACGCGCAGCCCGCTGTGGACCGGCACGATCGGCCTGGCGACCGCCGTCCCGCTCCTGACCCTGGGCCTCGTCGGCGGGCACCTCGCCGACGTGCACGACCGCCGCACGATCATGCGGCTCGCCGCGACCGGGCAGGCGCTCGCCGCGGTCGGTCTCGTCGGGCAGGCCGTCGCGGGCAACCGGTCGGTGTGGCTGCTCCTCGCGCTCGTGAGCCTCGGGGCGGCCTGCAACGCGCTGGGCTCCCCGGCCCGGCGGACCGTGCCGCCGCGCCTCCTTCCGCCGGACCAGGTCGCCGCGGGTCTCGCGCTCCAGAACCTCGCGTTCCAGGTCTCGATGCTCGTCGGCCCGGCGCTCGCGGGCCTCGTCGTCGCGCGGTGGGACCTCCCGGCGGCGTACGGGCTCCAGGCCGCGGCGGCGGTCGTCGCGCTGCTCGGGCTCGTGCGCCTCCCACCGCTCCCGCCCGGGGTGCCGTCCAGGACGCCCCTACCGTCCGACGCCGACGCCGAAGCCGAAGCCGACGCCGACGCCGACCCCGACCCCGACCCTGACGCCGACGCCCAGGCCGATGTCGTGTCCGGCGTCGTGCGTGTCGTCGTACCCGTCGGCGCACCGGCCGAGGTCGGTGCGGCTGGGTCGGACGCCCCCAGCGAGGCCCCGGCGACGGGTGCGCCGACCGCCGCACCCGCGCCGCGTCGTCGGGCCGCCGCGGGCGGGTGGGCGGTCGTCTGGCGCAAACCGACGCTGCGCGGGTCGTTCGCGACCGACGTCGCGGCGACCCTGCTCGCGATGCCGGTCTCGCTGTTCCCCCTGGTCAACGAGATCCGGTTCGACGGCGATCCGCGGACCCTCGGCCTGTTCCTCTCCGCGATCGCGGTGGGCGGCATCGGGGCGGGCCTGTTCTCGGGTGCGGTGACCCGCGCGTCGCGGTCGGGCGCGCTCCAGCTCGCCGCCGCGGCGACGTGGGGCGTGGCGCTCGCCGGGTTCGGCCTCGCGGGGCCGCTGTGGCTCGCGCTCGCGTGCCTCGCGGTCGCGGGCGCCGCCGACACGGTGAGCGTGGTGACCCGTGGCGCGCTCGTCCAGCTGGAGACGCCGGACGAGTTCCGCGGGCGCGTGTCCGCGGTCGAGCACGTCGTCGGGGTCGCGGGCCCGGAGGTCGGCAACTTCCGCGGCGGCGTGCTGGCGTCGCTCACGTCGGCCCCGGTCGCGCTGGTGGTGGGTGGCCTGGCCGCGAGCGCCGTCGTCGGTCTGGTCGCCTGGCGCAACACCCCGCTCCGCCGCTACCGCACCCCGGTCCCCTCCCCGGTCCCGTGAGTGCATGAAATAGGCGCGTTTGGGTGCCCGGAGCGCGACTATTTCATGCACTCAGCGGGGTCCTGTCAGTCGACCGTGACGGCGTCGAGGACCGGGAGGCGGGCGGCGCGGATCGCGGGCCAGACGCTCGCGACGAGGCCGATCACGACGGCGACGCCGAGGATCGCGAGCACCTGGCCCCACGGGACGGCGAGCGTGCTCAGGCCCTCGTCCGCGAGCACGCCGGGCAGGGCCGCGCCGATGCCGATGCCCGTCGCGACGCCCAGCACCGTCCCGTACACCGCGGTGAGCACCGACTCGATCGCGATGACGCCCGCGAGCTGCAGCCGTCCGAGCCCGACGGCGCGCAGCAGCCCGATCTCGCGCGTTCGCTCGATGATCGACAGCGCGAGCGTGTTGACGATGCCGAGCAGCGCGATGACGATCGACAGCGCGAGGAGCGCGTAGAGGATCACGAGCACCTGGTTCACCTGGTCGGCGAACGCGGAGGCGGTCTGCTCGCGGTCGAGCACCGTGACGACGAGGAACGGCTCGACGGCGGTCGTCAGCGCCGCGCGCAGGTCCTCCACCTCGGCCGGGGTCGCCCCGTCCGCGGCGGACACGTAGACGATCCGGACGCTCGCCTGCGCGGCGGGCACGACGGCGTCGAACACGTCGTCGCGCACGAGGATCCCCGTCCCGACGAGCTGGCTGTCGATCACGGCGCCGACGCGTGCCTCGACCGCGGCGTCTCCCTCGCCCAGGCGCAGGGTGTCGCCGACCTCCCACCCGCGCTCGCGCGCGGTGCGCCGGTGCACGACGACGTCCCCCGCCTCGAGCGTCGCCGTCGGGTCTCCCGCGAGCGCCACGGGATCGAGCGCGGTGTCGAAGAAGCCCGCGGGCACGCCGGCCACGTCCGTCCCGCGAGCCTCGCCGCCGCCCGACCCGTCGCCCGGCGCCTCGTCGGACCCGTCGTCGGACCCGGGCGTTCCGCTCCCGGAGGCGCCGACCGTCGCGACCGGCGCGAGCCCCAGCCGCACGGTGTCGACGACCGCGGCGCCGGGCGTCGCGGCGATCGCCTCCACGGCTCCCTCCGGCACGACGAGGGTCGCGGAGTCCACCACGAGGTCGGCGCGCACCTCGTTCTCGACGATGCTCCGCACGGACGCCTGGGTCGAGGCGGCGATGACTCCCGTGACCGAGACGAGCGCCATGCCGATGAGCAGGGCACCGGCGGTGCTCGCCGTGCGGCGCGGGTTGCGCGTCACGTTGCCGCGCGCCAGTCGTCCGAGCGGCCGCAGCGCGACGACGAGCGGCCACGCGAGCACGGTCAGCACGCCGCGCGCGACGGCCGGTGACCCGACGAGCACCCCGACGAGCACGAGCCCCGCGCCGACGCCGAGCAGCACGCGCGGGCTCAGGTCGTCGACCCACGCCCACCCGGTCGGGGCGTCGGCGACCGACGAGCCGAGGAACGCCGCGAGCCACAGGACCCCGGCTCCCGCGGCGACGAGCACGATCCCGCCCACCGCCCGGACGCCCGTCCCGCGGTCCGGGGCGACGTCGTCGCGCATCGCCTGGACCGGCGGGATCGCCGCGGCGCGTCGCGCGGGCAGGACGGCCGCGAGCACGCTGACGACCGCCCCCAGCCCGACCGCGGCGACGACCTGCGGCGCGCCGAGCGGGACGCGCCCCGAGAACTCCATCCCGGCGAGCGTGAGCCCCCAGCGGATCACGCGCACCAGCCCGGCGCCGGCGAGGACGCCGAGCCCGCCGCCCACGAGCCCGACGACGAGCGCCTGCACCAGGACCGACGCGAACACCTGGCCGGGCGACGCGCCGAGCGCCCGCAGGAGCGCGAGCTCGCGCAGGCGCTCGCGCACCGACATCGCGAACGTGTTCGCGATGATGAACGCCCCCACGAACAGCGCGATCGCCGCGAACACGAGCAGGAACGTCTCGACGAACCCGAGCACCTCCTCGACGGCCTCGCTCGCCTCGGCGCGCGCCTGCTCGCCCGTGACGGCCTCCGCGCCGTCGGGCAGCACGTCCCCGACGCGTGCCGCGAGGGCCTCCTCGTCGACAGGCCCCGACGACGGCGACGCCCAGACCGAGAGCTGCGGCACCATCCCGTCCGGGGCGTACACCTCGCGCGCCGTCTCGCCGTCGATCCCGACGAGCACCGCGCCCGCGGCGGCGGCCTCGATCCCGAAGACCCCGGACACGGTGACGGGCGTCGGCTCGCCGCCCAGCACGACCGTCGTCTCGTCTCCGGTCGTCAGCCCGGCGGTCTCCGCCGCGCTCTGCTCGAGCACGATCTCGTCCGGCCCGGGCCACGCGCCGTCGAGCAGGGTGAGGCTCGGGTCCTCGGGGTCGATCGAGAACGCGGTGCTCGGCGGGCCCGTCGTCACGACGGCGGTCCCGTCGGCGGCGACGAGCACGACCGGCCCCGACACGTCCGGCACGGCGCGCGCGACGCCGTCGACCCTCTCGACGTCCGGTGCGAGGTCCGCCGGGACGAGCGTGCGGTCGCCCGCGAACCCGTTCCCGCCGCCCCCGCCGCCCGGACCGGCCGCGTCGCCGGTGACCTCCTGCGCGCCGCGGACGTAGACGTCGGCGGTGAGCGTCGTCGCGATGATGTCGTCGAAGGTGGAGGACAGCATGCCGCGGAACGCGAACGTGCCCACGACGAACGCGACGCCGAGCGTCACGGCGAGCACCGAGAGCACGAACCGCACGACGTGGGCCCGCACGCCCCGCAGGGCGACGCGGATCATGCCGGGTCGGCCGGGGCAGCGTGCCGCCCGACGGGCGCCGCCGACCCACCCGAGGCCTCGGGCCGGGTGCTCACAGGTCCGGCGCTCGCAGGCTCGGCGCTCGCGGGCCCGGGCGGACCGCCGTCGTCCGCCGCGAGCGCGAGCGCGTCGAGGATGTCCTGCTGCGTCGGGTCGAGCAGCTCGCCCGCGAGGCGGCCGTCGGCGAGGAACACGACGCGGTGCGCGTACGACGCCGCGCGCGGGTCGTGCGTGACCATGACGACGGTCTGGTCGAGCTCGTCCACGGACCGGCGCAGGAACGCCAGCACCTCGCCCGCGGAGCGGGAGTCGAGGTTGCCGGTCGGCTCGTCGGCGAACACGATCGACGGCCGGGAGACGAGCGCCCGTGCGCACGCGACGCGCTGCTGCTGCCCGCCGGAGAGCTCGGACGGGCGGTGGTGCAGGCGGTCGCGCAGCCCGACGGAGTCGACGACCTCGTCGAACCAGGCGCGGTCCACGGGGGACCGCGCGATGTCGAGGGGGAGCGTGATGTTCTCCGCGGCGGTGAGCGTCGGCACGAGGTTGTAGGCCTGGAAGACGAACCCGACACGCGTGCGACGCAGGGCCGTCAGGCGGCGCTGCGACAGGCGGCTGATCTCCTGGCCGTCGATGACGACGCTGCCGGACGTCGGGGAGTCGAGCCCCGCCAGGCAGTGCATGAGCGTCGACTTCCCGGAGCCGGACGGTCCCATGATCGCGGTGAGCCGCCCGCGGGCGAAGTCGACGTCGACGCCGTCGAGCGCGCGGACCGCCGTCGTGCCGGACCCGTAGACCTTGACGAGGTCGCGCGCGCTCGCGCGCGCCTCGGGCGCGTCCGGGGTGTCGGTCGACGCGGCGGTCCGGGGCGCGGGGGACGTCATGGTCCCCATCGTGACGCGCCGCGCCGCCCGCCGCACCACCCGCGCGGGGGAGAGGCCGCGGCGCGCGGCTCCGCGCGGACCGACGTTCTGTGGACGCGGAGCGGTGGGAGCGATCCCACCGGGATAGCGTGGACTCATGAGCACCGTCGCCCCGACGCCCGCCGAGCACGCCGCCCGGTCCGCCGTCCACCCCCTCCCCGACCTGACCGCCGACGTCACCGGCACGGTCCCCGACCCGCGCAGCGCGCCCCCGATCCGGTGGGGCATCCTCGGTGCGGGCGGGATCGCGTCGTCGTTCGCGGAGGCCGTGCGCCTGCACACGCAGGGTCGGGTCGCGTCGGTCGGCTCGCGCGACCGCGTGCGCGCCGAGCGCTTCGCGACCGCGCACGGCGTCCCGACGACGCACCACGGCTACCAGGAGCTCGTCGAGGACCCGCAGGTCGACGTCGTCTACGTCGCGACGCCGCACTCCCACCACCGCGAGCACGCGCTCCTCGCCATCGCCGCGGGCAAGCACGTGCTCGTCGAGAAGGCGTTCACGCGCAACGAGGCCGAGGCGGTCGACGTGCTCGACGCCGCGCGCGAGGCCGGCGTGTTCGTCATGGAGGCCATGTGGACGCGGTTCCTGCCGCACGTGGCCGCGCTGCGCGGGGTGATCGCGCGCGGGGAGATCGGCGACGTCGTCAACCTCAGCGCCGACCACGGGCAGTGGTTCGCGTTCGACCCGGAGCACCGCCTCTACGCGCCGGAGCTCGCGGGCGGCGCGCTGCTCGACCTGGGCGTGTACCCGGTGTCGTTCGCGCACGACGTGCTGGGCGCGCCGTCGTCGGTCACCGCCGTGGGCTCGCTCACCGAGACGGGCGTGGACGGGCAGGTGAGCATCACGCTCGGCTACGGGGACACCCAGGCCACCCTGTCCACGACGCTGTGGTCGCGCACCGCGACGACGGCCGTGATCTCGGGGACCGCCGGGCGCATCGAGGTCGAGGGCGCGTTCTACGCGCCGACGTCGTTCCGCGTGGTCCGGCACGACGGCTCGTCCTGGTACTACGACGGCTTCACGGGCGAGGGCAAGCAGTACCAGGCGGCCGAGGTCGCGCGCCGCGTCGCCGCGGGCGAGACGCAGAGCCCGCGCATGTCGTGGGACTCGACGCTCGAGGTCATGCGCACGCTCGACGAGGTGCGCCGCCAGATCGGGGTCGTCTACCCGGGGGAGTGAGTCGATCTCGGGTCAGTCGGAGTGCTCGACGACGTAGCTGCGGCCGTCCGGGCCCGTCACCCGCTCGAACCGGGTCCGCAGCTCCTGGTCGCGCTCGCGCTCGACGTCCGAGACCCCGCGGCCGTCGGCGTCCTGCCGGCCGACCTGAGCGGGGCCGAAGATCGGGAGGAAGCCCTCGGTGATGCGCATGCCGAGCGTGCGCCGGTCGTTCTTCCGCGTCACGGTGTCCTCCGCTGCTGGGTCGACGGTCGTTGGTGCACCAATCATTGGTGTGCCAAGAATACCGCGATCCTCGGTACCATGGCGCCATGGCGGGTGACGAGGTCGACGTGACGGTCGCGCGGGGAGCGGGCACGCTGTTCGCCGACCCCCTCGCGCTCGAGGCGCAGGTCTGCTTCGCGCTCTCCGCGGGTGCGCGCGGCATGGTCGCGCTGTACCGCCCCCTGCTCGAGCCGCTCGGCATCACGCACCCGCAGTACCTCGTGCTCCTCGCGCTCTGGCAGGACGACGCGGCCGGCACGACGTCGACCGTCGGCGACCTCGCGGGCAGGCTGCACCTCGACGCCGGGACGCTCTCGCCGCTCCTCAAACGGCTGGAGGCGCTCGGCTACGTGCGCCGCTCGCGCTCGCCCGACGACGGTCGCCAGGTCCGTGTGACGCTCACCGCCGAGGGCCGCGCGCGCCGCCGCGACGCCGAGCGCATCCCCCCGTCGATCGTCGCGGCCACGGGGCTCAGCCTGGACGAGCTCGCCGAGGTCCACGCCGCGGCGTCCAAGGTCGTCGCGGCCGCGCTGCGCGCGGGCGTCTACTGACGACCGTGCGTCTGCCGCCTGCCGAGCACGCGGTTCTGGCCCGTCAGGCGCCTAGGACGAGAGACAACCCCCTGCTCGGCGGGAGGGTCAGGCGTCCGTGACGCGGACGCCGTCCGGCCCGACGGCGAAGCGGACCGCCCCGAGGCCCGTCGCCAGGGCGTCGGGCGCGGGGGACGCCGCCGCGAGCTCGGCCGCCGAGTGCGTCCCCGTCACCGCGAGCACGGCGCACCCGGCGGCGCGCGCCGCGGCGATCCCGGCCGGTGCGTCCTCGACGACGAGGCAGCGCGCCGGGTCCACGCCCAGCCGCTCCGCGCCGAGCAGGAACGGGTCCGGGTCGGGCTTGCCGTGGGCGACGTCGTCGGCCGTGACCACCACGGACGGTGCGACGAGCCCCGACGCCGCCATGCGGGCCGCGGCGAGCGGGCGCGTGCAGGACGTGACGATCGCGTGCCGTTCCTGCGGCAGCGTGGCGAGCGCGTCCCGCGTCCCGGGCAGGATCGTCACGCCCTCGTTGTCCTCGAGCTCGAGCGCGTGGATGCGGTCGTACGCCGACTCGACCCCGTCCTCCGGCAGGAGCTCCGCGATGAGCGTGCGCGCCGGGGTGCCGTGCTGGACCTGGAACTCCTCGGGGTCGGGCAGGCCGTGCTCCGCCGCCCAGCGCCGCCAGTTCCGGTCGACCGCCGGGACGGAGTCGATGAGCGTGCCGTCCATGTCGAACAGCACGGCGTCGAACGTGCGTCCGGCGAACGCGTCGCCGGGCGAGGGCAGGGGACGGGGCGTGGCAGCGGGGTCGGGCATGTCCCCGAGGCTAGCCCGCGGCCGCACCCGTGTCCGACGCCGCGGCTAGGGTGGACGCCGTGAGCGCACCCGGGTACTTCATCTCCTTCGAGGGCGGCGACGGCGTCGGCAAGTCGACGCAGGCGCGCCTGCTCGGGCAGTGGCTCGGCGAGCTCACGGGGCGCGAGGTCGTGCTGACGCGCGAGCCGGGCGGGACCGAGCTCGGCAAGGAGCTGCGCGCCGCGGTGCTGCACGGGCAGGACATGGACCCGCGCACCGAGGCGCTGATCTACGCCGCCGACCGCGCGCACCACGTCGCGAGCCTCGTGCGCCCGGCGCTCGAGCGCGGCGCGATCGTGGTGACGGACCGTTACCTCGACTCCTCCGTCGCGTACCAGTCCGGGGGCCGCGAGCTCGGCGCGGACGAGGTCGAGCTCATCTCGCGCTGGGCCGTCCAGGACCTCATGCCGGACGTCACGATCCTGCTCGACCTCGACCCCGCGGCGGCCGCGGCACGGATCCGCCGCCAGCACGACCGGCTCGAACGCGCGGGGGCCGAGTTCCACCGCCGCACGCGCGAGGCGTTCCTCGCCCGCGCGGCGGCGGACCCGGAGCGCTGGATCGTGCTCGACGCGTCGGCGACGATCGGCGACCTCCAGGCGCAGATCCGGGTCGACGTCGCGGCCCGGCTCGAGCTCACGCCCGTCGTCGAGGAGGCCGAGGACACGGTCGCCGCCGACTCGGACGACGGCTTCGACGACACCGACAGCGCGATCGGCTACACCCCGGGCGTCGGTCTCTTGCCCGAGACCCCGACCGGTCCGGCGACCGGGAGCGGGGCGACGCGCGCATGACCGTCTGGGACGACGTCGTCGGGCAGGAGCAGGCCGTCGCGACCCTGAGCGCCGCCGCGACCGACCCTGCCGCGATGACGCACGCGTGGCTGCTCACGGGCCCGCCCGGGTCGGGCCGCTCGAACGCCGCGCGCGCGTTCGCCGCCGCGCTGCAGTGCGAGCAGGGCGGGTGCGGGCACTGCCAGGCGTGCCGCACGACGCTGGCGGGGACGCACCCGGACGTGACGCTCGTCGCGACCGAGCTCGTGACGATCAAGATCGACGAGGTGCGCGACCTCGTGACGGTCGCGAGCCGCAGCCCGTCCCAGGGCCGGCGGCGCGTCATCGTCGTCGAGGACGCCGACCGCATGGCGGAGCGCACGACGAACGTGCTGCTCAAGGCGATCGAGGAGCCCGCCCCGCACACGGTGTGGATCCTGTGCGCCCCGAGCCCGCAGGACGTGCTCGTCACGATCCGCTCGCGCTGCCGCGGAGTGGTGCTGCGGGTGCCGCCGGTCGAGGCGGTCGCCGGGCTGCTGGTCCAGCGCGACGGCGTCGACGAGCACGTCGCGCTCGTCGCCGCGCGCGCGGCGCAGAGCCACATCGGTCTCGCGCGCCGGCTCGCCCGCGACGCGGGGGCCCGCGAGCGACGGACGTCCGTGCTCTCGCTCGCGCGCCGCGTCCGGGGCGTGGGCGACGCCGTGCTCGCCGCCGGGGAGCTCGTGGACCTCGCGCAGGCCGAGGCGAGGTCGGCGACCGAGGAGCGCGACGCGGCCGAGAAGGCGGAGCTGCTGCGTGCCCTGGGCGTCGCCGACGGCGAGACGCTCCCACCCCGCCTGCGGTCCCAGCTCCGCGACCTCGAGGCCGACCAGAAGCGGCGTGCGACGCGGCACCAGCGCGACGTGCTCGACCGTGCCATGGTCGACCTGCTGTCGCTCTACCGCGACGTGCTCGTGGTCCAGCTCGGGGCCGAGGTCGAGCTCGTCAACAGCGAGCTGGCCGAGACGGTGCGCTCGCTCGCCGAGGACTCCACGCCCGAGCAGACCGTGCGGCGGATGGACGCGATCGGCGTGGCGCGCGAGCGGCTCGAGGGCAACGTCGCGCCGCTGCTCGCCGTCGAGGCGATGGTCGTCGCGCTGCGCCCCCAGGGCTGATGACCGGACGGGCCGCTCGCCCGGGGGCGACCGACCCGTCCGGTCACGCGGCGTCCGTCAGGCGAGCGCCTTGGCCTTGAGCTGCGCGAACTCCTCGGGCGTGATGGCGCCCGAGTCGAGGAGCGCCTTCGCGTGCGTGATCTGCTCGGCCGGCGACGTGTTCGCGACCTGCCGGATGTACGCGTCGGTGTCCTGCTTCGCCTGCACGACCGCGGCCGCCTGCCGCTCCGCCATCCCGCGCCCGCGGGCGATGAGGTAGACGAGCGACGCCAGGATGGGCAGGAAGATGAGGAAGATGATCCACAGTGCCTTCCACCAGCCCGAGAGCTCACGGTCACGGAACAGGTCCGCGATGATCTGGAAGAGCACGATGAGGTAGGCGATGAAGAAGAAGCTCCAGACGAGGAGCCAGAAGAAGTCCCAGAAGTCCACGGTCGCGCCCTTTCTCGACGGATCCCCGTACCTGCGCACGGCCGGCTGCCGCGCTCCAACAGGGCGAACCTAGCGACGATGGAGGGTTCGCGCCCGGTGAAAGCCGGGTGAAGCACGCGAACGTCCCGTACTCCGCCACTCGGTGCGGATCACCCCGGCTCCGCCTCCGCCCGGCGCCGCGCCCGCACCACGTCGCCCACGATGACGGCGAGCAGGATGCCGTCCGTGACCCAGTTGAGCGTGAGCGGGGTGAGCCAGGAGTGCGTCACGAAGAGCACGCCCACCGCCAGGGCTCCCAGGAGGTGGGGGACGGACCACGCCCCGCCGGTCGCCCGGCGGAACAGCGCGTTCCCGACGAGGTACGTCGCCGCCGCACCGCACACGAGCGCGGCCGTCCAGGCGTCGGCGTGGCCCGCGCCGTCGTGACCCAGCGGGTGGAGCAGGACGAGCTCGTCAGCGACCGCCGTGAGCACGATGCCCGTCACGATGACGAACGGCACGTACGTGTACGCCGTCTGCGCCACCATGCCGCGCTCGTCGCGCGACGTGAAGTACTCGGTCGCGCGCCGCTCGGAGCGGTCGAAGAACAGCAACCACATGAGCACCGTGCTCGCGAACGCGGAGCAGAACGCGGAGACGGTCGTCGCGTCGAGCGGGAGCTCCGCGAACGCGGCGCCCGTGACGATGATCGACTCGCCGAGGCAGATGATGACGAACAGGCTGACGCGCTCCGCCATGTGCTCGCCCCGCACGACCCACGTGCTCGCGCGCGACGCCCCGAGGCCCGGGAGCCAGAACATCGCGCGCGGGCCCGCCAGGTCGATCGCCGCTGCCACGGCCCAGAGGGCGAGCCGCTGCTCCTCCAGGAGCGCGCCCGCGACCCAGAAGGTCCCCGAGACGACGAGCCAGACCGAGATGCGGACGAAGTTCAGCGCGTTCTCGGGCCAGACCCGCCCCATGGCGACCATGACGAACACGCTGCGCCCCACCTGCATCGTCACGAGCATGACCGCGAACAGCAGGGCCTTGTCGCCGAACGCCTCGGGGATGGCGCTCGCGAGCACGAGGCCGAGCAGCATGAGGACGATGAGCATCGCCCGGACGGCGGCCCGCTCGGGGTCGAGCCAGTTCGTCACCCACATCGTGTCGACCCACACCCACCACACGGCGACGCCCAGGACGAGGGTGTGCGCGAGGGTCTCGGCGCCCGGGTGCTCGATGAGGCCGTGCGAGAGCTGCGTGACCGCGAAGACGAAGACGAGGTCGAAGAAGAGCTCGACGTAGCCGACGCGGCTCGAGTCGCCGCTGTCGCCGTGCCGCAGGAGGTCGGTGCGCAGTCCCCAGCGTGGCGCGGGACCAGGAGCCGTGAGCGGTGCGTCCATGCGGGGATGCTCCCACCCCGGGTCACCGTCCGGTCACGATCGCCCGGCGCGTCGCGGTTTCGCCGCGCACGACGCGCGGCGAGGGACCACGATGGTCGCGCCACCCGTCGTCGACCGAGGAGTGCCCCATGGTTCCCGTCCGCCGCCCCGTCTCCCGGACGGCCCGCGCCGCGTCAGCGCTCTCGCTCGTCCTCGCGGTCGGCCTGCTGGGGGCGTGCGCCTCCGACACCGACGGCGGCGGGGACGACACGTCCGCCTCCGAGGAGTCCACCGAGCCGGGCGAGGACGCGTCCGACGACCCGTCGGACGACGCCTCCGAGGAGGAGGGCCTGCCGGAGGCCGCGACGATGGACGTCGTCGTGGGCGCGCACGGCAAGGGCCTGCCTCCGGGCGTCGACGCACCGACGGAGGGCGGGACCGGCGCCGCGTGGAGCGCGGAGCCCGGGCTGCTGTTCGTCGTGACGTACGGGTCGAGCACGTGCCCCGTGCTCGCGGAGGACGAGGCCGCGGTGCAGGGCGGCGACGTCGTCGTGACGTTCGTCGAGATCGCCCCGGACACGCCGTGCACCATGGACTACGTGCCCGCGACGTCCGTGGTCGAGGTGCCCGACGACGTCGACGCGAGCGGCGAGGTGAGCGTCGTCCTGGGCGACGGCGGGACCGTCGCCGTGCCACCCGCGGCGGACGGCGCGACCGGCGAGTCGGTCTGGGTCGAGGAGTAGCCGCCGCTGCGGTGAAGAGCGCGTGAAAGGACGGTCCCGCCCCGGCGGGACCGTCCCGCGTGCGCAGGGTGAGCGGCTACCGTGTCCGGGTGACGACCCCCCTCTCCCGCCGCCCCGCTCGCCGCGCGCTGGCCTGCGCCGCGACCCTCGTCCTCGCCCTCGTCGTCGGGGCGTGCTCGGTGCCGCCGAAGCAGCAGACCCCGGTGGACGACGTCGCGACCGCCGCGGCCGGGACGGGCGAGACGGGACCCGAGGGGTTCGAGGACTTCTACGGGCAGGGCCTCGCCTGGGAGGACTGCGGCGGGGGCTGGGAGTGCACGACGGCGCGCGCGCCCCTGTCGTGGGCGGACCCCGGCGCGGGGGAGATCGAGCTCGCGCTCAAGCGCCTGCCGGCGACGGGGGAGCGCATCGGTTCCCTGCTGACGAACCCGGGCGGCCCCGGCGCCTCCGGCGTCGACTTCATCGCGACCCTCGCGCCGACGGTGGGCGAGCGCGTCACCGAGGCCTACGACCTCGTCGGGTTCGACCCGCGCGGCGTCGGGCTGTCCTCGTCCGTGGTGTGCCTCGACGACGCCGCGAAGGACGAGTCCCTGTCGCGCGACTACGACACCGACGAGGCCGGCCTGGAGGCGCTCGCGGAGGACCGTCGGGCGTGGGCCGACGCGTGCGCCGAGAACACGGGCGACCTGCTCGGACAGGTCGACACGCAGAGCGCCGCGCGCGACATGGACATGCTCCGAGCCGTGCTCGGCGACGAGAAGCTCGCCTACCTCGGGTACTCCTACGGGACGCAGCTCGGGGCGACGTACGCGGGGCTCTTCCCGGAGAAGGTCGGCCGGCTCGTGCTCGACGGCGCGATCGACACGACGCTCGACCCGGACACGATCTCCGAGCAGCAGGCGGTCGGCTTCGAGGACGCGCTGCGCGCGTACGTCGAGGACTGCCAGGCCGGGGGCGAGTGCCCGCTGCGCGGGGACGCGGACCAGGGGATGCGGCAGATCCGCAGCCTGCTCGACGCCGCGAAGGCGAACCCGCTGCCGACCGACTCCGAGCGTCGCGTGACGCAGACGCTCGGCTTCTACGGCATCGCGGTGACGCTGTACAACGACCAGAGCTGGCCGGTGCTGACGCAGGCGCTCACGGAGGCGTTCGAGGAGGGCACGGGCAACCTGCTGCTCTACCTGGCCGACTTCTACAACGACCGCAACGCGGACGGGACGTACTCGTCCAACTCGTCGGAGGCGTTCCGCGCGGTCAACTGCCTCGACGGTCGCCAGGACGACGACCCCGAGGCGATGCAGGCCCAGCTCGAGCGCCTCGAGGAGGCGGCACCCACGATGGGCTCGTTCTTCGCGTTCGGCGGCCTCACGTGCGACGGCTGGGCGTACCCCGTGGCAGAGCCCGAGTTCGACCTGCACGCCGAGGGCGCCGCGCCGGTCGTCGTCATCGGGACGACGAACGACCCGGCCACCCCGTACGTCTGGGCCGAGGGGCTCGCGGACACGCTCGACTCGGCCGTCCTGCTCACGTGGGAGGGCGAGGGCCACACCGCCTACGGCCGCTCGAACGCGTGCGTCGGCGACGCCGTCGACGCCTACCTCGTGGACGGGACGGTGCCCGAGGACGGCCTGCGCTGCTGACCCGGAGGGTGCCCGACGGCGGCCCAGGAGGCCGCTTTGGAATCTGGCCCGGTCGTTGGGTACAGTAGGCGCTCGTTGCCAGCGGTTCGCGGAGCGGACCGGGACGTAGCACGCCGCCTTAGCTCAGTCGGCAGAGCGATTCACTCGTAATGAATAGGTCAAGGGTTCGATTCCCTTAGGCGGCTCCATCACGGCAGGTCAGGCCGGGTCTTCGGACCCGGCCTTTCTTGTGTCGCGGGGCGCCGGGGCCGCGGCGTCCGGCTGCTCTCGTCCGCGCCGCCGCGCCGCCGCGCCGCCGCGCCGCCGCGCCGCCGCGCCGCCAGGAGCGCTGCGCCCGTATGCGCTGAGCGTGTGCCGAGCGCGGTGATCAGCCGACGCGACGGACGAGCAGGATCGCCCCACCCGCGGCGGCGGCGACGAGCCCGCCGACGCCGACCACGGCGAGCGTCGGGAACGCCTCCTCCGTGGGAGGGGGCGGTGCCATGCGCTCGGCCGCGGACGTCAGGGGCGTGCGTGACGGGTCGGGCCGGGGCGTCGTGGGCTCCGCGGTGGGGGTGGGCTCGACGGGGGCCTCGGTCGTCGGTTCCTGCGTCGGCTCCTCGGTGACGACGGGCTCCGGGGCGGCCGTCGGCTCCGGCTGCTCGACGACCGGGGCGGGGGCCTCGGCTGCAGGCTGCGCCTCCGCGGGCTGACCGGTCTCGGGTGCCGGCGGCGGGGTCGTCGGGTCGGGGGCCGGCGGGGTCGTGCACACGGGTGTGTCCCCGTTCCAGTCCGCGAACTGGTGGTCGATCCCCTGGACGAGGACCCACGTGATGCAGTAGCCGTCGGCGAACTGTCCGTTGCGGCTCGGGATCTTCAGCTCGAGGACGCCGTCCTCGACGTCGCGCGAGGAGAAACCTTCCCCGAGGTGACGGGCACCCGACCCGTCGAGACGGGTCACGACCCAGCCGTACCAGCCCCAGTCCTGCTCGATCCTGCTCGCGTCGAACGACACGGCGTCGACGGTCACGGCGAGACCGCCGCCCCCGTCCCGGTCGTCGGCCACGGCGGGTGCCGCGGCGAGCGTCGTCGTGACGACCCCCAGGGTCGCGAGCGCGAGCAGGCGGCCAACGACGCGCATCATCACCTCCGGCTCGGCTCGGGCGTGGTCCGCGGCACATCGTACGCAGTCCCGGCGCGCCCTCGGAAAGGCGTGGGAGAGACCCGTCACGAGCCCGGACAAATCGCTCGACGGAGACGTCCCGCCGTCCTAGCGTGGCCGCCATGCTCTTCCTGACGGCGGTGCGTCGTGGCCGGGCCGGGCACGCGACGCGAGTGGGGCTGGCACCCGCTCACGACTGAGCACGCGGCGCGCGTGGTCGACGACGCCGGGGTGCGTCCCGGCCAGCTCGTCCTCGACCTCGGGGCCGGGGACGGCGCCCTCACGCGTCACCTCGTCGCGGCGGGCGCGCGCGTCCTCGCCGTCGAGCTGCACCCGCGGCGGGCCCGCGCCCTGCGCGAGCGGTTCGCCGACGCCGACGTGACGGTCCTCGAGGTCGACCTCGCCGACCTGCGCCTGCCGCGGCGCCCGTTCCGCGTCGTCGCGAACCCGCCGTTCGCCCTGACGTCGCCCTTGCTCGCCCGCGTGCTCGCGCGGGGCTCCGCGCTCGTGGCGGCGGACGTCGTCGTGCAGCGCCAGGCGGCGCGGCGCATCGTCGCGGGCGAGGGCACGGCGGGGCGCGCCGCACGGCGCTGGGCCGTCGAGGTCGGGCGGGCCGTGCCGCGGTCGGCGTTCCGGCCGCCGCCACGTGTCGACGCGGCCGTGCTCCGTGTCCGGCGCGGGCGGCGCTGACGGCCGGCGCCGCGAGCCGTCAGGCGCTGAGCGTCGTGAGCCACGCGACGAGCGCGTCGCACACCGCCGCGTCCTGGCCCTTGAGGTCGTGCGCACCGGGCAGCTCGACGCGCGTGACCGGACCGGGGATCGCGGCGGTGTGCTCGGTGAGCTCGTCGGGCGTCGCGAACGGGTCGGTGCGCCCCGAGACGAGGAGCACGGGCACGCGGAGGTCCGGGAAGTGCTCGGTGCGCAGGCGCTCGGGCTTCCCGGGCGGGTGGAGCGGGTAGCTGACGAGCGCGAGCCCGGCGGCGGGCAGCCCCTCGGCGACGGCCATCGAGCACATGCGCCCGCCGTACGAGCGACCGCCGAGCACGAGGCGGTCCGTCGTCGTGCCGAGCTGGGCGGCGAACGCCTCGGCCTCGGCGCGCACGTGGGCGATCGCGACGGGCGGGCGGTCGGGCATCCGCTTGCCCGCGGTCCGGTACGGGAAGTCGACGCGCCGCACGGGCACCGGCGGGTCGAGCGCCCCGAGCGCGTCGTCGATCGCGACGAGCGCGCGGTGGTCACGGCTCGCGCCGGCGCCCGGCGTGAGCAGGACGCCGGCGACGGGCCGGACGGGGTTCGGCGTGGTCACCGGCCCAGTCTCTCGCAGCCGACCACGACCTCGCCCGCGGTCGAGCACGACCTGAGGGTCGTCGAACGGCCCTTTCCGTCCCTCAAGACGTGTTCGGCGGGGGTGGGGACGGTGGTGGAGGGGTCAGCGGGATGCGAGGTGGGCCGGGTCGAGGTCGGTCCGGCGCAGGAGCTGCGCGTTGAGCGCCACGATGACCGTCGAGGCGGACATGAGGATGGCGCCCACCGCCATCGGCATGACGAACCCGACGGGGGCGAGCACGCCCGCCGCGAGCGGCACCGCCGCGATGTTGTAGCCCGCGGCCCACCACAGGTTCTGCTGCATCTTGCGGTACGAGGCGTGCGACAGCTCGATGATCGACAGCACCGCGCGCGGGTCGGAGCTCGCGAGGATCACCCCGGCCGACGCGATGGCGACGTCCGTGCCCGCGCCGATCGCGATGCCGACGTCCGCCTGCGCGAGCGCCGGGGCGTCGTTGACGCCGTCGCCGACCATCGCGACGACGCGCCCGTCGTGCTGGAGCTCGGCGACCTTCGCGTCCTTGTCCTCCGGGCGCACGCCCGCGAACACCTGGTCGATGCCCAGCTCGCGCCCGACCGCGCGGGCGACGGGCTCGGCGTCGCCCGTGATCATGACGACCTTGATGCCGCGGCGGTGCAGGGCGTCGACCGCCTCGCGCGACTCGGGGCGGATCGCGTCCGCGAGGGCGAACGCGCCCACGACCTCGCCGGCCGCGTGGCCGTGCTCGTGACCGTGCTCGTCATCGTGGGGACCGGGGCCCGGCTCGGGCGAGACCACCACGTGCAGGACGGTCGCGCCGTCGTGCGCCCACGCGTCGGCGTCGGGCAGCGGGTCGAGGCCGCGCTCGCGCAGGAGCGCGGGGCCACCGACGGCGACGCGGCGTGCGCCCTGCGGCGTCGGCACGGTCGCCTCGACCCCGACCGCGGTGAGCGAGCGGAAGCCGGTCGCCTGCGGGACCTCGATCTCGCGCTCGGCCGCACGGTCGACGATCGCCCGTGCGAGCGGGTGCTGGCTGTCGGCCTCGGCTGCGGCAGCGAGGGCGAGGAGCTCGTCCTCGGTCGTGCCGCCCGCGGTGGCCAGGTGCGCGACGACGGGCTCGCCCGCCGTGAGCGTCCCGGTCTTGTCGAACAGGACCGTGTCCACCGTGCGCATGCGCTCGAGCGCGAGGCGGTCCTTGACCAGGACGCCGGCCTTCGCGGCCCGCTCGGTCGAGAGCGACACGACGAGCGGGATCGCCAGGCCGAGGGCGTGGGGGCACGCGATGACGAGCACGGTGATCGCGCGGATGAGCGCCTGCTCCGGCGTCCCGAAGACGAGCCACAGGGCGATGGTCAGGGCGGCCGCGCCGAGCGCGTACCAGAACAGCCAGCCCGCGGCGCGGTCGGCGAGGCGCTGCGTCTTGGTCGAGGACGCCTGGGCGTCGGCGACGAGCCGCTGGATGCCCGCGAGCGCGGTGTCCTCGCCGACGGCCGTGATCCGCACGCGCAGCGCGTCGTCCGTCGCGACGGTCCCGGCGACGACCGCGTCGCCGACGGTGCGGCGCACGGGCCGCGACTCACCGGTGATCATCGACTCGTCGACGTCCGCGGACCCCGACGCGACCTCGCCGTCGGCGGGCACGCGCCCGCCCGGGCGGACGACGACCAGGTCGCCCACGCGCAGGTCGGTCGGCGCGACGGTCGTGACCGTCCCGTCCTCGGCGACGCGCGCCGCCTCGTCCGGCAGGAGCGCGGCGAGCGAGTCGAGCGCCGACGCGGTCTGCGCGAGGGAGCGCATCTCGAGCCAGTGGCCGAGCAGCATGATGACGACGAGGAGCGCGAGCTCCCACCACACGTCGAGCTCGTGCGCGAGCAGCCCGAGGCTCGCACCGAGCGACGACACGAACGCGACCGTGATCGCGAGCGAGATGAGCGTCATCATCCCGGGCTTGCGGCTCCGTAGCTCGCTCACGGCACCGCTGAGGAACGGGCGCCCGCCCCAGAGGTAGATCACGGTGCCGAGCACGGGGGACACCCACGACGCCCACGTGGCGTCGGGCAGGTCGTAGCCGAGGAGCATCGCGAACATGGGGTTCAGCGCGACCGTCGGGACGGCGAGCACGAGCATGATCCAGAAGAGGCGGCGGAACTGGCCGACGTGGTCGCCGTGGCCGCCGTGGCCGGACATGTCGTGCCCGGCGTGCGCGTCGTGGCCGGACGTCTCGTGGCCGGACTTCTCGTACCCGGGCATGTCGTGCGCGTCGTGACCGTGCGCGGCGGTGTCGTGGCTCGCGTGGTCGTGCCCCGCGTGCGCAGCGGTCGCTGCGTGCGCGGTGCGCTCGGCATGGTGCGCGTGCGACCGGTGCGCGTCGCCGGCGTCCGGACCGGGCTGGTGCCCGTGGTCGTGCTCCGTACGGTGGTCCACCGTTCCTCCTTCCAGATACCCCTAGGGGGTATGCTCTGCTCACGATCATGCACCTCCATGTCCGTTTCGTCAACCCCCCGGGGGTGTCGCGGCCCACGGCGCACGACAGCCCGTGCGCCGCTCGGCGGGAGGGTGCCGAGCAGCGCACGGGCTGTGGTGGGTGGACCGGGACGCCGTCCGGTCGTGCGGGGTCCGGTGCACCGGACGGCGAACGGGCCGTCGTCCGGCCCTCGTCGGTGCCGGGGCCGGCCGAGGGCAGACCGAGGTCAGGCCGAGGTCAGGCCGGGATCAGGTGGGGCAGCACGTGGCGGGCGTAGCGGTCCGCCACGGTCGCGACGACGGTCCGGGGCTCGTCGTCCCAGACCTCCTGGTGGAAGATCTCGGTCTCGACGTCGCCGACGTACCCGGCCTCGGCGACCCACCGGGTGATGGTCGCGAAGTCGACGTAGCCGTCGCCCACGTAGCCGCGCGAGAGGAGCGGGTCGGGGGCCAGGGGCAGGATCCAGTCGCACACCTGGTACCCCGCGAGCCGACCCTCGGCCCCGGCGCGCGTGACGCTCGACCGCAGGTCCGGGTCCCACCACACGTGGTAGGTGTCCACGACCACGCCGACGACCGCAGGGTCGAACGGTGCGGCCAGGTCGAGCGCCTGGCCGAGCGTGGAGAGCACCGCGCGGTCCGCCGCGAAGATCGGGTGCAGCGCCTCCAGCACGAGCCGCACGCCGTGGTCCGCGGCGAACGGCGCGAGGTCGGCGAGCCGGTCGGCGACGCGCCCGCGAGCCGCGACGACGTCGCGGTCGGCCGGGCCGGCGTCGGGCCGCGGCCCCTGCCCGGGCGTGCCGTTCGCCGGGAGCCCGCCGACGACGAGCACGAGCTCGCGCGTCCCGACCGTGGCCGCCTCCTCGATCGCGCGCCGGTTGTCGTCGAGCGCCGCGGCGACGTCGTTCGCGCCGGTCGCGGTGAGGAACCCGCCCCGGCACAGCGACGACACGCGCAGCCCGGCGTCGGCGACGACCTTCGCGGCCCGCTCGGCGCCGATCTCCTGGACCCGGTCGCGCCACAACCCGACGGCCCCGTAGCCCGCCTCCGCGGCGAGCGCGACCGCCTCCTCGATCGTCGCGCGCTTGACCGTCGCGGTGTTGAGCGAGCAGCGCGAGAGGTCAGGCGCCGCGGCGGTCACGCCGCTGCCCCGTTCGCCTCGAGGAACGCGCGCGCGCGGCGTGCGGCGAGGTCCGGGTCGAGCAGGAGCCCGGCCCGGTCCGCGAGCCGGACGAGCGCGACGAGGTGCGCGACCGAGCGCCCGGACTGGAGCCCGCCGACCATCTGGAACGCGGGCTGCGTGCCGTTCAGCCAGGACAGGAACGCGATCCCCGTCTTGTAGTAGTACGTCGGTGCGGCGAACACGTGGCGTCCCAGGGCCTCGGTCGACGCGAGGATCGCGTGCGCGCGGTCGGGGTGCCCGGCGTCGAGCGCGCCGAGCGCCGTCGACGCGGCGGGGTAGATGGCGGCGAAGATGCCGAGCAACGCGTCCGAGTGCGCGCGGCCGTCGCCGACCACGAGCTCGGGGTAGTTGAAGTCGTCGCCCGTGTAGAGGCGCACGGGACCGGGCGCGCCGGGGCCGTCACCCGGGTCGAGCGCCGCGAGGCGGGCCCGCAGTTCCTTCTCGTGCTCGGCGTCGAGCAGCGAGACCTTCACGCCGTCGACGCGCCCCTGGTGCGCGCGGACCAGGTCGACGAACACGTCGGTGGCCGCGGCGACGTCGTCGCCCGTGCCCCAGTACCCGGCGAGCGCGGGGTCGAACATGGTGCCGAGCCAGTGCAGGATCACGGGCGCGTCGGCCTCGGCGAGCACGGCGTCGTACACGCGCGCGTACTCCTCGGGGGAGCGGGCGACCCGGGCGAGCGCGCGCGACGCCATGACGATCACCTGGGCGCCCGCGTCCTGGACCACGCGCACCTGCTCGCGGTACGCGTCGGTGACGGCGGCGAGCGCAGCGGGGTCGCCCGGCTCCCAGCCCGCGACGACGGCGGGGTCGAGCTGGTCCGTGCCCGCGCCGCACGCGACCCGGCCGCCGACCGTCCGCGCCTCGGCGGCCGAGCGCCGCACGAGCTCCTGCGTCGCGGCCCAGTCGAGTCCCATGCCGCGCTGCGCGGTGTCCATCGCGTCGGCGACGCCGAGCCCGTGCTCCCAGAGCCGGTGCCGGTAGGCGAGCGTGGTGTCCCAGTCGACGACGGCGGGCGCCCCGGGCACGTTCTCCGCGCCCACCTGCGGCACGACGTGCGCGGCCGCGAAGGCGACGCGCGACGTGAAGGGCGCGGACGGCGTCGTCCAGGGACCGGGCACGAGCAGCTCGCGCATCTCGGTCCCGGCGACGCGGCCGTCGTCGGCGAAGCGGGGCAGGCGCACGACGGCGCCGCTGCCGTCCCGGTCGCGCAGCTCGCGCGCGCCGGGGAGCGACGGGGCGGCGGCCCGGGGCGCCGCGGCGGGCGCGCTCACAGCGCGATCTCCGGGACGTCGAGGCGGCGGCCCTCGGCCGACGAACGCAGGCCGAGCTCCGCGAGCTGGACGCCGCGCGCGGCGGAGAGGAGGTCGTACCGGTGCGGGCGGCCGGCGGCGACGTCGCGCAGGAACTCCTCCCACTGCGCCTTGAAGCCGTTGTCGAGGTCGGCGTTCGCGGGCACCTCGAGCCACTGGTCGCGGAACGGCTCCGTGACGGGCAGGTCCGGGTTCCAGACGGGCTTGGGGGTGTGGGCGCGCTGCTGCGCGACGCACCGGCGCAGCCCGGCGACCGCGGAGCCGTGCGTCCCGTCCACCTGGAACTCGACGAGCTCGTCGCGGTAGACGCGCACGGCCCAGGACGAGTTGATCTGCGCGACGACCGGGTCTCCGCCCGGGGTCTCGACCTCGAAGATCCCGTACGCGGCGTCGTCGGCGGTCGCGGCGTACTCCCGGCCCTGCTCGTCCCAGCGCGTGGGGATGTGGGTCGTGGTCTGCGCGGTGACGGTCCTGACGGACCCGAGGATGCCCTCGAGCACGTAGTTCCAGTGGCAGAACATGTCGGTCGTCATGCCGCCGCCGTCCTCGGTCCGGTAGTTCCACGAGGGGCGCTGCGCGGCCTGGTGGTCGCCCTCGAACACCCAGTAGCCGAACTCGCCGCGCAGGGACAGGATGCGGCCGAAGAAGCCCTCGTCGACGAGGCGGCGGAGCTTGACGAGGCCGGGCAGGTAGAGCTTGTCGTGCACGACGCCGGCGGTCACCCCGGTCTCCTCGCGCAGCCGCGCGAGGTCGATCGCCTCGGCGAGGGTCTCGGCCGTCGGCTTCTCGGTGTACACGTGCTTGCCGGCCTGCATCGCCTTGGTGAGCGTCTTGGCGCGCAGCGCGGTCATCGAGGCGTCGAAGACGACGTCGGTCGCCGGGTCGACGATCGCGCCGTCGAGGTCGGTGGTCCAGTGCTCGACGTCGTGCTGCGCGGCGAGCTCGCGGAGCTTGGTCTCGTTGCGCCCGACGAGCACCGGCTCGACCTGGAGGCGCGTGCCGTCGGGGAGCTCGACGCCGCCCTGCTCGCGGATCGGCAGGATCGAGCGGACGAGGTGCTGGCGGTACCCCATGCGGCCGGTCACGCCGTTCATCGCGATCCGCAGGGTTCGGGTGGTGGTCATCGATCGGCTCCGTCGTCGGTCGGGCGTCCGGCGATCTGCCGGTCGCGGAATGCGCTTTCCGCGAGCCTAGGGGAACCGCTTTCCGACGTCAACAGCGTCGTGTCGTCAGGGTTGCGTCGGCGCGTCAGAGCCGGGGCGTGGACTCGCGGAGGACGACCTCGCCGCGGACCTCGACCCGCCGGGGCTCGGCGTCGTCGTCCGGCGCCGCGAGCGCCAGCGCGAGCGCCTGCTCCCCGACCTCGGCGAGCGGGATGCGGACCGTCGTCAGGCCCGGCGTGACGTCGCGCAGCGTCACGATGTCGTCGAAGCCCGCCACGGCGACGTCCTCGGGGACGCGCAGTCCCGCCTCGCGCGCGGCGGCCATCGCCCCGACGGCCATGACGTCGTTCACCGCGAAGACGGCGACGGGCGGGGTGCCCGTGCCGAGCGAACCCGACCCCAGACGGTCGAGCAGGTCGCGCATCCCGCCGTGGCCGCCGTCGCGCGTGAACGCGCACTCGACGACCGCGTCCGGGGGGACGGGGGACCCGAGGTCGGCCAGCGCCTCGGTGAAGCCGCGCGCCCGGTCGAGCGCGGTGCGGTGGCCTGCCGGGCCCGCGAGCACGCCGAACGCGCGGTAGCCCAGGCCGTGCAGGGCGCGCGCGAGGTCCGCGGCGCCGTCGGCGTTGGCGATCTCCACCGCGGGCAGGTCGCCGAGCGGCTGGCCCACGAGCGAGACCCCGCCCCCCGACGCGCGGTACCGCTCGAGCGCGCCCCGCAGCGCGCCGTCGGCGTCCTCCGCGAGCCGTCCGCCGCCGAGCACGACCGCCCGGGCGCGCTGGCGGTCCATGAGCTCGACGAACGCGCGCTCCCGCTTGGGCGAGTGCCGCGTGCTCGTGAGCGTGACGATGAGACCGTCGCGGTCGGCCGCCTCCGCGACACCCGCGGCGAGCGACGAGAAGTACGGGTCCGCGATGTCGTGCACCACGAGGCCCACGCTCGTCGTGCGGCCGCGCGCCATGGCCTGCGCGCTCGGGTCCGGCGAGTAGCCGAGCCGGCGGGCCGACGCGAGCACCCGCTCCCGCAGGTCGGGGCGCACCGTGCGGTTCGCACTCCCGTTGATCGCGCGGGAGGCGGTCGCGAGGGAGACGCCGGCGTCGCGCGCGACCTCGCTCAGAGTGGGTCCGGGCACGGACCCAGGCTAGCGGGACCGCTCCCGCACCCCGGGTGGGCCGCGCCCGGAGCGGCTACGTTCGACGGGACCGCCACCCGATGCCCGGCCGACGAGCCGCAGGAGGACCCCGATGACGTCTCATGACGCAGCACCCGCACCCGGCACGACGGCGCTCCTCGCCCGGGCGCTCGCTCTCGGCGTCGCCGCGGGGTCGCGCAGCAGCCTCGGCGCCGCGGCGCCGGTGCTCGGGGGTGGGTCGGGGGCGGGTCCGGCGGACCCGGCCTGCTCGCGCGCGCCGGCGCCGTCGCCGGGGTCGTGGGCGAGATGGTCGGCGACAAGCTGCCGCAGACGCCGAGCCGCCTCGACCCGCCCGGGCCGGTGTTCCGGCTCGGGAGCGGTGCCGCCGGAGGGTTCCTCCTTGCCCGGCATCGCACGGGCCCGGCGGGCGTCGTCGCCGCCGCGGTGGCCGGTGCCGCGGGTGCGGCCGTCGGGACGTGGGGCGGCGCGGCCTGGCGACGTCTCTCCGTCGGGTCGCGACCCGACTGGCCCGGCGCGGTCGCGGAGGACGTCGTCGCGCTCTCGCTCGCGGCGTGGGCCGTGCGGCGCTGACGACCTGTTGAACCCGGGTCGCCGGGCGAGGCCGAGTGCCGGTGACCCGAGAAACCGGGTTCGGCGACCGGGGTCGTGCGCCGTCGCTCAGGCGCCCGGGATGCTCGTCACCGTCGTGAGCAGGAACGCAGAGTCCTCGATGGCGCCCACGGCATGCCGCTCGTGCGTGAGGACGCGCAGCTCGCCCGCGCCCAGCTCGACGTCGCCCTCGCCGAGCGCCGTGACGCGGACACGTCCGCGCAGCACCTGGATCGACGCGGCGGGCGGCGAGTTGTGCTCACCGAGCTCGACGCCCGCGCGCAGCGCGAGGATCGTCTGACGCAGGGGGCCGTCGTGCAGCACGACCTCGGCGCTGCGCCCGTTCGGGGCGGTCCGGGCGTGGGTGAGGTGGGCGTCGGTGAGAAGGTCGACGTTCGTCATCGGGGCTCCGACCTGTGGGGGGAGCTCCATCATGCCGCGCCGGGCGGTCGAGTGCCTGTCTCGGGCACTCCCGCGGACTGAGCACGCCGTATGTGGTGGTGATCCGCGGCGCGGTCGGGAAGAGTGACGGTCATGCAGGTCGTCTCCGGGTTCTTCATCGGCCTCGTCGGCATCGTCTTCACGGTCGTCATGCTCCTGCTGCTCGCGGCGACGGCACGACGCGTCATGGGGGCGGCTGTCGGCTGGGTCCGCTCCGCCGTGGTGGCGTTCGCGATGCTGTCCGTCGCGTCGTGGGTGCTCACCAACGGCCTGCCCGACGCCGGCTGGTCGCGTGCGGACGGGACGCTCACCGTCGCACCCGGCGTCGCGCTCGTCGCGGTGGTCCTGGCGTTCGCGTGGGCGTTCGTGCTCGGGCTCTGCGTGCTGCTCGTGCTCGAGCTGCTGGTCCCCACGGGATCGGTGCCCGGGCCGTGGCGCGCGCTGCGCGGCCTGCGGCAGGGGCGTCGCGAGACCCGGCGGTACGCGCAGATCCTTGCGATCGGCGTCCGGCACGGCCTCGGCGGGGCGCTCACGCGCGGGGCGCGGCAGCCCGACGGGTCGCGACTCTCACGCACCGACCAGCGCCGGCAGGCCGCCGCGCTCCGCGACGCCCTGAGCGACGCGGGCGTGACGTTCGTGAAGTTCGGGCAGGTCCTCTCGACGCGGCGCGACCTGCTCCCCGCCACGTTCGCCGACGCGCTCGCGACTCTCCAGAGCGAGGTCCCGCCCGCTCCGTGGTCGCAGGTCGAGGCGGCCGTGGTCGACGCGCTCGGGTGCCCGATCGACGAGGCGTTCGCCGAGTTCTCGCCCGATCCGCTCGCGTCGGCGTCGGTCGGGCAGGTGCACGCGGCGCGCCTGCTCGACGGGCCGGAGGTCGTGGTCAAGGTGCAGCGGCCCGGTGCGCGGGCCCAGGTCGAGACCGACCTCGCGATCCTCGGCCGCCTCGCGCGTCGCATCGAGCGCGACACCGCGTGGGGGCGCTCGCTCGGCGTCGTCGACCTCGCGGACGGGTTCGCGGCGTCGCTGCGCGAGGAGCTCGACTACACGGTCGAGCTGGAGAACACGCTCGCGCTGCGCGCGGCGCTCGAGCGGGGTGCGGTGGGGGAGCGGCGTCCTGAGGGCGACGGCGCCGGAGCGGCCGCGGGTCCGCGCGTCCGCGTCCCGGAGGTCTACCCCGAGCTGTCGGGGACGACGCTGCTCGTCATGGAGCGGCTCGACGGTGTTCCCGTCGGCCGCGCCGCGGACGTGCTCGCGGGCCTGGACGACGTCGTGCGCGCGGACCTCGCGTCGCGGCTCCTCACCGCGACGCTCGAGCAGGTGCTCGTCGCGGGCACGTTCCACGCCGACCTGCACCCCGGCAACGTGCTCGTCACCGACGACGGCCGGCTCGGCCTCCTCGACATGGGCTCCGTCGGACGCCTCGGCGAGCCCGAGCGCCTGGCGCTCGCGGCCGTGCTGCTCGCGGTCGACGCCGACGACGCCGTCGCCGCGACCGACGCGCTGCTCGAGCTGCTCGACGCCCCGGCGGACCTCGACGTGCGCCGCCTGGAGCGCGCCGTCGGGCAGGTGATCGTGCGGTTCCGCGGCGCGGGTGCGAGCGGCGCGATGTTCACCGCGCTGTTCCGGCTCGTCACCGACGCCGGGCTCGCCGTCCCGTCGCAGGTCGCCGCCGCGTTCCGCACCTTCACGTCGCTCGAGGGGACGCTGCGCCTGATCGACCCCGGGTTCGACCTCGTCGCCGGGGCCCGCGCGACCGCGCAGCCGCTCGTGCGGCGCGTCGTCACGCCGGAGGGCCTGCGCGAGCGCGCGACGAGCCTCTTCCTCGGCCTCGCGCCCGAGCTCGAACGGCTGCCGCGGCGCCTCGCCAAGATCACGAGCGACGTCGAGGCCGGGCGGCTCACGGTCAACGTCCGGTCGTTCGCCCACCCCGACGACCGCGCGTTCCTCACCGGCCTCGTGCAGCAGGTCGTGTCCACGGTCATCGCCGCCGCGGCCGTCGTGGCGGCGGTCGTGCTCGTCTCCGCGGACTCCGGCCCCGAGCTCGTCGAGGGACTGCGCCTCTTCGCCGTCCTCGGCGCCGCGCTCGGGTTCGTCGGGACCGTCCTGGCCGTGCGCGTCCTCGTGTTCGCGTTCCGCGGGACCGGCGCGGGAGGCGGCCAGACGCGCTGACCTGGCCGGACACCTCCAGGCCCCCGGGACGGCCGAGTGGTCGACGGCGACGGGCGACGCCACCGGTACTTGTCCGGGCACCACCGGCGCCATCACCGCGACGTCGAACGCGAAGTCCTCGTGCACAACGCGGGAGGTGTCGCGTCCTGTAATCTTGGCAAGCGAGGTGAAGCAGAATGGCAGCAAATCACGGGGCTCGTGAAGAACGCAAAGTCATTCCGTGTGGGAACTAGAACTCGAATTCCAGATGGGTGGCAGTCTCAGATTCGCCACGTCCATGAGGTGAAGAACATTCGGTATCAGTACCTTCGCGCCAGATCAAGGATGATCTGCGGGATTGCTGGATCCGGCGGCAGGGCTCACGTATGGGTAGCGTCTCATACTCGCGTATCTCGCACGCTGGCCAATCATTCACGCATTACGGTACGCAGAATGACGAGGGTCTGATGTTCGAAAAGGCGTTTGAGTCCCAGCGTCTCGTCAACGAGGCGGCTGCGGGTCTTCTCGGCGAACTTGAAGCGCGAGGAATCGCAGTCGCGAGCCTAGATGATGTCCGTCTCGATGGGGATAATGTGGAAGTTCTCGCGCCACTGCTCCTTGCGCACGTGTTTTCGGCCCGTTATCCGCCATTCGTGCAGGCGCTCATCGACAAGGTCTCCGTGCCGCAGGCCGCGAATTTTGCTATTCCACAGCTTGCCTTCTTTATCCGTCGCGTCCCTGCGGATTATCGCGATCCCATCGAGGCCGAATCAGGGCGGGAGGGCGATCCAACCTGGCAGGAGCGAATTCGTGACTACATAGGGTCGGCGCTCGGCCAGTTGGTGGCCCCGGACTGGGCCGACATATTCCTCGAACTGGCTAGCGACCGCGGTCTCGGAGGATCGCGTTTCGAGATTATCCATAACCTTTCAAAGTCGCGCGATGAAAGAGTGCCCGAGGTTCTACTCGCGTTGCTCAATGACCCTAGCGTCGCCGTTTTCGCAGCTGAGGCGCTCGGTGAGATGCGCTGGCCTCAAGCAAGGGCTGCGCTCGCTAGGCTCGCTCTCACAGGGGACCTGCCGGCGAAGCGCGCAGCGGCGTCAGCGCTGCGGAGGATATCCGTCCGCAAGCGTCCGGATTCTGGCTGAATTTCGACCGATCGGGTTTGGCTTCGAGTCGGGGACCCCGTCTGACCAGTACAAACGCTGCGGCGATGAGTTATTTTAAATGGATTTGGAGGCTCGATAGATTGCTCGGCGTGACGCCAACTCTGAGTGCTCGCCTCAGCGGCCAGGAGTGGGTCTGCGCCGGCGTTCAGGCCGCGGGCGTCGCGTGCATCTGCGCGTAAGTCCCGCCAGCGGCGACGAGCTCGTCGTGGCTGCCCACTTCGACGACGCGGCCGTGGTCCATGACGACGATCCTGTCGGCACCGCGGACGGTCGAGAGCCGGTGCGCGACGACGAACGTGGTGCGTCCGCGCATGAGCCGGCCGAGCGCTTCCTGCACGAGCCGCTCCGACGTGGTGTCGAGCGCCGACGTCGCCTCGTCGAGGACCAGCACGCGCGGGTCGCGCACGAGGGCGCGGGCGATGGCGAGGCGCTGGCGCTGCCCGCCGGAGAGGCGCCCGCCGCGCTGGCCGATCACGGCGTCGAGGCCGCCCATCTCGGTGACGAAGTCCCAGGCGTTCGCGTCGCGGAGCGCCTGCTCGACGGCCGCGTCGGTGAGGTCGGGGCTGCCGTAGGTGACGTTGTCGCGTACGGACCCTTCGAACAGGATCGACTCCTGCGGCACGACGGCGAGGAACCGGCGGTAGGAGCGCAGGTCGACCGTCGCGGTGTCGACGCCGTCGACGAGGACGCGCCCCGACGTCGGCGCGAGGAACCCGATGACCATGTTGAGGACCGTCGACTTGCCCGACCCCGACGCCCCGACCAGGGCGACGGTCTCGCCCGGCCGTGCCGCGAGGGACAGGTGGTCGACCGCGAGGGCGGGCTCCTCGCCCGGCGCGGGAACGTCGTCGTACGCGAACGTGACGTCCTCGAACGCGACGCGACCCTCGACGCGGTCGAGCACGCGCTTGCCGGCGTTGCGCTCGACGTCGGGCTCGCCGAGCACCTCGCCCATGGACCGCACGGACTCCAGACCCTTCGTGATGATCGGCGCGAGGCTCAGCAGCCCCGTCACGGACGCGGTGAGCGTGACGAAGTAGCTCGACAGCATGACGACGTCGCCGGGGGACACCGCGAACGTCTGCGTCCACGCGACCCACGCCGCGCCGACGAGCCCCGCGACGGAGAGCACCTGGAACACGATCCACGACAGCGCGCCGAACCGGCCGTTGACGACGTCGAGCCGGATCCCGGCCTCGCGCACGCGGTGCAGCACCGAGCCCATGCGGTCGAGCTCGCGCTCCTCGAGCGCGTGCGCGCGCGTCACGGGGATGAGGTGCGTCATCTCGGCGACGCGCGCCGACATGTTCTCCACCTCGGCCCGGAACGCCGCGTTGCGGGTGGTCATGCGGCGGCGCATCGCGACGACGAGCCAGGCCGCCGCGGGGACGGTGAGCGCGAAGATCACGAGGAACTCCGGGACGCGCACGGCCGTGAGCACGACCGCGCCGACGAGCGTCGTGAGCGCGGCCATGCCCGAGTCGAACGTGGTGCGCGACGCCTCGACGACGTTCTCGACGTCGCGCACGATCTTGGCCTGGAGCACGCCCGCGCTCACGCGGCGGTGGTAGCCGATCGACAGCTCCTGGAGTCGGCGCGAGAGCGCCATGCGCAGCCCGTTCTCGACCGTGCGCACGGCGGTCGAGAGCCACCGCACGTAGAGCGTGTGCAGCGGGAGGTTCTGCGCGACCACGGCGAGCATGATCGCGCCCGTGATCCACAGCTCCCGCAGCGGCCGGTGCTCGACGACGACGTCGATCACCGTCGCCGTGAGCGCCGGGATCACCCACACGGGCGAGTGCTTGACGGCGAACGCGAGCGCCGCGGCGGCGAGCCGCCCGCGCTGGGGCGCGAAGAGCCGGGTGACGGTGCGGACGGGTCGGGAGCCGTCGTAGGTGTCCTCGATCTGCACGTGCCACATCGTCCACCCGCGGGCGGGCGGCGTCGAATCGTTTCGAGGGGCGAAACCCTCAGGCGTCGTGCGCGCCGGAGGGGTGGGTCGCGTCCGGGGGCCGCACGACCGTGACCGGGCAGTGCGCGTACTCGACGGCGTGCCGGCTCACCGACCCGAGCAGGAGGCGGTCGAACCCGCCGACGCCGCGGTTGCCGAGCACGAGCCGCTCCGCGTGCGACGACGCCTCGATGATCCCCTTCGCGGCGTGCACGTGCTTCACGCTCCGCACCACGCGGTCGTCGGGCAGGTCGACGCCCGCAGCCTCGAGCGCGGCGTCGAGCTTCTGAGAGGCGAACTTCTCGTAGTCGTCGATCGGCGGCGTCCATCCCCACGAGTCGGGCAACGGGGCGAGCGACACGATCTGCCAGCAGAACAGGGCCTCGAGCGTCGCGCCCGTGCGCCGCGCGACGTCCGCGCCGTGCCGCAGGGCCTGGACCGACGTCGACGACCCGTCGACCCCGACCACGACGGGCCGCGCGTGGTCGTGACGCACGTCGGGCGTGCCGCGCACCACGGTCACGGGGATCGTCGCGTGCTGCACGACGGCGGTCGGCACCGACCCGAGGACCATGCGTCCCAGGCGTCCCCGGCCGCAGCGCCCGACGACGAGCAGGTCGGCGTCGTCGCCGTCGCCCTTTGCGGGCCGCACGTCGTCCTGGACGGGCTGGGCCGTCCCGGGCTGGGCGAGAGCGAGCAGGACCGCTGCCGGGCTGCCGCGCTCGGCGACCGCCGTCGTCGTCACCGCGTCCGGGCCGAGTCCCGTGCGCGCGTGCGCGGCGTCCAGCCACTCCTGGACCAGCGCCCGCTTCTCCTCGGCCGCCGCGTCCGGGCCGTCGCCCGGACCCTGCCGCGACTCGAACGCGAGCGCGGCCGTGAGCGACACTCCCCGGTCCGCCGCCTCGCGCAGCGCCCAGTCGAGCGCGCTGCCGGACTCCTCCGACCCGTCCACACCGACGATCACGCCGCGCATCCCGCCACCTCCGCCCGGTCGGCCGACCGCGTGCGCCGTCGGCGTGCTGTCCCGACGCCGTCACCTGGCACCGGTGCTGACTCGACCCTAGGCCGCGACACCGCGATCCGCCCGGGACGCCTGTCCCGGACGGACGGCCGAGGGTCACCAGATGGTCGCCGAACCCGGGGTTGTCGTCCCTGCCGGCGCCGAACCCACCCGTATCCCCGGGTTCGGCGGCCTGGGTGACCGTAACCCGGGTTCGGCGGCGGGTCGGGCCGGGCCGGGAGTCAGGGGAGTCAGGGGGTCAGAATCGTGGTTCCGGCTCGTCGTGGAGGATGTTGCGCAGCGGACCGGTCACGACGTCGACGCGCGCGAGCAGGTCCGACGGGCCCGACGCGACGACCGCCCGGTCGCCGAGCGGCACGTAGACGGCCGAGTGCTCCCGCACGGAGACGTGCAGGCACGGGCGCGCCGCGCCGTCGACCACGAACGTGGCCCGCGTGGCCGGGGCGACGTCGACCTCCTCGACGATCGCGCGCATCGCCGCGCGGTACTCCTGGTAGGAGTCGAGGAAGTCGTCGTCGCCGGGGTTGTCGGAGTGCAGCGGCGCGGCGAGCGCCCCGCTGAGGGCGGTGCGGACGATGTCCTCCGCCTGCTCGTCGTGCGCGGCCAGGACGCGCAGCGTCTCGACGTCGAGCGTCTCGCCCGTGAACGACACGTAGGAACGCAGGAACCGCTCCTCCGCCGGGTCGTGAGCCCCGCGACCCGCCCCGGTGAGCGTCTCCTCGTCGAGGTCGAGGCCCCACGTCAGCGGGTCGTCGACCTCCGCGACCACCCCGTGGAACCGGGCGACCACCTGCTCCCACGTCACCGGCGTGGCGGCCGGCCGCGCGTCGTGCTCCTCGGGTCCCGGCGCGGTCGGGTCCTCGGGCTGCTGGTCCGGCTGGTGCATCGCTCTCGCCACCCTTCTGGCCGTCCGTGCGGACGCACTCCGAGCCTGCCCGCGCGGCGGGTCCCGGTCAACGCCCGACACGCGTGTCGGGCCGGGTGATCTGCGGCGGGACCGCCCCGACCGTTCGCGGCGACGGCGGGGACGACGTCGGCCACGGCCCTCGCAGGTCACGGCCCGACCCCTCTTTCACGCCCCTGGCGAACAACGGCATACGGAGGGGGTGCGGCTCGTTCGAACCGCATAGAGTCAATGCGGTCAGGCTTGTACCCGTCGTCCGGCGGGCAGGTGTACGCCGCTCACGAGGAGCAGCACATGTTCGAGAGATTCACAGACCGAGCCCGTCGGGTCGTCGTCCTTGCCCAAGAAGAGGCACGGATGCTCAACCACAACTACATCGGCACCGAGCACATCCTCCTCGGCCTCATCCACGAGGGCGAGGGTGTCGCGGCCAAGGCGCTGGAGTCCCTCGGGATCTCCCTCGACGGCGTCCGCACCCAGGTGACCGAGATCATCGGCGAGGGCCAGCAGGCCCCGAGCGGGCACATCCCGTTCACGCCGCGCGCCAAGAAGGTGCTCGAGCTGTCGCTGCGCGAGGCGCTCCAGCTCGGCCACAACTACATCGGCACCGAGCACATCCTGCTCGGCCTCATCCGTGAGGGCGAGGGCGTCGCCGCCCAGGTCCTGACCAAGATGGGCGCCGACCTCAACAAGGTGCGCCAGCAGGTCATCCAGCTCCTGTCCGGCTACCAGGGCAAGGAGCCCGTCGCCGCGGGCGGCCCCGCCGAGGGCCAGCCGTCGGGGTCGGCCGTGCTCGACCAGTTCGGGCGCAACCTCACCCAGGCCGCGCGCGAGGGCAAGCTCGACCCGGTCATCGGGCGCAGCCTCGAGATCGAGCGCGTCATGCAGGTGCTCAGCCGCCGCACCAAGAACAACCCGGTGCTGATCGGCGAGCCCGGCGTCGGCAAGACCGCCGTCGTCGAGGGCTTGGCGCAGGACATCGTGCGCGGCGACGTGCCCGAGACGCTCAAGGACAAGCAGCTCTACACGCTCGACCTCGGCGCGCTCGTGGCCGGCTCGCGCTACCGCGGTGACTTCGAGGAGCGCCTGAAGAAGGTCCTCAAGGAGATCCGCACGCGCGGCGACATCATCCTGTTCATCGACGAGATCCACACCCTCGTGGGGGCGGGTGCCGCCGAGGGCGCGATCGACGCCGCGAGCATCCTCAAGCCGATGCTCGCGCGCGGCGAGCTCCAGACCATCGGCGCGACGACGCTCGACGAGTACCGCAAGCACGTCGAGAAGGACCCGGCCCTGGAGCGCCGCTTCCAGCCGATCCAGGTCGCCGAGCCGTCGCTCAACCACGCGATCGAGATCCTCAAGGGCCTGCGCGACCGCTACGAGGCGCACCACCGCGTGTCCATCACGGACTCCGCGCTCGTCTCCGCGGCCACGCTCGCGGACCGGTACATCAACGACCGGTTCCTCCCGGACAAGGCGATCGACCTCATCGACGAGGCGGGCGCGCGCCTGCGCATCCGCCGCATGACGGCCCCGCCGGAGCTCAAGGAGCTCGACGAGGAGATCGCCGAGGCGCGTCGCGAGAAGGAGTCCGCGATCGACGCGCAGGACTTCGAGAAGGCCGCCGGCCTGCGCGACAAGGAGAAGCAGCTCACCGCGAAGCGCGCCGACAAGGAGAAGGCGTGGAAGTCCGGTGACCTGGACACCGTCGCCGAGGTGGACGAGGAGCTGATCGCCGAGGTCCTGGCCATGGCCACGGGCATCCCGGTCTTCAAGCTCACCGAGGAGGAGTCCAGCCGCCTGCTGCACATGGAGGACGAGCTGCACAAGCGCGTCGTCGGCCAGGAGGCCGCGATCAAGGCGCTGTCGCAGGCCATCCGCCGTACGCGTGCGGGCCTCAAGGACCCCAAGCGCCCCGGTGGGTCGTTCATCTTCGCCGGCCCGACCGGCGTCGGGAAGACCGAGCTGGCCAAGGCGCTCGCCGAGTTCCTCTTCGGGGACGAGGACGCGCTCATCCAGCTCGACATGTCGGAGTTCTCCGAGAAGCACACCGTCTCGCGGCTGTTCGGCTCGCCCCCCGGCTACGTCGGGTACGACGAGGGTGGCCAGCTCACCGAGAAGGTGCGGCGCAAGCCGTTCTCGGTCGTCCTGTTCGACGAGGTGGAGAAGGCGCACGCCGACATCTTCAACTCGCTCCTGCAGATCCTCGAGGACGGTCGCCTGACCGACTCGCAGGGCCGCGTCGTGGACTTCAAGAACACCGTCATCATCATGACGACCAACCTCGGCACGCGGGACATCGCCAAGGGCGTCCAGACCGGCTTCAACGCCGGCGGCGACCTGGTCACGTCCTACGAGCGCATGAAGGCGAAGGTCAACGACGAGCTCAAGCAGCACTTCCGGCCCGAGTTCCTCAACCGCGTCGACGACGTGGTGGTCTTCCCGCAGCTCTCGCAGGCCGAGATCATCCAGATCGTCGACCTGATGATCGCCCGTCTCGACGCTCGCCTGCGGGACAAGGACATGGGCATCGAGCTCACCCCGGCGGCGAAGGTCCTGCTCGCCGAGAAGGGCTACGACCCGGTCCTGGGCGCTCGTCCGCTGCGCCGCGCGATCCAGCGCGACATCGAGGACGTGCTGTCCGAGAAGATCCTGTTCGGCGAGCTCAAGGCCGGCGAGATCGTCCTGGTGGACGCCGACGGCGAGGGCCTGCTCGGGGAGTTCACCTTCCGGGGTGTCTCCAAGGGCGAGCACGACCGCGGCCCGGTGAGCGTGGGCGCGGCCGCCGCGCTCGACGCCCCCACCGGCGTCTCGGTCCGCGACCTGCCCCCGACGGGCGAGCTGCAGGCCGGCGCTGAGTGAGTGGTGTGATCCGCTCCTGAGAGCCTGACGACGACTGCTCCAGCGGCAGCCGCCTGACACACGGGCCCCGACCCTCCTCCGGGAGGGTCGGGGCCCGTCGTCGTCCCGCCGGGGGAGAGCCGGGGCCCCGCGAGGTAGAACGAGCGGTCGCGAGGTAGAGCTCGGCGAGTCCTACCTCGCGACCGGTGGTTCTACCTCGCCGTCGAGGAGCCGGCGCCGTTGCACGGCGTTACGTTCGTCCTCCTCGTGGGACGGGGCGCGATGCTCCTTTCCGGGTGGTGCGCGTGCTGGCACAGTCGCCGCATGCAGACGACACCCGGGGGCCTTGTCGCCGTCCCCGCCGCCGACGCCGGGCGCGTGCCCGGCCTCGTGTGTCGTCGCGCGACCGACTCGCGGGCGTGTCGCCGCGCCGCGTGTCGTCCGACCCCGTGCCGCTGAGCACGTCGAAGCACTGACCGACGGCCGCCCCGGCCGCCGTCGGGCTCGTTCACCCACCTCACCTCCCGCGCGCGGCTTCCGCATGCCCCCGTGCGCTCTCCCCGAGAGGACTCGCCATGCCCGCACACCCGCTCGTCCGTTCCTCCGCACCTCCCGGCCGCACGTCGGGCCGTCCGTCGGGCCGTCGCAGCGCGACCGCCGTCGCGCTCGGCCTCGTCGCGCTGCTCGCGACGGGTGGGTGCAGCGCCGCGCAGGCCTCTGGCGGTGCAGACCCGGCCGACGGCGCGGCCCTCGCGGCCGACGCCGACCTCCCCACCGAGGTGCCCGAGGGCACGGTCCTGCGGATCGGCGACCCGACGACGCAGAAGGCGTTCGAGCTGGCGGGCGACGACATCGACAGCGAGTTCTCGTTCGAGGTCGAGTGGGCCAACATCTCCGGCGGTCCGGCGACGACCGAGGCGTTCCGCGCCGGTTCGCTCGACGTCGGCGCGGTGGCCGAGATCCCGCCGATCCACGCGACGTGGACGGGCCTGGACGTGCAGATCTACGCGTCGATCTACCGCGAGAACTGGGAGGACGCGCCGATCTACGAGTTCGCGGGCGCGCCGGGCGTCGAGCTCGACTCGCTCGAGGACTTCCGCGGCCACCGCATCGCGTTCAGCCCGGGCCAGGCGCAGGGCGCGATCGTGCTCAAGGCGCTCCAGGAGGCGGGCCTCACGCAGGACGACGTCGAGCTGGTCGAGCTGCCGAGCACGGGCGACGTGTACTCGACGGCGCTCGCCGCGGGCGAGGTCGACATCGCCCCGCTGGGCGGCACGCAGCTCTTCCGCTACCTGGCCACGTACGAGGCCGACGGCGCGACGTCGGTCAAGCACCACCTGCGCGACGACGCCTCGCACCTCTACGGCCCGACGGAGGTCGTCGAGGACCCGGCCCGGGCCGCGGCGCTGCGCGAGTACGTCGCCGCGTGGGCGGCGGCGAAGGTCTGGATCGACGAGCACCCCGAGGAGTGGAAGCAGGGGTACTACGTCGAGGACCAGGGCCTCAGCGAGGAGGATGCGCAGTACCTCATCGACCACGCGCCGGTCCCGGACATCCCGTCCGACCTCACCGAGGGCATCGAGCGCACGCAGGCGACGATCGACCTGCTCGCGACCGAGCTCGACCAGGAGCCGTTCGACGCGACCGACCTCTTCGACGAGCGCTTCGGCCCGGTCGCGGGCGAGGCCGCGGCGGCGGCGCGCGACGGGGGCACGCCGTGAGCGCGGCGGTGGTCGACCGGGTGGACCTCGCCGTCCCGAGGCTCGACGACGCACCCGCGGTCACGACGGACGTCCGGCCCCGCGGTACGCGCCTGGGGCTGGGACGACCGATCCCGCTCGCCGCGCTCGTCGGCGTGACGCTCCTCGTGGGCGTCTGGTCGGTCGGGTCCGCGACGGGGCTCATCGACCCGCGCGTGCTCTCCGCGCCGTGGACCGTCGTCACGACGGGGGCGGAGCTCGTCGCGAACGGCAAGCTCGGCGCACACCTCGGGGTGTCCCTCACGCGTGCCGCGCTCGGCCTGGCGTTCGGCATCGTCGCGGGCGTCGTGCTCGCGCTTGCGGCCGGGCTGAGCCGGGTCGGCGACGCCGTGCTCGACGGCCCGATCCAGGTCAAGCGCGCCATCCCCAACCTGGCGCTCCTGCCGCTGCTCATCCTGTGGTTCGGGATCGGCGAGGAGATGAAGGTCATCACCATCGCGCTCGGGGTGTTCATCCCCATCTACCTGCACACGCACAACGGCCTGCGGGCCATCGACAGCCGGTACGTCGAGCTGGCCGAGACGGTGCAGCTCTCGCGCTGGCAGTTCGTGCGCCGCGTCATCCTGCCCGGCGCGCTGCCCGGGTTCTTCCTCGGGCTGCGGTTCGCGGTCACGGGGTCGATGCTGGCGCTCGTCGTCGTCGAGCAGGTCAACGCGACGGCCGGTATCGGCTACATGATGGAGCTCGCGCGGACGTACGGGCAGACGGAGATCATCCTCGTCGGCCTCGTGGTCTACGGCGTCCTGGGCTACTCCGCGGACCTCGCCGTTCGCCTCCTGCAGAGGAGGGTGCTGTCGTGGCGGCGCACGCTGGAGGACTGACCGTGGGGACGGCGCCCGCTCAGGGCGGGACCGCGCCGTCGGGCTCGGTCGTGGCCCGCCCGACGGCGGTCGGTGCGGCCGTGCGGGTCCGCTCGCTCGTGCGGTCGTACGGGGAGAAGCGCATCCTCGACCACCTCGACCTCACCGTGGACGACGGCGAGTTCGTCGCGATCCTGGGCCGCTCGGGCTCGGGCAAGAGCACGCTGCTGCGCGCGCTCGCCGCGCTCGACCACGGCGTGGAGGGCTCGGGCGAGGTCGTCGTCCCGGACCAGGTGTCCGTCGTCTTCCAGGACTCGCGGCTCCTGCCGTGGGCGCGCGTGCTGGACAACGTGGTGCTCGGTCTCGACGCCGGGGCGCGCGGCCGGAGCGCGGCGCGCGACGCCGGCCGCGCGAGCCTCGCCGAGGTGGGGCTCGCCGGGCGCGAGCGCGCGTGGCCCAACGAGCTCTCGGGCGGCGAGCAGCAGCGCGTGTCGCTCGCCCGTTCGCTCGTGCGCTCCCCGCGGCTCCTGCTCGCCGACGAGCCGTTCGGCGCGCTCGACGCCCTGACCCGCATCCGCATGCACGCGCTCCTGCGCGACCTGTGCGCCCGGCACCGCCCCGCCGTCCTGCTCGTGACGCACGACGTGGACGAGGCGATCGTCCTTGCGGACCGCGTCGTCGTGCTCGACGAGGGACGCATCGCGGCCGAGCGCCGCATCGACCAGAGCTACCGCCCCGGCGAGGCGCGCGACCCCGCCGACCCCCGCTTCTCCCGGCTGCGCACCGAGCTGCTCGACGCGCTCGGCGTCGTCCGGGACGACAGGAAGGACACCGCCGCATGACCCGCTACGACCCCCAGGGCCACCGCCCCGGCCGCCTGCACCTCAACGCGTTCCTCATGAGCACGGGCCACCACGAGGCGTCGTGGCGGCTCCCCGAGAGCGACCCGTCGTGGACGTCGACGAACATCGCGCACCTCCAGCGCCTCGCGCAGGTCGCGGAGGCCGGGAAGCTCGACTCGATCTTCTTCGCCGACGGGCCGGGCCTGCGGTCCGACGTCGGGCGACGCCCGGCCGGGTCGCTCGACCCCCTCATCGTCCTCACGGCCATCGCGACGGTCACCGAGCGCATCGGGCTCATCGCCACCGCCTCGACGACCTACAACTCGCCGTACAACCTCGCGCGGCGCTTCGCGTCGATCGACCACGTCTCCGGCGGCCGGGCCGGGTGGAACGTCGTGACGACGGCGGGCCCGGACATCGCGCGCAACTTCGGCCTCGACGACCAGCCGGCCCACGCGGTCCGGTACGAGCGCGCGGCGGAGTTCCTCGACGTCGCGTTCCGGCTCTGGGACTCGTGGGAGGACGACGCGGTGCTCGCGGACAAGGCTGCGGGCGTGTGGGCGGACGCGTCGAAGATCCACGCCCCGGCGCACGCGGGGACGCACTTCTCCGTGCACGGTGCGCTCACGACGCCGCGCTCGCCGCAGGCACGGCCGCTCGTCGTGCAGGCGGGGTCGTCCGAGGACGGCAAGGACCTCGCCGCGCGCTACGCCGAGGCGGTGTTCACCGCGCACCAGACGCTCGACGACGCCCAGGCGTTCTACCGCGACCTCAAGGCCCGGGCGGTCGCCGTCGGCCGCGACCCGGGCACGGTGAAGATCCTGCCGGGCATCGTCCCCGTCATCGGGTCCACCGAGGCGGAGGCGCTCGCGCGGGAGCGCGAGCTCGACGAGCTCATCGTCCCCGAGTACGCGCGCGCCCAGCTCGCAAAGACGCTGCGGCTCGCGCCCGAGGACCTCCCGCTCGACCGCGAGCTCCCCGCCGACCTGCCGTCCGAGGACGAGATCGAGGGGGCCAAGAGCCGGTACACGCTGATCGTCGAGCTCGCGCGGCGCGAGCGGCTCACGGTGCGCCAGCTCATCGGACGCCTGGGGGGAGGCCGCGGGCACCGCACGTTCGCGGGCACGCCCGAGCAGGTCGCCGACGCCATCCAGGAGTGGTACGACGCCGAGGCCGCCGACGGGTTCAACATCATGCCCGCGGTGCTGCCGTCGGGGCTGGAACAGTTCGTCGAGCACGTGCTGCCCGTGCTGCGCGAGCGCGACCTGTTCCGCGAGGAGTACGAGGGCCGCACGTTGCGCGAGCACTACGGCCTCGAACGGCCGGCGAACCGGTACGCGGGGGTGGCGGGAGCCGCCCCCGCCACCACGGGCACCGCCCCCGCCCGCCCCGTGTCCGACGACGGCGCGCCCGTCCTCGAGGGGGCCCTCGCGTGAGCGCCGAGCACCTCTGGTACATCCCGAACCAGGTCCGTCCGGGCCACCGCGGGGACGACGCGGTGGGAGGCCACAACAGCCTCGACACCCTGACGAGCCACGCGCACGCACTGGAACGCCACGGGTTCGTGGGGGCGCTGCTCGGGACGAGCTGGGGGCGTCCCGACACGTTCACGGTCGCGACGGCGCTCGCGGCCCGCACCACGACGTTCGAGCCGCTCGTCGCGATCCGGCCCGGGTTCTGGCGGCCCGCGCACTTCGCGTCCGCCGCCGCGACGCTCGACCACCTCAGCGGCGGACGGCTGCGCGTCAACATCGTGTCCGGCACCGACGGGCAGGAGGCGTACGGCGACGCCGAGGCCGACCCCGCGCACCGGTATGCCCGCACGCGCGAGTTCCTGCAGATCGTGCGGCGCCTGTGGACGGAGGAGGAGGTCACCTACGCGGGCGAGCACTTCTCCGTGACCCGGTCGACGCTCGGGCCGCGCCCGGTCGTCCGCGGGGAACGCAAGCACCCGCGGATCTACTTCGGCGGCGCGTCACCGGCCGCGGAGCGCGTCGCCGCGACCGAGGCCGACGTGCAGCTCTTCTGGGGCGAGCCGCTCGACGGGATCGCGGAGCGGATCGACCGCCTCAAGCGGCTCAGCGACGAGCTCGGGCGCGAGCACGCGCCGCTCGAGTTCGGGCTCCGGATCACGACGTTCGTGCGGGACACGACCGAGGAGGCGTGGGCCGAGGCCGAGGCGAAGGTCGCGGAGCTGGCCGCGCGGTCGCAGGAGGGCGAGGCCTGGTCGGCGCGCGACCGAGGGCGGAAGACCGCCGTCGGGCAGCAGCGACTGTTCGACCTCGCGGCACGCGGCGAGGTGCTCGACGACAACCTGTGGACGACGCCCGGCCGGTTCGGCGGCGGGGGAGCGGGCACGACGTGGCTCGTCGGCTCGCCGCAGGACGTCGCCAAGTCGCTGCGGCGCTACCAGGACCTCGGCGTCACGCACTTCGTGCTCTCCGACACCCCGTACCTGCGCGAGATCGAGCGCCAGGGGTCGCAGCTCCTCCCGTTGCTCCGCGACTGAGCCCCGAGCCGACGCGCCGACCGGCCCGCGCGTCCCGGTCGACCTCCGGAGGGTCGATCGCGGACGTGCGGGTCGGTCTCGTGCGGCGACGGGGTCCGCCTCTTCGGCGAGTGCTCGGGCGAGCAGCGGGGCGGCGCCGGGACGCGCGCCGACGCCTGCCCGTCGAGGCACGGCACGGGGTACCGTCCGGACGTGGACCCGAGCCGACTCGACGACATCACCCTCCGCCTGCGCGCCGCCGGGTGCGTCTTCGCGGAGGACGAGGCCGCGCTCCTCGCCGAGCGGTCAGACGACGACGCGCACCTCGAGGCGCTCGTCGCGCGCCGCGTCGCGGGCGAGCCTCTCGAGCACGTGCTCGGGTACGTCGACTTCCACGGGCTCCGCGTCGCCGTCGACCCCGGGGTCTTCGTGCCCCGCCAGCGCACCGCGCTGCTCGTCGACGAGGCGGCCGCGCTCGGGCGCCGGACCGCGGGTGCGGTCGCGCTGCACGACGACGCGCTCGACGACATCCCCGACGACGCGCCGGGGAACGCGCCCGACGACGGCCCCGAGGGTTCGCGGGTGGTCGTGGTCGACCTGTGCTGCGGTGCGGGGGCGCTCGGGCTCGCGACGGCGACGGACCTCGGCGGCCTGGCCGACATCGAGCTGCACGCCACGGACGTGGACCCGGCCGCCGTCGCGTGCGCCGCGCGCAACGTCGCCGCCGTCGGCGGCACCGCCCACGAGGGCGACCTGTTCGGCCCGCTGCCCGTCGCGCTCCGGGGACGCGTCGACCTGCTGCTCGCCAACGTCCCGTACGTCCCGACGGGCGAGATCCCGTTCCTGCCGCGCGAGGCGCGCGACCACGAGGCCCACGTCGCGCTCGACGGCGGGGGCGACGGGCTGGAGGTGCTGCGCCGGGTGGCGACCGAGGCGCCGGAGTGGCTCGCGCCCGGCGGTCACCTGCTCACCGAGTCGGGCGAGCGGCAGTCGGCGGGCGCCGTCGCGGTGCTCGAGCGCGCCGGGCTGGTCGCGCGCGTCGTCCGGGACGAGGAGATCGGCGCGACGATCGTCGTCGGGACCCTCCCCGCCAAGACGTGAGACGTAGCCCGGGAGCAGTGTCGATCCGGGGCCACGATCCCCTTCTCGGCAGGTCCCGCGGGTAGACGCGCAGGTCTCGGAGCAAGGATCCAGCCTCACGCGACACAGGCTTGGACGTGGGCGTCACGGAGGACGTGCCGGCCCGCGGAGGGGAAGCCGATCATGAGTGACCGACGAGGACGACGGCGTCCGCACGGACTCGCCGCGGCGCTGTTCGTCGCCGTGCTGCCCGCGTGCGGTGGCCCGGGTGGCCTGGTCACCGCGTGCCCCGCGATCGGCTACGTGGCACGCCTCGAGGTCCGGCTCGACGACTCCTGGCAGGACCGGGACGCCTACGGTGTCGTCGTGAGCTGCGTCGGTGTGGAGACGTGCGGACTCGTACGCGACGGCACGATCCAGCCCGGGCCGGAGCCGGTCCCCACGACGATCGCGCCGGTCCAGCCGGTCCAGCCGGTCCAGCCGGTCCAGCCGGCCTCGCCGGACCCGCCCGAAGCCGCCGGGACGTCGCCCGAGCCGACGAGGGAGGACCCGCAGGCCGAACCGTCGCGAGGCGACTGGACGGGCTCCGCGCTGAACGGCCCGGTCGGGCCGATCGTCGTGCGCGTCGTGGAGCTCGCGTCGGGTGACGTCGTCGTCGAGCGCGAGGTGGATCCGGAGTTCCTGCCGACGACCGGTGACTTCGGGGCCGAGTGCGGCGGGCCGTCGGTCGCGACGGTCTAGGTCGCCGACCCGCGGGCGTGACGCCTACGCCGAGGACGGCCGCAGGAGCGCGCGGATCTCCTTCTCGGCCTGCGCGGGCGTGAGCGCGCGGCAGCCCAGCGACTCCCAGTGCCGCACGAATCCCGGCTCGGCCCGCAGCAGCGCCCATCCGCGCCGGAACAGCGTGGGCGGCGGCTTGCGCATCTCCGCGAGGTCACGCAGGAGGCGGAACCAGAACGTCACCAGACGGTTGCGGCGCAGGCAGATCGCGTCGGCGAGCACGTCCTCGGCTCGCAGCGCGGCGACGATCTCCGCCGCGAAGATGCCCTCCGCGAGCACGACGCGCGAACCCGTGACGTCGAGGTGGGTCATCCCCGTGCGCGTCGACGTCGGGATGTCGTAGACCGGCACGTCCGCGTGCCCCGTGCGAGCCAGGTCCACGAGCGCCGCGACGGCATCCGTGGCGTTCCACGAGCGCGGGTCGTCCCAGTCTACGATGCCGAAGCGCTGGGGCAGGTTGGGATGGTCGTGGTCGAGGTAGAAGTCGTCGAGCGCGACGACCGGGAGGCCGAGGCGCCGCGTGAGCGACGTCTTGCCGGAGCCGGACGCACCCGTGAGGAGCACGATGCGCGTCGGCACCTCGCGCGAGCCCGGCGGGAGGTCGAAGAGGGCCGGGTCCGCGCCCGAGTCGTCGGTCTCCAGACCGGGACCGGGTCCGGCCTCGACCGGGAGTCCGTCGTGGTGCTGAGGGTCGCTCACGGGACACCATTCTCGCAGCGCGTGGAACCCGGCGCCCCCACGACGGACCTCGCTCCCACCACCGAGCGGCGCGCTCCCGGTCGAACGACGCACTCCGTGGTGCTTCGCTCGCGCGCCAGTGCATCGCTCGCGCGCCAGCGCATCGGTCGCTCGACGGTGCAACGGTCGCCGACGGTGGACGGCCGTCACCGTGCGGGCGCGCGCACCCGGCCCGCGTAGCCTTCCCCGGTGACCGCTCTCGACCCCGCCGCACTGCTCGCCCGTGACGCCCTCGCCCGCCTCGACCGGTGGGAGCCGGCCGACGACCGGCAGGCGGCGCTCGCGGCCGAGTACCGCGCGTTCGTCCGCGGCGATGACGACTCCGGCGCGCGCGCCGACGCCGTCCGACGCGAAGGCGGCCCGCAGCACCTCACGGCGAGCTGCTTCGTGCTCAGCCCGGACCTGGACCGCGTCCTGCTCTGCTTCCACCGCAAGGGTCAGTTCTGGGTCCAGGTGGGCGGCCACACCGAGCCGGGCGACACGACGCTCGCCGGGTCTGCCTACCGCGAGGCGCGCGAGGAGAGCGGGATCGCCGACCTCGTCCCGTTCGACCCGGACCCGGAGCTGTCCGTCGACACGGACGCCGCGCCCTGCACGGACGCCGCGTCCCGTATCGACACCGTGCCTGCTGCCCCGGTCGACGTGCACCGGCACGACCTCGCTGCCGCGTTCGGCACGTGCCGCACGCACTGGGACGTCGGGTTCGTCGCGTTCGCCGACCCGGACGCACGCCCGGTCGTGAGCGACGAGAGCGAGGACGTCGCCTGGTTCCCGGTCGACGCGCTGCCGCCCGGCACGCCGCCAGACTTCACCGCCCGCCTGGCGACGGTCCTCGCCGAGGTGCGCCACCGCCGTCGGGCAGGACTCCCCGCGAGGTAGAACGCTGGTTCGCCGAGGGAGAACCGTGGTCGCGACGACGGTTCTCCCTCGCGCCACCACGGTTCTCCCTCGCGCCACCACGGTTCTACCTCGCGCGACTACGGTTCTCCCTCGGCGGGGTGAGGACCACGTGCAGGGTGCGCGGGCCGTGGACGCCCTCGACGCGGGAGAGCTCGATGTCGCTCGTCGCGCTGGGGCCGCTGATCCACGTCTGCGGTCGCTCCGGGTGTGCGGCGAGCAGCCGCACGGCCTCCGGGGCCGTCCCCACGACCTGGTCGGTGCGCACCACGCACACGTGCAGGTCGGGGACGAGCGTGATCGCGCGGCGCCCCTGGTCGGGCTCGCCGTCGAGCACGATCGTCCCGGTGTCGGCGATCGCCACGCGCGCCGCGGTGACGACGGCGTCCACCTGATCGAGCTCGTCGGGAGTGCGCGGGTCGTCGCGTGCATCGGGCACGACGGCGCTCCCGGCGCCCAGCGCGCCCAGCCACGCGGTGTCAAGCTCGGGCGGCACGACGACGGACGTGGCGTCCGCGAGCAGGTCGCCGACGATCGCCGCCACCTCGCCGGGGGTGGCGGCCACGTGTACGTGCGCCCGGTAGTCGACGAGCCGATCGACGAGGACGTCTACGGCCTCCGGCGACCCGGGCGCGAGGTCGCCGCGCTCGCGGTACGCCCGCGGGACGGAGCCGGACGCCGCCGAGCCGGTCGTCGTCGACCCGCCGAGCGCGGCGCGGACGCGGCCGAGGACGTCGTCGCGCGCGCTCATCGGCCCTCGCCCTTCTCGCCGAACCCGGGGTCGTCCCCCAGCAAGGGCTCATCCTGAGGAGTGATCCCGGGTTCGGCGAACCCTGGGTTGTTCCTCTCCGCAGCCCCATTTCGGGGAGGGATCCCGGGGTCGGCGGGCGGGGCGGTGGGGGCGGGGCGGGTGCGCCACCAGTCGCGGAAGGTCTGACTCGCGGGGGCCGGGAGGTCGCGTGAGCGGGTCCACGCGGACGCGGGCGGCGGGAGGGTCGAGATCCGGCCCTCCGATCCGGCGACCACGCGCCCCAGTCCCGCCGCCTTCTCTGCGAGCTCGAACCGCCGCGCGTCGGACATGACGTACGACGCGGCCTTCATGGCGGCGCCCCAGCCGGTGGGGCGGCCGCGGTCGGCGTCGACCTCGCGGGCCCGGAGCTCGACGAGGATCGACGGGATGTCGATCTTCACGGGGCACACGTCGTAGCACGCGCCGCACAGCGTCGAGGCGTAGGGGAGGGACGCGTTCGGGTCGTGGTGGCCGGACAGCCCGCCGGAGGACTTGGTGAGCTGCGGCGTGAGGATGGCGCCGATCGGGCCGGGGTACACCGACCCGTACGCGTGGCCCCCGACGCGCTCGTACACCGGGCACACGTTGAGGCACGCGGAGCAGCGGATGCAGTGCAGCGCGGCCCGTCCGACCTCGTCGGCGAGGACGTCGGTGCGGCCGTTGTCGAGCAGCACGAGGTGGAACTCCTGCGGGCCGTCGCCGGGCGTGACGCCCGTCCACAGGGAGGTGTACGGGTTCATGCGCTCCCCGGTGGACGAGCGCGGCAGGAGCTGGAGGAACACCTCGAGGTCGGTGTACGTGGGCACGACCTTCTCGATCCCCATGACGGTGATGAGCGTCTCGGGGAGCGTGAGGCACATGCGCCCGTTCCCCTCGGACTCGACGACCGTGAGCGTCCCCGTGTCCGCGACGCCGAAGTTCGCGCCGCTGATCGCGACCTTCGCGGAGAGGAACTTGCGGCGCAGGTGGGCGCGCGCGGCCATCGCGAGCTCGCGCGGCACGTCGGACAGGTCGGGCGGGGCGTCGCCCATCCGGGCGAGGAAGATCTCGCGGATCTCCGCCCGGTTGCGGTGGATGGCGGGCACGAGGATGTGCGACGGCATATCGTCGGCGAGCTGGACGATGAGCTCGGCGAGGTCGGTCTCGTATGCGGCGATCCCCTCCGCGGCGAGCGCCTCGTTCAGCCCGATCTCCTGCGTCGCCATGGACTTCACCTTGACGACCTCGTCGACACCCTTGGCCCGGACCAGGTCCGCGACGATCCGGTTCGCCTCGTCCGCGTCGCGCGCCCAGTGCACGACGCCGCCGCGCGCCACGACGTTGCGCTCCAGCTCCTCGAGGAGCTCGGGCAGGCGCGCCATGACGTCGGTCTTGATGGCGGAGCCCGCGTCGCGCAGCGCCTCCCAGTCCGGCACCTCGCCGACGACGGCGGCGCGCTTGGCCCGGATGGTCGAGGTCGCGTGCGCGAGGTTGCGGCGGAGCTGGGTGTTCTGGAGCGCCTCGCGCGCCGCGTCGGGGAACGACCCGCCCCAGCGCAGCGGTGCGTCCGGGTGCGGCACGTCGCCGAACGCGTCCGACGCTGCCGCTGCACCCGCCGAGGTGCCGTGCCCTCCGGGGCGGGCGACGTCGTCGGGCAGGGTGCGCGCGCCGCGCCGCACGGGCAGGCCGAGGAACGTGCGGCTCACCGGGCACCTCCGCGCGTCGACGGGCCGGTCCCGGCCGGGGCGGGCTCGTCCTTGGTGGACGCGAGGATCTCGGCGAGGTGCAGCGTGCGGACACCCGCGCGGATGCGGGAGAGCCCGCCGCCGATGTGCATGAGGCACGACGCGTCGCCCGCGGTGAGGACCTCGGCACCGGTGGACTTCACGTGCGTCATCTTGTCGGCGAGCATCGCGGTCGACGTCTCGGCGTTCTTCAGCGCGAACGTGCCGCCGAACCCGCAGCACGCCTCCGCCGCGGGCAGCTCGACGAGGTCGATGCCCTTGACCGCGCGCAGGAGCCGCAGCGGCTTGTCGCCCACGTGGAGCATGCGCAGCGAGTGGCACGTCGGGTGGTAGGTGACGCGGTGGGGGAAGTAGGCGCCGACGTCGGTCAGGCCCAGCACGTCGACGAGCAGCTCGGAGAGCTCGTACGTCTTCGCGGCGACCGCGTCGGCGGTGCGTGCGAGCTCGTCGAGCCCGGCGCGTCGGCACACCATGCCCTGCTGGTGCCGCACGGACCCGGTGCACGACCCGGACGGGACGACGACGGCGTCCCACTCGCCGTCGAGCACGGGGGAGAAGGCCTCGACGTGGTTGCGCACGACGGGGACCGCCTCGTCGAGGTAGCCGGTGTTGACGTGCATCTGGCCGCAGCACGTCTGGCGCTCGGGGAAGAACACCTCGTGCCCGAGGCGCTCGAGGAGGAGGGCGGTGGCGCGCGGTGCCTGGGGGAACATCACGTCGCCGATGCAGGTCGCGGTGAGGGCTATGCGCATCGTTGCTCCGGGGGAGGGCGAGTCGGTCCAGTCTCGCCGGGCCGCGTCCGCGCCGCCTGCCGAGACCGCCGCGGTGAGGCGCCGCGGCTGTGGTCTGACCACAGATCGTCCACTGTAGACCACGCGACCGCATGTGGTCTGACCACAGTGCCGCGAGGTCGCCTACCCTGGGCGGGTGCGCACCCACGAACGCGTCCTCGCCCGCATCGAGGCGGACCTCGCCGCGGGCCGCTGGGCGCTCGGCGAGCGGCTCCCGGCCGAGCGCGCGCTCGCCGAGGAGCTCGGCGTCTCGCGCCCCTCGGTCCGCGAGGCGATCCGCGTCCTCGAGGCCATGGGCATCGTGCGCACCGCCGTAGGGTCCGGGCCCGACGCCGGGGCGACCGTCGTCGACCGGCCCGCCGCCGGCCTCGGGGCGGCCGTGCGGCTGCACGTCGCGTCGGGGACGCTCGCCGTGCGCGACGTGGTCGAGACGCGCGTGCTCCTCGAGACGTGGGCCGCCGGCGCGGCAGCCGAGCGGGTCGTCGCCGCGCAGGGCACCGGCGAGCGGGGGGCCGACCCGGGGCCGGGCACGCCCGAGGTCGCCGAGGCGCTCGCCGCGGCGCGCGCGCTGCTCGACCGCATGGACGACCCGGCGCTCGCGGCCGACGGGTTCCGCGAGCTCGACGCGTCGTTCCACGTGCTCCTCGTGCGGCTCGCGGGCAACCCGCTCGTCGAGGCGGTCATGACCGGGCTGCGCGGCGCGATCGAGTCGTACGTCGCCGCGGGGAGCGCGGACCTGCCGTCCTGGGAGCGGACGGCGGCACGCCTGCGTGCCGAGCACCGCACGGTCCTCGAGGCCGTGGCCGCGGGCGACGGCGAGCGCGCGGCGTGCGAGGTCCGCGCCCACATCGAGGGCTTCTACGCCGAGACGGGCCAATGAGGGCCACCCGCGGTGACGCGCTGCGGGCGTGCGTCGCCGCGCCATGTTCGGGGCGTGACGGTCGATCCAGGGTCCCGCGAGATCGGCCTGAGCGTTCGAGATCGACCCTCGGTGGGTCGATCTCGCGACGGCTAGGGTGATCTCGCGGGATGCAGGGCTGCCAGGCGGCGTTCCAGGAGGCGGCGGTCGCCCTCGCGATCGACGAGCGTCAGGGCGCGGCGCAGCTCGACGGCGGCCTCTGCGGGCCGTCCGGCGCGCACGAGCAGCTCCGCCCGGACGGCAGGCAGCAGGTGGTACCCCGCGAGCGTGGGCTCGGCGGCGATGGCGTCGAGCGCGGCCAGGCCGGCGTCCGCGCCGTGCACCTCGGCGACCGCGACCGCGCGGTTGAGCGCCACGACCGGTGAGTCCGTGAGGTCGAGCAGCACGTCGTACAGACCGAGGATCTGCGGCCAGTCGGTCGCGGCGGCGTCGGGGGCCTCGTCGTGCAGGGCCGCGACGGCGGCCTGCACCTGGTAGGGCCCGGGGCGGCCGACGGCGAGCGCCACCTCGAGCTCGGCCACGCCCTCGGCGATCTCGTCGCGGCGCCAGCGCGCGCGGTCCTGCTCGGCGAGGGTCCGCGTCGAGCCGTCCCGGTCGACGCGCTCGTCCCGGCGGGCGTGCTGGAGCAACAAGAGGGCGAGCAGCCCGCGGGCCTCGGGCTCGTCGTCGAGCAGCCGCGCGGCCAGGCGCGCGAGCCGGACGGCGACGTCGGCGAGCGCGCGCCGTTCGGCCGATCCCTCGACCACGTCGGCAGGCTCCGCCCAGGCGTCATAGCCCTCCGTGAAGAGCACGTACAGGACGGCGAGGACGCCGTCGACGCGCTCCGCCCGGAGCTCTGCGGGCGGCACGCGGAACGTGATACCCGTCGCGCGGATGCGGCGCTTGGCCCGGACGAGGCGCTGCGCCATCGTCGCCTCGGGGACGAGGAAGGCGCGTGCCACCTGGGCGGTCGTCATGCCGGTCAGCGACCGCAGGGTGAGCGCGACCCGGGCCTCGACGGGCAGGGCCGGGTGGCAGCACGTGAACAGCAGGCGCAGGAGGTCGCCGTCAGGGTCGTCGAGTACCCACGCGTCGTCGTCGAGGCCGACGGCGACCTGCTCGACGACGGGGTCGGCGGTGGGGCTGCCGTCGCGGGGACCCGGGTCGACGCGCTCGCCCAGGCGTCCCGACGCGGCGACCCGGTCGGCCTCGACCCGGCGCCGTCGGAGGACGTCGATCGCGTGCCGGCGGGCCGTCGTCGTGAGCCAGGCGCCGGGCCGCTCGGGGACGCCGTCGCGGCCCCACGTGCGCAGCGCGGTCGCGAACGCCTCCTGCGCGGACTCCTCGGCAAGGTCGAGGTCGCCCGTGCTGCGCGCGACCGCGCCGAGGACGCGTCCCCACTCGGTGCGGAACGCGTCCTCGACGGCGCGGCTCGGGTCCGTCACGACCGACGAGTCACGACCCGTCGAGGTCGAGCGGCCAGGCCGGGTGCAGCTCGATCGCCCCGCCGTACGCCATGGGGTGCTCGGACGCGATGGCGATCGCGGTGTCCAGGTCGGGCGCCTCGAGGACGTCGAACCCGGCGATCGTCTCCTTGGTCTCGGAGAACGGCCCGTCGGTGACGAGGACCTTGCCGCCGCGCACCCGGACGCCGACGGCGTCCTCCGCCGGTCGTAGCCGGTCGCCGACCACGGCGGCGCCGCTGCCGTAGTGGCGCCCGACCCACTCCTCGATCGGGGGCGCCGCCTCGAACTCCTCGGGGCGCAGGTCAGGGTCGTGCGGCGTGCCGAGCACGAGCATCAGGTAGCGCATCAGAGGTCCTCCGCCCTCGTCGTCGCGGGCCGGCGGAGCACCGTCGTCCCGTAGAGCACCACGTCGGCGACGTCGATCCCGTCGCCGACGCTGCGCCGTCCGTCACGGTAGCGCGCGAGCTCCGGCGGCTGCTCCCGGTTCGCCGCGAGGATCGTCTCCAGAAATCGCATCGTGCCTCCTCCGTCGGTGCGGCCCGTGCGGCCGCTCACCAGGACGACGAAGCCCGGGCTGCGAGATCGACACGTCGCGCCGACGAGTTTTCTGGTGCCGGTCAGGCCAACTGGGGCGGGCGTGGAGGGGTCGGCGACGCGCCCGCGCGGCGGGCCTCACCGCGATCCGGGGTGGTCACGGGTCTCTCCGGGGACCGTCTCAAGCGTGAGTGCGGGGTATCTGCAGTCCAGACGGCTCTCGAACAGCAAATTTCCGCACTCAGCGGGGGGCGGGGGTGGGGTAGGACGCCTTCGGCAGGTGGTAGGCGAGGTCGACGGCGGTCTCGACCGCCTCGTCGAGGTCGAGGCAGTGCTCGGCGACGAGACGGGCGAGGTGGCCCGCGTCGATGCGGCGCGCGAGGTCGTGGCGCGCCGGGATGGAGCAGAACGCGCGCGTGTCGTCGACGAACCCGCTCGTGTTGTAGAAGCCCGCGGAGTCGGTCGCGGCCTCGCGGAAGCGGCGCATGCCGTCGGGGGTGTCGAGGAACCACCACGGGGCGCCGAGCCGCAGCGCCGGGTAGACGCCGGCGAGCGGCGCGAGCTCGCGCGAGAACGTGTCCTCGTCGACGGTGAACGCGATCATGCGGAAGCCCGGGTGGTGGCCGAACGCCTCGAGGACGGGGCGCAGCGCGCGCACGTACTCGGTGCGCTCGGGGATGTCGTAGCCCTTGTCGGGCCCGTAGGCCTGCGCGATGCCGGCGCAGTGGTCGCGCAGGACGCCGGGGTGGAGCTGCAGGACGAGCCCGTCCTCGGCCGACATCGCGGCCATCTGGAAGAGCATGTGCGCGGAGAACGCCCGCGCCTCGGCCGCCGTGACCTCGCCGCGCAGCGCGCGGTCGAGGATGCGGGCGGCGTCGGCGTCGTCGAGCGGGGTGGTGTCGGCCGTCAGGTGGCCGTGGTCGGTCGCGCGGGCTCCTGCCGCGACGAACTCGGCACGGCGGGCGCGGAGCGCGTCGAGGTAGGACCGGTAGTCGACGACGTCCGTCCCCGCGGCCGCGCCGAGCTCGGCCACCTGCGCGGCCCAGTCGGCGCGGTCGACGTGCAGCAGCGGGTCGGGGCGGAACGTCGGCACGACGCGCTCGCCCCAGCCGTCCGCCGCGAGGCGCGCATGGTCGGCCAGCGGGGACTGCGCGGGGTCGGTCGTCGCGAGGAGCTCGAGGCCGAACCGCTCGAACAGCGCGCGCGGGCGGTACTCGGGGCGCGCGAGGCGGTCGACCAGGTGGTCGTACAGCGCGTCCGCGGTCTCGGCCGACGGCCTCACCGGGGCGCCGAAGACCTCGACGAGCGCGTGCTCGGTCCAGTAGCGCGTCGGGGTGCCGCGGAACAGGTGCCAGCCCGCGCAGAACCGGCGCCAGATCTCGCGCGGGTTCGTCTCGGCGGGGGCGGTGCCGGAGGGGGCACCGGGCAGCGGCTCGACCCCGAGGTCCTGCACGCCGCGCACGCCCGGCGACCCGTGCGGAGACGTGCTCTGGGCGACGAGCATGCGCACGAGGTAGTGGTCGGGCGTGACGAACAGCGCGGCGGGGTCACCGAACGGGGTGTCGTCGGCGAACAGCGCGACGTCGACGTGGCCGTGCATCGAGACGATCGGCAGGTCGCGCGTCGCGGCGTAGACCTCGCGGGCGAGCGGTCGGAGCACGGGGTCGGCGGGGAGCGCGCGGTCGGGGTGCAGGGACCACGGCGCCGTCGCGGTGGTCGGGTCCAGGTGGGCCGTGCTCGTCACGGGTTCCTCCAGAGGCGTCGTTGCGAACGTTTGCATCCTACGTCATCGGTACTCCGATGGTGTTCCGTCGCCGAGCGCTACAATCGTTCGCAGCCCCGGTTCTCCCCGCGGGGCCCCGAGCGCCGAGGAGGCAGCCGTGGTCACCGTCCGTGACGTCGCCCGCGAGAGCGGGGTGTCGATCTCCACGGTCTCGCGCGCCCTCGCCGAGCCCGAGCGGGTCGCCCCCGAGACGCGCGACCGCGTCGTCGCCGTCGCGAACCGTCTCGGGTACCGGCCCAACCGCGCCGCGAGCGGGCTGCGCGCCGGACGGACCGGAGCCCTCGGGCTCGTGGTGCCCGACCTGGAGAACCCCTACTTCGCGTCCGTGACCAAGGGCGTGCAGGCGCGGGCACGCCAGACCGGCCACGCCGTCTTCGTCGTCGACGCGGGGGAGGACCCCGCGCTCGAGACCGAGCTCGTGACCGGGCTGCGGTCCCAGACGGACGGGCTCGTGCTGTGCTCCCCGCGCGCGGCCGAGGCGGACCTGGAGGCCGCGCGCGACGCCCCCGTCGTGCTCGTCAACCTCCGTCATGACGGCGTCCCGTCCGTCTCCTCCGACGACGCGCACGGCGTCGTCCTCGCCGTCGAGCACCTGCGCGCGCTGGGCCACCGCCGCGTCGCGTACGTCGGCGGGCCCGACCGGTCGTGGTCGGACGCGCGGCGCCGCGCGGGCCTCGACGCCGCCCGCGAGCGCTACCCGGACGTCGAGACCGTGACCGTCGGGTCGTTCCGCCCTCGGGTCGAGGGCGGCCGCGCCGCCGCCGACCTCGTCGTCGCGTCGGGCGCGACGGCGGTCCTCGCCTACAACGACCTCGTCGCCCTCGGCCTCGTCGCGCGCCTGCGCGAGCGCGGGGTCGACGTCCCGCGCGACCTCAGCGTGGTCGGGTTCGACGACACGTTCGTCGCGACCCTCGCGACGCCCCCGCTCACCACGGTCCGCACCGACCTCGCGCGCCTCGGCGCCCGCGCCGTCGACCGCCTGGTCGCGGTGCTCGGCACACGCCGACCGAGCGGGTCCGACGGCGACCCCGCGGCCGCTCCCACGGCGTCACCGGACGACGTCCTCCCGGTCGAGCTCGTGGTCCGCGACTCCACGACCCTCGCCCCCACCAGCGAGCTCTCGGTCCCCCCGAGGTAGACCCCTGGTCTGCCGAGGTAGAACCGTGGTCTGCCGAGGTAGGCCCCTGGTCATGCGAGTGGCGGGCTTGCGGCCGCCCGGCTGAGGACCGACCAGGGCGAGACGACGCCGGTCGGGGTGAGTGGTGGTGCCGCGTCGTGGCGGGCTTGGCGGGAGCCGCGAGGAACGAGCGGCGGATGGTAGACGCGGCACCACCACTCACCTCGACCACCCAACGCAACCATGCGCCGTCGGGCACGACCACGGTTCTACCTCGCGTGACCACGGTTCTATCTCGCGGTACCAGGGTTCTACCTCGGCGGACGACGGACCCGGGGCCGCCTCGCGCGCCGGGTGGCGCGTGGGACGACCCCGGGTCCGGGACCGGCACGGTCAGCCGCAGGACGGCTGGCCGTGCTCCGGTGTCGCGACGGTCTGCCGCTCGTCAGAGGTGTCGGACGGACGGGCGGTGACGGTCACGGATCCGGCCGTCGGGTCCTCGACGCCCCGGACGGCGAACGACTGGTAGGCGTTCTTGCCGGGGGCGACGTCGGTGAACGTCTTGGACCCGAACGGCGTGTCGAGGACGACGTCCAGGGGGACGGTGTCGTCGTTGACCGCGCGCACGGCGACGTACGGCGTGCCCGCGAGGCACCGGACCTCGGCGGTCGCGGTGACCGCGACCTCCTCCTGGCCGGGCTCCTCCACGCTGGGGAGGCGCTCGATCCAGATGTTGCGGAACCGCGGGTTGAGCCCGGGGTCGCCGTGGTCCTGGAGCTTGATGTACCCCGACGTCGGGCCCTCGTTCTTGCCGTTGCCGGTCTTGCCGGTGACCGCGACGTCGTCGTGCACGACCTGCCCGTTCCACACGAGGGTGATGCGGGCGTCCTCGGTCTTCTTGCCGTCGGGGCCGAAGCGCGCCGCCCGGAACTCGAGGTCGTACGTCTGCCACGTGCCCATCGGGGTCGCCGCGTTCACGTCCGGGGCCTTCTGCAGGTAGATCGCCCCGGCGTCGTTGTTCTTGGGCGGGTCGATGCCGAAGGACTCGAGCACCTGCACCTCGTAGCGCTCCTGGATGTAGACGCCGCTGTTGCCGCGGGCCTGACCGGTCTGGGAGGGGTCGTGCTCCGGCTGGTACCACTCGACGTGCATCCGGAAGTCGTCGAACTTCTCCCGGGTGCGGATGTCGCCGCCGAACGACTCCACGGACCCGTCGGCGATCGGCCACGTGGCGGGACCGCCGCCGTTGACGGCTGCCCACTGGTCGAGGTCGTCGCCGTCGAACAGGGTGACGCGCTCGGTCGGGGTGACGGTGAGACTGTCGAGGTTGACGTGGCCGATGTCGTCGTCGTCGTGCCGGATCGTGATGGTGTTGGCGCCCTCGCGCAGCGGCACGGTCTCGACCTGGGTCGCCCAGGTGGACCACGCCACGGTGCTGTCGAACCAGACCTGCTTGAGCTTCTCGCCGTTGACGTAGAGGCTCAGGTTCCTCGGCAGCGGCGCGGGGTCGCTGTTCTGGCCGTTGGCGTAGCGGATCGCGAGATCGTGCGGGCCGGCCTCCTCGGTGCGGACGGCGAACGTCGTCTGGGCGCCCGGCTCCCAGTTGCGGTCGACGAACCCGGAGCCCGAGTAGCCGGCGTGGTTGCTGTTCCAGCCGGCGCCGCCGCTGATGTCCGCGGCCTCGGCCTCGTAGACCGGCGGTGCGACGGAGCCGTCGGGCAGACGCGTGAGGGTGTACCACGCCTCGGTGCTCCACAGCTCCTGCCCGGTCTCGGACGCGAACGGGCGCGGGGAGTGGACGTTCACGACGCGCCCCGGCTTGAGCCCGTCGATCTGGAGCGTGACGGTCTTGCGGTCCTCCGACACGGTCGCGGAGGTGACGTCGAGGTCCTCCTCGTCGACCTTCGGACCGCCGTACTGCGGGGTCGCGACGTAGCGCCACTGCGCGGCGGTGTACTTCGACGCGAGGTCCTGCGCCGTCTCCTCGGAGAGCGGCTGCGTGTACTCGATCTCGAACCCGCCCTCGACGGCGCGCATCGCGAGCATGTCGAACGCGTTGTTGTCGTCATACGTGAGCTTCTGGAGCCCGTAGGAGAGCTTGCCCGCCTGGCCCCAGTTGCCGGACCAGCCGATGCCGCCCACGTAGATCGCGCCGTCAGGACCGACGCTCGTCCGGCTCACGCCGGACTCCAGGCCCTGCGTCATACGGAAGACGGCGCCCTGCTCCTGTCCCGCGACGTCCTCGAGGTAGGCGCGCTGGAGGCCGCCGTACGTGACGTCACCGATCGCGAGCTGCCCGGCGAACACGCCCTCGGTGAGCACGACCGGGTTGCTCGGCGAGTTCGAGATCTCGCTGTGCGGCATCCACAGGACCGGCTCGGTGACGGGCTGGTCGTCGTAGGGGCCGTCGGGGTTGGTGAAGTGGTTGTAGAACGCGCCCTCCTCGACGCGCACCAGCTTCGACGTCGGGATGCGGACGCCCTGGTTGTCGGTGACGTACATGCCGCCGTCGGCGCCCCAGCCGAGCCCGTTGGGGGTGCGCAGGCCGCCCGCGACGTACTCGACCTCGCCGGTCTCCTTGCTGATCTTCATGACCGAGCCGCGGTTCTCCGCGAGCTGCGGGTCGAGCGAGTTGCCGCCCGGCACCATGGCGATGCCGGTGGTGACGTAGAAGTAGCCGTCCTCGTAGAGCAGGCCGAACGCGAACTCGTGGTAGTTGCCGCCGAACGGCCAGGTCGCGATCGTGTCGTAGTCGTCGGCGACCTCGTCGCCGTCGGTGTCGACGAGCGCGGTGAGGCCGTCCTTCTCGGACACGTAGATCGTGCCGTCGACGTACTTGAGGCCCATCGGCTCCGTGAGGCCCTCCGCGACCTTCGTGTAGGTCACGTCGTCGGCGCCGGTGTCTCCCTGGACGTGGTCGATCAGGTAGACCTCGCCGCGCTGCGTGAGCCGGTCACCGCCCCACGTGGAGATGGCCAGACGACCGTCGGGCAGCCAGTCCATGCCCGTCACCTGGGGCTGGAAGCCCTCGGGGCGCAGGTCGGTGAGCGTGTAGTCGGGGTGCACCTCGGTGAGCGGCAGACCGTCGCCCGGGGCCTCGGTGACGCCCTCGCACTCCTTGCGGCCGGGCGAGGTGACGCGCGTGACGTCGGCGTCGGTGCTCAGCACGGAGTTCGGGACGACGACGTAGCCCGACGCGCCCGGCGGCCGCCACTCGAGCTTGAGCCGCTGGTCGAACTCGCCGTCGAAGTGGTCGATGCGCAGCGCGCGGTAGCCCGCGTCGAGCTGGATCGACCCCTCCTTCGACGTCGCGCCGTGGCGGCCCGGGTGGTCGACGACGAGCTCGTCGTCGAGCAGCAGGCGCGCGCCGTCGTCGTTCGTGATCCGGAAGTCGTACGTGCCGGCCTCGGGGACGTTCAGGTACCCCGTCACCTCGGTGACGAACTTGTCCGTGAGGCCGAAGTCGGCCGCCGTGGTCCAGTCGATGGTCGGCATGATCTTGTCGACGTTGGGCGTCTGGCCGGGCTTGAGCGTGCAGTAGTCGTCGAGGATGACCTGGACGTCGAAGACGCGCAGCGTCACGCCGGGCTCCTGCGGGCGGATGTCCGCCTGCGCCGCGGCGGGTGCGACGGCGGGTGCCGCGGTCGGGACGGCGGCCTGGGCCGTGAGGACGCCGGACGGTACGGCCAGGGCGGCGAGCGCGGCGACGACGGCACGCCGTCTTCTGCGTCGGTGCCGGGGCGTGACGTGCGCGGGTGGTGCGTCGGTCGAGGGGTGTTCCATCAGCCTGCCTCTCCGTCGAGGACCGTGCGTCGGACTGCGCACAGGGCGCGCATCGGTGCGCTGTGCCGTCACTATCCGGGGGCGTGCGCGGTCCGGGCAACGAGTTGCCACTTGTTGCCCCTGGTCCGCCGGAGGCCGCGCCCGCGGGGTGCGGTCAGGCCGGGCGGGCGGTCGAGCCGCGCTCGACGAGCTTGGCCGGGAGCAGCGTCGGACCGGCGGCGGGCGCGGGCGACGGACGGAGCTGCGCGAGGAGGCGCTGGACTGCGAACGACCCGAAGTGCCGCAGGGGTGCGGCGACGGTCGTGAGGGGTGGGGTGCAGAAGTCCGAGCCGAAGATGTTGTCGAAACCGACGATGCTCAGGTCCCGTGGGACCTCGACCCCGAGCCGGCGCAGCCCGCGCATCGCGCCGATCGCGATGAGGTCGTTGTACGCGACCGCCGCGGTGGCGGGGTGCTTGACGAGAGACTTGGCCGCGGAGAGCCCGCCGGCGAGCGTCGGGGCGAACGGGCCGATCCGCCGCGCCTGGACGTCGGTCTCGCGCGTCGCCTCGCGGAACGCGCGCCAGCGCATCCCGTCGGCCCACGACGCCTCGGGCCCCGCGACGTAGGCGAGGCTCGTGTGCCCGAGCCCGGCCAGGTGCTCGACGGCGCTGCGCATGCCCTGGGCGTTGTCCGTCAGGACGCTCGGGACGTCGGTCATGTGCCGGTTCATGACGACGGTCGGCCGCTGCTTCGCGGCGACCCGGATCGAGGAGTCCGAGAGCCGCGACGTCGCGAGGATCAGGCCTTCCACGAGGGGCAGCGTCCGGTCGAGCGCGCGACGCTCCGCCTCGTCGGACTCGTGGGCGTCGACCATGAGCAGCGTGTACCCGGCGTCGCGCGCCGTCTTCTCCGCTCCCCGGATGATCTCGAAGAAGAAGGGGTTGGTCACGTCGGCGACGACGATCGCGAGCAGCGACGTCCGGCCCGTCGGCAGCCCGCGGGCCAGCGGGTTGGTCCGGTAGCCGAGCTCGGCGGCGACCTGGCGGATGCGCTCCGCGGTCTGCGCGTTGACGCGGCCGGGACGCGAGAACGTCCGCGACACGGTCGAGGGGGCGACGCCGGCGGCTTGGGCCACGTCGTAGATCGTCGGGCTGGCACCATTGCCGGCTGAGGTCATGCGGTCGGACTGTAACGGCCCTGACAGCGCTGGACAACAACCGGTTGTCGCCCTCGTGTCGTGGACATGCCGTGTGACCAGCCGGTACGCGCGCCGAGCCCACCTCGTTCCCCACCCCTGCCACGGCCCGCCCCGCGGCGCGTCCCGTGGCAGCCCCGCGGCAACCGGTGGCAACTCCTTGACGGCCACCCGGCGGCATCCTCCAATGGCTCCGTGATCTCGCGTGCGAACGCGTCCCTGCGCCCGACGGCGGCACGTCGGCGGCCTGGACCCCGACCCTCCGGTGCCGTCCTGGTCGTGCCCGGCGGACGGCGTCGATGAGCCACACCGACCAGGCTCCGCCGGTCGACCTCGCCGTCGACCGGGCCCGTGACGGCGAGGCGGCCGTCCAGGTCGAGGCGGCCGAGAGCGAGCTGCGCCGGCTCGGCCTGGAGGACCTGCGGGTCCACCACCACGGCGAGCTCGCCCGGATCGAGGCCCCCCAGGCGGAGCTGCCCGTCGTGGCGAGCGAGCCCCTGCGCGGTGAGGTACTGCGGGCGGTCCGGTCGGCGGGCTTCCGGCTCGTCGCGCTCGACCTCGGCGCCCCGGCGGACCCCGGCACCTGACGTGCCGGAGCGCCTCCGCGCGGCCCTGCCTGGAGCGCCTCCGACGCGGACCGGCAGCCGGCGACGATCCGTCACCGCACCGTCGCCGCACCGTCGCCGCAACGTCGCCAGGCGGCGCCCAGCGTCGCCGACCGGTGGCAACCGACGGCAACCACGCCCTCTCGCGCGCGTCGCGCTCTCGCACGGTCCGGCACCCGCGGCCCGGTGCGCCTCGCGCCGCGGCTGCTCGTCCAGCGCTGTCAGGTGCAACAAATGGCAACTCGTTGTCCATGCCATGGCCCGCACCTACTGTCCATGCCAGGCGCACGGAGAACGAGCTCCGCGCGCAGGACCTCGACCACCGTCCCGTACGACCCCGCGTCCGCGCCTCACCGGCCCCGCGCCGCCCCTCCGCACCAGCCCCTCCCCGGGCCGGAGGCTGCGGTCTGCGGTCCCACGGTGCCGGTCGCGTCGTCGCACCGGGAGCCCCAGCAGAAGGGAGAGCGCGCGATGTGGACGCTCTCGGGCTTCGCCGACGAGATCTCTCCCGACGTCGAGACGCAGTGCGCCGTCGCCTCCGGGCTCGGGCTGGGTTTCGTCGAGCTCCGCAGCGCGTGGGACACCAACGTGCTCGACCTCGACGACGACCAGCGGGAGCGGGTCGCGAGCCTGCTGCGCCGGCACGACCTCCGCGTCTCCAGCATCGGGTCTCCGGTGGGCAAGATCTTCGTCGACGAGGACTTCGACCCCCACCTCGACCGGATGCGGCACGCCGCGCGCGTCGCGCGCGAGCTCGGGGCGCCGTACGTCCGCGTGTTCTCGTTCTTCGTGCGCCCCGGGACGGACCCGGCGTCGTGGCGCGACGTCGTCCTGCGCCGCATGGAGGCGCTCGCCGACGTGGCGCGCGCGGCCGGCGTCGTGCTGGTGCACGAGAACGAGAAGGGCATCTACGGGGACGTCCCCGAACGGTGCCTGGACGTCGTGGAGTCCGTCGGCTCGCCGCACCTGGCGCTCGCGTGGGACTCGGCGAACTTCGTCCAGGTCGGTGTGCGCCCGTTCACCGACGGCTACGCGCTGCTGCGCCCGCACCTGGAGTACGTCCAGGTGAAGGACGCGCTGGCGGCGACCGGCGCCGTCGTCCCCGCGGGGCGCGGCGACGGCGAGGTGCCCGAGACCGTGCGGGCGCTGCGCGACGACGGCTTCGACGGGTTCTTCTCACTCGAGCCGCACCTGAGCGACGCCCACAGCCTGGGCGGCTTCTCCGGGCCCGAGCTGTTCACGGAGGCCTGGGAGGCCTTCACCACGATCCTCGACGCCGAGGCGGTGCCGTTCCGATGACCGACGCTCCCCGCCCGGACGCCCCGCCGACGACCAGGACCACGACCATGGAGGACCGCACGATGACGACTGCCCAGGAAGTGCGACCGGCCCGCCAGGCGGCGCGACCGCCCGCCGGGGCGGCCCGGCGCTCCGCCCCGCGCACGCGCGGCACGACGTCGTTCGGCAGCCGGGTGGCGGCGGTCGCCTCGGCGGCCTGGCGTCCCGCGCTCGTGCTGCTCGCGCTGTTCGCCGTGTGGTGGTTCGTCGCCTGGCGCGAGCTCGTGCCCGCCTACCTGGTCCCCGCGCCGGGGGCCGTGTGGGACACCATGGTCGAGGACTGGGCCATGCTTGCGGAGCACACGTGGGTGACCACGATGGAGACGGTCGTCGGGTTCGTGCTCGCGGCCGTGATCGGCGTGGCGACCGCAGTGCTCCTCGTCTACTCGCCGACGGCCGAGAAGTCGCTCTACCCGCTCATCCTCTTCGCCCAGGTGATCCCCAAGATCGCGATCGCCCCGATCCTCGTGGTCTGGTTCGGGTTCGGCGCGACGCCCAAGATCATCCTCGCGGTGCTCATCGCGTTCTTCCCGGTCGTGGTCTCGGCCGTCGCCGGGCTCCGGTCGATCGACCCCGAGCTGCTGGAGATGTCGGCGACCATGGGCGCTTCGCGCTGGAAGACGTTCCGCAAGATCCGCTTCCCGGGGTCGCTGCCGCAGCTCATGTCCGGCCTCAAGGTCGCCGTGACGCTCGCGGTCGTGGGCGCCGTCGTCGGCGAGTTCGTCGGCGCCGACCGGGGCCTCGGGTACGTGCTGCTCCTCGCGAGCGGCAACCTCGACGCGCCGCTCCTGTTCGCCGACCTGATCCTCATGTCGCTCATCGGCGTCGTGCTCTTCCTCCTGGTCGAGCTGCTGGAGCGGCTCCTCATCCCGTGGCACGCGTCGCGGCGCGGGAACCTCGTCCTCGCGTCCTCCTGACCCACCCCTGACCCACCCGAGAGTTCGCCGCCTCGACGACGAGGCGGCGCGAGCAGAAGGAGTCTTCCCATGCGTGGTGCACGTCTGACAGTCTCGCTGGCCGTGGCCGGCGTCGTGGTGGCGGGGACGGCGGCCTGCGGGCAGTCGGCCGACCCGTCCGGACCCGCCGAGGGCGAGGGCGGCCTCACCGAGGTCACGGTCACGCTCAACTGGGTCCCCTACGGCGAGCACGCGCCGTTCTACTACGGCGTCGAGCAGGGGATCTTCGAGGAGGAGGGCATCGACCTCACGATCCAGCCGGGCAACGGGTCGGGGAACACCGTCCAGCAGGTCGCGCAGCGCAACACCGACTTCGGCTGGGCGGACACGCCGCCGCTCGCGAACGCCATCAGCTCGGGGATGCCGGTGCGCAGCGTCGGCGTGTTCCTCCAGACCGGGCCCAGCTCGGTGGAGTTCTTCGCCGAGCAGGGCATCACCGAGCCCGCCGACCTGGTGGGCAAGACGGTCGGTGGCACGCCGGGCGACGCGATGTACGGGACGTTCCCGGCCTGGCTGGAGCTCAACGGTGTCGACCCGGCGGACGTGACCGTGGTCAACGTGGACGCGGCGGGCAAGATCGCCGCGCTCATCGAGGGCAAGGTCGACGCGATCCAGGGCTTCCACCACGACCAGGCGCCGACGATCGAGAACCAGACCGGTGAGGAGGTCGACGCGCTGCCCTTCGCGGACTTCGGCATGAACCTGCTCGGCACCGGCCTGGTGGCCAACGAGAAGCTCATCGCGGACGACCCGGAGCTCGTCGAGGCGATGGTGCGCGCGACGTCGCGCTCGTTCCTCGCGGCGTCCGAGGACCCCGACGCGGCGGTCGCGGCGATGACCGCGGGCGCGGAGCAGGCGCCCGACGAGGCGGTCCTGGCGGCCCAGCTCGCCGCGACGATCGACCTGCTCGACCTCGAGAACGCGCCCGCCCCCGGCGTCAACACGGAGGAGCAGTGGACGGACACCCTGACGTTCCTGTCCGAGAACACGGACTTCGACGGCGGCACGACCCCGGCCGACTTCTGGGACGGCGCGTTCGGGGCGGACCTGTGACCGCGACCGAGCTCGACGCCCGCGCAGACGCGGTCGGCGCCGACCCCATCATCGAGGTCCGCGACCTCACGATGCGCTTCACGTCGAAACGGTCGGAGACGGTGGCGCTCGACGACGTCTCGCTGAGCGTCCAGCCGGGCGAGTTCGTCACGATCGTCGGGCCGTCCGGCTGCGGGAAGTCGACGCTGCTGAAGATCGTCGCGGGTCTCACGGCCTACACCGAGGGCGAGGTGCGCCTGTACGGGAAGGCGGTCACGCGCCCGCAGCGCGAGATCGGGTTCGCGTTCCAGCGCTCGGCGCTGCTCGAGTGGCGCGGTGTGCGCAAGAACATCCTGCTCCAGGCGGAGATGCGGGGCATGGACCGGCGCCGGGCGCACGAGCGTGCGGACGCGCTCATCGCGCTCACCGGGCTCACGGGCTTCGAGAAGGCGCTGCCGCACGAGCTGTCCGGCGGTATGCAGCAGCGCGTCGCGCTGTGCCGGGCGCTGCTGCACGAGCCCCGCGTGCTCCTCATGGACGAGCCGTTCGGCGCGCTCGACGCGCTCACGCGCGAGCAGATGAACATCGAGATGAACCGCATCTGGCGCGAGACCGGCACGACGATCGTGCTCGTCACCCACTCGGTGCCGGAGGCGGTGTTCCTGGGGAGCCGGATCGTGGTCATGAGCCCGCGCCCGGGGCGGATCGTCGAGACCCTCGAGCCCGGGCTGCCCGACGAGCGCGACTACGGGACGACGCTCGTCGACCCGCGGTTCACGGGTGCCGCCGAGCGGCTGCGCGACCTGCTCGGCGCCAGCCACGTCGCCGAGTGACCGGGACCGTGCAGTCCGCTCCGGGGGCCGCCGGGCCCGTGGTCGGTGTCGGGATCGTCGGGATGGGCAGCATCGGCGTGCTGCACGCGCTCGCGCTGCGCGACCTGGCGCCCCGGGCCCGGCTCGTCGCGTACAGCGGGGGCGGGGACCTCGACGCCCACCTGACCCCGGGCGGGCACGCCGCGCACGTGCCGCCCGACGACGTGGTCCGTCACGAGGACGTCGACGTCGTGGCGGTCTGCACGCCGAGCGGGAGCCATGCGCGCCTCGCGCTCGCGGCGCTCGAGGCGGGCAAGCACGTCGTCGTCGAGAAGCCGCTTGCGCTCACCGTCGGCGACGCGCTCCGCGTCGAGCGGGTGGCGCGCGAGCGGGGCCTTCTCGTCTCGATGGTGTCCCAGCGCCGCTTCGAGCCGCAGCACCAGGCGCTCCGGCGCGCGCTCGACGACGGTGCGCTCGGTCGGCTGCGCCTCGTCGCCACGCACGTGCCCTGGTACCGCGACGACGACTACTACGCCGCCGCGCCGTGGCGGTCGTCCACGAGGCAGGGCGGGGGGTCGCTCATGAACCAGGGGGTGCACAACGTCGACCTCCTGCGCTGGCTGTGCGGGCCGGTCGAGTCGGTCACGGCCCAGGCGGGGACGCTCGCGCGCGCGGTGGGCCCCGGGCCGGTCGCCGCCGACGACACCGCCGAGGACACCACGGTCGCGACGCTGCGCCTCGCGTCGGGGGCGCTCGGTGTCGTCACGACGACGACGGCGACGCCCCCCGGGTTCCCGGCGACCCTCGCGCTCCACGGGTCGCACGGCTCGGTGGAGCTCGCGCAGGACGAGGTGCTGCGCTGGGACGTGCCGGGGGTCGCGGCACCAGGGTCCGGGGGTTCGGCCGGCGGCGCGGCGGACCCGCTCGCGATCGGCCACGCCGGGCACCGCGCCCAGTGGGAGCGGGTGCTGGCGGCCCTCGACGGCGCCGCGCCGCCACCCGTCGGGGCCGCGGACGCCGTGGAGACCGTCCGGCTCCTGTGCGCGATCCGCGAGGCCGCCGCGACCGGACGCGCCGTCCGCCCGGCCGACCTTGCCGCGCGGGAGTCCGCAGCCCCGGTGCGGTGACGTCGCCGACTCTCGGGCGTCGTCGTGACCGACCTGCGAACGTTTGCACACGCCACGCACCGAACCGCGACTTTCCCCGTACCCGTATGGATACAATCGTTCGCAAGGCTCGTCGCCGGGGCGCCCCTGGCCGTGCCGCACCGGTGACGCCCGTCGCCGATCCGAGACCCGCCCCAGCCGCAGGAGGCCGCGTGACCGCCCCGACCGACGCCCCGAACCGACCCGGCGCGGCGTCACCCGACGCCCCGAGCGCGGCGCAGCCCCGACTGCACCGGGACGCGCACCCCGCGTTCCCGCCGGTTCCCGTCCGCCCGACGCAGGTCGGGATCGTCCACCTCGGGATCGGCGCCTTCCATCGCGCGCACCAGGCCGTCGTCACCGAGGACGCCGCGCGCGCCACGGGCGAGACGCGCTGGGGGATCCTCGGGGTGACGCAGCGGTCCGCGGCGGTCCGCGACCAGCTCCGTCCGCAGGGCGGGGTCTACACCGTGCTGACGGTCGGGCCCGACGGCGCGTCCCCGCGCGTCGTGGGGTCGGTGACGGACGTCGCCTGGCCGGCCGAGGAGACGCCGCGCGTCCTCGCGGCGCTCGCCGCCCCGACGACGCACGTCGTGACGCTCACCGTGACCGAGAAGGGGTACGCGCGCCGCGCCGACGGGCACCTCGACGTCGACGCGGTCGCGGGCGACCTCGACACGCTGCTCCGCGAGGAGGCGGCAACGAGCTCTCCGGGCGCGGGCGCGACGAACGCGCTCCTCCCGGACGACGCGACGGGAGAGGCGACGGGAGCCGTCGCGGCGACCAGCGCCGTCGGGCTGCTCGTGCGCGGGCTCGCGGCGCGCCGTCGGGCCGGGGGAGCCCCCCTCACCGTGCTGAGCTGCGACAACCTCGCCGACAACGGGCACGTGCTCGCGCGGCTCGTGGGAGAGGCGGTCGACGCCGCGCTCCCGGGCGCGGAGGGCGACGCGCTGCGCGACTGGCTCGCCGCCTCGGTGACGTTCCCGTGCAGCATGGTCGACCGCATCGTGCCGGCCACGACGCCCGCGCAGCGCGACGAGGTCGAGTCGCTGCTCGGCGCGCGCGACGAGGGCCTGGTCGTGGCCGAACCGTTCCTGCAGTGGGTGATCGAGGACCGCTTCGCCGGCCCCCGCCCCGCGTGGGAGCGCGGCGGGGCGACCCTGACGAGCGACGTCGCGCCGTACGAGCGCGCGAAGCTGCGCCTGCTCAACGGCGCGCACTCCTACCTCGCCTACGCGGGCTCGCTCGCGGGGTGCGCGACGATCGCGGAGGCGGTCGCCGACCCGGCGCTCGCCGCGGGCGCCCGGGCGCTGCAGGCCGACGCGCTCGCGACGCTGGACGCGCCAGACGGTGTCGACCTCGGCGCGTACGCGGAGACGCTGCTCGACCGGTTCGCGAACCCCGCGACCGGGCACACGACGCGCCAGGTCGCGATGGACGGGACGCAGAAGATCCCGTTCCGCTGGGGCGCGACGCTCGCCGACCTCCTCGACGCGCATCCGGGGGCCCCGGCCCCGCGGGGGGTCGTCGCCGCGCTCGCCGCCTGGGCCGGGTACGTCGTCGCGGAGACGCGGGCGGCGCGCGCGGTGGACGACCCGCGTGGAGACGAGCTGCGCGCGGTCGTCGAGAACGCGCCGGACGACGTTGCGGCGGTCCGCGCGCTGGTCCTCCTCCCCGGCCTGCTGCCCGGCGTCCCGGAGGGCCGCCTGCGAGAGATCGCCGACGCGGTCGTCGTCGCGAGCGCGACATCCAGCAGCACGACCACCACGACGAACGAGGAGACCACGCCGTGAAGATGGGGTTCCGCTGGTACGGGGAGGGGAACGACACGGTCACGCTCGACCACGTGCGCCAGGTCCCCGGCGTCGAGACGATCGTGTGGAGCCTGCACGGCAAGCAGGCCGGCGAGGTGTGGGAGCAGGCGGAGATCGACGCCGAGGTCGCGAAGATCACCGGGCTGAACGACGAGGCCCGCGCGCGCGGGATCACCCGGACCTTCGACGCGGAGGTGGTCGAGTCGGTCAACGTGCACGAGTCGATCAAGCTCGGCAAGACCGTCCTCGGGCTGAGCCGCGACGAGGCGATCGAGAACTACGTGACGACGATCCGCCGGCTGGGCCGCGCCGGGGTGAAGGTCGTCTGCTACAACTTCATGCCCGTCTTCGACTGGCTCCGCACCGACCTGTGGCACCCGCTGCCCGACGGCTCGACGGCGCTGTTCTTCGAGCGCGCCGTCGTGGACGCGATGTCGCCGCAGAGCCTCATCGCGGACATGGAGGCGAACACGCACGGGCTGACGCTGCCCGGCTGGGAGCCCGAGCGGCTCGCGAGCTTCGCCGAGCTCGACGCCGCGTACGAGGGCGTGACGCGCGAGGACATGTACGCCCACTACCGGTACTTCCTCGACGCCGTCATCCCGGCGTGCGAGGAGGCTGGCGTCAGGCTGGGCGTGCACCCCGACGACCCGCCCTACGACGTCTTCGGCTGGCCCCGTGTCGTGTCGACCAAGGACGACCTGGCGCGCGTGCTGTCCCTGAACGACAGCCCGAACCACGGCCTGACCCTGTGCCTCGGCTCGTTCTCCGCGAACCCCGGGCAGGACGCGGTCGACGCCGTGCGCACGTTCATGGACCGCATCCACTTCACGCACGTGCGCAACATCAAGCACCTGGGGAACGGCGACTTCACCGAGGTCGCGCACCGCGCGTGCGAGGGCAGCGTCGACACGACCGGCATCATGCGTGCGTACGCCGAGGCGGGCTACGAGGGCTACGTGCGCCCCGACCACGGCCGGCACCTGTGGGACGAGAACACGACCAACAAGCCCCGGCCCGGCTACGGCCTGTACGACCGCGCGCTCGGCGTCCAGTACCTGCTCGGCGCGTGGGACGCGTTCCGCTACGACGCCTGACGGTGGGGCCGGCGACGGGGTGCTACGCGTCCCCGGCTGCGGCCTTCGCCTCGCCCCAGCCGTACCAGCGTTCGACCTCGATCAAGGCGCTGGCGCGCGGGCTGTGCCGGTTCGCGTACTCGTGCCCCGTGTAGTGGCGCGAGATCCGGTCGATGTCGGCCAGTCCCTCGTCGGCGCGCAGCTCCGTCACGCGCCCGATGAGCGTCACGTGCGTGTACCAGTTCTCGTCGAGCACGGTGAGCGAGACGCGCGGGTCGTTCCGCAGGTGCTGGAGCCGCACGCGGGACTCGTCGAGGTTGACGAGCACGCGGCCGTCGACCTCCCAGACGTACCAGGTCGCCGCGGTGACGGGTGCGCCGTCGGACCGCACGGTCGCCATGACGGCGGCGTTCGGGCGGCGGAGCAGCTCGACGAGACGGGACGGCAGCGGGGGTCGGGGCACGACGCCTCCTTCGACGGCACGGACGGGACGTCCTGACCGTACGTCACGACGGGCCCGCCCACCGCTCGCGCGTGTGGCCCGCGAGTGCGCTCAGCGCGTCCAGGGCGCGCCGAGCTCGGTGAACGTCCGGGCCGTGCGAGCGGCCTCCTCGCACCAGCTCACGACGTCGTCGACGAGGGGACGGCGCTCGTCGCCCTCGCCCGTCCACGTCACGGCCGCCGGGTCGAGCGGCCGCGGGTCCGCGGCCGTCCGCACGGCCTCCATCACGCGCATGAACGCGCCCGTGTCGCGCACGTCGCACGCGAGCCTGCGCCGCGGGTCGCGCCGCGCGGCGAGGAGGTCCTCCAGGAGCCCGGTGCGCCCATAGGTCTTCTCGACCTGGACGCGCGGGGTGCGCATCAGCACTCGGTCGTGCTCGTACTCGAGCGTGATCTCGCCGTCCGTCCCCAGCACGAGCACGCGCGCGGGGGTGCGCTCGGGCGCGCAGAGCGTGAGGCCGAACCCGTAGGGCAGGCCGTCGCGCGCGACGACGCGCAGCGACGAGGTGTCGTCGGCCTCGATCGGGTTGGCGCGCCAGAGGTCGGTCACGACGTGCGCGACGTCCTCGGCCGTGCGGGCGCCGCCGATGCGCAGCGCGGTCGCGACCGCGTGGGCGAGGGGGTTGGTGACGACGCCGTCCACGACGTCGCGACCGTCGAGCCGGCGTCGGCCTGCCCACGGTGCGCGGCGCCAGTAGCCCGTCGTCCGTACCCACGCGCCCACCGCCCCGATCCCCACGACGTCGCCGATCTCGCCGTCCGCGACGAGCTCGGCGACCGCGTCCACCGCGTGCGAGCCGAAGGTCTGGAAGCCCACCTGGCACCGGCGGCCCGTGCGCTCGGCCACCTCGACCAGCGCGAGGTGCTCCGCGAGCGACGCGGCGGTCGGCTTCTCCAGCAGCACGTCGACACCCGCCTCCATGGCGGCGCGCGCGAGCGGGAGGTGGGTGGGGATCGGCGTCGAGATCACGACGACCTCGGGGCGCACGCCGGGGTCGGACGACGAGAGCAGGTCGCCCAGCGTCGGGAACCAGGGCGCGGGGGCGTCGTCGGGCCGGCGCGGGTCGACGACGGCGCTCAGCCGGACGTGGCCCTGCTCCGCGAGCGCGGCCACCGTGCGCAGGTGCGACCCGCCGTGGCCGTGCACCCCGACGACGGCGACCGGGACGGCCGCCTGCGCCCGGTCGAGCACGTGGTTCGTCCCCGAGGCGGCCCGGGGCGAACCGGTCACCGGACGCGCTCCGCGAGCGCGGCGGCCTCGTCGAGGTCGAGCCCGCGGTCGACGAGCACGGCGCGCGCGCCCGTCTCGAGCGTGCCGCCCGCGGGGACCGTCCGCGGGGCGTCCCACGCCAGGGCGGGCCCGGCACCGGGGTACTCGGACGCGCGGAGGAACCAGGGCACGGTCTCGCCCTGCTGGACGAGCAGCAGGGTCGTGGTGTGGGAGGGGTGCTCCTGCACGAACGCGACCCAGGGCGACGTGCTTCCGTGAGCGCTCTCCTCGCCACGCCCGTGCGCGCAGAGCACGGTCGTCGAGGTCGCCGCGCGCAGCCGCCAGAAGAAGCCGCCGTAGCCGGCGCCGGGGCGCCCGTTGGTCGCGGGCGACCCGAGGACGAGGGCGCCGCGCTCGGCACGGAGGGTCGAGCGCCAGTCCAGGACCCAGGACTCGTCGTCGAGCACCCAGGCGTCGAGGCGCCGGTCCTCCTCGAGCTGCGGGACGCCCTGCTCGTCGTGCCAGCGGACGCCGTCGTGCAGCAGGTGCTGCTCCACGGGGTCGACGGCGAGCGCGTGACTGACCTGGCGACCGTGGTTGGGCAGGAGCGTCGGGCCGACGTCGGCGACGAACGTGCGCCCGCCCCAGTAGGACGTCCCGTTGACGTCGGCGACGGCCATCGAGGCGCCGTAGTGGTGGCGGTGGTCGACGGGTCCCGCGTCGGTGAGGGGTACGCCGGCGAGCGTGTGGACCGGGTGCAGGTAGGAGCGCGGTGCGTGCACGGCGGGGATCCGGTCGCCCTGCTGGTAGCGGGCCAGGCGCAGGTCGCCGGCGCGCAGCACGACGGCCTCCCCGTCGGGGGACCAGCGGACCTCGCGGGACGCGGGCTGGGCAGGGCCGGTCCCGGCGCTCTCCGTGACGACCGCGCCGGCCGGCGCGGCCGCCGGGACCACGCGGGCGCGGGCGACCTGGCGCGGCACGGGCCCGGTCGTGGCGCGGACCTCGAGCCGGGGCTCGAACCGGGTGGTGCGCGACGCGGGCGCGGAGCCGTCGACGAGCGCGGAGAGCTCCTTCCAGGCGTGCCGCCCGAGCTCGGCCTGCGGCACGGCGACCGTCGTGAGCGACGGCGTCGCGTAGCGGGCGAGGTCGATGTCGTCGAAGCCGACGACGGACATGTCCTTGGGCACCGCGACGCCGGCCTCGTTGAGCCCGGCGAGCAGGCCGAACGCGACGAGGTCGTTGAACGCGACGACGGCCGTCGGCCTGGCCGTGAGGACCTCGTCGACGGCGGCGTGACCGGCGGCGATGTCGGGGCCGGCGGGGAGCTCGACGAGCTCGAGGTCGGGGGTGCGCTCGAGCACGCGCCGCAACCCGGTGCGCCGGAGCGCGTCCGAGGCGCTGCTGGGCGGCCCGGCGAGGTAGGCCACCCGGCGGTGGCCGAGGGAGAGCAGGTGCTCGAGCACCTGGGCCGCGGCGTCGGCGTAGTCGACGACGAGGGACGGCACGGCCGCCTCGCCCGTGGGCGCGATCTCGCGGTTGACGAGCACGACGGGGGAGACGTCGGGGACGAGGAGCGCGAGCTCGGACGCGGGCATGCGCGGGGAGACGAGCACGAGGGCGTCGCAGCGCAGCCGTGCCTCGAGCGCGATCGCGGCCTCCTCGGTGGGGTCCTCGGCCGTGTCCGCGACGAGGACGCGGTACCCGGCCGGGGCGGCCGCGGAGGTGACGCCGCGCAGGATCTGCTGGAAGACCGGGTTGCCCAGGTCCGGGACGACGAGCGCGACCGTGTTGGTCCGTCCGAGCGACAGGCTCCGCGCGACGTTGCTGGGCCGGTAGCTCAGGTCGGAGGCAGCCTGGCGGACGCGCGCGCTGATCTCCGGGTCGACCGTCGCGCGGCCGTTCATGACGCGCGACACCGTCGCCCGGGAGACGCCCGCGGCGGTCGCGACGTCGGCGATCGTCACCCCGCCTCGCCGTGTGCTCACGCTTGCCATCGTTCTCCCTCGAGTCGTGGTCCGCGCGTCGCGCGGGCACGCACGACGGCGTGGTGCCCGCGCTCGCCGGGGTCGGCCGGTGCCGCGCGATGACCCGACCGTACACCATGGGAAACCGGTTCCACATGTGCTACGGTCCTCATCCAGCAACCGGTTTCCCCTCCCCGGGGAATGCCGGACTACCGATCGACGACGACCGGAAGGGTGACCGATGACCGGCACGAGGTGCGAGGAGGGTCTCGCATGGCGGTGACCGAGCTCGCGCGAGGGACCGCAGCGCGGCGGCCCGCACGCAAGAAGGGGGACGGGAAGGCCGCGGCGCTGTTCCTCGCGCCCTGGTTCGTGGGCCTCGCGCTCATCACGGCGGGCCCCATGGTCGCGTCGCTCTACCTGTCCTTCACGGACTACAACCTGCTCCAGGCGCCGACCTGGATCGGGTGGGACAACTACCAGCGGATGTTCGACGACCCGCGACTGCTCAACTCGCTGCAGGTGACGTTCACCTACGTGTTCGTCTCGGTGCCGCTCCAGCTCGCGGCCGCGCTCGGCCTCGCGCTCCTGCTCGACAAGGGGCTGCGCGGGCTCGCGGTCTACCGCTCGATCTACTACCTGCCCTCGCTGCTCGGCGGGAGCGTGGCGATCGCGATCCTGTGGCGCCAGGTCTTCGGCGCCGACGGACTCATCAACCAGGTCCTCGCGCTCGTCGGGATCGAGGGGCAGGGGTGGGTCTCGCACCCGGACTACGCGCTGGGGACGCTCGTCGCCCTCAACGTCTGGACCTTCGGGGCGCCGATGATCATCTTCCTCGCCGGGCTGCGCCAGATCCCCCGCATGTACTACGAGGCGGCCTCGATCGACGGCGCCGGCCGGTGGCGGCAGTTCCGCTCGATCACCGTCCCGATGCTCACGCCGATCATCTTCTTCAACCTCGTGCTGCAGCTCATCAACGCCTTCCAGTCGTTCACGCAGGCGTTCGTCGTGAGCGGCGGGACCGGCGGGCCGGCGGACTCGACGATGTTCTACACGCTCTACCTCTACCTCAAGGGATTCGGCTCCCTCGAGATGGGCTACGCGTCGGCGATGGCCTGGTTCCTGCTCCTGATCATCGGCGGGATGACGTTCGTCAACTTCCTCGCCTCGAAGTACTGGGTCTTCTACGATGACTGACACCACGCACCCCGCCACGGGGACCCCCACCGACGCCGTCGTCACCGAGGACGCCGTCCCCGGCACCCGCTCCCGGTCGACGCTCTCCGAGCTCGCGGCCGACGCGCCGCCCACCGCCCCGCGCCCCCGGCGTCGCGCGCAGTCGGCCCGCGTCCGGTCCGTGCTCAAGCACGTGCTGCTCATCGCGTTCGGGCTCGTCATGCTGTACCCGCTGCTGTGGATGCTCGCGAGCTCGTTCAAGCCGTCGGCGCTGATCTTCCGCGAGCCGGGCCTCATCCCGTCCGCGGTCGACCTCGGCAACTACACCGACGGGTGGAACGCGCTCACGCACCCGTTCGGCCACTACCTGCTCAACTCCGCGATCGTGGTGCTCGGGTCGGTGCTCGGCAACCTCGTCTCGTGCTCGCTCGCCGCCTACGCGTTCGCCCGGCTGCAGTTCCGGGGCCGCGGGGTCTGGTTCGCGATCATGCTCATGTCGATCATGCTGCCGATCCACGTCGTGATCGTGCCGCAGTACGTGCTGTTCTCCTCGCTCGAGTGGATCAACACGTTCCTGCCGCTCATCGTGCCGAAGCTGCTCGCGACCGACGCGTTCTTCATCTTCCTCATGGTCCAGTTCTTCCGCGGCATCCCCAAGGAGCTGGACGAGGCCGCGCGGCTCGACGGCTGCGGCCACGGGCGGATCTACCTGCGGATCATGATGCCGCTCGCGCTGCCGGCGCTCGCGACCACGGCGATCTTCACCTTCATCTGGACCTGGAACGACTTCTTCAGCCAGCTCATCTTCCTGACCAAGCCGGACATGTACACGGTCCCGATCGCACTGCGCACGTTCGTCGACGCCACGGGCCAGAGCTCGTGGGGCCCGATGTTCGCGATGTCGATCGTCTCCCTGATCCCCGTGTTCCTCGTGTTCCTCTTCGGTCAGAAGTACCTCGTCAAGGGCATCGCCACGACGGGGATCAAGTAGTCCCTCCCACCCGCGGGCTCGCCCGCACCCGGTGCCGTCCGGCACCGCTCCGCACGACAGAACGACGACGTCCCGTCACGCACAAGGAGAGTCATGAACACCTCGATCCACCGCTCGCTCCGGCCAGGCGCCCGCCGCGCGGCGCTCGCCGCCGCCCTGACCGTCGGTGCCCTCGCCCTGACCGCCTGCGGGGGCGACGGCGGCGTCGCCAACCCGGGCGGCGACGACGAGTCGTCGGCCGCGGAGTCCGGTCCCGTCGAGATCCGCTTCTCGTGGTGGGGGTCGGACACCCGCCACCAGACGACGCAGCAGATCATCGACCTCTTCGAGGAGAAGAACCCGGACATCACGGTCGTCCCCGACTACACCGACTGGGGCGGGTACTGGGACAAGCTCGCGACCTCGGTCGCCGCGGGCGACGCACCCGACGTCATCACGCAGGAGGAGCGCTACCTCGCGGACTACGCCTCGCGCGGCGTCCTCGCGGACCTCGGGTCGCTCGACATCGACACGGGCTCGATCGACGGCTCCGTGCTCGGCTCGGGCGAGACGGGCGGGGCGCTCTACGGCATCCCCACCGGCGTGAACGCCTACGCGGTGCTCGCCGACCCGCAGGTGTTCGCCGACGCGGGCGTCGAGGTGCCCGACGACGGGTCGTGGACCTGGGAGCAGTACGTCGAGGTCGCGAACGCCGTGAGCGCCGGCGGGGGCGGGGGTGTCTACGGCACGCAGGACTACGGCTTCAACGAGGCGGGCCTGTCGATCCTCGCGCGCCAGCGCGGCGAGGCGCTGTACACGCCCGAGGGCGAGCTCGGCGTCTCCGCGGAGACCGTCGCGGACTTCTTCCAGCTCTCCCTCGACCTCCAGGCGGGCGGCGGCCAGCCCGACGCCGCGCGGTCCGTCGAGCTCGAGGGCGCCGGCCCGGAGGGCTCGCTCCTGGGGACCAACACGGGCGCCATGGGCATGTGGTGGACGAACCAGCTCGGGGCCATCAGCACGGCGTCGGGCCGGGAGCTCCAGCTCCTGCGCCTGCCCGGCGAGACCGAGGCCGAGCGCACCGGCATGTACTTCAAGCCCGCCATGTACTACTCGGTCTCGAAGACGTCCGAGCACCCCGAGGCGGCCGCGGCGTTCGTGGACTTCCTCCTCAACGACCCCGAGGCCGGTGCGCTCATGCTCTCCGACCGCGGACTGCCCGCGAACACCGAGGTCCGCGCGGCCGTGAAGGACAGCCTGCCCCCGGCCGACAAGCAGGCCGCGGACTTCCTCGAGGGGCTCGGTGACGACATCGTGGACGGTCCGCCCGTCCCGCCGCAGGGTGCCGGGGACGTCGTCGAGATCCTCAAGCGCATCAACACCGAGGTGCTGTTCGAGCAGAAGTCGCCGCAGGACGCCGCTGCGCAGTTCCTCGACGAGGTGGGCGCCGCGATCGGGAAGTAACCCGCCGCCCGCCTCCCCGACCGGCCGGGCCGGTCCGTCGCCCCACGGACCGGCCCGGCCACGCCTCGCACCGGAACGACCCCAGCCCCGCCGAACCGTCTCGGCGACCCAGGACCCGAGAGGACCGCAGACCGTGCACCACCCCGGCACCACCCCGACCGAGCTCGCCACGACCAGCCCCCGGCGCTACGCCGTCGCCGGCACCGGGCACCGCGCGCGCATGTTCGTCGACGCGCTGCTCGGCGAGCACCGCGAGGACGGGCACCTGGTCGCGTGGTGCGAGCCCAACCCCGTGCGCGCCGCGTGGTACGACCGCCGCCTCGAGGCCGCGGGCCTCGTGCCGCTGCCGCGCTACGAGCCGTCCGACCTCGGCCGCATGCTCGCCGAGCAGGCCGTGGACGCGCTGATCGTGACGACGCCTGATCACGCCCACGCGGACTACGTCGTCGCCGCCCTGGACGCCGGGGTCGACGTCGTGTGCGAGAAGCCGCTCACGACGGACGCCGCCGGGATGGCGCGCATCCGGGCCGCGGCGGAGCGCTCGTCCGCGACGCTCACGGTGACCTTCAACTACCGCTACTCGCCCCGCAACACCGCGCTGCGGCGCGTGATCGCCTCGGGGGAGATCGGCGACGTCGTCTCCGTGCACTTCGAGTGGCTGCTCGACACGGTCCACGGCGCCGACTACTTCCGCCGGTGGCACCGCGACAAGGCCGCGTCGGGCGGCCTCGCGGTGCACAAGGCGAGCCACCACTTCGACCTCGTCAACTGGTGGATCGACGACGTCCCCGAGACGGTCGCGGCCCGCGGCGGCCTCCGCTTCTACGGAGACGACGGCGCGGGGCGGCCGCCGGGCGACCGTCCCGGCCTCGGTCGCGACGCCACGCCGGACGACCCGTTCGGGATCGACCTCGCGTCCGACGACACCCTGCGCGCGCTCTACCTCGACGCCGAGGGCGAGGACGGCTACGTCCGCGACCGCGACGTGTTCGCGCCCGGCGTCACCATCGAGGACACGATCGGCGCGCTGGTCGGCTACCGGCGCGGCGCGACCCTCACCTACTCCCTCACCGCGCACAGCCCGTGGGAGGGGTACCGCGTCGCGGTCAACGGCACGCGCGGACGGGCCGAGCTCGACGTCGTCGAGCGCGCCCACGTCGAGTCCGGGCGCGCCGCCGCGGACCTCGGGCCGGACGGCAAGCGCCGCCCCGCGGTCGACCCGAGCGCCGTGCACGACCCCGGGGCGAGCGACGTCCGGCCCTACGGTGCGCGGCTCGTCGTGCAGCGGCACTGGGAGCCCGCGCGCGAGGTCGTCATCGAGGAGGGCGAGGGCTCCCACGGGGGCGGCGACCGGCTGCTCCTCGCCGACGTCTTCCGAGGCCCGGGGGACGACCCGCTCGCGCGGGCCGCGGGCTACGTCGACGGGCTGCGCAGCGTCGCCGTCGGCGTGGCGGCGAACCGGTCGCTCGAGACGGGCCAGGTGGTGCGCACCGCCGACCTCGGCGTGTCGCTCGAGCGCACCGCGGCGGTCCGCGCCGAGGCGGTGCCGTCGTGACGACGGCCGCGCGCGCGACCGACGCGCCCGTGCTCGTCCTGCGCCCCGAGGACGACGTCGCCGTCGCGACGCGCGACCTCGCGCCGGGCGACGTCGTCGAGGTCGCCGGGGGCGGCGCCGTCGACGTGCTCGACGCCGTCCCGCGCGGGCACAAGGTCGCCCTGCGGGACGTCCCCGCAGGCGGTCCCGTGCGCAAGTACGGGCAGGTCATCGGGGTCGCGACGCGCGACGTCCGTGCGGGCGAGCACGTGCACACGCAGAACCTCGGGTACGCGCCGGGGGAGCGCGAGCACGAGCTCGCCACCGTGCACACCCCGCTGGCCGCGCCGCCCGGACCTCGCCCGACGTTCCGCGGCTACCGCCGCGCGAACGGGACGACGGGCACGCGCAGCTACGTCGCGATCCTCACCTCGGTCAACTGTTCCGCGAGCACGGCTCGCATGATCGCCGACCAGTTCCGCGGCGTCGCGCTCGACGCCTACGACGACGTCCACGGCGTCGTCGCCCTCACGCACCAGTCGGGCTGCGGCCTCGTGCCGACGAGCGAGGGCGCGCAGGTGCTCCTGCGCACGCTGCGCGGGTATGCGGCCCACCCCAACGTCACGGGCGTCCTCGTGCTCGGCCTCGGCTGCGAGATGATCGCCGTCGACACCGTGCTCGCCGGGGCCGACCTGTCGCCGGACACGGTCGTGCGCACCCTGACCATCCAGGAGACCGGCGGCGTGCGGGCGACCGTGCGCGCCGGCGTCGAGGCGGTGCGCGAGATGGTGGAGGAGATCGACGCGCGCTGGGAGCGCACCGACCGCGACGTCGCCGAGCTCGTGCTCGGGCTCAACTGCGGCGGCTCCGACGGCTACTCCGGCATCACCGCGAACCCCGCGCTCGGGATCGCGTCCGACCGCCTCGTCGCGTACGGCGGCACGTCGGCGCTCGCGGAGACGCCCGAGGTGTTCGGTGCCGAGCACCTGCTCACGCGCCGCGCCGTGACGCCCGAGGTCGGGCAGCGCCTGCTCGACCGGCTCGAGTGGTGGCAGGGCTACGCCGCCGCGGGCGGCGGCACGCTCGACAACAACCCGTCGCCCGGCAACAAGGCCGGCGGCCTGACGACGATCCTCGAGAAGTCGCTCGGCGCCGTCGCGAAGGGCGGGCAGGCCGACCTCGCCGCGGTGCACGAGTACGCCGAGCCGCTCGACACCCCGGGCTTCGTCTTCATGGACACCCCCGGCTACGACCCCGTCTCCGTCACGGGCCTCGTCGCGGGCGGCGCGACCGTCGTGTGCTTCACGACGGGCCGCGGGTCGGTGTTCGGCTGCAAGCCCACCCCGAGCATCAAGCTCGGGACCAACAGCGAGCTGTACGCCCGCATGGGCGACGACGTGGACATCGACTGCGGGAGGATCGTCGACGGCGTCGCGACCCTCGAGGAGGTGGGCGACGAGATCTTCGCGCGCATCCTCGCCGTCGCCTCGGGCGAGGAGACGGCGAGCGAGGAGCTCGACCTCGGCGGCGAGGAGTTCGTCCCGTGGCAGCTCGGCACGGTCACCTGACCCCCGGACGCCTCGGTCAGGGTGCGCCCGGGTGCGTGACATGATCGACCTCATGCTCACTCCCGCCACCGGCGCGGCCGGGTCGCGCATCGTCGGCCTCGGTCACTTCCAGCCCGAGAAGACGCTGACGAACGACGACATCGCGCAGCTCGTCGAGACCGACGACGAGTGGATCCGCTCGCGGACGGGGATCGTCACGCGGCACGTCGCCGACGACGACACGACGGTCGCCGACATGGCGACCGCAGCAGCGCGCCACGCGCTCGACGACGCGGGAGTGGACCCCGCCGAGATCGACCTCGTGATCGTCGCGACGGCGACCGCGACCGACCGCTCGCCCAACACGGCGGGTCGCGTCGCCTACCACCTGCGCACCGGCGTCATGCCCGGTCGGTCGACGCCCGAGGAGGCGTCCGAGCTCGACCTGCGCGGCGTCGTCGGGCCCGCCGTGCTCGACGTCAACGTCGCGTGCTCCGGGTTCGCCCACTCCGTCGGGCTCGCGGACCAGGCGATCCGTGCCGGCTCGGCGCGCACGGCCGTCGTGATCGGCGCGGAGAAGCTCACCGCGTTCACCGACTGGACCGACCGCAGCACGTGCATCCTCACGGCCGACGGGGCGGGCGCGGCCGTGCTGCGCGCGACGGACGAGCCCGGCGTCGGGCCCGTGACCTGGGGCTCCGAGCCCGACCTCACGCCCGCCGTGCTCATCGAGTCGCCCGCCGACACGTTCGCCCAGGACGGCCGCGCCGTCTTCAAGTGGGCCATCACGCGCGCCGCCGACCGCGCGCGCTCCGTCGTGGAGCGCTCCGGCGTGTCGCTCGACGAGATCGAGGTGCTCGTCGCGCACCAGGCGAACCTGCGCATCATCGAGCCCCTCGCGAAGTCGCTCGGGCTCGACTCCAAGATCGTCGTCACCGACATCGTCGAGTCGGGCAACACGTCCGCCGCGTCCATCCCGCTGGGCCTCTCCAAGTGGTGGCACGCCGGCAAGATCCCCGCGGGCGTCCCGGCACTGCTCTTCGGCTTCGGCGGTGGGTTCGCCTGGGCGGGCCAGGTCGTGGAGACGCCCGCGCGCTGACGTGGGTTTGGCGCCTGGCCGGTTCCGTGGGTCGGGTGGTTGGGGTCGTGTCCGGTCGGGTGCTTCGGGTCGCGTCCGGTCGGGTGGTTCGGGTCGCGTCCGGTCGGGTGAAGCGAGGGGCGGGGCGGGTCTACCATCCGCCGCTCGTCCCTCGCGGCTCCCGCCAGTCCCACCACGACCCGCCCCGCCCCTCGCTCCACCCGACCTCCCCGTCCGTCTCACCGGGGTGACCGCGGACGCGCGCGTTGCGGGACGTCGTCGTGGTGGTACCGGGCGCCGGGCGACTCGACTGGGTGGTCGGCGGACGCCTCTCGCGCTGCGCGAGGCCGGCGCGCGGCTCGCCGCCGGACCGGCGGCCCCGACGCCGAGACGCGAGATGCGAGTTGTGGCCCCCATCTTGGTCCGGGGAGGGGCAACAACTCGCATCTCGTCAGGCGTCAGTCGCCGAAGTTCAGCAGTGATGGTCGGGGTGCGTCGCCGTCGATCCGGCCACCGCTCCGGATACCGCGCCGGGTCGCGGGCGACGGCCGTGCCGTGGCTGCCCGACGCCCGACGACCTACGTCCTGGACCGACGCCCGAGGCGAGGGCCAGGACGAGGTCCGACGCCGGAGCGGAGGGCGGGGCGGGTCGTGGCGGGCCTGGCGGGAGCCGCGAGGAACGAGCGGCGGATGGTAGACCCGCCCCGCCCTCCGCGGAGGTGTCGGGCCGGAGGTGACCGGACGACGGGCCTCCGTGGAGGTGTCGGGCCGGGGGTGACCAGCCACCACCCGACGCAACGGCCTACGGGTAGCTGACGACCTTCGCGGGGATCGTCTCGACGCCGCTCGCGCGGGGGCCGACGCCGTTGATGACGTGCTCGTACGTGCCCACCCCGCCGAGCGAGACGGTCAGGAGCGAGTGCATCTTGACGCCAGGGGTGACCGGGACCTCGAACCCGTTGTCGGAGACGATCGACGCGTCGGACGTGAACACGCAGTACGAGCCCAGGCCCCACGCCTCGTGGAACTTCACGTCGTCCGCGACCTTGTACGCGGCCCACCCGCGGATGCCGTCGTGGTTCCACGCGGCCTGGTTCGGCGGGTCGTACGGGAGCTCGTTCTGGTAGAAGATCGTGCGCCCGCGCTCGCCGTTCCACAGGGTGTTGTACTTCTGGTAGTGCTCGACGAAGAGGCCGTAGCCGTCGACGTCGTCACCGTTGACGACCAGACCGTAGTCCGCCGTGTTGACGTCCCAGCCGATGCCTTCACCGTGGTCCCCGCGCCAGGACCAGATGTGGTCGATGATCGTGTCGTCCGCGTTGATGACGATCGCGCTGTCCACCTTCCCCGCGTGCGCGCCGCCCACACGCACGAACACGTCGTGGATCGAGATCGGGTCGTCCGAGTGGTCCGCGGTCGAGCCCTCGGTGCCCACGGTGAGCATGCTCGGGGACTCGGCCGCCCCGGCGTCGAACAGGACGCTCGCGACCCGGACGCCGTCGACGTCGCCGACCTGGAGCGCCGTCTGCCCGGCGGTGGGCACGATGGTCGCGTAGCCGAGGCCGAGCACGACCGTGTCCGCGCGGTTCACCTCGATCGTCTCGTCGAGGTGGTAGACGCCGGGTGTGAGCAGGAGGTTCAGCCCCTGGTCGAGCGCGGCGTTGATGTGGTCGGCGGCGTCGCCCGGCTGCGCGACGTAGAACTCGTCGAGCGGGATCGACGTGCCGGGGGTGGAGCCGTTCTTCCACGTCGCGCCGCGCGTGCCCTCGCGCAGCGACGGGACGAAGACCGCGTAGTCGTCGCCGTCGAGGTAGAGGTACGGCTTCTCGCGGACCGTGCCGGTGGTGTCGAGCGTCGTGACGGCGGGCTCGGGGAACGTCGTCGGCGGGGCGTTCTCGGTGCCGGAGAACACCATGTTCCACAGCGTGCCGTCCCACCCGCCCGTGAGCGTCGAGTCGCGGGTGTACCACTGCTGCTGGGTGTAGCCACGCACCTGGCCGTCGACGATCGAGTCGGCCGTGAAGCCGCCCGACGCCCACCCGTAGCGCGACGAGTGCAGCATGAGGTTGCCCCGGACGTGGATGCGACGCATGGGCGCGGCCTGCGAGACGGCCCAGCGCATGTCGCCGCCGGTCGGGGTGACGGCGAGGTTCTCGATGGAGCGCCAGAAGTTCTGCGTCGCGTTCCCCTCGAACCACTCGGCGTCGGCCCAGACGCCACCGGTGATGTTCACGTCGTCCGGGTCCTGGCCGAGACCGTTGACCGCGGTGTTGAAGCCGACGTTGACGTGCACCGGGTACGTGCCGGGCTCGAACAGGAACTGGTCGCGGCGCAGGCCGAACTGGCTCTCCTCCTGCGCCGCGTACGCCGCGTCGACGGCGGCCTGGATCTCGGCGACCGGGGTGCCGGGGCCGAACACGTGCACGTTCGGCCCGAGGTCACCGCCGCCCTCGATCGGCTCGCCCGTGCCGGGGTTCCCGGTCCCGTCGCCTGTCAGCACGCGCAGCTCCCAGATCGAGTAGCCCCAGCCGGTTCCGCGCTCGGTCCCGACGAGCCGGACGTAGCGCCCCGAGCCTGTGACGTCGAGAACCTGCTTGCCGCCAGTCCCGTCGGTGACCGTGCGCAGCGTGCGCCACAGGTCGCCGTCGTCGGACGTCTCGACGCGGAACCCCTTGCCGTACGCACCCTCCCAGTCGATCTCGATGCCGCACACGGGCTGGATCGAGCCCAGGTCGACCTGCAGCCACTGCGTGTCGGAGAACTCGCTGCTCCAGCGCGTGTCGGCCTTGCCGTCCACCGCGAGGCCCGCGGCGTACGCGCCCTCGGCGGACGACGCCGTCGCCGCCTTCCCGAGCGCGGCGTTCGTCGTGCAGTCGTCACCGGTCGGGTCGCCCGGATCGTCGGGACCGCCCGGGTCGACCGGGCCGCCGTCGGTCCCGGGCGTGCCGAACACCTGGAGCTCCCAGAGCGAGTAGCCGTAGCCGGTGCCTCGCTCGGTGCCGAGCACGCGCACGTAGCGCCCGGTCCCGGACACGGGCAGCGTCTGCTGCCCTCCCGTGCCGTCGGTCACGGTGCGCAGGGTGCGCCAGGTGGTGCCGTCGTCGGACGCCTCGATGCGGAAGCCCTTGCCGTACGCGCCCTCCCAGCTCAGGGCGACGGACGTGAGCGTCGAGACCTGGCCGAGGTCGACCTGGAGCCACTGGCCCTCGGCGAACTCGCTGCTCCAGCGGGTGTTCAGGTCGCCGTCGACGGCCCGCGTGGCGACGTAGTCGCCCTGGACGCTCGACGCGGTCGCGGGCTTGCCCTGCGAGAGGTTGACGGGGTCCGCCGCGGCGGCGACGGGAGCCGCGGCCGCCACGAGCGGTGCCGCGACGCACGCCGCGGTCACCCCGGCGGCGAGGGAGGCCAGGCGGAGCCTGGCCGTGGGTCGGAGATGCATGGTCCTGCCTTCTTCGGGTCGGGGGCCGTGCCACGGGCACGACCGTGCCCGGGCGCGGCGCCGTCGTGCTCGACGACGCCGCGCCCGTCGGGCGGTGGGGTGTCAGCCGACGAGCTGGTAGTTCTCGTCGAGGACGGTGCCGCGGTGCGGCTTGTAGAGGTCGTACCCGCGCGGGTTGCACTGGAGCCCGCCGTTGATGCAGTGCTCCACGAGGCGCTCCAGCACCCCGGGCTCCCAGCCGTTGATGAAGTCGTAGTGCCACGACTGGTCGGAGCCGCTGACGAGCCGCACGTCGGACATGTCGCCGCTCACCGGCCACGCGATCTTGAACTCGATCATCGGGACCGCGATCGGGTGCGTCATCGGGCACTGCCCGTCCACGGGGTACGCCATGTGCGCGCCGTGGCCCATGTGCGCGGACGCGTCGGGCGACAGGTGCATGCCGTCCCAGCAGCTGGGTGCCTGGTAGCGGATGTTGAGCTGCGTGCCTTCGGGGCAGTGGGCCGGGATGTCCCAGCTCTTCGAGATGTCGCCGCACTCCCAGCCCTCGACGGCGCCCGGCGCCGTCCGGAACTCGTCGTAGGTCGCCATCATGTCGCCCGCGACGAACCGCAGGCCGGGCGGGAAGGGCTTGACCTTGGTGTAGTCGTCGATCCCCGACTTGTAGTAGATCGTCATGGGGATGTCGGGCTCGATCGGTACCCCGTTCTTCTCGATCGCGGGGAACCAGTACGACGAGTGGTCCTGCGGGACCGTGCACGTCGAGTCGGTGTTCTCGAACAGGTCCTCCGGCACGGTGAACGCGTCCGTCACGCGGTTGCCGACGAACGTGTGCAGGTGCGACCGCCCGGGCTGCCCCGGGAGGACGATCGGGTCGTCCGGCAGAAAGTGCGAGAACGAGCAGTTCGCCTGGAACTCGTGGTGCGTGACCTCGTCGTCCCACTCCGGAGGCTCCTCGGGGTCGGGCGCGTCGCCGTCGCCGAACACCTGGAGCTCGAAGAGCGAATACCCGTACTGGGTGCCGCGCTCGGTCGCGACGAGCTGGACGTAGCGTCCCGTCGTGTCGACGTCGAACGACTGCACGCCGCCCGCTCCGTCGGTCACGGTCGCGACCGTGCTCCACGACTGCCCGTCCGAGGACACCTGGAGCGTGAAGTCCTTGCCGTACGCGGCCTCCCAGTCGAGGACGACGCGGTCGAGGTCGTGCGCCTCGCCGAGGTCGACGCGGATCCACTGGTCGTCGCTCGGCTGGCTCGCCCAGCGGGTGGACCGGTCGCCGTCGACCGCGAACCGGGGACCCAGGCCGCCGGACTCCGAGCTCGACGCCGCCGTGAGCGCACCCTGGGAGAGCAGGGTGTCCTGGGCGGCCGTGGCGCTCGTCGTGACGACCACCGAGGTCGACGCGACGAGGACGCCGGTCATCGTCGCGGCGATCCGGCGTCGGCGCGTCCCGGCGCGGCGTCTGCCGTGCCGGGGAGGCGATAGCGTGGTGGTGCGTGTCGTGCCGTGCATGCTTCCTCCTTCGAGGTCGTCGCGCGCTGCGGAGCCTCTCGGGCAGGAGCGCGCGACGCTGCGCGGATGATGGGCACGCCCGGCGTCTGTCACCGGGCGCCGTGCCGGGTGGGGGCGGTTGCCGCCGCCCCCACCCGGACGTCTCTGTCAGCGCTGGTAGACGCCGAGCTCGAAGAGCGAGTAGCCCCACTCGGTGCCGCGCTCGTTCAGCTTGAGCCGCACGTAGCGGCCGGTGCCCGCGACGTCGAGGCTGTCGACGCCGCCGTCGCCGTCGGTGACCGTGCGGACCGTGGCCCAGGACTGCCCGTCGTTCGAGGTCTGGATCTCGTACCCCTTGCCGAACGCCGTCTCCCAGACGAGCTGGACGTGCTGGAACGACTGGACCGAGCCGAGGTCGACCGTCAGCCACTCGTCGTCGTTCCAGCTGCTCGCCCAGCGCGTGCCCTGGTCGCCGTCGGTCGCCTGGCCCGGCGACCAGTTCCCGTTCCAGGGGTCGAAGCTCGACGCGGTCGTGGTCCTGCCCTGCGCGATGTTCGTCCCGTCGACGGGCGGCGCCACGACACGGATCGACCGCGTCTCGACACCGACGTTGCCCTGGCCGTCCTCGGCCCAGACGTAGACCTTCCACACCCCGAGGCGCTGCGGGGCCCGCACGGCGAGCGTCCCGTCGCCGTTCTGCGTCAGCTCGGTCCAGGCGAGGCCCCACGAGCCGTCGATGTAGGCGCTGTTGAAGAACGCGACGTAGTTGATCGGGTCACCGTCGGGGTCCGTCACGTCCATGTCGATGGTCACGGTCGAGCCGGCCGTGACCGACGTCGCGCCGGGGATCGACATGCCGGTGATGCGCGGGGCCGTGTTCACGCCCGCGAGGTCGACGCCCCACGTCCTGGCGATCGCGTGGTAGCCGAGGCGCTTGTTGTTGCCGGGCGTGATGTTGAACCACACGCCACCGAAGTCGCCCTCGACGCCGTAGTGGAAGAACGTCGCGCCGAGCGCCTTGCCCTCGTGCTCCATGAGGCACTTCCACGACAGCGGCAGCGCCCGGCTCTTCTCGATGTCGGTGGGCTCGTCCGGGACGCCGTTCGCGTCGTCCGGAACCTCCCACTCGCCGGCCGCGCCGCCCTCGGTGAGGACGTACGGCTTGCCGTAGTTCCCGGCCTCCCACGCCTCGGCGATGCTGCACACGTCGCCGTAGGCGTTGATCGAGAGCAGGTCGAGGTCGGGCGCGTTGTCCCGGATGTACGGCCACGCGCCGGTCCACGCGTCGGTGTTCGAGGTCGGGTGGTTGGCGTCGATCGCGTGGATCGCGACGCTCACCTCGTTGACGTACGACGCGTAGGCGTTGCGGATCTCCTCGAGCTCGGTCCCCGAGTAGCAGTTCTGCAGCCCGAGGATCGCCTCGTTGCCGATGTTCCACATGAGCACGGCCGGGTGGTTCTTGTACTCCTCGACCCAGCGCAGGATGTCGGCCTTGGTGTCGTTCTTGTAGGCCGTGTCGGTGCGGTAGTCGATGCAGCCGCCGGAGCCGGGGCCACCGCCGGGCATGAGCCAGAAGCCCGCGATGACGCGCACGTCGTGCTCGGCCGCGGCGTCGAGGATCGCGCGCGAGTCGGCGCCCGTGCCCCACGTGCGGGTCGTGTTGCCGTTGATGTCGGCGAGCCCCTGCATGCGCGGGTCGTACTCGGCCTCGCTCGTGCCGCCCCACGTGAACCCGCGCACGGTGTACGGCTGTCCGTCCACCTGGAGGTCCCAGTCGCCGTTCCCGCCGACGACCTTCACGACGCTCGGGCCCGAGTCCTTGACCGGGACCGTCGGGTGGCCGGGGTGCACGTAGTCGGGGAAGGGGTCGGTCGGGTCGCCGGGGTCGGTCGGGTCCGTGGGGTCGGTCGGCCCAGAACCGCCCGCCTCGCCGAAGACGCGGAACTCGTACAGCGAGTGGCCGTAGCCGCCCGGTCGCGCGGTCGACAGGACGCGCACGTACCGACCCTCGCCGTCGACGTCGAGCACGTCCGTGCCGCCGTCGCCCTGGGCCGTGGAGTAGAGCGTCCGCCACGCCGACGCGTCGTCCGAGACCTGGACCTGGTACGCGGAGGAGTAGGCGCCCTCCCAGACCAGCTCGACCCGGTCGACGCTCGCGTCCTGCTGCAGGTCTACCTGGAGCCACTGGGGGTCGCTCCAGGCGCTGGACCAGCGCGTGCCGAGGTCGCCGTCGACGGCGTTGCCCGCGGCGTACCCGGCCCAGTCGTCCTGGACGGACGACGCGGTGGCGGGCTTGCCCTGGGACAGGAGCACCGGCTCGGCGCTCGCGGACGTCGCGGGCACGACCAGCGCCGCTCCCGCGAGCGCGCCGGAAGCCAGTGCTGCGAGCGCGGTGCGAGCCGCTCGATGTCTGCGGGGTCGCCCGGGGGCGGTGGGGGATGTGGTGCGCATCGTGTTCGTCTACCTCTCCGTCCGCCCCAGGTCTGCGTCGACCCGGGGCACAGTTCGTCGTCGAGCCGTGCCCTCAGCCGCGGCGCCGCGGCTGAGGTGTGAGCCGGGAGAGCGCTCTTACCCGAGGCCCGAGTTTTCACCCGCTCGCGAGGGCTGTCAAGCGCGAGCGACGTCTGATCGCCTGGGAATACCGCAATAAAACATATCAAAAAGGACACTAACTCTGACAAACTGGTTAGTAAGAATGTCGGGTCGACGGAGAGGGCCGCCGTGACCCGTGGTCGACCGGGAAAGCGCTCTTACCCCTGCTATCGTCGGTCGCGTGAGCGAGGACGTGCAGCACCGGGCGCCGACGCTCGACGACGTCGCCCGGGTGGCAGGCGTGTCGCGCGCGACGGTCTCGCGCGTCGTCAACGGCAAGCGCAAGGTCGCGCCCGCGGTCCAGGAGGTCGTCCTGGAGGCCGTGGCGACGACCGGCTACGTGCCGAACCGGGCCGCCCGCTCGCTCGTCACGCGCCGCACCGGGACGGTCGCCGTCGTGGTCTCCGGTGCCGAGCCGGGCCCGGACGACGGCCTGCACCTCCCGCGGCTTCTCGCCGACCCGTTCTTCGGCCGCGTCGTGGGGTCTTTCGTGCGGGCCCTGCGGCCCCACGACGTCCACCCGGTGCTCATGCTTGCCGACGGCGACGAGGCCAGGCGGCAGGTCGTGTCGTACCTGCGGTTCGGCAACGCCGACGGCGCGCTCCTGGTCTCCACCCACGCCGACGACCCGCTGCCCGAGCAGCTCCTGGCCACGGGCAGACCCACGGTGCTCTTCGCCCGGCCCCCGCGGCCCCTCCCGGTGAGCTACGTCGACGTCGCGAACGCCGACGGCGCGCGCCTCGCCGCACACCACCTGCTGGACCGCGGCTGCCGGTCGGTGGGCGTCGTCTCGGGCCCCCTCGACGTGCTCGCCGCCCGGGACCGCCTCGACGGCTTCCGGGACGCGATGGCCCGGCGCGGCCACGCCTACGTGCCGAGCGTCGAGGGCAACTTCACGGTCGAGAGCGGCGAGGCCGCGATGCTCGAGCTGCTGCGCACGACCCCCGGTCTGGACGGCGTCTTCGTCTCGAACGACGTGATGGCGCAGGGTGCGATCCACGCGCTGCGAGAGCAGGGGCGCCGGGTGCCCGACGAGGTGGCTGTCGTCGGATTCGACGACAGCCCCGCCGGCACGCTCGCGCGCCCTGCCCTCACGACGGTGCGCCAGCCCGTGGAGGAGATGGCGGCCGAGATGGCGCGTCTGCTGCGGGAGCAGGTCGAGACCGGCGAGACCCGGGTCACGTCGACGATCTTCGACCCCGTGCTGGTCGTGCGCGACTCTGCCTGAAATCCCTGCCGGCGGGGAGGCAGAATGGGCACATGCCTCTCGCCCCGCGCTACGTCGCCGCCGACGACCGTTACGACACCATGACCTACCGCCGGACGGGGCGCAGCGGCCTCGACCTGCCCGCGATCTCGCTCGGCCTGTGGCACAACTTCGGCGACGTGAACCCGTTCGAGACGCAGCGCGCCGTCCTGCGCCGGGCCTTCGACCTCGGGATCACCCACTTCGACCTCGCCAACAACTACGGCCCGCCGTACGGCACCGCCGAGGAGAACTTCGGCCGCCACCTCGCCCAGGACCTCGGCGCGTACCGCGACGAGCTCGTCATCTCCTCCAAGGCCGGGTACGACATGTGGCCCGGCCCGTACGGCGACGGCGGCTCGCGCAAGTACCTCCTGTCGTCGCTCGACCAGTCGCTGACGCGCACGGGCCTCGACTACGTCGACGTCTTCTACCACCACCGCCCGGACCCGAGCACGCCGCTCGAGGAGTCCATGCGGGCGCTGCACGACGCCGTCCAGCAGGGCAAGGCGCTCTACGTCGGCGTCTCGAACTACTCGCCGTCCCGCACGCGCGAGGCCGCCGCGATCCTCGCCGACCTCGGCACCCCGCTGCTCATCCACCAGCCCAGCTACTCGATGCTGAACCGTCACGTCGAGGACCCGGCGCACGAGGACCGGTACGACGGCGTCCAGAGCGAGTCGTTGCTCGACGTCGTGGGCGACCTCGGCGTCGGCACCATCGTGTTCTCGCCGCTCCAGCAAGGCCTGCTCACCGACCGCTACCTCTCCGGCTCCGCGCCCGAGGGGTCGCGCGCCGCACGCCCCGACTCCCCGTTCCTGTCCGAGCAGAACCTCGACGACACGTACCTCGAGAGGGCTCGGGCGCTGAACGAGATCGCGGGTGGACGGGGTCAGACCCTCGCCCAGCTCGCCCTCACCTGGGTCCTGCGCGACGACCGTGTCACGTCGGCGCTCGTCGGCGCGAGCAGCGTCCGCCAGCTCGAGAACAACGTCGCCGCCCTCTCGGCACCCCCGCTCACCCCCGACGAGTCGGCCGCGATCGAGTCCGTCCTCGCGAGGTAGAACCCCGGCCCGCCGAGGTAGAACCCTGGTCGCGCGAGATAGAACCGTGGTCGCGCGAAGTAGAACCGTGGTCGGGTCTCAGGCTCGCGGGGCCGGGCCCGCGGTGGGGGTGGACTCGGTGCTCGGGGCTGCCGCGCCGTCGCCTCGGGTTCTTCGGCCGTGGGTTTGAGGAGCGCGGCTTTGACGCCCCTTCGCATCCGAGCCCACCCCCACCGCTCAGCCCAACTCCGGCTTGAGCGCGTGGTCGCTCCTGCGTTCGCCACCCTCGGCGGGGTGCGGCCCCGGTCTCCGGGCTCGTCGACCTCGAGTCGCCGTCCGCCGAAGCAGAACCGAGGTCGGCCGACGTAGAACCGTGGTCCGCCGAGGTAGAACCGCAGTTTGCCGAGGTAGAACCCCGGTACGCGAGACAGAACCTTGGCTGCCCGAGAGAGAACCGTGGTCATGCCTGACGTCGTTCGGTCGCCTGTCGCGGTCGGGTCACCGTTCCGGCCAGTCACCGTCCGAGGTGGCCGGCTCTCCGGAGGTGGTCGGGTCGCGCGGGGCTGGCCCCGAGCGGCGAGGCGCCCCGGGTCGACGAGATGACCGGGTGACCCGACCGGTCGACGAGCGCGTCGGGGCGGATCGGGCAGGCAGTCCGGGCGCATCGCGCGGACGGGACGTGCCCGGATCACCTGCTCGCCGGCTGGGCCAGGCACCAAGGTGCGGCCGTGAGCGCCGATGTTGCGACGGGGAGCAGGAAGGCCGCGAAGGTGAGCCGCGCGACAGGCCGACACCGCGGGCAGTCGCCCGCGGTGAGGACGGACCAGGGCGAGACGACGCCGGTCGGGGTGGGTGGTGGTGCCGCGTCGTGGCGGGCCTGGCGGGAGCCGCGAGGAACGAGCGGCGGATGGTAGACGCGGCACCACCACCCACCCCGACCACCCAAGGGGACCACACGCCGTCGGGCAGGAAGCAACCAGGGTTCTATCTCGGCCGACCAGGGTTCTACGTCGCGCGACCAGGGTTCTATCTCGGCCGACCAGGGTTCTACCTCGGCGGAGTGGGGCCACCGGGCGGGGGCGGTGTGTGGGCAGGGGTGGTGGGAGAGGTCAGGGGGCAGCGGACGACGCGGCGGCGGACCGCTCCAGCAGGAGCTGGCGTTCGTGGCGGGTCGGGGCCAGGGCGGCGGCGCGTTCGAGGACGTCGGCGGCCTCGGCGTGGCGGCCGAGCCGGGTCAGGAGGTCGCCGCGTACCGCGCCGTACAGGTGGTGGCGCGCGAGGCGCGGGTCGTCCGCGACGGCGTCGAGCACGACGAGCGCGGCCTCGGGGCCGTCCGCGAACCCCACGGCCACGGCACGGTTGAGCTCGACGACCGGCGACGGGGCGACGGACGCCAGGGCGTCGTACAGCGCGACGATCGCTTCCCAGTCGGTGTCCGCCCAGGTCGCGGCGCGCGTGTGGCGCGCAGCGATCGCGGCCTGGAGCGAGTAGGGACCGAGCGCCTTCCCGGTGCGGGTGCCGAGCGCGAGCGCGCGGTCGAGCGCGGCGAGACCGCGGCGGACGAGGAGCCGGTCCCAGCGGCTACGGTCCTGGTCCTGGAGGAGCACGGGCTCGCCGTCGGGACCGGTACGGGCGGCGAACCGCGACGCCTGGAGCTCCATGAGCGCGACCAGCCCGTGCACCTCGGGCTCGCCGGGCAGCAGCCCCGCCAGGACTCGCCCCAGCCGCATGGCGTCGTCGGCGAGCCCGCGCCGCACCCACGTGTCGCCCGACGTCGCCGCGTACCCCTCGGTGAAGACGAGGTACACCACCTCGAGCACGGCGGGGACCCGGGCTGCGAGCTCGTCGGCCTGCGGGACGTCGAAGCGGACGTTCGCCTCGGCGAGCGTCCGCTTCGCGCGTGAGACGCGCTGGCCGACGGTCGCTGACGGGACGAGGTACGCGCGCGCGATCTCGTCCGTCGTGAGGCCGGCGACGAGGCGAAGGGTGAGCGCGACGCGGGACTCGCGCGGCAGGACGGGGTGGCACGCGACGAGGACGAGCGCGAGCAGGTCGTCGCCGACGGGATCGTCGACGATCCCGTCGGGTGCGGGGACCGACCCCACGAGCGCCGCGCCGCCACCGGGGTGCGCGACCGCCGCCGTCCCGCCGCCGGGCCCCGCGCCCGGCGCGGCGAGGTCCGCCGCGAGCCGCGCGTACTTCTCGTCGCGCGTGCGCTCGCGGCGGACCAGGTCGACGGCGCGACGGCGCGCGACGGTCGTCAACCACGCGCCCGGGTTGTCGGGCACGCCCTGTTCGGGCCACTGCTCGAGCGCCGCGACGAACGCCTCCTGGGCGACCTCCTCGGCGAGGCCGACGTCCCGCAGGGTCCGGGCCAGGCCCGCGACGAGGCGCGGCGACTCGATGCGCCACACGGCCTCGACGGTGCGGGAGACGTCGGTCATCGTCGTGCCCCTGGCCGCCCGGGGCTCAGGAGCCCTGCTGCGCGCGGATCTGCTCGGCGAGGCGCTCGTCCTTCTCGCGCTGCTCGGGCGTGTACTCGGCACCGAAGTCCTCGACCTCGAAGATCGGCCGGATCTCCAGGACCTCCTCGAGCCCCATGCTCGGGTCGCTGGGGCACTTGCGAGCCCACTCGACGGCCTCCTCGAGCGAGGAGACCTGCCAGATCCAGTACCCGGCGACGATCTCCTTGGACTCGGTGAAAGGCCCGTCGACGACCGACGTCTCGCCGCCGCGGAACACGACGCGCGCGCCCTTGGCCGTGGGCTGCAGGCCCTGGCCGTCGAGCATGATGCCCGCCTTGACGAGCTCCTCGTTGTACGCGCCCATCTGGGCGAGCATCTCCTGGGTGGGGGCGATCTTGTCCTCGTCGGCCCCGGCGCCCTTGATCATGACCACGACTCGCATGTCTGCCTCCTCGGTGAGTGCCCTCTCGACCGTAGTGTCGTGAAGGCCGGTTCACCAGGACGTCGGACGGCGCACCCCGGTTTTCGACACGCGCCGCCGCCGATTTTCTCCGGGAGCCCCCCGGGGGTCAGCGGAAGCGCTGGACGGCGAGCGGGGCGGCCTCCGCGAGACCCCGCACGGCCGGGTGGTCGGCGCCCTGGGCGGTGCCGGCGAAGACGTCGCGCAGCGCCCCGGAGGCGATGAACGACCCGTCGGCGAGCACGTGCACGGTGGGGCACAGACGCTCGACGAGCTCCAGGTCGTGCGAGACGAGCAGCACCGCGGTGCCGAGCTCGGCCGTCGCGTCGCCGAGGCGTCGGACGACGTCGCCACGCATCGCGGGGTCGACGGCGGTGAGCGGCTCGTCGAGCAGCAGGGCCCGGGGCCGGGTCGCGAGCGCGACGGCGAGCGCGACGCGCTGCTTCTCGCCGCCCGAGAGCGAGTGGATCGTCCGCGGTGCGTACCGGGGCTCGAGCGCGACGTCGCCGAGCAGGTCCTCGACGGACCGGCCGCTCGGGCGCCCGGCCCGGCGGGCGTCCTTGAGCGCGGCGGAGAGGGTGCGGTCGACGGTCCAGCGCGGGTCGATCCCGATCCCGGCGAGGCCGTCCTGCGAGACGCGGCGGACGTCGGCGGTGAACTGCTTCTTGTCGCGGCGCGAGAGCTTGGTGACGGTCCGGCCGGCGTACGTGACGTGTCCGGCGGTGGGCTTGACGAGCCCGACGAGCGCGCGCACGACCGTCGACTTGCCCGCGCCCGACTCGCCGACGATCCCCACCGGCGGGGAGCCGGGCGTGACGTCGAGGTCGATGCCGTGCACGACGTCGGGGCCGGCGTACCCGGCGGAGAGGCCGGCAGCGCGCAGGAGGGGGGTCGTGGTCGTGCTCATGGGTCACCTTCTGGTCGTCGGGGGCCGGGCGGACGGTCCGGGGTCCCGCTCGTCCGACGAACGACGCTACCGCGGAGTTCCGTGGCGTCGCTCACGCCGGCCTCGGGCGGCCCGGTCGACCCCGCTGCGGTCGACCGGTCCCGGCCGAGGAGGCCGGCGCGGTAGCCTGGGGCACTCGACCCGGATCCTCGAGCCCAGGTGGTCCGTCGACTCGCACCGCAGGTCCCGTTCGCGGGCGGCGACTCAGACGGAGGACCACGTGACCAGGACGGCCGACGAGCCGGAGCTGCTCGCACCAGGCGAGGCGGTAGACCTCGACAACTGCGCGCGCGAGCCCATCCACGTGCCCGGCATGATCCAGCCGCGCGGCGTGCTGCTCGTCGTACGGGAGTCGGACGGCGCGCTGCTCCAGGCGTCGGCGAACGCCGCGGTGCACCTGGGCGTCCCGGCCGAGGAGCTCGTGGGACGGCCGCTCGGCGACGCGCTCGGCGAGGGCCCGGCGCACCAGGTGCTCGCCCACGCCGCGAACGTCGGCGACCTCGCGACGCGCAACCCCGTCTCGCTGACCCTCGACCGCTGGGACGGGTCGCCCCTCGCCGTGGACGCCGTGCTCCACCGGCCCCCGCTGCCCCCGGACGGGCCGGAGACCGAGCCGGTGCTGGTCGTCGAGCTCGAGACCGCGGCCGGGGCGCGCCCCCTGACGTTCCCCAACACGTACCTGGCCGTGCGGCACGCGCTGCGCGACCTCGAGCGCGCCGCGACCCTCGGCGAGCTGTACGACGACGCGGTCCGGCACGTGCGCGACCTCACCGGGTTCGACCGCGTGATGATCTACCGCTTCGACGCCGCGTACAACGGCGAGGTCGTCGCCGAGGCGCGTCGCGAGGACCTCAACGCGTTCCTGGGCCTGCACTACCCGGCGTCGGACATCCCGCCGCAGGCCCGCGCGCTGTACGAGAAGAACTGGATCCGGCTCATCGCGGACGTGGACTACGCGCCGCAGCCGATCGTGCCGACGCTCCTGCCGACCACGGGAGCACCGCTCGACCTCACGTACTCCACGCTGCGCAGCGTCTCGCCGATCCACCTGGAGTACCTGCGCAACATGGGCGTGCGCGCGTCGATGTCGATCTCGCTGCTGCGCGAGGGGAAGCTGTGGGGGCTCATCGCGTGCCACCACTACGCGGGACCGCACGAGCCCCCGTACGAGGTGCGGACCGCCGCGGAGTTCCTCGGGTCGGCGCTGTCCGTCCGTCTCGTCGCCCAGGCCGAGGACGAGCGCGAGGCCGAGGTGCGGCGTGCGGAGGGCGTGCTCGCCCACCTCGCCGCCGACAGCCGCGACGAGAGCGTCCCGATCGGCACCGCGCTCACCCGTTCGGGGTGGCTGCGCCGGCTCGTGCGGGCCGACGGCGCGGTCGTCGTCGCCGAGGGCGACCTCATCAAGGTCGGCAGCGCGCCCGACGAGGCCGCGTGCCGCGCGCTCGTGGCCTGGGTCCTCGGTCACGACGAGGACCTCGTCGTGACGGAGGCGCTCGGCCGCGACGCTCCCGAGGTCGCCGCACTCGTGCCCGACGTCGCCGGGGTGATGGGCATCGTCCTGCCCGAGGGACAGGTCGTCGTGTGGTTGCGCGACGAGGTGCTGCGCCACGTCGACTGGGGTGGCGACCCGTACAACAAGGCGATCGCGCTCCGCGAGGGGGACACGGTCCGGCTCAGCCCGCGCAAGTCGTTCGAGCGCTGGCGCGAGGTGGTGCGCGGCCACAGCGCGCCGTGGACGTCGGACCAGACCGACGTCGCGACGTCGCTGCGCGGCCACCTCGTCGAGGCGCTGTACGTGCGCGGGCGCAAGGCCGTGCGCGCGACCGAGGAGCTGCAGCGCAGCCTCCTGCCGGCGCTCCTGCCCGACGTGCCTGGCTGGACGCTGCAGTCGCGGTACGAGTCCGCGGGCACCGGCCTGGTCGGCGGCGACTGGTACGACGCGCTCATGCTCCCCTCCGGACGGCTCGCGCTCGTGGTCGGCGACGTCACCGGGCACGGGCTCCAGGCCGCCGCGACGATGGGCCAGCTCGGCACGACGCTGCGCGCGGCGCTCGTGAGCACGGGCTCGGCGGTCGAGGCGGTGGAGCGACTGGGCGAGGTCGCGCGGTGGACGCTGCCGGGCGAGGTCGCGACGCTCGCCGTCGCGCTCCTGGACCCCGTGAGCGGCGTCGTGGAGCACGTGTCCGTGGGCCACCCGCCGCTCCTGGTCGTGGGCCCCGACGGCAGCACCTGCTGGACCGAGAGCGCGAGCGTGCCACCCCTCGGGCTCGTCGACCGCGTCCCTCCGGCGCACCACGTGCAGGTCCCTCGCGGGGGTGCGCTCGTGCTCTACAGCGACGGCCTGATCGAGCGCCGGCGCGAGTCGATCCGCGACGGCCTGGACCGTCTCGCGGCGGTCTTCGCGGCGGGCCCGGACGTGGACGTCGACAGCATCGTCACCGCGGCACGCGACCCGCGCTCTGCGGACGACGCGACGTTGCTCCTCGCGCGCCGCGACGCCTGACGCCCGAGGCGACCGGTCAGGGAGGCGGGCAGGCCGCGGACGGGCTCAGCCCACGGGGAGCAGGGCGCTGCGGACCGAGGCCCCGGCGCGGAAGACCGGGACGTCGAACCGCGCCCAGACGTGCTTCTCGCCCGTCCCGGCCCGGAACCAGCCGACGGCGGTCGCGGCGCGCTGCGCGAGCACGAGCCCGAACCCGCCGGCGCCCGGCGAGCGGCGCCCGGCGACCACGGGGACGTCGGGAGAGTGGTCGACCACGTCGACGACGAGCTCGCGCCCGTCGCTCAGCAGACGGACGCGCGTAGGCGGCAGGCCGTGGCGCAGCGCGTTGGTGGCGAGCTCGCTGGCCACGAGCACGACGCGTTCCGGCGTCGCCTCGAGCGCGCGGTCAGGGGGGAGCGGCCCGCCCGTGAGCATGCGGTGCAGCCCCTCGCGCAGCGTGGCGAGGTCGCCGAGGCCGTGCAGCGCCCACGCGCCGATCTCGACGAAGCCGACAGGGACCGCGGCGTGCTCGACGCTCACGATCCGTCCTCGCCCGGCTCGTCGTCCGAGAGCTCGAAGAGGTCGGCGACCCCGCTGAGCTCCAGCAGGTCGCGGACCCGGCGGGGGACGCGCTCCAGCACGGGCGCACCGGAGCCCGCGGTGGCGGCGTGGTAGAGCAGGCGCAGGCCGCCCGAGTCCATGAAGGTCACCTCGCCGAGGTCGATGTGGATGCGCGCGTCCGCCGACTGCGCGAGGCGCAGGAGCTCGTCCTCGCGCCGGGCCTGGACGGCGGCGTCGATCTCGCCCTGCATCGTCCAGCGCGTGCCGCCGTGCGTCGTCAGGACGTCACCGCTCGTCGTCGGGGTCACCGTGGTGTGCTCCTCCTCGTCCCGGCAGGGTGCCGGGCACCCGGGACACGGTACGCGGACCCGACGACGCTCGCTCTGCGATCCACCGCGTGGCGCCGATCAGGATCCGCCCGACCCGTCGCACGACCACGGGCCCGGCCGACGTCGGGGACGTCGGCCGGGTCCGTGGTCACGGGTCGGCTCAGCAGGTACGCGCGTCGAACGCGACCTCGAGCGGCCCGTACCCGTCGACGCTCACGACGGCCGTCCCTGCGGGGACGGACGCCGAGCGCGACGCGAACGACTGGTACGCGCTCGCGCCCGGCGCCACCGCGGCGACCGTCCGCGTTCCGTACGGCGTCGTGAGCGTCACGTCGAGCGGCGCACCGCCGTCGTTCGTGGCACGGACCGCGACGTAGACCTTGCCCGCGAGGCACCGCGTCTCGGCGACGGCGGTGACCGGCGCGGCGCCCGCGTCGGCCGACCAGCGCAGGGCGTACGCCTGCTCCGTCCCGTCCTCGGCGGTGACGCGCACGGTCGTCGTGCCGGGGACGGCGTCGGCCGGCTCGACCTGGACGCTCGCGTACGGGTCGGTGGCCGCCGCCGCGACCTCGGGGACCTCGCCGTCGGCCGCCACGTCGTAGGACGTGACCGCGGGGTCGAACCCGGCGAGGGGCTCGCCGTCCACCGTGATGCCCGACGCCGTCGTGTCGGTCCCGGTGCCCGGAACCTTGGCCAGGACCTCGATCTCGGAGACGACCATGTGGGTGTTCGCCCGTGCCGTGAGGACGACGCGCACGGACGACGTCCGCACGTCGGCGGGGACCTCGACCGCGGGCGCCGGGCCATCGGGCGACGCGTCGACCGTGACGGGCGTGCCGACGTCGGTCCACGTGCCGTCGACGAGCGCCTGCAGGCGGACGGACTGCGCCCAGCTCGCGCTGGACCCGTCCTTCCAGAACCGCGTGACCACGCCGGTCACGTCGCGGTCGGCCGGGAGCGTGACGGTGAGCGTGTCGGACGCCCGCTTGGTGCCCGAGACCCAGTTCGACCACGCCTTGTCCGTGAGGGCGCCGTTGACGACGCCTCCGACGCCGTAGCCCGGCTCGGTGAAGGTCGCGCTCGCGGTCGTGCCCCCGGCGAGCGCGCCGTTGGCGGACGCGGCCTCGGTCACCTGGACCCGGACGGTGGCGGGGAGCGTGGCGCCCGCCCCGGCGTCGGCCGTGCCCGTGAGCGCGACGACCCCGACGGCGTCGTACGCGCCCGCGGGAGCCGCGTCCCAGACCACCGGACGCTGGACCTGCGCGCCGCCCGCGGCGACCGCCGTGACGGTCGCGGGCAGGCTCGGCGTGCCGCCCGCGTACGCCTTGGCCCGCGCGGGGAGGGTCGACGTCAGCTCGTCGACGACGACCGTCGCGGTCGCCGCGACGGTGCCGCCTGTCGGGGCGACCACCGTGCCCGCGACCTCGACGGTGCCGGGCTCGGCCCACGCGTCGTCGCCCGGGACGTCCCACGTCACGGGGAGCGACCCGCGCGCGCCGTCGCGGTAGACCGGCGTGACGGTCGCGGGCAGCTCGGGCGCGGTGCCGGGCGTCGTGAACGCCTCGACCGGCTCCGTGCCGAGGACGGTCTCGTCGACGATCCGCCAGCGCTGGTTCACGCCGGAGTTCGCGAGGTACGTGCCCACGGGGGACCCGTCGGCCGTCGCCTGGCCGCCGACCTCGAGGAGGGTCTTCGAGGACGCGTTGACGAGCGTGAAGGTGCCGTCGCCGGTCGTCGAGAGGATCCACTGCGCGGCGAGCGGGGTGTCGGCGACGTCGGCCGGGGCGTCCTGGAGGACGGCGGACGTGTCGGCCGCGACGGCGAGCTGGCGGCCCGTCGCCGCGTTCGTCACGGCGTAGCGCGTGCGGTGCGTGCCGGAGCCCTCGGAGGCGCCGAGCGCCGTGAGCTCCCACGCCTGCTCCGCGACCGGCGCGTCGGTGCGGATCACGACGCCCGTGCCCGACGCCGACGGCGCGAGCGAGCGGTCCGCCTGGACGCCGTCGAGACGGTACGCGTGCCCGTCCTGGACGAGGGCCGCGTCGTCCGCGACACCCGAGACGCCGTCGACGACGAACGTCGTCACGGACTCGGCCGGCACGACGAGCGTCACGCTCGGACCGTTCTCGTCCGTCGTGACGGCCACCGGCTCGCCCTCGACGAGGTAGCCGGCCGTGCTCGTGACCACGGGGGTGACGGTCGCATCGGACCCGACCGCACCGAACTTCGACAGGTCGAGCGTCACGGCGCGCTCGGCCTTGGTGGCGTTGACGTGCACGACGGTCGCCGACGTGCCGTCCGCCGACACCGCGGCCGTGCTGCTGGCGTCGTCCGAGCGGATCAGCGAGTCGCCCGGCTCGATGTAGTGCGTGAAGTTCTGGGTCGCCCAGTACTTCGTGTTCGTGTAGATCGGGCACGTCTCGAGCGTGTCCTCGGCCGTGCAGTCGAACGGGATCTGGATCTCGCCCCAGTTCATGCCGTTCGCGCTCTCGCCGCCGGGCGCCATGTTCGCGTAGTCCTCGACCGGCTGCCAGAACACCCACGCGCTCGGCTCGAGCTCGCGCAGGTCGTCCACCATGTGCTGCGCGCTGCCCAGGCCGGACTCCATGGTCTCGAAGTCCTGGCCGGTCGAGCTCCAGTTGCCGCCGACCTCGCTCATCCACAGCGGCTTGTCCTCGCCCTTGGCGATGTCGCGGACTGTCGTGCGCTGGCCCGTGCCGTACGTGTGGACGTTGAGCTGGGACACCTGGTCGCGGACGGCGTCGGGGTAGGCGTACCAGTTGGTCGCGAACCGGCCCGGGTTGGTCTCGTCCATCGCCGAGATCACGGCGTCGGTCGAAGATCCGTCGAGCGCCGCGGCGAGCGCCGGGACGACCTTCGCCTGGAGCTCGGGGCCCATGTGGGCGCCCTCCTGGCGGCCCCCGGTCGGGTTTCCGTCGCCGCCGAGCTGGGTGCCCCAGTAGTTGGTGTTGGGCTCGTTGAACGGGTCGATCGTGTCGACCTCGATGCCGTGCGCGTCCTCGAGGCGCTCGGTCACGCCGACCATGTAGGCCGCGAAGTCGTCGATGCTCTCCGTCTTGAGCTGGTCCGCGTTCGCGTCGAACCCGCCCGAGACGTACCCGCTCACGGTCATGAACCAGGGCGGTGAGTTGCTGAACGTCTCCCAGTGCGTGACGTCGTCCTTGATGCGGTCGACCCACCAGCGCTGCGTCGCGTCGGCGTCGGCGTCCCAGTGGTCCGGGTTCTCGGGGTCCCACCAGTCGACGTCGGTGCGCGTCGTGCCCTCGGGCGCCTTCCACCAGCCGTCGACGGCGCCGCCGGCGCGCAGGTAGTCCGGCACGTCGGGCGCGTTGCCGCCGCCGACGTTGTAGCGCGCGATGTTGAGGTTGAGGCCCTCGTCGCCGAAGACCATGTCCGCGAGCCTGTCGCGGATCTCGTCCGGGTAGCCGCCCGTGGCGTTGGCGAACCACACGAGGCTCGTCCCCCAGCCCTCGAACGGCGCGCCCGCGTACGACGGGTCGGGCGTCACGGTGACGCCCGCGACGTCGGCCGCGGCCGCCGTCGCGCTGCTCGCCGTGGAGCCCGTCGAGGCGGCTGTCGCGCCGAGCGGCGAGGCGTGCGCGGGCAGGGCCGCGAGCGCGCAGCCCGCGACCAGCGCGCCGGCACCGAGGCCGGCCACCAGTCGCGCGCCCGTCCCGTGGGCGGCCCGCCCGCCCGGGCTGCTCGTGCGGTGCGGACCGGGTGGTCCACCCCGCATGGTCGTGTCGGTGTCGGTCAGGCTCATCCCTGAGCCACCTCCTTCGCGTCGCTGCGAACCGGCGGGGTGCACCGGGTGCGGGTCGTTCCCGCGGGGATCGTCATGCCGAGGTAGAACCGTGGTCACGCGAGATAGAACGCTGGTCGCGCGAGGTAGAACCGTGGTCCGCCGAGGAAGCGCCGAGGTGGACGACCGGGGCGTCACCTCGGCGGACCACGGTTCTACTTCGGCGGGGTCGTCTCGGTCGGGCGGCGGACGACCGCGACGCCGCGTGGCTCCAGCAGGAGCGCGCCTGTCGCCGTCGTGCCCGTCGCGGCCGACGGCGCGAGGCGACGGCCGGCGAGGACGTCGCCCGCGACGTCGGGCACCTCGACCGGGCGTGCCGTGCGGTTGACGAGGAACCAGAAGTCGTCGGTCCCGTCCGTACGCACGGCGAGCTCGACGTCGCCGCGCACGCCCGCGGGCAGCTCGCTGCGCACGCCCGCGTCGTCGAGCAGGCGCGCGAGCACGGGGACGAGGCCGAGGCGGCCGAACCGCGTGGAGACGTATGCGGCGGAGCCGGCGCTCTCCCCGCCCCGGACCGTGCGGCGCGTCACCGCGGCGCGCCCGGACTGCTCGCCGGTCTTGTACCAGCCCAGCACCTCGACGTCGGGGTCGACGACGTCGACCGGCTCGGTCCACAGCGTGCCCTCGAGCTGCTCGCCCGCGAGCTCGACCGTCGCGCTCTCGCCGTCCAGCAGCGGCGCGAACTCCTCGACGCGGATGCCGAGCAGGTCACGCAGCGCGCCCGGGTAGCCGCCGAGCCACGCGTGGTCGTCCTGGTCGACGACGCCCGAGAAGTACGTCGTCACGAGGTGGCCGCCGCCCTCGACGAACGCCGTGAGACGGTCGCGCAGGTCGGCCGGGACGACGTGCAGCACGGGCGCCACGACGACGTCGTACCCCGCGAGGTCCGTGGCCGTCGGCACGACGTCGGCGCGCACGCCGAGCGCGAGGAACGCCGAGTACCAGTCGAGCGCCTCCTGCCGGTAGCGCAGCCGGTCCGTGGGGTGGGAGTCGAGCTCGCTCGTCCACCACGAGTCCCAGTCGAAGACGATCGCGGCGCGCGCGGGTTTCTGCTCGCTCCCCGCGACGGGCGCGAGGTCGCGCAGCGTCGCGCCGAGCGCGACGACGTCGCGGAAGAGCCGCGAGCGCTCGCCCGCGTGCGGGAGCATCCCCGAGTGGTACTTCTCGGCGCCCGCCGCGGACTGGCGCCACTGGAAGTAGCAGACCGCGTCGGCGCCGTGCGCGACGTGCGTGAGCGAGTCGCGCGCGAGCTCGCCCGGCTTCTTCGCGACGTTGACGGGCTGCCAGTTCACCGCGCTCGTCGAGTGCTCCATGAGGAACCACGGCTTGTGCCGGGCGATGCCGCCCGTGAGGTTCGCGGAGAACGACAGCTCGTCCAGGGCCTGCGGTCCGGGGAGCACGTAGTGGTCGTTGGACACGAAGTCGAGCTCGTCCGCCCAGGCGGCGTAGTCCATGCCCTTCGTCTCGCCCATGACCATGAAGTTCGTGGTCACAGGGACGTCGGGCGTGATGCGGCGCAGGATCTCGGCCTCCGCGCGCAGGTATTGCCGCAGCGCGTCGGACGAGAAACGCTTGAAGTCGAGCTGCTGCGTCGGGTTCGGGTGCGACGCCGCGAGGCGCGGCGGCAGGATCTGCTCCCACGCGCTGTACCGCTGCGACCAGAACGCCGTGCCCCACGCGTCGTTCAGCGCGTCGAGGGTCGTGTAGCGCTCGCGCAGCCACGCGCGGAAGGCTGCGGCGGCGTCGTCGGAGAAGTCGTCGACGTTGTGGCAGCCCAGCTCGTTGGAGACGTGCCAGGCCACGAGCGCCGGGTGGTCCCCGTACCGCTCGGCCATGCGCTCCACGAGGTGCAGCGCGTGCGACCGGAAGATCGGCGACGTCGGGCGCCACTGCTGGCGCGCGCCGGGCCACAGCGTCTCGCCGGTACGCGTCTGCGGCAGGATCTCCGGGTGCTTGGTCGTGAGCCACGGCGGCGGCGAGGCCGTCGCCGTCGCGAGGTCGACGGTGATGCCGTTCGCGTGGAGCAGGTCCATGATCTCGTCGAGCCACGCGAAGTCCCACGTGTGCTCCGTCGGCTGGATCCGCGCCCACGAGAAGATCGCGAGCGAGACCACCGTCACGCCCGCCTCGCGCATGAGGCGCACGTCCTCGTCCCAGACCTCGCGCGGCCACTGGTCCGGGTTGTAGTCCGCGCCGTAGGACAGGCCCGACGGCGCGTATGCGTCGGTCGCTCCGACGGTCGTGGCCGTCGTTCCCGGCGGCGTGTGCGGCCCGGGACGGCGCAGCCAGCGGAACGGGGTGGGGGTGGACATGCAGGCTCCTCAGATGCTCGCAGAGCGGTGGACGACGCGGTGCGCCGCCGGTGGAGGCCGCGTGGTCGTGCCGGGAGGCACGACCACGCGACCGTGGGGGCGGCCGGGCGCCCCGGCAGGCGCCCGGCGGGGATCAGGTCACTCGTTGACGGTGAAGCCCTGCTCGGTGCCGTACTTCACGGACGCGTCCTGCCAGGCCTTGAGGCCGTCGGTGAGCGTCGTGCCCGAGACGTACGCCTGGCCGACGGTGTCGTTGAAGATCGAGTTCGCGTACACCTGGAACGGCAGGTACGACCAGCCCTCGACGACGTCGGAGGCCGACTGCGCGAGGACCTCGTTGATCTTCTGGCCGCCGAAGTACTCGGACTCGTAGCCCTGGAACTCGTCCGACTCCAGCTCGGCCGTCGTGGCCGGGAACGCGCCGCCGTCGACGCGCGCCTGCACGCCGTCGCCAGCGTTCGCGTACTCGAGGAAGCCGTAGGCGAGCGCCTGCTGCGAGCTCGCGGCCGTCACGGACAGCGCGGAGCCGCCGTTCTCGGAGCTGGCCGACGCGCCCTCCTCCCACTGCGGGAGCGGGGCGACGCGCCACTTGCCGGCGCCGTCGGGCACACCCGACTCGAGGTTCGCGGGCATCCACGCGCCGATCGCGAGCGTCGCGATCGTGCCGTTGCCGAGGCCCTGGTACCACTCGTCGCTCCACGAGCTGACCGGCGCGAGCAGGTCCTCGTCGATGAGCGTCTGCCAGGTCTCCGCGAACTGCGTGCTGCCCTCGTCCGCGAGGTCGATCGTCACGTCCGTACCGTCGACCTGGAACGGCTGGCCACCGGCCTGCCAGATGAGCGACGTCGTGAAGCCCGCGTCGCCCGTGTCGTTCGTGATGTACACGCTCGGGTCCGCCGCGTGCAGCGCACGGGCCGCCTCGACGAAGCCGTCCCACGTCGTCGGCACCTCGACGCCGTGCTGCGTGAAGAGCTCCTCGTTGTAGAAGAGGGCCATCGGGCCGGAGTCCATGGGCAGGCCGAAGATGCCCTCACCCTGCTGGACGGCGTTCCACGGGCCGGGCGTGAACGTGCCGTCGAGCTGGTCCGCGCCGAGCGACGAGAGGTCGGCGAGCGCCTCCGAGAGGGCGAACTGGGGGAGCGCGTAGTACTCGACCTGCGCGACGTCGGGCACGCCCTTGCCGGCGGCGATCGCGTTCTGGAGCGCCGTGTACTGGTCGTTGCCGGTGCCAGCGTTGACGAGCTCGACGTCGACGTTCGGGTACTCGGCCTCGAAGTCGGTGACGACCTGCTCGAGCGTGGGCTCCCAGGCCCACACCGTGAGGCTGCCGCCTTCCTCGAGCGCCGCGGCGACGTCGTCGGCCGAGCCGGCGTCCGCGCCGGAGTCGTTGCCGCCGCCGGAGCTGCAGGCGGCCAGGGCGAGGGCGACGACGCCGGTGGCGGCGACGGCGCGCAGGGCGCGGGTGGTGCGGATGGACATGAGGGTTCCTCTCACTTCGTCGTCAGACGGATCGGGCGGGGTGGGTGTCGGGGGTGGTGCGGGAGACGGCGCGGGGCGCGTCACTCCTTGACGGAGCCGGCCGCGAGGCCGGACTGCCAGTAGCGCTGGAGGAGGAGGAAGGCGGCGACGAGCGGGAGGATCGTCAGCAGCGAGCCGGTGATCACGAGGTCGAAGATCGCCTCGCCGCCCGCGGTCGCGGCCTGCGCGTTCCACGCGTTGAGGCCGAGCGTCAGGGGGTACCAGTCGGGGTCCTTGAGCATGATCAGCGGCAGGAAGTAGTTGTTCCAGGTCGCGACCATGGTGAAGAGCAGGACCGTGACGATCCCGGGCGCGAGCAGCGGCAGGGAGACCTGGAAGAACGTGCGGCCCTCGCTCGACCCGTCCACGCGCGCCGCCTCGAGCAGCTCCGTCGGGATCGACTCCGCGGCGAACACCCACATGAGGTAGAGGCCGAACGGCGAGATGAGCGACGGGATGATGACGGCCCACGGGGTGTTGGTGAGCCCCATCTGGCTGAACATGAGGAACGTCGGGACGGCGAGCGCGGTGCCGGGCACGGCGACCGCGCCGATGACCGTCGCGAAGACGCCGCGCTTGCCCGGGAAGTCGAACTTGGCGAGCGCGTACCCGCCGAGCACGGCGAGGAACGTCGCGCCGCCGGCGCCGAGCACGACGTACAGCAGCGTGTTGGCGAACCAGCGGCCGAAGATGCCGCCGTCGTAGGTGAGCGTGCGCGCGATGTTGTCGAACAGCGCGAAGTCGCCGCTGAACCAGAGCCCGAACGAGCTGAACAGGCTCGACTGCGTCTTGGACGCGTTGACGACGAGCCAGAACAGCGGCACGAGCGCGTAGAGCAGGACGATCCCGGTGAGGACGGTCATGAGGACGCTGCGGCGCGGGCGGGCGACGCTGTGCGGGGCGCGCGAGCGCAGGCGGACGGGCTTGCGCGTCGTGGCGCGCGTCGTGGTGCCCGTCATCGTGCGGGAGCCGGCGGGGACCGCCGGGGTCGAGGGGGTCGTGGCGGTCATCGTCAGGCCTCCTTGCGCATGCCGCGCAGCTGGACGACGTAGGCCACGATCATCGTGAGGACGCCCATGATGATGGCGACGGTCGCCGAGTAGTTGTACTGCTGGCCGGAGAACGACAGCGAGTACGCGTACAGGTTCGGGGTGAAGTACGTCGTGATGGCGTTCGGCGCGAGGCTCTGCAGGATGCTCGGCTCGTTGAAGAGCTGGAACGAGCCGATGATCGAGAAGATCGTGGCGATGACGAGCGAACCGCGGATCGCGGGGATCTTGATGGCCCGCACGACCTGCCACTGGGACGCGCCGTCGAGCTCGGCCGCCTCGTAGAGCGACGTGGGCACGACGCGCAGCGCCGAGTAGAAGATGAGCATGTTGTAGCCCACGAACTCCCAGGTCACGATGTTGCCGATGGACAGCAGCACCCAGTCCGGGGACAGCGGGTTGGCGATCGACGTCCCCAGCGCGTCGTTGATGTTCGCGACGAGGCCGAACCGCGTCCCGTACATGAACCCCCACATGAGCGTCGCGACGACGGCCGGGACGGCGTAGGGGAGGAAGATCGAGATCCGGAAGAAGTTGCGGCCGTAGAGCCGGCCCGAGTCGATCGCCAGGGCGACGAGCAGGGCGATGCCCAGCATGATCGGCACCTGGACCACGAGGAACAGCCCGACGCGCGACACGCCCGACCAGAACTGCGGGTCGGAGAACGCTCGCGCGTAGTTCTCGAACCCGACGAACTGGGTGCCGCCGACCATCTGGGTGCGGAACAGGCTGAGGTAGATCGAGTAGGCGATCGGCGCGAGGAACACGAGCGCGAAGACCGCCATGAACGGACCCACGAAGCCCCAGCCGGTCCACGAGCGCCGTCGGCGCCGTGCCGGGAGGGACGAAGGAGCGCCGACCGGTGGCCGGTGCCCTGCCACGGGTGGGGACGTCGTCGTCATGCTGGGGGTCCTCGTCATCGGGGGACGGCGACGTCGGTCGTCGCCGGTGTTTGCGTAAACATGAGCATGGCACGAGGTTCGGTGTTTACGCAAACATCGCCTACGCTGGTCCGTGACCGGCCACGATGTCGGTCCGGCCCAGGTACTGTGCCGACACCACGAGGACGAGGACGCCATGACCGACGGGCTCGACGACGAGACCCCCGCCCTGACGCGCACCGGGGGAGCTGCCGTCCGCACGGCACGGCGCGTCTCGATGGCCGACGTCGCGCGCGTCGCCGGGGTCTCCGCGCAGACCGTCTCCCGCGTCTCCAACGGGCACCCGGGCGTCGTCGAGGCGACGCGCTCGCGCGTGCTCGAGGCGATGACCGAGCTCGGCTACCGCCCCAACAGCGCCGCCCGCGCGCTCAAGAGCGGCTCCTTCCGCACCATCGGCGTGATCCTCTTCTCGCTCGCGACCACGGGCAATGTCCGTACGCTCGAGGCCATCGCGACGTCCGCCGCCGCCGAGGGTTACGCCATCACCGTCATCCCCGTCGCCGCGCCCACGCAGGACGGCGTGCACGGCGCGTTCACGCGCCTCGGGGAGCTCGCCGTCGACGCGATCATCCTGCTCATGGAGGTCCACCTCCTCGACGTCGCGCGGGTCAGCCTCCCGCCCGGCGTCCAGGTCGTCGTCGCGGACTCCGACGCCGGCGAGAGCTACGCGGTCGTGGACACCGACCAGGCCGACGGCACGCGCCAGGCCGTGCAGCACCTGCTCGACCTCGGCCACGAGACGGTGCACCACCTCGCCGGACCGGCGCTCTCGTTCGCGGCCGAGCGTCGCACCTCCGCCTGGCGCGCGACGCTCGAGGAGGCCGGGCGCGACGTGCCGCCCATCGAGCGGGGCGACTGGTCGCCGTCGTCCGGCTACGAGGCCGGGCTGCGCCTCGCGCAGCGCGGCGACGTCACCGCGGTCTTCGTCGCCAACGACCAGATGGCCCTCGGGCTCGTGCGCGCCCTGCACGACTCCGGCAAGCGCGTCCCGCAGGACGTGAGCGTCGTCGGGTTCGACGACCTGCCCGAGTCGTCCGAGTTCCTGCCCCCGCTCACGACCGTCCACCAGGACTTCGCCGAGGTCGGTCGCCGGCTCGTCGAGCAGGTGCTCCGCCAGGTCCGCGAGGGCGTCCACGAGACCGGCACCCGCCTGGTCCCCACCCGCCTCGTCCCCCGCGCCAGCACGGCCCCGCCCCCGCAACGGACGTAGAACCCCGGTCCGCGCAAGGAAGAACCCCGGTCTCGCGAGGTAGAGCCGCAGTCCGCCGAAGTAGAACTCTGGTTGGCCGAGGTAGAACTCTGGTTGGCCGAGGTAGAACCGTGGTTGGTCGAGGTAGAACCGTGGTTCTTGTGCCCGACGGCGCGTGGCTGGGTTGGGTGGTCGGGGTGGGTGGTGGTGCCGCGTCTACCATCCGCCGCTCGTTCCTCGCGGCTCCCGCCAGGCCCAGCCACGACGCGGCACCACCACCCACCCCGCCCGGCGTCGTCTCGCCCTGGTCGTCGCTCGCCTCGGGCGACTGCGCGCGGGGTCGGGTTGGTTCGGTGCCGCTGTCCGGGTCGTGCCGTGGTCGCCGCGTCGTCCGCGGTCCTGCCGTCGCGCGGGTCCGCCGTCGCGCCGTCGCGCCGTCGCGCCGCGCAAGTGGTGGGGTCTGTCGGGGTCACCGATGTCCGACGGCGACCGGCCCGACTGGGGGCCGACCATGGTCGCCTTCGGCCAACCGCCGTTCTACCTCATGACCAGGGTTCTACCTCGGCCAACCAGGCTTCTACCTCGGCCAACCAGGGTTCTATCTCGACGGACCAGGGTTCTACTTCGGCGGACCGGGCTTCTGCCTCGCGTGACAAGAGTTCTGCCTCGGCCGGTCCGGCGGGCCGGGCCGCATCTCGTCTCCCTGGCGGTGCACGGGGTGACCACGAGGCGAGGGCGCGGTGACGGTCGAGCGGTGGGGGTGAGGTCGGATGCGAAGGGGCGTCAGAGCCGCGCTCCCAGAACCCACGGCCGAACGGCCAGGGTGACGGCGCGGCAGCCCCGAGCGCCGAGACCACCCTCACCGCGGACCCGACCCTGCGGGCCTGAAGACCCGACCACGGTTCTACCTCGGCCGACCACGGTTCTACCTCGGCGGAGGTCAGTCCTCGGCGACCCAGGCGCTCGGGTCCTCGACGACGCCGCGCAGGACCTCGCGCGCGCCGCCGGTGAGGGCGGCGTGGTCGCCGACCGGGGCGGGGAGCAGGACGACGTCCGTCCACGGGGCGGCCAGGACGCGTGTGCGCAGCTCGGCGAGGGCCGCGGTGCGCAGGTACGGCAGGAGCGCGGGGTAGATGCCGCCGAGCAGGACGGTGTCGATGTCGACGAGGTTCACGTAGTCGGCGAGCGCGCTGCCGAGCGCGGTCCCGGCCTGCTCGACGACGGCGAGCGCGGCGGGCTCCGCGGCGTCGAGCGCGGCGACGAGCGTCTCGGTAGGGGCGTCGACGGGCAGTCCCGCCCCGCGCAGGAGCGCGTCCTTGCCCGCGTACTGCTCGAGGCAGCCGGTCGCGCCGCAGCGGCAGCGCGGGCCGCGCGGGTCCACGACGACGTGCCCGACCTCGCCCGTCCAGCCGTGGCGGCCGCGGAAGAGCCGGCGGTCGACGACGATCGCGGACCCGATGCCGACGTCGCCCGACACGTAGAGGTACGTCGAGGGCGCCGGGTCGGAGGCAGGGTCCGACGCGTCGTCGGGCACGACGCCGCGGCTCGCCTGGGCGAGTGCGGCGAGCTTGGCCTCGTTGCCGATCTCGACGGGGACGTCCGGGCCGAGGCCGAGGAGGCGGACGGGATCGAGGTGGGACCAGCCGAGGTTGGGCGCGACCTCGAGCCGGCCCGCGCGCGTGTCGACGAGGCCGGGGAGGGCGAGCCGGGCGCCCGCGACGGTCATGCCGTCGGCGCGGACGGTCGCGAGGAGGTCCTGCGCGATGCGCCCGAGCCGGGCGAGGACCTCGGCGGGGTCGCTGTCGTGCAGGTCGTCCGGGTCGACGTGCTCGGCGACGACGGTGCCGGTGAGGTCGAGCACGCGGCCGCCGAGGTAGTCGACGTTGACCTCGAGGCCGAGCCCGACGAGCGAGCGTGGCGCGGGCGCGAGGGGGACCGCGGGCCGTCCGGCGCGCTGCGGGGTCGCCGGGGGGAGCTCGGCGACGATGGCCGCGGCGACGAGCCGGTCCACCAGGGTCGACACGGTCGCGCGCGTGAGGCCGCTGGCGGCGGCGATGTCGGCGCGCGAGCACGGCTGGGCGGACTCGAAGACCGCGCGGGCGACGAGGGCGAGGTTGTGCTCGCGCAGCGTGGCCTGCCGGGCTGCTGGGGGACCCGTGCGGGTCGCGACGCTGCGGTTCACGGTCTTGACCTTACCGACCCGGGCGGATAAGTTCATCCGTAAGACAAAAATAGGCCGTCGGCGCGAGGACCGCGCCACGGCCCTCTCGACGAGGAGACCACCGTGGCCGACGAGACCACCCGACACGACACAGACATCAACTTCTCCTTCGGTCTGTGGACCGTGGGCTGGACCGCGCAGGACCAGTTCGGCAGCGCGAGCCGTCCCGCGCTCGACCCGGCCGAGTCCGTGCGCCGCCTGGCCGACCTCGGTGCGTGGGGCTTCACGTTCCACGACGACGACGTCGTGCCGTTCGGCGCCGACGACGCCGAGCGCACCAAGCGCCTCGACTCCGTGCGCCAGGCGGCGCAGGACACGGGCCTGGTCATCGAGATGGTGACGACCAACCTGTTCAGCCACCCGGTGTTCAAGGACGGCGGCCTCACGTCGAACGACCGCGGTGTGCGCCGCTACGCGCTGCGCAAGGTGCTGCGCAACGTCGACCTGACGGCCGAGCTGGGCGCCAAGACGTTCGTCATGTGGGGTGGCCGCGAGGGCACCGAGTACGACGGCGCCAAGGACCTGCACTCCGCGCACGAGCGCTACGCCGAGGGCCTCGACCTCACCGCGGCGTACATCAAGGAGAAGGGCTACGACCTCAAGATCGCGCTCGAGCCCAAGCCGAACGAGCCCCGCGGCGACATCTTCCTGCCGACCATCGGCCACGCGCTCGGCCTCATCGCGAAGCTCGACAACGGCGACATCGTGGGCCTCAACCCGGAGACGGGTCACGAGCAGATGGCTGGCCTCAACTACACGCACGGCCTCGCGCAGGCGCTGTGGGCGGGCAAGCTCTTCCACATCGACCTCAACGGCCAGCGTTCGATCAAGTTCGACCAGGACCTCGTGTTCGGCCACGGCGACCTGCTCTCGGCCTTCTTCACGGTCGACCTGCTCGAGAACGGCTTCCCGAACGGCGGACCCACGTACACGGGTCCGCGCCACTTCGACTACAAGCCGTCGCGCACCGAGAACGAGGTCGGCGTGTGGGACTCCGCGCGCGCCAACATGGAGACCTACCGCCTGCTCGCGCGCAAGGCCGCGGCGTACCGCGCCGACTCCCGCGTCCAGGAGGCGTTCGCGCACTCCGGCGTGTTCGAGCTCGGCCAGTCCACGCTGGGCGAGGGCGAGTCCGTGGCCGACCTGCTCGCGGACCGCACCGCGTACGAGGAGTTCGACGTCGACGCCGCGGCGAACCGCGACTTCGGCTTCGTGCGCCTCAACCAGCTCGCGCTCGAGCACCTGATCGGCTGAGGTGACGACCGACGCCAGGACGTCCGACGCCGGCGACGAGCGCACGCTCGTCGCCGGCGTCGACACGTCCACGCAGTCCTGCAAGGTCGTCGTGCGCGACGCCGCGACCGGCGCGCTCGTCCGCACCGGCTCGGCCAAGCACCCCGACGGCACCGAGGTGCACCCCGACGCGTGGTGGGACGCGTTCCGCGAGGCCGCGTCCGCGGCGGGCGGGCTCGACGACGTCGCGGCGCTCGCCGTCGGCGGCCAGCAGCACGGGCTCGTCGCGCTCGACGCGGAGGGGAACGTCGTGCGCGACGCGCTCCTGTGGAACGACACACGCTCGGCCCCCGCGGCGCGCGACCTGATCCGCGAGCTCGGCGAGGCCCGGCTCGCCGAGGGCGTCCCCGACGCCCACGACCGGGTCGAGTCCGCGACCGAGGCGGGCGCGCAGGCATGGGCGGACGCGATCGGGTCCGTACCGGTCGCGTCGCTCACGGTGACGAAGCTGCGCTGGCTGCGCGACGCGGAGCCGGAGAACGCGGCGCGCGTCGCGGCCGTCGCGCTGCCGCACGACTGGCTCACGTGGCGCATCGCGGGGTACGGCCCCGCGGGCGACGAGTCCGCGCCGCTCGGCCCGGACCTCGACGCGCTCGTCACCGACGCGTCCGACGCGTCGGGCACGGGGTACTACGACGCGACCCGGGGCGACGGGGACGACGGCCGGGGCGCGTACCGCCTCGACCTGCTCGAGCTCGCGTTCGGCCGGACGGACGTCGTGCTGCCGCGCGTCGTCGCACCCTCGGCCGTGGCGGGCGTCGCGCACGCCTCGGTCGCCGGTGCGGCGGTCGAGGGCGGCACGCTGCTCGGCCCCGGCGCGGGCGACAACGCCGGTGCCGCGCTCGGTCTCGGCATGGTCGCGGGCGACGTCGCGGTGTCGATCGGGACGTCGGGCGTCGTGTCCGCCGTGACCGACGACCGCACGGCGGACGGCTCCGGCCTCGTCAACGGGTTCTCGGACGCGACGGGCCGGTACCTGCTGCTCGCGGTGACGCTCAACGCGAGCCGGGTGCTCGACGCGGCGCGCGCCGTCCTCGGCGTCGACCACGCGGGCCTCTCTCGCCTCGCGCTCGCGGCGCCGCCCGGCGCGGACGGGCTCGTGCTCGTGCCGTACCTGGAGGGCGAGCGCATGCCCAACCGCCCCGACGCCTCGGGCACGCTGCACGGCATCCGGCTCGGCACGTCGACGCCGGAGCACCTCGCGCGCGCGTACGTCGAGGGCATGCTGTGCGGCCTCGCGGACGGGCTCGACGCGCTGCGGGCGCTCGGCGTCCGCGTCGATCGCGTGCAGCTCATCGGCGGTGGGGCGCAGTCCGAGGCGGTCCGGCGCATCGCGCCGCAGGTCCTCGGCCTGCCAGTGACGGTCCCGGAGCCCGGCGAGTACGTGGCCGACGGCGCCGCGCGCCAGGCGGCCTGGGTCCTCGCCGCGCACGCGACGGGTGGCTCCGGGGCGGACGTCGCCCCGCCCACCTGGGCCGCGTCGTCGGCCACGGTGGTCGAGGCCGACCCGGTCCCGGCGATCCGCGAGCAGTACGCGGCGGTCCGCGACCTCGTCTGACCGGACCACCCCGCCCTCGCTGAGTGCATGAAATAGTCGCGCCCGAGGCCCTCGGACGCGACTATTTCATGCACTCAGCGGGGGCAGGGAAGGTGGTCAGAGGACGCGGACGACGGGGCCCGTCACGCCGGCCTTGCGCCCCACCGCGGCGGCGCCGGTGACGCCCCAGACCGGCCCGGCGATCTCCACCGACGCGACCGACGTCGTCGAGACCGAGCGGTTGAGGTTCATCCCGTACGCGCTGCCGTAGACCTCGAGCAGCACCCAGTCGCACGTGCCCGCGCTGACGGTGAAGACGTTCCCGGTCCGGGTCACGTCGAAGGTGCAGGGACCGCCGTCGTACGTCGCCGCGCCGGCGGACGGTGCCACGGCGACGGCCGCGGCGACGAGGGCGGAGACGACCAGGGCGCGCTGGCGTGTGGTTCGCATGGAGCTCCTTCGCTCGAGGTGGTGGGCCTGCCCGGCCCGGCCCCAGTCCACCCCGTCGCGCCGCACCCCGGCATCCGGGAAAACCCGGCTCGTGACCCGTACCCGGTACGCGGTCTCCCTCACGCGCCCCCGGCGAAGCCCGTCTGCCGCCACGCCTCGTAGACGGCGATCGACGCCGCATTGGTGAGGTTGAGCGACCGGCGCCCGGGCAGCATGGGGATCTTGAGCTGGTCCGTGATCCGCCGGTGGGCGAGCACGTCGTCGGGCAGGCCCGTCGGCTCGGGGCCGAACAGCAGGACGTCGTCGGGCCGGTAGGTCACGTCGGTGAACGACGTCGTCGCGCGCGTCGTGAACGCGAACACGCGGCCCGGGAGGGTCGCGAGCGCGGCGTCGAGGTCCGCGTGCACCTCGACGCTCGCGAGGTCGTGGTAGTCGAGTCCCGCGCGGCGCAGCTTGGGCTCGTCCAGGTCGAACCCGAGCGGCTCCACGAGGTGCAGGCGCGCTCCGGTCACCGCGGCGAGGCGGATCGCGTTGCCCGTGTTGCCGGGGATGCGCGGCTCGAAGAACACCACGTGGGGCAGGGTCGACGGCGGTCGTGCGGCCGGGTCGGCGACGTGCGGTCGCCAGTCGGTGCCGGGGTCGGGGCTTTCGCTCACGCCCCCGATTCTCGCAGCCCCGAGAGCCGCTGAGTGCGGGGTACCCGTCGTGGCGAAGCCTGCTGGACGACAGATACCCGCACTCGACCGGCGGAACGGTAGCGTCGGAGAGCCGTCGACGAGGTACCAGGAGGTAGACCGATGTCCGAGACCGCACAGATGGTCCAGCCCGTCCCCGCGACCGCGGACCTCGCCGACGAGCACGGCGAGGCGTTGCAGTCGTGCGACGTCCAGCTCCGGCAGTACGGGGGCGTCGCCGCGTTCGCGGGCCCGGCCGCGACGATCCGCTGCTTCGAGGACAACGCGCTCGTCAAGGCGAGGCTCGCCGAGCCGGGGGAGGGGCGCGTGCTGGTCGTCGACGGCGGCGGCTCGGTCCGCACGGCCCTCATGGGCGACCTCATCGCGGCGAGCGCGGTGGAGAACGGCTGGGCCGGTGTCGTGATCCACGGCGGGGTGCGCGACACTGCCGTGCTGCGCACGCTCCCGCTCGGGATCAAGGCGCTCGGTTCCAACCCGCGCAAGAGCGCGAAGGACGGCGCGGGCGAGCGCGACGTGCCGGTGACGTTCGGGGGCGCGACGTTCATGCCGGGCGCGACCGTCGTGAGCGACGACGACGGCGTGGTGGTGCTGCCGTGAGCCCGCACGAGGCGCGCGAACGTGTCGTGGCGTGGGTCGGCGCGTACGAGGGGGCCTGGCGCGCGAGCGACACGACCGCCGTCGAGAGGCTGTTCACCCCGGACGCGACGTACCTGCGCTCGCCCTACGACGACGCGCCGCTGCACGGGCACGACGCGATCCGCGGGTTCTGGCGCGCGGACGAGGGCGCGACCTTCACGGTGACGGCGGAACCGGTCGCGGTCGAGTGGCCCGACGCCGTCGTGCGCCTCGAGGTCCGGTACCTCGCGCCGGACGAGCAGGACTACCGCGACCTGTGGGTGCTCCGGTTCGCGCCCGACGGGCGCGTGGCGCACTTCGAGGAGTGGCCGTACTGGCCCGGCAGGTCGTACACGGCGGCCGACGGGTCGTAGCGCGTCATGCGTCGAGCGCGGCCGCCTTGCGGCGCAGCAGCTCCTGCTCGCGCGCGCTCGGGCACAGCCGCACCGCGAGCGCGTACTCCGCGCGCGCCTCGGCGACGCGGCCGAGGCGGCCGAGCAGCTCGGCGCGCACGCTCGGCAGGAGGTGGAACCCGGGAAGGCGGTCCGTCGCGACGAGCTCGTCGACGATCAGCAGCCCCTCCGCCGGGCCCGCCGCCATCGCGACCGCCACGGCGCGGTTGAGCTCGACGACGGGCGACGGTGCGAGCCGGCCCAGCGCCTCGTAGAGGAGCACGACGCGGTCCCAGTCCGTCTCCTCGACCGACGGCGCGACCGCGTGGCACTCGGCGATCGCCGCCTGGAGCCCGTACGCGCCGCGGCCGTGGCCGGGCGGCCCGACCGCGTCGGCGCGGGAGAGCGCCGCGCGGCCGCGCCGGACGGCGGACCGGTCCCAGCGCCGTCGGTCCTGGTCGGCGAGGAGCACGGGGTCGCCGTCGGGGGTGGTGCGGGCGGGGAACCGGGCGGCGGTGAGCTCGAGCAGCGCGACGAGCGAGTGGGCCTCGTGCTCGTCCGGGACCAGCCCCGCGAGCACGCGCGCGAGCCGGAGCGCCTCGTGCGCGAGGTCGGGGCGGAGCCACTCCTCGCCCGTCGTGGCCGTGGACCCCTCCGTGAAGATCACGTAGAGCACGTGGAGGACGGAGCCCAGACGTTCGCGCCGTTCGTCGGCCGGGGGCACGCCGAACGGCACGCCGGCCGCGGTGAGCGTCTTCTTGGCGCGCGTGATGCGGGCCTGGACCGTCGCCGTGGGCACGAGGAACGCGCGCGCGACCTCGTCGCTCGACAGCCCGCCGACGACGCGCAGCGTGAGCGCGACGCGCGCCTCGGGCGAGAGCACCGGGTGGCACGCGACGAACATGAGGGCGAGCACGTCGTCGTCGACCTGGTCGGGGTCCCACAGGAGGTCCGCGCCCGTCGCGTCCGCGGGGTCCGACGGCGGTCCGCCGGTCGCGACGGCGCCCTCGCCCAGGCCGTGGGCGAGGGCCGCGTACCGCTCGTCGAGGGCCGCACGTCGGCGGAACGCGTCGATCGCGCGGCGCCGTCCGACGGTGAGGAGCCACCCCGAGGGGTGGCGCGGCACGCCGTCGCGAGGCCACGCGACGAGCGCCTCGGCGAGCGCCTCCTGGGCGACGTCCTCGGCGAGGGTGAAGTCGCCCGTGTACCGGGCGAGCGCCCCGACGATCCGCGCCGACTCGATGCGCCACACGGCCTCGACGGCGCGCCGGCCCGGGTCGGCCTGCTGACCCGGGCCGATACCCGGGCCGGCGCTCGCGTCGGGCGCCGTCACAGCTGGCCGGTCGCCTCGCGCCACGCCCGCTCCTTGCGGATCCACTCGTTGTCCTGCGGGAACTCGTCGATCGTCGTGACGCGGCGGACCTCGACCTTGGCCCCGGGGCCGGAGTAGGGGAGCCGCTTGGCCCACTCGACCGCCTCCTCCTTCGACGCGACGTCGAGGACGTAGTAGCCGCCGAACAGCTCCTTGGTCTCCCCGTACGGGCCGTCGGTCACGACGGGCACGTCGGACGAGAGGTCGACGACCACGCCCTGCCCGGCGTCGTCCAGCCCCTCGGCCGCGAGCAGGACGCCCGCCCGGATCAGCTCGTCGTTGAACCGGCCGATGGTCTCGAGCATCTCGTCGAACGAGACGTCCTCGAACGAGGCCTGGCTCTCGTCGGTGCCGCGCATGATGAGCATGTACTTCATCGTCGTCTCCTGGTGTCGGCGGGCCGGACCTCCCGACCCTCTCATCCTCAGGTCGAACGGGAGCCGGCGAGATCGACACGCGCGCCCGCGACCTCGCGGAGCGTGCCGAGCACGGCCCGTGCCGGAGGCGTGCCGACCACGGCCTCGCGCAGCACGGCGTGGATCGAGCGCACGGGTGCGGGCCGGACCACGGGGACGGCGACGAGCCCGGGTGGGAGGTGGGCGGCGCCGAGCGCGGGCAGGACCGTGACCCCGACCCCGGCGCCGACGAACGCGATCGCCGTGGGGTAGTCGTGCGCCTCGACGTGGAACGGCGGGCTGAACCCGGCGGCCGTGCACGCCTCGACGAGGTTGCGGCGGCACCAGCCGCGCGCGAAGTCGTTGTCCACCCAGCGCTCGTCGCGCAGCTCGGCGAGCTCGACCTCGTCGCGGTGCGCCAGGTGGTGGTCGTCGCGCAGCACGACGACGTACGGGTCGTCGAGCAGGTGGTGCGCCCGGAAGCCGCCACCCGGGTCGAACCCGCGCGGGGCGACGACGAGCTGCACGTCCGCGCGCGCGTCGGCGTCGTCGGGGATGGTCTCGCGCAGCTCCAGGTCGAGCCGGACGCCGGGGAAGTCCGCCGTGAGCCGGCGCACGACCTGCGGCAGCCACGCGGCGCCCACCGACGCGAAGTAGGCGAGCGAGAGCGAGCCGGTGCGGCCGGCGCGCAGGTCCGCGACGACGGCCTCCGCCTCGCCGAGGCGCGCGAGGACGCCGTCGGCCTGGGCGGCGAGCGCGAGCCCCGACGCGGTGGGGCGTACGCCGCGGCCGGCTCGTTCGAGCAGCGTGAGGCCGGTCTCGCGCTGGAGCGCGGCGACGTGCTGGCTCACGGCCGACGGCGTGTACCCGAGCGCGGCCGCGGCGGCCTGGACCGACCCGCTCGCGACGACGGAGCGGAAGACGCGCAGGCGATGGACGTCCAGCATTCCTCCACGATACAGCGAGACTGAATCGAGAGGTAGGAAATCTCGCTGGTGCTGAACAGTCGGTGGGGGCGACGATCGACGCGTGACCGCACCCGAGACCCCGACGACCACGCCCGTCGACGCCCCCCGGCCCGCCGCTGCGGCGACCACCGCCCGGTCCGGTCCGCCCCCCGCTCCCGGGTCGGCCCGTCGTGCCGCGCTGCCCGTCGTCCTCGCCGTCGCCGTGACCGTCCTGCTGTGGGCGTCGGCGTTCATCGGCGTCCGGGCCGCAGGCCACGACTACGAGCCCGGGTCCCTCGCGCTCGGCCGCCAGCTCGCCGGCAGCGTCGGCGTCACGGCGATCCTCGCCGTCCGGTGGCTGCGCAGCGGTACGCGACCCGTCCTCCCGCGCGGTCGCCTCCTCGTCGCCGTCCTCGCGTGGGGCGTGGGGTGGTTCAGCCTCTACAACCTCGCGCTCAACGCCGCCGAGCAGCACCTCGACGCCGGGACGACGGCGCTGCTCGTCAACGTCGCGCCCGTGCTCGTCGCGGTCCTCGCGGGCGTCCTGCTCGGGGAGGGCTTCCCGCGGCGCCTGCTCGTCGGCATGGCGGCGGCGTTCGCCGGGGTCGCGGTCATCGCGGCGGCGACGTCGTCCGGCGAGCGCGACGTGCTCGGCGTCGCCCTCGGGCTCACGGCGGCCGTCCTCTACGCGGGCGGCGCGACGTCGCAGAAGCGGCTCCTCGCGCGGGTCGACGCGCTGACGATGACGTGGGTCGGGTGCCTCGCCGGCACGGTCGCCCTCGTGCCGTTCGCCCCGGCGCTCGCGGCCGACGCCGCCGCGGCGCCGCCGTCGTCGACGTGGGCGGTCGTGCTGCTCGGGCTCGGCCCGACGGCCGTCGCGTTCACGACGTGGGGCTATGCGCTCTCGCGCCTCAGCGCGGGCCGTGCCGCGGCGACGACGTATCTCGTCCCGCCGCTCGTGGTGGTGCTCTCCTGGCTCGTGCTCGCGGAGGTCCCGGCGCCGGTCACCTTCGCGGGCGGCGCGCTGTGCCTCGCCGGGGTCGCGGTCGCGACCCTCCCGCGGCGGCGCGTCGCCCCGGTGCCCCCGGTGCCGGCCGCGCGAGCCTGACCCGGTCCGGCCGTACGACCCGGCCCGACGTACCCAGCCCGCCCGGCGCGACACGCCCCGACCCGGCCCGCCGCGGGCTCAGCCCATGCGGTCGAGGTCGGCCTCGCGCACCTCGTGCACGAGCGGCTCGCCCGCGCGGAAGCGCTCGAGCTCGTCGACGACGATCGCGCCCTGGGCGAGCCGGCCCTGCACGGTCGCGGCGGCGTGGTGCGGCGTGAGGAGCACGTTCCGCAGTCGGCGCAGCGGGTGGTCCTCGGGCAGCGGCTCGGCGTCGTAGACGTCGAGGGCGGCGCTGATCCGCCCGGTCGCGAGCTCGCGGACGAGCGCGTCCTCGTCCGTGAGCCACGACCGCGCGGTGTTCACGAGCCCCGCGTGGTCGGGCAGGAGCGCGAGCTCGCGCGCGCTCAGCAGGTGGTGGGTCTCGGGCAGCACGGGCGCGTGCAGCATCGTGACGCGACTCGTAGCGAGGAGCTCGTCGAGCCCGACGAGCGTCGCGCCGAGCGCTGTCGCCTCGGCGGGGGAGAGGGTCGGGTCGGCGACGACGACCTCCGCGCCGAGCGCGCGCAGCATCGCGATCGCCGCGCGCCCGGTGCGCGACGCCCCGACGACACCGACGCGCGTGCCCGCGATCTCGTACCGCGGGGGTGCCGCCTCGGCGCCGGCCCACGGGACGCCGTCGTGCAGGGCGTTGTGGAACGCGGGGACCTGGTGCAGCAGGGCGAGCGCGAACGTCACGGAGACCTCCGCGACCGGGCGCGCCATCGCCTGGCCCGCCTGCGTCACGCGGACCCCGCGTGCCCACAGGTCCGGCGTGACGAACGGCTTGACCGAGGCGCCGGTGTGCGCGACGAGCCGCAGCCCGGGGAGCCGGTCCAGGAGGTCGGCGTCCAGCGGCGGCGTCCCCCAGGAGATGACGAGCGCGTCGACGCTCTCGCGCACCGCGGGGCCCAGCCGGTCGAGGGCGGCGCCGAGCGCCCGCGGGTCGTCGACGACGTCGAACGGTCCCGCCCCGGCCAGGCGCTCCCAGGCGTCCGGGGCGAACAGCTCGGCGCGCAGCCACGGCGCGACCGCGACGACCGCACGGGCCGCCCCGGTACCCGGGCCGGTCTCCGCGCCGGTCTCCGTGCCGGGCGCGAGGGTCATCGCAGCCAGTCCTCGAGGTGCTCCGCGACGAGCGCGTCGTCCGCGGCCGCGAGCCACGGGTAAGACGACGTCACGCGCGTGAGCTCGTCAGCCTGCCCGGGGGAGAGGGTCTCGTCCGGGTCGAGGCACCAGATGCCGTCGAGCAGGCCCTGTCGGCGCAGCACCTCGTGCACGCCCGCGATGACGCCCGCGAAGTCGTGCGCCGCGTCGAAGACGGCCGCGTTCGCGTCGGTGAGGCCGGCCGCGCGCGCGGTGAGCGTCGCGAGGGCGGCGGCGTCGGGCACGGTGGCCTCGCCGTCGGGGCCGATGCCGTGCGCGGCGTGCGCGAGGGCCAGCGTCTCGACCGCGCCCCGGGTCCACACCGCCCACTGCCCGAGCAGGCCGCCCACGAACCGCGCGGTGAACGTCGCGGCCCGCCCCTCGGCGTCCGTCACCGGGACGTCGAGGCACTGCGTGAGGTCCGCGACGATCGCGTCGTCGTTGCCCGTGTACAGCGCGATCTCGTCGCCACGACCCGACGCGGCGACGCCGCGCAGCACGTCGATCGTCCGGTAGCGGTGGAACGGCGCGGCCTTGATCGCGACGACCGCCTCGATCGACGCGTACTCGCGCCAGAAGCCCACGGACAGGCGCGGCCCGCCGATCGCCTCCTGGAGGTAGAACCCGATGACGGGCAGCACCTCGCCCACGGCGCGGGCGCGGTCGAGCAGCACGCGCTCGACCTCCTCGCGCGAGCCGGAGAGGCCGGGCACGCGCGGGGCCAGCAGGACGGCGTCGTACCCGAGCTCCGCCGCGAGCTCGGCCTCCGCGACGGCCTGGCGCACGTCGCCGGCCGCGCCCGCGACCTGGACGAGCGGGCGGGGACCGGCGTGCAGCGAGCCCGCCGGCGCGTCGCCCGCGATCGTCGCGCGCGACACCTCGGCCGCGAGCTCGAGCACGGGCCGCAGGAGCCCGTGCTCGCGGATCTCGAACTGCGTCGTGTGGACGCCGACGGCCACGCCGCCCGCGCCCGCCGCGTGGTAGTACCGCGTGAGCGCGCGCTGGCGGCGCTCGTCGAGACGACGGTCGGCGTCGAGCGCGAGGGGCTGGGCCGGGATGACGGTCCCCGTGCGCAGGAGCGCGGCGACGTCGTCGGCGAGGCGCGGGCTCGCCACCGGTGCCGCGGCGGGGGTGGCCGTCATCAGAACGCCCCGTCGCGCACGGCGAACTTCGTCGGCTTGCCGCTCGTCGGCAGTCCGGCCGCGAGCCACTTCGCCTGCCAGTCCACGAGCGTGCGCAGCGGCACCTGCGGGTAGCCGAACAGCTCGTGGCAGCGCGTCGCGTCGTTGAGCAGGGCCGTCGGGGCGGGCTCGCCCGTGAACGACACCTCGCGGTCGAGGCCCCGCCCGAGCAGCGTCGCGAGCCGCTCGACGGAGGCCGTCTCCGGGCCCGTGAGGTTGATCGCCGTCGCGGGAGACGAGGCGAGGCCCAGCGAGCGCAGCGCGACCTCGTTCGCGTACCCCTGCCACACGACGTTGACGTGCCCGGTCGTGAGGTCCACGGGCTCGCCCGCGAGGATGGGCGACGCGACGTCGAACAGGACGCCGTACCGCAGGTCGACCGCGTAGTTGAGGCGGATCGTCACGACCTTCGTCCCGCGCGAGAGCGCGGCGTGCTGGAGCACGCGCTCGCGCCCGAGGCAGCTCATCGCGTACTCGCCGACCGGCCCGACGGGGTGCTCCTCGGAGCAGCCGCCGGACTCGACGGGCACGAGCGGGTAGACGTTGCCGGTGGAGAACGCCGCGATGGTCGAGTCGGCGTAGCGGCGCGCGACGTCGTGCACGAGCGCCGCGTTCGCGGCCCACGCGAGCGACGGCGCGGACGAGGTGCCGAACTTGGCGCCGACCATGTAGACGACGTCGGCGCCGTCGGGCAGGGCGGCGAGGTCGGCGCCGGGCGCGAGCAGGTCGGCCGCGACGACGTTCACCCCGGCGTCGCGCAGGCGGTCGGCCTGCGCGGCGTCGGACCACCGCGAGACGGCGTGCACGGCGTCGCTCGTGCGCCCGGCCGCGTCCAGTGCCCGGCGCGCGAGGACGGTCAGGCTCGGGCCCATCTTGCCGCCCGCGCCGAGGATGACGAGGTCGCCCGAGCGGGCAGCCAGGTCCTCCACGAGGGCGGGCGACGGCGTCGTGAGCAGCTCCTCGAGCTCCGCGACGGACGTCGGGGCCTTCAGGGCGGTGGTGCTGGTCTGCGTGGTCATGTGGTGAGTCATCCCTTGATGCCGGACGAGGTGACGCCCTCGACGAAGAAGCGCTGGGCCACGAGGTACGAGGCGAAGATCGGAACGAACGAGATGGTGGCGCCCGCGAGCACCATGTTGAGCGGCACGTCCTGCTGCTGGAGCGAGGCGATGCCGACGGTCAGCGTCCAGTGGTCGGTGCCCTGGCCGATGATGAGCGGCCACAGGAAGTCGTTCCAGTGCCACAGGAAGACGAACGTGCCGAGCGTCGCGAGGATCGGCTTGCACAGCGGCAGCACGATGCGCAGGAAGATGCGCCACTCCGAGGCGCCGTCGAGCTTCGCGGCCTCGAACAGCTCGTCGGGCAGGTCGAGGATGAACTGCCGCATGAGGAACACGGCCTGCGCGTTCGCGAGCGTCGGCAGGATCAGGCCCCAGTACGTGTCGAGCCCGCCCGCCTGCGCGATGAGGATGAACGTCGGGATGAGCGTCACGTGGTACGGGACCATGACCATCGCGAGGAACGACCAGAACATCGCCTCGCGCCCGGGGAACTTCTTCTTCGCGAACGCGTAGCCGGCCATCGACGCGAGCAGCAGCACCGCGACGACGGACACGACCGAGTACACGAGCGTGTTGACGAGCCAGGTGCCGATGTTGCCCGCGCCGAGCACGCGGTCGTAGGCCTCGGTCGTGAGGTTCGTCGGCAGGAGCGACGCGGGGAAGTCGATCGCGGCGGCCGGCTTCAGCGACAGCACGACCATCGCGTAGAACGGGAAGATCGTCACGACGGCGGCGAGCGAGAGCACGACGTAGCGCAGCACCTTGCCGCGCAGCGACAGGTCGCTCGCGCCCTTGCGGCCGCGCCGGGTCGCGGTGGGGCGCACGGGCATCGCGGCGCCCTCGAGCACCCGCCCGGTGGTGGTGGGGTCGACGGCGGTCACTTGTCCCTCCCGATGGCGTAGCGCTGGATGAGGGCGACGACGAGCGTGACGACGAACAGCGCGACGCCGAGCGCGCTCGCGTAGCCGAGGTCGAAGTACTTGAAGCCCTGGTCGTAGATGTAGAAGACGAGGTTGTAGCTCGCCCGGGCCGGTCCGCCGGCGGTCATCACGTAGACGAGGTCGAAGATCTGGAACGACGCCGTCGTCTCGATGACGGCGAGGAAGAACAAGGTCGGCTTGAGCTGGGGCGCGATGATGAACCAGAACCGCTTCCACGGTCCGGCGCCGTCGATCGCGGCGGCCTCCTCGAGCTCGCGCGGCAGGTCCTGCATGCGGGCGAGGAGGATGAGCATCCCGTACCCGAAGCGCGACCAGATCGCCACCATGGCGAGCGCGGGGAGCACGAGCAGCGTGTCGCCGAGCCAGGAGTCGGTCGAGAACCCGAGCGCGCCCATGAGCTTGGACCACGGGCCGTTCGTGGAGAACACCCACGTGAACACGGTCGCGGCGAGCACGAGGCTCGTGACGACGGGCAGGAAGAACACCGACCGGTAGAAGCCGGAGCCGCGGAACGAGCGGCGCACCATGAGCGCCATGAACGTCGAGATCGCGAGCGACACCGGGACGATGAGCAGGCTCAGCACGACCGTGACGCGCAGCGCGGACCAGAAGATCGGGTCGTCGACCATGCGCCGGAAGTTCTCGACGCCCGTCCACTCGGCGCCGACGCCGATGGTGTAGTCGAAGAAGCTCAGCGCGACGCCCGCGATGGCGGGGCCGAACCGGAACAGCAGGAACAGCAGGAACGCGGGGAGGGCGAACAGCAGGCCGATCCTCGCCTCACGGCGCTCCAGGACGCGGCGGGTGCCGCCGCGCGGGGGCTTCGGCGCCGGGCGCCGGTCGGCCCCGTCGGCGGTGAGCCCGTCCGAGGTGGGGGCGGTCGCGGTCATGGGTTCTCCTCTCGTACCGCGAGGGGTGCCGCGGCGCGGGCGGCCAGGGGGAGGGCCGCCCGCGCCGCGACGTCGGTCAGCCGAGCAGCGGGTCTGCCGCCGCGGCTGCGTCCTTCAGAGCCTGCTCCGGCGTCTTCTCGCCGATGAGCGCGGCCTGGATCTCCGGGGCGAGGACGCCCATGACCTCACGGGACTTCTCGTTGACCTCGCCCGCGGTCGTGTACTGGAGGGTGTCCTCGAGCGCCGAGAGCACCGGGTCGTCGGCGTAGAGGCCTGACTCGCTCTCGTACGGCGAGAACCAGCCCGCCGCCTTCGCGTACTCGGTGCTCACCGCGGGGGACGTCGCGAACGCGGCCCACTTGCCCGCGGCGTCGAGGTTCTCCGCCGTCTTCAGCACGGACAGCGAGCCGACCGTGCCGAACGCGACCGCCTCGGCCTGCTTGAGCGGCGGGAGCACGACGACGTTCTCCTCGCCCCAGAAGCCGGCGACGTCGGCCGGGCCCTGCTGCCAGGTGCACGCGATCTTGCCCTTGGCGGTGTTGGTCTGCTCGAACGCGGGGATCGTCGTCAGCAGGTCCTTCTCGATGTACCCGCCCTCGGCGAGGTCGACCGCGAACTGGAGCGCCTCGATGCCCTCGGGCGAGTCGAACGCGACCGACGAGCCGTCCTCGGAGAAGACGGACCCGCCTGCCTGCCACAACAGCGGGTAGAAGGACTCGTTGAGCGTCGCGTCGACCGAGCCCCAGTAGTTGGTGACGTCGTAGCCGGCGGCCTGGAACGTCGGCGCGAGCGCCATGAGGTCGTCCCACGTCTCCGGGTAGTTGCCGGCCTCGCCGACGGCCTCGAACGCCGCGGCGTTGCACACGAGCGGCTTGCTGTTCATGATCAGCGGCGAGCCGAGCATCGCGCCGTCGACCGTGACGGCCTTCGACGCGTTCTCGCGCAGGTCGCCCACCTGGTCGGTGACGTAGTTGTCGACCGCGGCCAGCGACTTGCCGTACTTGGGGATCTGGTCCGGGATGAGGTAGACGACGTCGGGGCCCTTGTTGCCCGCGATGGCCGTCGCGAGGGTCTCGTCGCGACCGGCCCACGGGTAGATCTCGACCTTGACGTCGACGTCGGGGTTCTCCTCCTGGAAGGCGGCGATCTGCTCGTCCCAGAAGGCCTTGTGGGCGGCCTCGTCGGCGATGACGGGGTAGGTCCACATGGTGACGGAGCCGGACGCGGCGCCGTCCTCGGGGGTGGGGGTGGAGCTGCCGGCGCCGGCACCGCCGGCGCAGGCGCTCAGCGCGCCGAGCGTGCCGACCGCGAGAGCGGCGGTCCAGAGGCGCTTCGTCGTGCGCAGGGTCATCGACGTGTCTCCTTGGTGAGGTCCCGCCAGGGTGGGCGGGTGGGGGGTGGGGTGGTGCTGTGCGGTGTGGTGCTGTGGAGGTGCGGGGTGGTGCGGTCGTCGCGCCGGACGCGTCAGCGGGCCGGGACGTCGACGACGGTGCGCCGGTGGCGCGACTCCTCGGCCGCGAACACGGCGAGGTGGCTCTGGAGGGACTCGACGGCGCCCGACCGGACGTGGCTCGGGTCCCCCGTCGCGACGGCGCGCACGAACGCGTCCATCACCCCCGAGTCGCCGCCGCCGTGGTCGTCGGCGGCGTTCGTGGCGCCGTGGTGGCCGCCGTCGTGCACGGTGACGCTGCCGTCGCGGAAGTCGGTCACGCGGACCTTCTCGCCGTCGCCGTCGAGGCACCCGTGGGTGCCGAAGATCTGGGTCTTGCGGTGGTCCTGCTCGGAGAACGCGGTCATGGTGAACGTCGCCGCGCCGCCGCCCTCGAGCTCCATCGCGACGACCTGGTGGTCGACGACGTCGTTGTCGGAGCCGTAGACGCAGCGGCCGTAGTCGGTCGTGCGCAGGGCCTCGACGACGCCCGCCTCGTCGGTCGCGTCCGTGATGACGGAGACGGGCCAGATCGGGCCCTGCTCGCGCAGCGTCGTGAGGTAGAGGCGCGGCGCCGAGTACGGGCACGTGGGCTCGAGCGGGCAGTCCAGGCAGCGGTCCGCCGCGCCCGCGGGGCGCTCCTCGGGCCGGAAGTGCTTGAGGGAGCCGAAGCTCGCGACCGTCGTGATCCGCTTGCCGGTGACGTAGCGGATCCAGTCGAGGTCGTGGCTCGACTTCGCGAGCAGCATCGGGCTCGACGTCTTCTCCGAGCGCCACGGCCCGCGGACGTACGAGTGGGCGTCGTGCCACCAGCCGACGGGCTCGAGGTGCTGGACGTTGACGATCTCGCCCAGGACGCCTGAGTCGACGACCGACTTCACGAGGTCCGTGTACGGCATGTAGCGCATCACGTGGCACACGCCGAAGAGCACGCCCGACGCCTCGACCGCGTCCACGACGTCCCGGCACTCCTCCGGGCTCGGCGCGAGCGGCTTCTCGACGAGGATCGCGTACCCCTGCGGCGCGAGCGCGACGACGGGGTCGCGGTGCTCGCGGTCCTGCGTCGCGACGATGACCATGTCCGCGAGCCGGCCCGTGCCCCCTGCGGCCCGGTCGGCCTCGCCCGCGGCGACGAGGTCCTGCCAGCCGGCGAACTCCGCGACCTGCGCGAGCTCGACTCGCGGTTCGACAGCGAGCGTCGCGCCCGACTCGGTGCCCGAGGCGAGGGCGTGGGCTGCGGAGAGGCCGGCCTGCGCCGCGACGGCCTGGTCGACGACGAGCCCGCGCTGGTGGGGCCGGGGGTCGGCGACGGCGACGAGACGGGCACGGTCGGGGTGCTCGGCGATCCAGCGCGCGTACGTCTGACCACGGTTGCCGGCGCCGACGAGGGCGACGGTGACAGGCTGGGGGTTCGGGGTCACGTGTGCGGTCCTTGCTCCGTTGCGATGGTCCTGCGGGGCGGGGGTCTCCCGGCCCTGGCAGGCCTCGTTTGCTATTTGCTATAGCAAGCCTGCCATGCCGATGTTACGCCAGATCGGCGCTCGTGTTAACTCGCGCACGACGCGATGCGGAGTTGTGACCTTTCGCGCCGCGGCTCCCCCCGCCCGCCGAACCCGGGATCGCTCCCCAGGGTGAAGGCGTCCTGGGGAGCGATCCCGGGTTCGGCGGGTGGTGCCGTCGGGCTGGTGTCAGACGACGAGGTTGCCCGTCGTGACGACGCGGTCGCCGTCCTCGGGGAACGCCGTGCGGGTGACGCCCTGCTCGACGTTGCCGCTGTGCAGGGCGTACGAGTCGCCGCCCAGCGCGGACGGCGCGAGCGCGAGGCTGCCGCCCGCGAAGGTCGAGCCCGTGGCAGACCACTTGTTGATACCGGCGTCTAGGTTCACGTGTCCAGTGTCACCCGACGGCGCGGTGCTCCGGACGCCGTCGAGCGCCCACGTGACCGGCTTGTCCGCCTTCGCCCGGCGCAGGAAGCTGCCGCCCGCAGGCTTGCCCTCCAGCCGGGCGCCGCCGTCGAGCCGGATCGTCTGCTCCGTGGCGCCCGCCGCGACGAGGGCGACGTTGCGCACGACGCCGCCGCGCACCGTGAGGTCGCCGCTCGCCGTCACGGTCCCCTCGCCCTCGGCCGCCTCGAGCGTGCACGCGTCGAGCACGACCTGGCCCTTCCCTGCGAACGAGGCGTTCTTCAGCCCGTTCAGGGTCGTGCGGACGAGGTGCACCGGGTTCGTGACGTTCGCCTGGGTGATCGCGGTGTCCGGCAGGACCGCGAACCGCGACCCCTCGATGACGTTGGGCCGCTTCGACAGCGCCGAGGCCTGGGAGATGATCAGCGTGTCGTCGGCCTGGCAGCCGCGGAGCTGCACGCCGTCGGCGTTGACCCACAGCATCCCCGACCCCGCGAGGCCGTCCTTGCGGATGACCTGCACGTCCTCGAGCGTGAGGTCGGTGACCTTGACGCGCGCGACGAACCACGAGCACACGTGCCGCGTCACCGTGATGCGCTTGGCCGCGCCGCCCCAGGCCGCGCCCGAGTTGGCGAACGTCATGAGGCCCGAGTTCCCCACGTAGGTGAGGTCGTGCTCGTACTGGCCGTGCGTGACGAACGGGCCCTGGTCGTCGCCGTCGCCGTGGCAGTTCTCCACCAGCCCGTACGACGACGCGGTCCAGTCGTTGAGGTGCCGCGCGTTGGTCGTGTGGCAGTCGACCACGTGCCCGTAGTTGCAGTAGATCTGCTGCGTCAGGTAGCCCGCGCCGCCCCACGTGACCGACGCCGGGTTGGTCAGCGAGCAGCCCGCCGTGCGGAAGAACGTGCTCCACCGGCGCATGACGAGCGGCCAGAACGTCGCGACGCCGTGCACGTTCTCCACGTCGCAGCGGACCGCGTACTCGTAGGCGATCGGGTGCGAACCGGTGTACTGGTCGCCGTCAGGTCGTCCGCGGAACACGAGGTTGCGCACGTGCACCTGCTCGACGGGCTCCACGCGCGTCCATGTGAGCGTGCGGCCCTTCGCGAGCGACCAGCCCGCCTTGTAGTTGACGCGCACGTGGGTGGCGTCCACGATCTGCGTGATCTGGACGAGGCGCTGGAGCTCGCGCTCCCACCGGCCGGTGAGCGCGTTGACCTCGACCGCGTACCACTGACCCACCTCGAACTGCGACGAGTCCGCGACCTCGTAGTCGTCGCGCAGCTCCGGCATCGTCGCCGTGAGGGTGTTCGTCCGGACGTCGTCCGTGACCTTCCCGCGGAAGAACAGCACGGCCGCGAAGGGGTCGTCCTGCCCGGCGTCCTCGATGCCCTCGGTCGTCATGAGGTGGTTGCCGAAGTCGAGCTCGAGGTTCGAGCGGGTGAAGGTGTGGCGGCGGGTGAAGTTGAGGTCGGTGTGGGCCTCGATGCGGGTGATGCTGGGGTCGTCGACGAGGGCGTCGAGCGCGTCGTCCGCGGGGTCGTCGGGGCCGAAGAGGCCGAACCAGCGGAAGTCGGCGGTGCCGGTGTGCAGCGTGTGCCAGCGGCCCTTGGCTCCCGCGTCGCTCGGGGCGAGGACGGTGCCGCCGTTGGTGGTCGCGGTGGACTTGGCGTCGTAGCGCAGGAGGCGCTCGGCGCCGTCGCCGGGGGTGGCGTGGCCGAGGAGCTGGGCGACGGTGCCGTCGTCGAGCTTCTTGGCCTTCCAGCCCGTGAGCTCGGCGACGGTGGCGGCGACGAGGACCTCGGCGTCGGGCTTGTCGTTCTTGCCCGTAGGGAGCGCTCCGGCGAGGGGCGCCGCGTGGGCGCTGCCGCTGCCGAGGGCGACGGCGCCCGCGGCGAGGGAGGCGATGCCGGCGACGCGCAGCAGGTTGCGCCGCGAGGGCGGCTGGGCGGCCTCGCCCGGCGCCGCCGTCGTCGGCTCGGTCGTGGTGTCGAGGGTCATGGGTGTCCTTTCGTCGGCCCGTGCACGACGGCGCGGGTGTCGGTGGGGAGGAAGGTTCGGGTGCCCGGGTGGTCGCCCGGTTGGGTCACACGACGAGGTTCGCGTCGACGAGCACGCCGTCGCCGGACGTCGGGAGCCCGGTGCGGTCGACGCCGGTCTCGACGTTGCGGGCATGGAGGACGCGCACGCCGTCGGGCAGGTCGAGGCGACCGCCCGTGAACCGCGACCCGGTCGCGGCGTAGCGGTCGCCGGGGCGCAGCGCGACGTGCGCGGTGCCGTCGGCGGCCCGCAGGTCGGCGCCGCGGAGCGTGACGTCCACGGCACCCGCGCCGGTGCCGCGCGAGACGAGGGCGCCGGCCGTCGTCGTGCCCGACGCGCGCACGCCGTCGAGCACGAGCCGCTGGTCGCGCGCGCCGCTGAGCCGCACGCCCACGCCCCGCCACGACCCGCCCGTGACGGTGACGTCCGCCGAGCCGAGGTCGACCGGGGCGGCGGGCGCGTCGTCCGTGCCGCCGACGAGCTCGCAGTCGGTGAACGTCACGGGACCGGCACCGCGCAGGATCGTGCCGTCCACGCCCGTGATCCGGGTGCGGACGAAGTGCACGGCGTTCGTCACCGGCGTCTGGTGCAGCACCGACCCCGCGGGCAGCGCGAACGCGCAGTCCTCGACGACCGTCGGGCGCCGCGACAGCGACGACCGCTGCCCGACGGCGAAGAAGCCGGCCGTGCAGCCGCGCACCTGTGCGCCGTCGGCGTTGATCGTGAGCGTCGCCTGCGGGTCGAACGTCGACCGTGCGACGACGTGCACGTCCTCGAGCGTGAGGTCCGTGATCTTGGTGCCCGCGACGAACCACGAGCACGTGTGGTGCTTGACCGTGATGCGCTTGGCCGCCGTGCCCCACTGGCCGCCCGAGTTGGCGATGTCCATGAGCCCGCTGTTGCCGACGAACACGAGGTCGTGCTCGTACTGCCCGTGGGTCGTGAACGGGTTGCCGCCCTGGTCGTCGCCGTCGCCGTGGCAGTTCTCCACGAGGCAGTACGCCGACGCGGTGAGGTCGTTGAGGTGCCGCGCGTTGTGGCTCGTGCAGTCGGAGACCCGCCCGTACAGGCAGTAGATCTGCTGGGTGAGGTAGCCGGCGCCGCCGTAGAAGACCGTCGGCGGGTTGGCGACCGAGCACCGCTCGGTCACGAAGTGGGTGTTCCAGCGCCGCATGATCACGGGCCACCACGTGCGGTGGCCGTGGACGTCCGAGACGTCGCAGCGCACCGCGTACTCGAACGCGACGGGGTGGGAGCCTGTCATCTCGCGGTCGTCGGGCAGCTCGCCGTTCGCGGGGCCGTCGAACGGACCGGAGCCGTGGAACGTCATCGCGCGCACGTGCACCTGCTCGACGGGCTCGACGCGCGTCCAGGTGAGCACGCGCCCGGCGGGCAGCTCCCAGCCGTTCTTGTAGTCGACGCGCACGTGCGTCGCGTCGAGCACCTGCGTGACCTGGACGAGGCGCTGGAGCTCGCGCTCGTCGCCCCCGCCCCCGGGCCGCTCGTCCGAGCGCAGCGCCCACCACTGCCCGACGGCGAACGCGCCCGCGTCCGCGACCTCGAAGACGTCGGCGAGGTCGGGGAGGGTGGCGGCGAGCGTGCGCTGCTGCGTCTCGTCGGTCACCCGCCCCTGGAAGAACAGGACCGCGCCGAACGGGTTGTCGTGCGCGTTGCGCTCGATGCCCTCGCTCGTGACCGTGTTGCCGCCGAAGTCGAGCTCGAGGTTCGAGCGCGTGAACGTGTGGCGGCGGGTGAAGTTGAGGTCGGTGTGGGCCTCGATGCGGGTGATGCTCGGGTCGTCGACGAGGGCGTCGAGCGCGGCGTCGGCGGGGTTCTCCGGGCCGAAGAGGCCGAACCAGCGGAAGTCGGCGGTGCCGGTGTGCAGGGTGTGCCAGCGGCCCTTGGCTCCCGCGTCGCTCGGGGCGAGGACGGTGCCGCCGTTGGTGGTCGCGGTGGACTTGGCGTCGTAGCGCAGGAGGCGCTCGGCGCCGTCGCCGGGGGTGGCGTGGCCGAGGAGCTGGGCGACGGTGCCGTCGTCGAGCTTCTTGGCCTTCCAACCGGTGAGCTCGGCGACGGTGGCGGCGACGAGGACCTCGGCGTCGGGCTTGTCGTCGTTCTTGGCGCCGAGCGGTGCGCCGGCGAGGGGCGTGGCGTGGGCGCTGCCGGTGCCGAGGGCGACGGCGCCTGCGGCGAGGGAGGCGATACCGGCCACGCGCAGCAGGCTGCGCCGCGACGGGGGCGGGGCGTCGACCGCCGGCTCGGGTTGGCCGAGGGTCGGGGACGCGGGGCGGGTCTGGGATCGGGGAGTGGACAACTCGGGCACCCTTCGGGACGTCGGGAGGACGCCGTGCGGGCGGGCGACGCGAAGGCTCCGGCGGCCCGGGGCTGCGGGGTGTTCCGGGGGAGCGGTGCTGCGGGGGTCGTGCGGTTCCGGTGCTGGGTCGGGGTCAGCGGGTTCGTGCGCGTCGTTGCGACGGTGAACCGGACTCTCGGAGAGTAGCCAAATGCTATGGCATCGTCAAGAGATGGCTGATGCGTGTCGATGCAGGTCAGAGAGAGTGTGAGCGGCCCCTGAATGCCATAGCAAAATGCGACGCGACCTGCGCGGACCGCTCGTGTGATCGCGGTTCAGGGCCAGGGTGGCGACGCGCCGACCTGCGAGCCGCTGCCCGACCCGACCCGTGATCGCTCATCGGCCGCGGTAGCGCTTGGCCACGTAGGCGGGCACCGCGAGGGACCAGTAGAGGATGGAGACGACTCCGATCGGAGCCATGTATGCCGGCTCGCTCCGGCCTCCCGTCAGGTACACGACCGCCGCGACGACGGAGACGACCCCCACCCAGCCGAGGAAGAGCGGCCCTGTGCGGACCGGCGCCCCACCGGCCACGTCCCGCAACCAGCTCTCGTACCATCCCGACGGTTCGTCGGGTTCGCGATCGGCCATGGCCGGAAGTGTGGCACGGCCGTCGCTCGACACCTGTGCCCCACGAGCACGGAGGCCAGGTGACCGGCAGGCGCTTGACCATCGGCCCGGGGCGCTCGTCTTCCCTCGAGGACGCCGCCCGGGTGGGTCAGGCGGCGGTGCGGTGCCTGCCCGGCTCGGTTCGTCGAGCCGCAGCTGCCGCCGCCCGGCGCGACCACCTGTGCGTCTTCCAGGCGAGGTAGGCGCTGCCTCCGAGGAAGACCGTGGTCACAGCCGGGGTCAGGAGCCAGGTGCGATCACCTGGCCGATAGACGACCTGCGGGTCTGACAAGGCGTCGTGGTGGAGGGTGGGATGGACCGGACCAGGAGGCGGGTCGCCTTCTGCGGTCCCGAGGCTCTCGTCGAGGAGCACGTCCTTGATGACGCGGTCCCTGGCCTCGGGCTCCCACGTGCCGGTCCAGCGGCAGGACGGGGTGCCACGGTTCGAGCTGCAGTGCTGCTCGACCGGGGTGAACGTGCCGACCTCGCCGTCGTGCTGCGCCTGCCAGCTGTTGACGGTGCCCGAGATCCCGGACCACACGGCGACGACTGCCGCGCACGCCAAGAGCACGTACACGACCACGGCGATCGAGGTGGCGATCGCCTGGCGGGCTCGAACGGAAGGCATGACCGAGAACATAGCGGCGAGCGTGCGGACGGCGAACCGGCGGTCCGGACAGGGCGTCGCGGTCGACCGGTCTTCAGCCCGGATCCGTGACACCCCTGCGGCGGCCCCAGGATCAGAGGTAGTCGCCCGGCCAATGAAAGCCCATCCCGGCTGCGGCGGCCTCCCGCAGACGGGCGACGACGTCGGCCCCCGCGCGGACCGTACGGAGCATCCCGGTCGTGTCCGTCGCCGGCGTCGGCGCGTCGAGGACTGCCGCGGTGAAGCGCTCGGTGAGCGGGTGCGCGGGCAGGCGAACCTCGACGACGGGGGAGCGGTGGAGGCGCGCCCGCTGGAGCGTCGTGCGCGCAAGAACGTCGACGACCTCGCCGGCGCGCTCCGCCGTCGGGTCGACGCCGAGCTCACGGACCTTCAGGACGCCCGGCCCGGGTTCGTGGGCGAGGTAGCCCACCACCTCCCCGTCGGCAGCCCGCGCGGTGAACACCTCGGCGCCGGAGTACCAGAGCGGGATGCGGCGCTCCCAGTGCTCGGCGGTGCGCCGGGTGGTGAGGGGGCGTGGTCCGCCGCCCGCGGCGTCGAACCTGTCGTGCGGCGCGGCGAGCTGCTCCCACCCGAGCGCGACGGACCATGCCGGCCGTGGGACGCCGGGCAGGCGGTCGGTGCGGACGGTCAGGGGTGCGTCGTCCTCCGAGCCCGACGGCGGAGCCCCCGGCCCGGACGGCGCGTCGCGGGGGGTGTGGGGGCGGAACGACTCGGCGGCGAGGTCGTCCACCGTGTGGGTCGCGGCGTCGCCGAGCGTCCGTGGAACGCCGCGCCGGAGCGGCACGTCGAACGTCTCGAAGCCGCTCGACCGGTAGACGTCGGGGGTGCCGGTGAACAGCAGCGCGACGTGCGTGCCGGCCCGCTCCATCTGCTCGACGGCCCGGGAGAGCAGCGTCCGGACGAGGCCCCGGCCGCGGGCTTCGGGGGCGGTCGCGACGTTGGCGACGCCGCCGGCCCGCAGCGTGCCGCCGTCCGGCCCGCCGACCTCGCGCGGCGTCCAGTACACCGAGCCGACCACCCCGCCGTGGAGCGGGTCGACGGCGACGTGCGTGCGGTCGAGCCGACCGTCGTCGGTCTCGTAGACCGGCACCATGAGCGGCGCGTCGAACGCGCGGTCCCACAGCGCGTAGAGGGAGGGGACGTCGTCGGGCGTGGCGGTGCGCAGGTGCATGGCCGTCCAGGGTCGCGAGCCGGTGTTGACGGGATGCTATAGCAAAAGTAGGGTCGCGGGACGACCGTCGGCGTGCGACGCGACGGACCGTGCGGGCCGGGCTGGGCACGCACGACACCCCGGGCGGCGGCGTGCCGCCACCCGGGGTGCACCGTCAGGCTGCCTGCGCGGCGAGCCAGTCCTCCAGGCGCGTCCCGAAGATCTGCGCACCGTCCACGGCCACGAGCGTGCGGTCCTCGATCAGCGCCCCGAAGTACGGCGCGTCGTCCGCCGTGACGACCTCGCGCCCGTCGCCCTGCGCCGCGAGCGTCCGGCGCACGAGGTCGCCGATCGCGAGGACCTCCGGGCCGGCGATCTCGACGTCGCCCACGGGCTCTCCGACGGCGATCCGCGCGACGGCGGTCGCGACGTCCTCGGCGGCGATCGGCTGGATCGACGCCGACGACACCCGCACGGTGTCCCCGTGCGCCGCCGTGCCGATGATCGCGGGGGTGAACTCGAAGAACTGGGTCGCGTGGACGAGCGAGTACGGCACTCCCGACTCGCGGACGACGCGCTCCTGCTCGGCCTTGCCGTGGAAGTAGCCGATGCCCTGCGGGCGGTCGGTGCCCACGATGGTGAGCGCGACGTGGTGGCGGACGCCCGCCGCCTTCTCCGCCGCGACGAGGTTCGCGGTCGACGTGGCGAAGTACTCCCGGACCTCGTCGGGGACGTACGACGGCGCCTGGGTGGTGTCGACGACGACGTCGGCGCCGGCCAGCGCCTCCGTCAGCCCTGCGCCGGTGTACGCGTCGACGCCCGTGCGGCGTGATGCGGCGACGGCGTCGTGCCCGTGCGCGGTGAGCTTCTCGACGACGCGCGAGCCGACGTGCCCGGTGCCGCCGACGACGATGATGCGAGCCATGTGGTGCCTCCCTGAGATCGGTGGATGCGGGTGCATCCTCCTCAGGTCGACCGGGAGTCGCGCCGGGCTGTGACGGCCGGGCGCGAGGCGCCACCGGCGGGCGGCGCGGGCTCAGGCCCCGACGGCGGGCTCCGCCTCGTCCTCGGTGTGGCTCGCGAGGCGGGCTGCGGCCTCGCCGATGTGCTCGGCCATGACGCGCTGCGCCGCCCCCGGGTCGCCGCCCGCGATGGCGTCGACGATGAGCTCGTGGGTGCGGGCGTGCGCGACGCGCGCCTCGGGCTCGAGCGCGGCGTTCGCGGCGCGCAGGAAGCCGGTGATGCGGCTGCGGAGCTGCGCGTTGAGCGTCATGAGCATGCGGTGGTCGGCCATCTCCCAGAGCTGCTCGTGGAAGCGCCGGTCGAGCTCGAAGACGCGCGCGTTGCTGCCCTTCTCCGCCGCCTGGACCATCTGCTGCACGGTCTTGCGCAGCCTCGCCTCCTTGGCGGGGTCCCACGCGTCCTGGACCCGCACGACGGCGAACTGCTCCAGCAGCGTGCGCAGGCTCGAGATCTCCTCGAGGTCGCGGCTCGTGAGGGCGGCGACCCGCGCGCCGCGGTGCGGGAGTCGCTCGACGAGGCCCTCCTGCGTGAGCCGCGTGAGCGCCTCGCGGACGGGGATGTGGCTCGTGCCGAGGCGCTCGGCGAGCTTGCGCTCGACGAGCCGCTCGCCCGGCGCGAGGTCGCCGCTGAAGATCGCCTCGCGCAGCTCGACCGTCACCCGGTCGGCGACGTTCTGGTCCGGCACGCTCTTGAGCGCCATGGCTTCTCCGTGGTGTCGTGGGGGCGGCGGGCTCGGATCGTCGTCGGTCGGACGCCCCGAAGGATAGCGGCCACGGCGCCGTCCCTGGTCGGACGTGTCGACCGAGCAACATGCTATAGCATCGGCACTCCCGAGCCCAGAGGAGGTGCGATGGTCGCCCTGCACACGCGGGCCCCCGTCCCCGCGTTCGTCGGCCTGGCGGGCGTCGCCGTCCGCGACGTGACACCCGCCCCGGGCATCCGGGCGCGCAACTGGGGCCCGGCGGACTGGGACGTCTCCGAGGGTGCGCACCGCGCCATGACGCTCACGGCGGTCGCGCTCGCCGAGGAGCGCACCCCGGCCGGCGGCGCCTCCGACCCGCTCGTCCTCGTGACGGTCGACGGCACGTGGTGGCGCCGGGTCGACGACGAGGCGACGCTGCGCACGACCGTCCTCGACGCGACCGGCCTGCCCGTCGAGCGCCTGGTCGTCTCGCTCTCCCACACGCACGCCGGACCCGTCCTGTGCTCGGGCGACGCCGACCTCCCGGGCGGCGACCGCGGCGTCGCGTACCTGCGCGACCTCGCGCGCGCCGCGGCCGACGCCGCCGTGGCGGCGATCGCGTCGCTCCGACCCGCGACCCTCGAGTGGACGACCGGGCGCTGCGGCCTCGCGTCCAACCGCGAGGCGCTGCTCGACGGGTGCGCCGACGGGGACGCGGGGACCGCCACGGGAAGCGCCCCGCGCCCGCTCGTCGGCTTCAACCCCGACGCCGGCACCCCGCGCTCGCCCGGCGCCGACCTCGCGGACGACACGGTCGTCGTCGGGCGCCTCACGACGCGCCCCGCCCTCGGCGCCCCGGACACCCGGCCCGACGGCGTCGCGCCCGAGGGCGACCCCGTCACCCTCGCCACGATCGTCAACTACGCGTGCCACCCGACGACGCTCGCGTGGCAGAACCGGCTCGTCTCGCCCGACTACGTGGGCGCCATGCGCGACCTCGTCGAGCGCGAGACGGCCGCCCCCGTCGCGTTCCTCCAGGGCGCGTCGGGCGAGCTCGCCCCGCGCGAGCAGTACACGGGCGACACCGCCGTCGCGGACCGCCACGGCACGTCGCTCGGCCACGCCGTGCTCGCGGCGCTCGCCGAGCTCCCGCCGCCGGGCACGGAGCTGGAGCTGACCCACGTCGTCGAGTCCGGCGCGCCGCTCGCCGTCTGGGAGCCCGTGCCGTCGGCCGCGCTCACCGGCACCGATGCCCGCCCCGACGCCCGCACGCTCGCCGCGGTGGAGGAGCCCGTCACGCTCGACCTGCGCGACCTCCCGACGTGGGACGAGCTCGAGGCCGAGTGGGCCGGCATCGACCCGCGCTCGCGCGAGGAGCGCCTGCGCCGCGCGCGGAACCTGCGCGACGGCTACGTCACCGGCCCGACGGTGCCGCACCCCACGTGGGTGTGGCGCGTGGGCGAGGCGCTGCTCGTCGCGCACCCCGGCGAGGCGTACTCGCGCCTCCAGCGCACGGTGCGCGCCCACGCCGGGACGCGGCCCGTCGTCGTCGCGAACCTCACCAACGGCCCCGGCTTCGTCTACCTGCCCACGCGCGAGGCGTACGACGTCGGCGCCTACCAGGCCTGGCAGTCGCCGCTCGCGCCGGGCTCGCTCGAACGCCTGGAGCGGCACGCGTGCGCCGTCGTCGACGACGTGCTCGCCGCCACCGCGGCCTGGCCCCCCGGCGCGGTCGCACCACCGCACGCCGCACCCGCGACCCCGATCCGTCCCGTCCCCGAGGAGGACCAGTGACCACCCCCGCCCCCGACGCCCCGCCCGTCCCGCTCGCCGTCGTCACCGGGGGAGCGGCCGGCATCGGCCGCGCCGTCGCCGAGCGCCTCGCGGCCGACGGGTTCCGCGTCGTGTGCGCGGACGTCGTGCAGCACGACCTCCCCGCGCTCGACCTCGGCGCCGTCCCCGACGCGCCCGGGCTCGTGTGGGCCCCGCTCGACGTCACGGACCACGCCGCCGTGCGCGCCGCGTTCGACGACCTCGCGGACGCGTTCGGCGGGATCGACGCGCTCGTCAACAACGCGGGCATCCAGCGCCACCGCGCGCTCGAGGACCTCACCTGGGACGAGTGGTCGGCCGTCGTGGACGTCAACCTGCACGGTGTCTTCGCGTGCCTCCAGGCCGCGGGTCGCCACATGCTCGCGGCGGGTCGTGGTGCCGTCGTCAACATCTCGTCCGTCTCGGCCCGCGGCTCCGCGGGACGGGCGCCCTACTCCACCACCAAGGCCGCCGTCATCGGGCTCACCGCGACCGCGGGCGCCGAGTGGGCCGCGCGCGGCGTGCGGGTCAACGCCGTCGCCCCCGGGTACATCGACACGGGCGTGTTCCGCCAGGGCGTCGCGCAGGGCACGCTCTCGGAGGAGACGATCCTCGCGCGCATCCCCGCGCGCCGGCTCGCCCAGCCGGAGGAGATCGGCAACGCGGTGAGCTGGCTCGTGTCCGACCAGGCCGCGTACATGGTCGGCCAGACCGTCTACGTCGACGGCGGGTTCCTCGTCGACTACGGCGTGCCGCTCGCGAAGAAGCCGGAGTGAGCGTGGGGCCCGCCGCGCGCGTCGTCGCCGTCCGGACCGCGACGACGGTCGTCCCGCTGCCGCAGCCGCTGCGTCTGGGCGCGATGACCGTCGAGCGGCGCGAGTACGTCGGCGTGCGCGTCGTCGCCGAGACGGACGACGGCCGGACTGTCGCCGGCGAGTCGTACGCGCTCACGCGCGAGGCGCCCATGGCCGAGCTCGTGGACCGGCTCGTCGCTCCGCACGTCCTGGGCCGCGAGGTCGTCGCGTCCGACGGCGTCACCGCGCGCGAGAGCGTCGGCGCCGCCTGGGACGCGGCCCTGCGCGGGTCTGCGATCGTCGGCCGCGTGGGCCTCGTGCGGCGCGCGATCGGCCTGGTCGACGTCGCGCTGTGGGACCTCGCGGGCCGGCTCGCCGGGCGCCCCGTCTGGTCCCTGCTCGACGACGGCGCGGACCTCGCCGGGTTCGCAGAGCCCGGTGTCGGCGACGACACGGACGTTCCGTCACGTGCCGTCGCAGGGCGTCCCGGCGTCGTCTCATCCGGGGCGGCCGTCGCTGTGCCACGCCCCGCGATCCTCGTCGCGGCGTATCCGACGCCGGGCCGGAGCGCGCGCGACGTCGCGGACGAGGTGCTCGCGCACGCGCGCTCGGGGTGGCCGCTGCTGAAGATCTCGCGCTCGCCCGACCGGGCGCTGATGCATGACCTGCTCGCGATCCTGCGCGCCGAGCTGCCCGACGTCACGGGCCGGCCGACCGTCGCGGGGCGCAGCGGCGTCGTCGTCGACGTGGGCTTCGGCTGGCGCGACGCGGACGAGGCGCTCGCGGACCTCGACGCGTGGGGCGTCGCGGGCGCGGCGGGGCAGTCCGGCGAGACCGCGCCCGCGCTCGCGTGGCTCGAGGACCCCCTGCTCCCCGAGGACGCGGTCGGCGCCGCGCGCGTGCGCGACGCGTCCGGGCTGCCGCTCTCCGTCGGTGACGAGGTGACCGACCCCGAGGTCTTCGCGCACCTGGCGATGCTGGGCGCGCTCGACGTGCCGCGCGTCGACGTCGTCGCGATCGGCGGCATCACGGTCGCCGACCCGCTCGTGCGCGCGTGGGCCGCGCGCGGCATGGTGGTCTCGAGCCACGTGTACCCGGAGGTGAGCGTGCACCTCGGCGGCGCGGCGGGCATCGGCGTCGAGACGTTCGACCGCTCGCCCGAGGGCAACCCCTACGACCCCGCGCCGCTGCTCGTGCGCGGCGGTGCCGTGTTCGACGGCGGCCACGCCACCCCGCCCGACGCGCCCGGCCTGGGCTTCACGCTCGACCCCGACCGCTTCGACCTGGAGGCACCCTCGTGACCGGACCCGCAGCCGGACCCGCGAACAAGCACCGCAGCGTCGTCGTCACCGGCAGCGGCAAGGGCATCGGCCGCGCCGTGGCGGCGCGCCTCACTGCGGACGGGTGGACCGTCGTCGGGCTGGAGCGCACCCCGGGCTCAAGGACGGTCGAGGAGGGGGTGTGCGCCGCCGTCGTGCTGGGGGACTCGCGCGACCGCGAGGCCCACCGCGAGGCCGCGCGGGCCGCGCGCGACCTCGCGCCGCTCGCCGGGTGGGTCAACAACGCGGGCATCACCGTCCGCACGCCGCTGCACGCGCTCGCCGACCCGGAGCGCGCCGCGCAGGTCGAGCAGGACGCGCGCGACGTCGTCGAGATCAACGGTCTCGGCTACCTCTGGGGCTGCGCCGCCGCCGTCGAGGCGTTCACCGACCAGGTGAGCGGCGGGTCGATCGTCAACATCGGCTCGATCCACGGCCGTGCGGCGTTCGCTGACCACGCCGCCTACGAGCTGACCAAGGGCGGCATCGACGCGCTCGCGCGCTCCGTCGCCGTGACGTACGGGCGGTACGGCATCCGCGCCAACACCGTCGCGCCGGGCGGGGTGCGCACCCCGCACCTCGACGCCCAGATCGCCCGCGCGGCCGACCCGGCCGCCGAGGAGCGCGCGCTCGCCGAAGGCCCGCCGCTCGGCCGCATCGCCGAGTCCGAGGAGATCGCCGCGCTCGTCGCGTTCCTGCTGTCCGACGAGGCGGGCTACGTCTCCGGCCAGTCGATCGCCGCCGACGGCGCCTGGACCGCGTCCTTCGGCAACCCGCCCCACGACCCCGACCTCGACGCGCGCTACGGCCTCACCTGAACTCCGCGCACGGGGAACCGTCGAGCTCTAGCCTCTCCTGACCAGCCACAGCGTCTCGTCGCCGTCGTCGTCGACCCAGGACCCGGCGTCGACGTAACCGAGCCGGCGCAGGAGGCGCAGGGACGCCCCGTTCTCCGGCGCGACGGTCGCATGGACGGCGCCCAGCCCGAGGGTCTCCAGCCCGTGCTTCGTGATGCCCGCCGCGATCTCGGTGCCGAAGCCACGACCCCACGCGTCGGGAACGAGGGCGTAGACCAGCTCGTGGCCGTCGACGTGCGGGTCGGGGCTCGGCTTGAGCTCGCCGTGGCCGACGTAGACGTCGCCCGCCCAGATCGCCCAGATGTCCCAGGCGGGCTCCGCGGTGACGACCGAGCGGAACACCTCGCGGAGCGGTCGGGTGGGAACGCCCATCCAGCGGGTGACCCGGGGGTCGCCGAGGATCCCGACGAAGTGGTCCTCGTCCTCGGGGGCGTAGGCGCGGAGCGCGAGGCGGTCGGTGACGACGTCGGTCATGGGCGAACCGTAACGCGCGTCTCGCCGCGGTCCCGCGGATTCTCATGGACGGCTCCGGCCGTGCACCGGGAGGACGCGGCGGCGAGGGGTCGAGCGCCGCGCTCCGTGCGCGGTCGCCGTCAGCCCTTGACCATGCTCGCGCGGGTGATGAGGCCGTCGCGGACCTCGAACGTCGCGACGGTCTCGCCGGTGCCGTTCGACGTCGTGACGAGCTCGCGCGCGACGAGCCAGCGGTCGCCGAACGTCACGGACGCGTCGATGACGCAGTGCAGCGCCGTGTCCTCGAACCGGCTCGCGTAGAACGCGCGCAGGGCCTCGCGGCCGACGATCGGCTCGGGCGTCACGCCGCTGACGACGGCGTCGCGCGCGTAGGTCGCGCAGAAGCCGTCGAGGTCGCGGACGTTGAAGGCGTCGACCTGGGCGGTGACGACGGCGGACGGGGACGTGCTCATGGGTGCCTCCTCGGGCAGGGGGTGGGCGCGGTGTGCGGGGCGTCAGTCGATCCGGACGCCGCCGTTGACGTCGTACGTCGCGCCCGTGACGAACCCGGCGCGCGGGGAGGCGAGCGACGCGACGACCCAGGCGACGTCGTCGGGCGTGCCGAAGTCCCCGAGGGGGATGGACGCGGTGAGCCCGGCGCGCGCGTCGGGGGTGAGCTGGTCGGTGATGGCGCTCGTCACGGGGCCGGGCGTCACGGCGTTCACGCGGATGCCCTCGCTCGCGAGGATGCGCGCGAACGAACGCGTGATCGCGAGGATCGCGGCCTTGCTCGCGGCGTAGTGCACGCCGGTCTTGAGCGCGCCCTGCTCGCCCGCGATGGACGAGAGGTTGACGATCGCGCGGTCGCGCGCGGCCCGCTCGTCGGGCGTGACCGTGGCGCCGGTGGGCGACGGACGACCCGCGCGCAGCAGCGGGAGCGCGGCGCGCGACAGCACGAACGTGCCGCGCGCGTTGGTCTCCATGACCAAATCCCACTCGTCGAGCTCGATGTCGTCGAGCGCGCGGTAGGGGCACACGCCGCCGTTGTTGACGAGCACGTCGAGGCGTCCCCAGGCGTCGGTGACCTCGGCGACGAGCGCCTCGACTGACGCGGTGTCACGCAGGTCGAGGCGCGAGACGCGCGTCGCGGCGCCCTCCTCCTCGCAGCGGGCGGCGGTGGCGCGCGCGCCGGCCTCGCCGCCGGTGTACGTGAGCCAGACGTCGTGCCCGTCGCGCGCGAGCTGGAGGGCGGTGGCGGCACCGATGCCGGAGCTGGCGCCGGTGACGAGGGCGAGGCGGCGGCGGGCGCCGTCCGGGGCAAGGGTCATGAGCCCACGCTATAGCATCCGACCGGCCCGAGGGTTGGTCGAAGGTGCTATTTGCTATAGCATCCATCGCATGACAGCCGACACCGTCGTCATCACCGACTGCGACCTGCCCGGGACCGCGTGCGAGGACACCCTGACCGCCGCCGGGCTGCGGGCCGTGCGTGCCGCGGCGCGCACCGAGGACGAGGTGATCGCCGCCGTCGAGGAGGCCGCCGAGAGCGGGTCGGCACCCGCCGCGCTCGTCGTGCAGTGGGCTCCGATCACGGCCCGCGTGCTCGACGCCGTCGCCGGGCCGGGCGGGGTGCGCATGGTCTCGCGCATGGGCATCGGCTACGACATGGTCGACGTCGCGGCCGCCACCGAGCGCGGCGTCGCCGTCGCCAACACCCCGACCTACTGCATCGAGGAGGTCGCGAGCCACACGGTCGCGATGATCCTCACGCTCGACCGCGGCCTCGTCGCCTACGACCGCGCGCTGCGCGCCGGCACGTGGGCCCCGACGGCCCAGCACGCCGCGCGCCTGTCGAGCACCTCCGTCGCCGTGATCGGGTACGGGCGGATCGGCTCCGAGGTCGCGCGCTCCGCCCGCGCGCTCGGCTACCGCGTGCTCGTGCACGACCCGTTCGTCGACCCGCAGGCCGTGGCGTCCGACGGGCACGAGGCCGTGGGGATCGACGAGGCCGTCGCGCGCGCCGACGTCATCACGCTCCACGCGCCGCTCACGGACACGACGCGCCACCTGCTCGACGCCCGCACCCTCGCGGCCGCGAAGCCCGGCGTGCGCGTGGTCAACACGTGCCGCGGGCCGCTCATCGACGAGGACGCGCTCGCCGACGCGCTCGCGTCCGGCCACGTCGGCTCCGCCGCGCTCGACGTCTACGCGACCGAGCCGCTGCCCGCGGACTCGCGCCTGCGCACCCTGGACAACGTGCTGCTCACCCCGCACGCCGCGTGGTTCTCGCCCGAGGCCATGCAGGACCTCCCCGTGCACACCGCGCGCAACGCCGTCGACTTCCTCGCGGGCCGCCCCGTGCCGTCGATCGTGAACCCGGACCACGCGCGCGCCCTCGCCTGAGAACGCGCACACTGCTCTCGCCGCGGCGTCCGCAGCACGCCGCGGTCGGTCCGCCCGCCCCAGATCTAGGAGACCCACCCGTGCACCTCGTCCGACTCGGCCCCCTCGGCCAGGAGCGTCCCGCCGTCCGCGAGGACGGGGTCGTCTACTCGCTCGAACCGCTCACCGCCGAGATCGACGGCGCGTTCCTCGCGGCCGACGGCGTCGGCCGGGTCCGCGCGGCGCTCGCCGCGGGTGCGCTCCCCGTGCTCGACGGCGCCGACGAGCTGCGCGTCGGCCCGCCCGTCGCGCGGCCCACGGCCGTCGTGTGCATCGGGATGAACTACGCCGAGCACGCCGCCGAGTCCGGCTCGACGCCGCCCGACGTCCCGATCGTCTTCTGGAAGCACTCGAACACCGTCGTCGGCCCGAACGACGACGTCCTCGTGCCGCCCGGCGCGACGACCGTCGACTGGGAGGTCGAGCTTGGCGTCGTGATCGGACGCCGGGCGCGCTACCTGTCGTCACCCGAAGAGGCGATGGACCACGTCGCGGGCTACGTCCTCTCCCATGACGTCTCCGAGCGCGACTACCAGATGAAGGTCTCCGGCGGGCAGTGGTCCAAGGGCAAGAGCTGCGAGACGTTCAACCCGCTCGGCCCGTGGCTCGTGCCCGCCGACGAGGTGGACGTCCAGAACCTCGGGCTCCGGTCCTGGGTCAACGGCGAGGCCCGCCAGGACTCGACGACGGCCGACATGATCTTCGACGTCGCGTACCTCGTGCACCACCTGTCGCAGTACATGGTCCTCGAGCCCGGCGACCTCATCAACACCGGCACGCCCCAGGGCGTCGCGCTCTCGGGCCGCTTCCCGTACCTGCACGACGGCGACGTCGTCACGCTGGAGATCGACGGCCTGGGCCGCGCCGAGCAGCGCGTGCGCGACGCCGTCCGCTGAGCCTCGACGGCCGCCTGCCCGGCCCCCTCCCGCTCAGCCGGAGAACGGTAGCGTGGGCAGGCCACGCACTCCGGGTCGCGCGACGTACAGCGACCCCGACGCGGCCTCGTCCGGGTCGGGCGTCCCGAAGCCCTGGCGCGACGTCGTGACGTACAGCTCGTCGAGCCCGTCGCCGCCGAACGCGCACGCGCTGACCTGCGACACCGGGAGCGGGACGACGGCGTCGAGCGTGCCGTCGGGGGAGTAGCGGCGGACGGCGGCGCCGCCCCAGAGCGCGACCCAGACACCGCCCTCGGCGTCGACCGCGATCCCGTCGGGCAGGCCGTCGGACGGGTCGACCGTCACGAACGGGCGCCGCCGCACGAGCCCCCGCGGGTCCTCCTCAGCGGGCACGACGTCGAGGACGTCGACGCGGTGCGTGAGCGAGTCCGTCCAGTAGGCGCGCGACCCGTCGGGGGAGAAGGCGAGCCCGTTCGCGCACGTCACGTCCTCGACGACGACGCGCGACGTCCCGTCCGCCTCGACGCGGAACAGCGCGCTCGCGCCCGGGCGTGCGCCGTCGGCCATGCCGCCCGCGTAGAACGCGCCGTCGGGCCCGGCCGCGCCCTCGTTGAGGCGGACCGTCGGGTCGTCGAAGAGCGCCGGGAGCGGGCGCACGGGCGAGTCGTCGGAGTCCGCGACCACGAGCCCGCGCGCGAGCCCGACGACGAACCCGCCGCCGGTCCGCGGCCGCACCACGGCCGCGTGGTCGCCCACGTGGAGGCGGTCGACGGCGCCGTCCGCGCGCAGCGTGAGCAGGTCGCCCGCGAGCATGTCGAGCCAGCGCAGCCCGCCCCACGACGGCGACCACACCGGCCCCTCCCCGTGGTGCGCGACGGGTCCGGTGACGTTCTCCACGGTGATCTGGGGCACCGGACCATCCTCCCCGACGCGCGCGGCGAGGCCGGACACCGAGGCCGGAGACGAGGTGCGGGACGTCTGCCACACTCGGACGTCGAGATGGTCCGGGTCGAGTGCTCTCGCCCGGGAACTGGGACGAGGGGGACGAATGAACCGGTGGGTCGCGGTCGTGCTGATGGTCGCGGGTGTCGCGCTCGGGGTCGTCGGGCTCGTGGTGGGGTACACGATGGGCGTGATCGCCGACAACCCGCTCGCCGAGGACGGTGTGTCCCGGTCCCAGGTGCGCGTCATGGCCCTGTGCGTGTTGAGCACGGTGGTGATCGGTGGCGTGGTGGCCCTCCTCGGGCTCGTGGGCGTTCTCGGTCGGCGCACGACGCCGGGGAAGCTGCAGGAGAGCCGGAGTAGGGTGGACGCATGATCACGCAGAGCTGGTGGTGGCTGCCCCCGCAGCCGTGACCAGTCCTGCCCACGTCCCGAGCTGCGCGCCGCAGCCGGGACGTCGTCATGTCCGGGCCCTCCCGACCAGGACGCGGCGCGCGGCTCCCCACCGAAGGAGAGCCCCCATGACCACCACCCTCGCCCCGACCGGGGCGGCCCTCCCCGACGACGCCACCGCGGCGCCGTCGCCCGCCCTGCCGGCCTCGACGGCGTCCGTCGCGACCGCCCGCGAGCGGTCCGCCCAGATCGAGGCCCGCCTCGCGACCGACCCGTCAGGGTTCCGCGTCCTCACCGGCGACCGCCCCACCGGCGCGCTGCACCTCGGCCACTACGTCGCGACCCTGGCGAACCGCGTGCGGCTCCAGGACGACGGCGTCGAGGTCGTGCTCGTCGTCGCCGACTACCAGGTCATCACCGACCGCGACGACGCCGGCGACCTGCCCGCGACCGTGCGGGAGGTCGTCCTCGACTACCTCGCGGCGGGGGTCGACCCCGCCCGCACGACGATCTTCACGCACTCCGCGGTGCCCGCGCTCAACCAGCTCCTGCTGCCGTTCCTCAGCCTCGTCACGACGGCCGAGATCGAGCGCAACCCGACGGTGAAGGCCGAGGCGGTCGCCGCGGCGGCCCGGCAGGGTCGGCCCATGAGCGGCCTGCTGTTCACCTACCCCGTGCACCAGGCGGCCGACATCCTGTTCTGTCACGGCAACCTCGTGCCCGGCGGGCAGGACCAGCTCCCGCACGTGGAGATCACCCGCACGATCGCCCGGCGCTTCAACCAGCGCTACGCCGCCGCGCAGCCGTACTTCCCCGAGCCCGACGTGCTGCTCGCGCCCGCGCCGACCGTGCTCGGCACCGACGGGCGCAAGATGAGCAAGTCCGCGGGCAACGCGCTCGAGCTGCGCGACGACGAGGACGCCACCGCGCGCTTCGTCCGGCGCCACCGCACCGACTCCGAGCGGCACGTCACCTACGAGCCCGAGCGGCGCCCGGAGGTGGCGAACCTCCTGACGCTCGGCGCGTTCGCCGCCGGGACGACGCCCGAGGCGCTCGCGGACGAGGTCGGCGCGGCGGGCGCGGGCCGGCTCAAGCAGGTCGTGACCGAGGCGCTGATCGAGCACCTGCGCCCCCTGCGCACCCGACGGCGCGCCCTCGCCGCCGGCGACGGCCCCGATCCGCTCGACGTGCTCCGCGAGGGCAACGCCCGCGCGAACGCGATCGCCGACCGCACCCTCGCCGACGTCCGCGACCTCATGGGCACGAGGTACTGACACGAGCCCGTCCTGCCGAACGATGCGCTTCGGCGCGAGTGCTGCACGGGGGAGCGCAGGGCTCGCGCCGGAGCGCATCGTCCGGGCGGTGCCCGGTGGGCTAGGCGCCGAGGCGGTCGCGCAGGCGCGCGAGCTGCGCCCACAGCTCGTCGGGGACGCGGTTGCCGAACGTGTCGAAGAACTCGGCGGTCAGCTCGGCCTCGGCGAGCCACTGCTCGGGCGAGACCTCGAACAGCGCGTCGAGGTCGCCGTCGTCCATGTGCAGGCCGCCGAGCTCGAGAGCGCCCGGCGCGGGGAGCAGGCCGACGGGGCTCTTGACTGCGCCGCAGTCGGTGCGCACGCCGCGCGAGCGGTCCACCTGCGCCGCGATCCACGCGAGGACGCGCGAGTTCTCACCGAACCCCGGCCACAGGAAGCGGCCGTCGGCGTCCTTGCGGAACCAGTTGACCTGGAAGATCTTGGGGCGCTTGTCGGGGTCGAGCGACGCGCCGACGCGCAGCCAGTGCGCCCAGTGGTCGGCCATGTTGTAGCCGCAGAAGGGCAGCATCGCGAACGGGTCGCGGCGCAGCGCGCCGACGGTGCCCTCGGCGGCCGCGGTCTGCTCGGAGGAGATGGTGGCGCCCATGAAGACGCCGTGCTCCCAGCCGTACGCCTGCGCGACGAGCGGGACGTTGGTCGCGCGGCGGCCGCCGAAGACGATCGCGTCGATCGGGACGCCGTCGGGGTCCTCCCACGAGTCGGCGATCGTCGGGCACTGCGCGGCGGAGACGGTGAACCGCGAGTTGGGGTGCGCGGCGGGTCGGCCGGAGTCGGGCGTCCAGTCCTGGCCGGTCCAGTCGGTCAGGTGCGCGGGCGGCTCGGGGGTCAGGCCCTCCCACCACACGTCGCCGTCGTCGGTGAGCGCGACGTTCGTGAAGATCGTGTCCCGCGCGAACGTCTCGACGGCGGCGGGGTTGGTGTCGACGCCGGTCCCGGGCGCAACCCCGAAGAACCCGGCCTCGGGGTTGATGGCGCGCAGGCGGCCGTCGGGGCCGCGGCGCAGCCACGCGATGTCGTCGCCGATGGTCTCGACGGTCCAGCCGGGGATCGTCGGGCGCAGCATCGCGAGGTTCGTCTTGCCGCACGCGGACGGGAAGGCTGCGGCGAGGTGGTACGCGCGGCCCTCGGGCGACGTCGCGCGGATGAGGAGCATGTGCTCGGCGAGCCAGCCCTCGTCGCGCGCCATGGCGGACGCGATGCGCAGCGCGAAGCACTTCTTCCCGAGCAGGGCGTTGCCGCCGTACCCGGAGCCGTACGACCAGATCTCCCGCGTCTCGGGGAAGTGGACGATGTACTTGGTGTCGTTGCACGGCCACGGGACGTCCTCGGCGACGGCGCCCGTGTCGTCCACGAGGGGCGCGCCCACCGAGTGGACGGCCGGCACGAACGGGGCGCCGGCGTCGATGAGGTCCATGACCTCCTGGCCGACGCGCGTCATGATCCCCATGCTCACGACGACGTACGGCGAGTCGGTGACCTCGATGCCCACCTGGGAGAGGGGGCCGCCCACCGGTCCCATCGAGAACGGCACGACGTACATCGTGCGGCCGCGCATGGAGCCCTCGAACACGGTGCGGAGCTCGGCGCGCATCGCCTCGGGCTCGCGCCAGTTGTTCGTCGGGCCGGCGTCGACCTCGTCGCGCGAGCAGATGAACGTGCGCGACTCGACGCGCGCGACGTCGCTCGGGTCGGACCGCGCGAGGTAGCTGCCCGGACGCAGCTCGGGGTCGAGGGGGAGCAGCGTCCCGCCGTCGACGAGGAGGTCGGTGAGCCGCTGCTTCTCCTCCGCGGAGCCGTCGCACCACACGATCGCGTCCGGCTCGGTGAGGTTCGCGATCTCGCGCACCCACGCGCGGGCGTCGCGAGGGCGCGGGTCGTGGCTCGGGGAACCGAGGCGCGCGCCGGACGCCGAGCCGAACGTCGCCGACAGGCCCGCGACGTCGGTCTCGACGTCGTCGAGCAGCGCGGCGGACCGCGTGCGGCGGCGGGTCGTCGGGTTCGCAGCAGTGCGGGCGGCAACGGTCATCGGGTGCTCCTCGGTCGGCGGTGGCCTCGTGCTCCTTCCACCCTCGCGCCGCGCCCGTAGAGATTTCCAACCAGATCGCTGTGAAGATCACCTGATCTTGACGTACTGTCAAGCCATGGTCAGCACGACGTCGTCCGGTCGCCCTGACGGTCGTCCCGGGTCCGGACCGGGCGAGCCGCCGCAGCCCGAGCCGCAGGCGGACCTCCTCACGCTCGGTCGCCGTCTGCGCCACTTCCGCACGACCCGCGGCCTCACGCTCGACGCGCTCGGTGAGGCGGTCGGCACCGCCCCGAGCCTGCTGTCGATGATCGAGAACGGGCGCCGCGAGCCGCGGCTGTCGCTCCTCCAGCATCTCGCGCAGGCGCTCGACGTGCCGCTGACCGACCTGCTCACGGACGAGCCGCCGTCGCGCCGGGCCGCGCTGGAGATCGCGCTCGACCGCGCGCAGCGGGGGCCGTTGTTCGCCGGGCTGGGTCTGCCGTCCGTGAAGGCGAGCCAGAAGCTCCCCCTGCCGGTCCTGGAGAACCTCGTCGGCCTGCACACCGAGCTCCAGCGCCGTGCGACCGAGGCCGTCGCGACCCCCGAGGAGGCGCGCCGCGCCAACACCGAGCTGCGGCTCGAACGGCAGGCGCGCGACAACTACTACCCGGGCATCGAGGAGCTCGCGGAGGAGATGGCGCGCAAGGCCGGGTACACGGTCGGCGCGCTCACGCACCGCACCGTCGCGCGCATGGCCGAGCAGCTCGGCTTCACGATCTGGCACGTCGACGACCTGCCGCACTCGACGCGCACCGTCACCGACCTGGAGAACGGGCGCATCTACCTGCCGCCCGCGTCCATCCCCGGCGGGCACGGCCTGCGCTCGCTCGCGCTCCAGGCGATCGCGCACCGCGTGCTCGGGCACGAGCGGCCGCGTTCGTATGCGGAGTTCCTGCGCCAGCGCGTCGAGATCACCTACTTCGCGGCGTGCTGCCTCATCCCGCAGTCCGCCGCCGTCGAGTTCCTCGAGCGGCGCAAGCGCGAGAAGGACCTCGCGGTCGAGGACCTCCGCGACGCGTTCGGCGTGACGCACGAGGCCGCCGCACAGCGCTTCACCAACCTCGCGACCGTGCACCTCGGCATCCCGCTGCACTTCCTGCGCGTGGGCGACGACGGCGCGCTGTTCCGCGGGTACGAGAACGACGGCCTGCCCCTGCCCGCCGACGTGACGGGCGCGATCGAGGGCCAGATGGTCTGCCGGAAGTGGGCCGTCCGGGAGGCGTTCACGCGCCGCGACCGGGCGCAGGAGTCGTACCAGTACACCGACACCCCGGCGGGGACGTTCTGGTGCTCGACCCAGACCGGCACGACGACGACCGGCCAGTTCTCGATCGCCGTCGGCGTGCCGTTCGCGTCGGCCAAGTGGTTCCGCGGCCGCGACACGGCCGTGCGGCGCCAGTCGTCGTGCCCGGACGAGTCGTGCTGCCGTCGCCCCGCGGCCGACGCGGCGACGCGCTGGGAGGACGCCTCCTGGCCCAGCGCCCGCATGCACCAGCACGTGCTCTCCGCGCTCCCGTCCGGCGCCTTCCCGGGCGTCGACGCCACGGAGGTCTACGCGTTCCTCGCCAAGCACGCCCCGTCACCGGGCCCCCGCTGAGTGCATGAAATAGTCGCGTCCGCGGCCCGCGGACGCGACTATTTCATGCACTCAGCGGGTGGGGAGGGGGCCGCCGCGGGCGGCCAGGCGGTCGCGCAGGCGGGAGAAGACGTCGCCGGTGCGCAGGCCGTCGTGCTCGTGCTCGTTCGTCACCCAGGTGCGGACGTTTCCCACGCGGGTCGCCGTCTCGAGCGACAGGCCGGCGTCGACGAACATGTCGTCGAAGTACACCGCCGCCTCGACCGGCACCTCGTTGCGGGCCAGCACGTCGAGGTCGTACAGGTCCGGCCAGCTCTCGCGGGCGGCGAGCGCCTCCGCCGCCGCGCGGAAGGGGCGCAGCGCGGCGACCTCGTCGAACATCCAGGGGTAGATCATCTCGCCGGTCAGCAGCAGCGGCCGCGCCGCCGGGTCGAACGCCGGGTCCTCGGCGCGCACGGCCTCGGCGGCCCAGCCGGTGGGCCCGGTGCCGGACTGCGCGTAGATCGACTCATGCAGGACGGCGTAGAGCGGGTTCGTGCGGAACGACGTCGCCGCGGCAACCTCCGCGAGGAACGTGTCGGTGAGCTCGCCGGGCGCGTCGGCGTCGAACGCCTCGTCGAGGACCCAGTGGATGCGCTCGGGCCCGGGCTTCATCCCGAGGTCCATGCCGAGCGTCTGGAGCCGGCGCACGGTCAGCGCGTCGCCGTCGGGCAGCCGCACGTCGCCCGCCGCGACCCGGTCCGCCACGCGCGCGAGGCGGGCCGCGTCGTCGGGGTAGCGCTCGCGGTACGCGGCGTTCTTCGCGACGACGCGCGGCTGGGTACGCCGGTAGACCTCGCGCGCGTCCGCCGTCAGCCCCGGCAACCCGCCGGTGACGTAGCACGCGGTGAGCGCCTCGGGTGCTCGGGACAGGTAGGTCATCGTGAGGAAGCCGCCGTACGACTGGCCGAGCGACGACCAGCGCCGCCCGCCGTAGACGGTGCGCCGCACGTGCTCCGCGTCGGCGACGATCGCGTCCGCACGGAAGTGCGCCAGGTGGTCGGCCTGGGCGGCGCCCGTCCCGCGGGCCGCGAGCGCCGCGCCCCGCACCGCCGAGGAGCGCCCGGTCCCGCGCTGGTCCAGCAGCACCACGCGGTGCGTCTCCAGGGCGGTGCCGACCCAGCCGTCTGGGCCGGTGGGGCGCGGTCCCTTGCCGCCGGGGCCGCCCTGGAGGAAGACGAGCAGCGGCAGGTCGTCGGAACGCCGCACCGGGTCGACGAGCTCGCGCACGAACACGGTCAGGCGGCGCGGGTCGCCGTCGTCGCCCCAGACGAGCGGCACCTCGAGCTCGCGGTCGGTGACGTGGATCCCGGGGACGGTGTAGCTGGTCTCGCGCACGACGCTCACGCGCTCACCCTAACCAGGGGTGTCGCGCACGGCGACGACGACCTTCCCCAGCGCGCGCCCCTCACCGTGCAGCGTGAGCGCGGCGGGCACGTCCGCGAAGGCGAACGTGCGGTCGACGTGGATCTCGACGTCGCCGGCGACGCACAGGTCGGCGAGGGGCGCGAAGTGGCGCGGACCCTGCCGCACGAGGAGGACGCCGAGCCGCGCACCGGTCAGCGCGCCCAGGACGGGCCCGACGGTGAGCATGCGGAGCAGCGTCCGCAGCGTGCCCCCGACCATCAGGCACCGACCGTGGCGGGCGAGCGCGCGCCGGTAGGCGAAGACCGACCGCTGGGCGACGAGGTCGACGACGAGGTCGTACGGGCCGGTCCGCGTGAAGTCGGTCCGCCGGTAGTCGATCACCTCGTGCGCGCCCAGCCGCCTGAGGAAGTCGAGCTTGCCCGCGTCGTCCACCGCGGTGACGCGCAGCCCCCGCGCGACCGCGAGCTGGACCATGAAGCTCCCGGACCCTCCTCCGGCGCCGTTGACGAGCACCCGCGCCTCCGGATGCGCCCGCGCGAGGGCCTGCAGCGCGATGCCGCCCGCCTGCGGGATCGTGGACGCCTGGGCGAAGGTCAGCCCCGGGGGCTTGCGCGCCACCGCCTGCTCCGGCATCACCACGTACTGGGCGAACCCGCCGCGGCGCGGGAGGTTGTCGCCGTAGACGTCGTCCCCCGGGCGGAAGCGTGTGACGCCGTCGCCGACCGCGACCACGCGACCGGCGACGTCGGACCCCAGGACGTGGGTGCGCGGCGCGCGGAGACCGTCGAGGCGGGCGTAGCCCGGGCTGCCTCGCAGCGCCTCCCAGTCCGACAGGTTCACGGACGCCGCGACGACCTCGACGAGCACCTCTCCCGTCCCTGCCGCAGGGGTCGGCAGGTCACGGAGCCGGAGCTCGTCGACGCCGCCGTACCGCTCGTAGACCCACGCGCGCACCTGACCACCGTAGGGACTCGTCCGGGCGGGAGCGACCCCGGCGGCGCAGGTCGGCGGCGCGCAGCCCTCAGAGCTCGACGGTCTCGTTCTCCCCGCCCTCGTACGGGCGCCCGGTGACCTTCGCCTTGACGAGGCTGAAGAGCGTCGCGACGCGGCCGCCGGGGGAGTCCCAGTACTCGGCGGACTCGGCGTGCAGCCGGATGAGCACGACGCCGGGAGTGTCCGGACCGTCGGGGAACCACGCGTCGGCGACGGCGTTCCAGAGCTCGCGGATCTTGTCCGGGTCGTGCACGAGCGTGGCGCGCCCGGAGAGCGACACCCACGAGCTCGTCCCGGAGAACGCGGCGTTGGCGGCGGAGTCGCGCGCGATCTCCGCGACCTTGTGGGAGTCCGTCGCGGCGAAGAACCACAGGTCGCCGTCGAAGTCGACGGCCTGCACGCCCATGGGCCGGCTGACGAGGCCCCCGTCCTCCGCGATGGTCGTGAGCATGGCGATCCGCTCGTCCTTGACGAGCTCGCGGACCTTCTCGACCTCGTCGGACCCGGCGTGCGGCAGCTCGTGGTGCGTGTCGGTCATGACGTCTCCCGTCGTGGCAGGCCGCCGTGTCGCGACCTCCTCCGACGCTAGGCAGGTGCCCGGTGGCTCGCCCGCCGGGCCGGGGACGACGGAGGGGCGGGGCGCACCCGGCGCCCCGCCCCTCCGCACGTGCCGCGTCCCGCGAAGGAAGCGGCGACGGGCCTACTGCTCGACGTCCTCGTCCACCCACTCGAACGTCTTCGTCACGGCCTTCTTCCAGTTCCGGTACAGGCGCTCGCGCTCGCCGGACTCCATCGACGGGCTCCAGCGCTTGTCCTCGGCCCAGTTGTCGATGACGTCCTGCTCGCCCTTCCAGAACCCGACGGCGATGCCCGCGGCGTACGCGGCGCCGAGCGCCGTGGTCTCGGCGACCTTGGGGCGCACGACGTCGACGCCGAGCTGGTCGGCCTGGAACTGCATGAGCAGCTCGTTGGCGACCATGCCGCCGTCGACGCGCAGCTCGGTGAGGTCGACGCCGGAGTCGGCGTTCATCGCGTCGAGCACCTCGCGCGTCTGGTACGCGGTCGCCTCGAGCGCGGCGCGCGCGATGTGGTTGCGGTTGACGTACCGCGTGAGGCCGACGAGCGCGCCACGTGCGTCGGAGCGCCAGTACGGGGCGAAGAGGCCGGAGAAGGCGGGCACGAAGTAGGCGCCGCCGTTGTCCTCGACCTTGCCGGCGAGCCACTCGACGTCGGGCGCGTCCTCGAACATGCCGAGGTTGTCGCGCAGCCACTGGATGAGCGAGCCGGTGACGGCGATCGATCCCTCGAGCGCGTACCGGGCAGGCTGGTCGCCGATCTTGTAGCAGACGGTCGTGAGCAGCCCGTTCTGGCTCATGACCTTCTCGGTGCCCGTGTTGAGCAGCATGAAGTTGCCCGTGCCGTAGGTGTTCTTGGCCTGCCCGACCTCGAAGCACGCCTGGCCGAACGTGGCGGCCTGCTGGTCGCCGAGGATGCCCGCGATCGGCACGCCCGGCAGGAGGCCCTGCTGGCGGCCGTGCCCGTAGACCTCGGAGGAGGACTTGATCTCGGGGAGCATGGACAGCGGGATGCCCATGTCGGCGGCGATGTCCTCGCGCCAGGAGAGCGTGTCGAGGTCCATGAGCATGGTGCGCGACGCGTTGGTCACGTCGGTGACGTGCACGCCGCCGTTGACGCCACCCGTGAGGTTCCACAGCGTCCACGTGTCGGTGTTGCCGAACAGCAGGTCGCCCGCCTCGGCCTTCTCGCGCGCGCCCTCGACGTTGTCGAGGATCCACTTGACCTTGGGGCCGGAGAAGTAGGTCGCGAGCGGGAGCCCGACGATCGCCTTGTACTTCTCGGGGCCGTCGGAGCCGCCCAGCTCGTCGACGATCTTCTGCGTGCGCGTGTCCTGCCAGACGATCGCGTTGTAGACCGGCTTGCCCGTGGTCTTGTCCCACACGACGGCCGTCTCGCGCTGGTTGGTGATGCCGACCGCCGCGATGTCCTGGTGCGTGACGTTGGCGCGGGTCAGCGCGAGGCCCACGGCCTCGCGGACGTTGTTCCAGATCTGCTCCGGGTTGTGCTCCACCCACCCTGCGCGCGGGAAGATCTGGTCGTGCTCGAGCTGCCCGGTGGAGACGATCTCCCCGGAGTGGTTGAAGACGATGGCCCGGGAGCTCGTGGTCCCCTGGTCGATGGCGAGAACGTAGTCGGCCATGGTGCGTTCAGTCCTTCACGTCGGTGTGGTGTGCGTGGTGGGTGCCCCGCCGCCCGACGGCGGCAGGTCGCGTGACCGGGGAGGCCCCCGGCTCCCCGGTCACGCGGGGGAGAGTGCAGGTCGTCCGGGCCGGTCAGACCCAGGCGGCCCCGAGGAGGCCGGCGAGGACACCGCCGACCAGCGGACCCGCGACGGGGACCCAGGAGTAGGCCCAGTCGCTCGAGCCCTTGCCCTTGATCGGCAGCAGCGCGTGCGCGATGCGGGGACCGAGGTCACGGGCAGGGTTGATGGCGTACCCGGTGGGACCACCGAGGCTCGCGCCGATGCCGACCACGATGAGCGCGACGGCGAGCGGCCCGAGGCCGGACGGCGTCTTGCCGGACGCCACGACGAAGAACACGAGCACGAAGGTCGCCAGGACCTCGGTGACGAAGTTCCACCCGTAGGAGCGGATCTCCGGACCGGTCGAGAAGACGGCGAGCTTGGTCGCGCCCGGGGCGTCCTCGTCGAAGTGCTTCTTGTACGCGAGGAACGCGAGGACGGCGCCGACGAAGGCACCGATCATCTGCGCACCGAAGTACATGAACATGTTGCCGACCGTCGGCTCGATGCTCGCCGTGAGCACGCCCTCCGGACCGGTGACCGAGTAGAAGGGCTCCTGCGCCGTGAAGAGGCCGATCGTCACGGCGGGGTTGAGGTGCGCGCCCGACTTGAAGGCGACGTACACACCGGCGAAGACCGCGAGGCCCCATCCGAAGTTGATGAGGAGCCAGCCGCCGTTGAAGCCCTTCGTCTTCGGCAGGATGACGTTCGCGACGACGCCCGCACCGAGGAGGATCAGGGTCGCCGTGCCGAGGATCTCGGACCAGAAGGCGTTCATGAGGAGTTGATCCATCGTGCTCTCTCTTTCGTGGTGGACTTCTCTGTCTCAACCGTCCCGGCGCGCCTGAGCGCCGGGTCCTCGGGTCGGTCCGCCGACGGCGTGCGCCCCGTGAGGTCGTGGTGCGAGGTGAGCCGGGCGCCGTCCCCTGCCGGACGGCGCCCGTGCTCGTTCGCGAGCGGTGTTCTGCTGTCAGGTGGTGCGCAGCGGCTGGAGGGGCGACACGTCGTCGACCTCGAGCCGGGTGCGCTCGGCGGACGCGTCGTCGGGCTCCTGCTCGGCGGCGGCCTCCGCGTTCGCGCGGTCGGTGTAGCTGGTGATCTCGGCGGCGCGGGTCGCGTCGTCCCACCCGAGGAGCTCGCCGACGAGGTCGGCGATCTCGGGCAGCGCGGCGAGGCCGCGGTCGGCGACCTCGTAGTTGAGCCGGGTGCGGTGCAGCAGCAGGTCCTCGAGGTGCAGCGCGCCCTCGTGCGAGACGCCGTACGCGATCTCGGCCCGCAGGTACGCGGGTGCGTGCTCGAGCGGCCTCGCGAGGTCCGGCCGTGCCTCGCACAGCTCGACGATCTCGCGCAGGTTGGACCCGTAGCGGTGGAGCAGGTGGTCGACGAGCGCGGGCGTCCAGCCGTAGCGCGAGGCCCACGGCCGCGCCTGACGTCGGACGGCGTCGAGCCCGACGGCGCCGAGCAGCGGGATCTTGTGCGTGATCGAGGGCAGGGCGCTCGCGCGCTGGCCGATCGCGAAGTCGACCGCGTCCTTGGCCATCACCCGGTACGTCGTGAGCTTGCCGCCGGCGATGACCGTGAGACCCGGCGTGGGGGACGCCACGGTGTGCTCGCGCGACACCTTCGCGGAGCTCGTGCCCTCCTTGGTGCCGGGCTGCAGGAGAGGTCGGAGGCCGGCCCACGTGCCGATGATGTCGTCGCGCGTGAGCGGGTGCGCGAGCACCGCGTTCGCGTGCTCGAGCACGTAGTCGATGTCGGCCGAGGTCGCGACGGGGTGCTGGAGGTCCTGCTCCCACGGGGTGTCGGTGGTGCCGATCACCCAGTAGCGCGACCACGGGATGACGAAGAGCACCGACTTCTCGGTCTGGAGGATCAGGCCGACCTTGCCCTTGATGCGCTCGCGCGGGACGACGATGTGGATCCCCTTGGACGCCAGCACGCGGAGCCCGCCCTCGCTGCCCGCGAGCGCCTCGGTGTCCTCGGTCCACACGCCCGTCGCGTTGATGACGGCGCGCGCCCGCACGGTGATCTCCCGCCCGGTCTCGAGGTCTGCCAGGACGGCACCGTTCACAGCGCCCGTCGAGCCCTTGGTGAGCGAGACGACCTGCGTGCGCGCCGCGGCGTGCGCGCCGTAGGACGCGGCGGTCCGGACGAGCGTGGTGACCAGCCGGGCGTCGTCGACGGACGCGTCCCAGTACTGGACGGCGCCGACCGCGGCGTCGTGCGCGAGGTCGGGGAACTTCTTCTCCATGCCGCTGCGGGACAGGTGCCGGTGCAGCGGCATCGCCCGCTTGCCGGGAGCGACGCTCGCGAGCGTGTCGTAGAGCGCGATGCCCGCGCCGACGTAGGCACGCTCCCACACGCGGTGCTCGAGGGGGTAGAGGAAGGGGACGGGCCGCACGAGGTGCGGGGCGATGTCCTTGAGCAGGAGGTCGCGCTCGGTGAGCGCCTCCTTGACGAGGTGGAAGTCGAGCATCTGGAGGTAGCGCAGGCCGCCGTGGACGAGCTTGCTCGACCGGCTCGACGTCCCTGCTGCCCAGTCCTGCGCCTCGACGATCGCCGTCGAGAGCCCTCGGGTCACGGCGTCCAGCGCGATCCCCGCGCCGGTCACGCCGCCGCCGATCACGAGGACGTCGAGCTCCGCGTCGGCGCTCGTGCTGGCCTCGAGCGCGGCGAGCGCCTGCCGGCGCGACTCCGCGGTGAGTCTCGTGGATGCCATCCGTCTTCCTCTCTCGTCCCTCGGTGCTGCGGGCACGCCGCGGGACGATGCGCCCACGGTGCGCTCACAGCGACGGTCCCACGCCCGACCAGGGTGCGCGAGCGGTAACCGTCGTGCGCACGCCGGGGTCCCGGCGCGACGGCACGCCCTCCAGACCACCACGCGGCGAACAGACGCGCAACCGGGGTGCACAAACGTGCAGAATGGAGGTCGAGCGGAGGGAGAGCGTCATGGTGGATCGGGAGCAGGACGTCCTGCGGGCGGCGTCGATGTACTACCTGCAGGACATGAAGATGGAGGCCATCGCCAAGCACCTGCACACGTCGCGGTCCACGGTGTCGCGGCTCGTGAAGCGGGCACGGGACACGGGGCTGGTGGAGATCTCGCTGCGGCCGGCGCGGAGCCGCGGCCCGGGGCTGGGGCAGCACCTCGCGAGCACGTGGGGGATCGACGCGTACGTCGTGCCGGTCCCGGACCAGGCGCCGCAGGTCGAGCGGCTCGAGCAGGTCGCCCTCACGACGGCCCGCCTGCTGTCGACGTGGTTCGACTCGGACATGATCCTCGGCATCGCGTGGGGCACGACGCTCTCGGCGATCTCGCGGCACCTGCCGCAGAAGCCGACGCGGGGGAGCGCGGTCGTGCAGCTCAACGGTGCCGCCAACACGCGCACCTCGGGCGTGCACTACGCGGGCGACCTCATCGCGGGCTTCGGCTCCGCGTTCGACGCCCACGTGCACCATTTCCCAGTTCCGGCGTTCTTCGACTACGCCGAGACGAAGCGGGCGATGTGGCGAGAGCGGTCGGTGCGGCGCGTGCTCGACGTCCAGCACCGCGCGGACATCGCCCTGTTCTCGGTGGGTGCCGTCGCGGGCGGGGTGCCGTCCCACGTGTACTCGGCGGGGTACCTCGAGCCGGACGACATCGCGGTCCTCGACGACGAGGGGGTCGTCGGGGACGTGTGCACGGTGTTCCTCCGCGCGGACGGCACCTACCGGGACATCGCGCTCAACGAGCGGGCGACGGGGCCGGCGCCGGAGGAGCTGCGTCGCGTCCCGCGGCGCGTGTGCGCGGTCGCGGGTGACAACAAGGTGGCGCCGCTGCGCGCTGCGCTGCGGGCCGGCGTCGTGACGGACCTCGTCGTGGACGAGATCACGGCGGCGCACCTCGTCGCGGGCGCCTGACGTCCCTGCGGATCTATGCGTCTCACTGCATGATTATGCAGGAACTGCCCGATCCGCGTACAGTGACGCGGTGCCCACGACCTCCACCGTCCACGTCCGACCCGCCCTGCCCGCGGACGTCCGCGCCGTGCGCGCGCTCGTGCAGCCCTACGCGGAGGCGCGGATCCTCCTCGCCAAGGAGATGGTGGGCTACTACGAGGCCGTGCAGGAGTTCGTCGTCGCGGAGGTCGACGACCCGGCGGGTGGCGACGGGCCCGACGGCGCGGGCGCCCCGCGCGTCGTCGGGTGCGGCGCGCTGCACGTCATGTGGGACGACCTCGCCGAGATCCGCACGCTCGCGGTGGACCCGGCCTGGCGCGGGCACCGCGTGGGGCACGCGCTCGTCGTCGAGCTCCTGGCCCGGGCGCGCGCGCTCGGCCTGCGCCGCGTGTTCTGCCTGACGTTCGAGGTGGACTTCTTCCGCGCCCACGGGTTCCACCCGATCGAGGGGACGCCCGTCTCGCACGAGGTGTACGCCGAGCTCCTGCGCTCCCACGACGACGGCGTCGCGGAGTTCCTCGACCTCGCGCGCGTGAAGCCCAACACGCTGGGCAACACGCGCATGCTGCTCGACCTCGACGGACCGCCCTCCCAGGATCAGTCGGGCAACCGGTAGCGACCGCCCACCTGCTCCACGAGCCCGTCCTCGACGAGGCTCGCGACGCACCGGTCGAGCTGGGCCGCGTCGTGCCACACCGCGCGGACGGTGTCCCCTGCCACGGGGCCGGGCGCCTCGCGCAGCGCCGCCATGACCCTGCCCCGCACCTGCCGGTCGGTGCCCGCCCAGGCCTGCGTGCGACGTCGGGCCGCGTGCTCGTCACCGGGCCGCCCGGCACGACGCCACGCGCACGCGTCGCGCACCGGGCAGGCCCCGCACCGCGGGGAGCGCGCCGTGCACACGAGGGCGCCGAGCTCCATCGAGGCGGCGGCCCACAGCACGGCGCCCGCGTCGTCGGTGGGCGCGACGGCCGCCGCGGTCGCACGTTCCGCCGCCGTGTACGACGGCGCGGGCAGCGCGACCCCGCCGACGGCGCGGGCCAGGACCCGGCGCACGTTCGTGTCGACGACCACGGCGCGCTGCGCATGGGCGAACGCCGTCACCGCGGCGGCGGTGTACTCGCCGACGCCGGGCAGGGCGCGCAGCGCCTCCTCGCCGAGCGGGACCACGCCGTCGTGCCGCGCGACGATCGTGCGGGCGCACTCCTGGAGCCGCAACGCCCGGCGCGGGTAGCCGAGGCGGCCCCACGCGCGCAGCACGTCGGCCGTCGACGCGGCGGCGAGGTCGGCAGGCTCGGGCCAGCGCTCCATCCACGCGCGCCACGCCGGCTCGACGCGGACGACCGGCGTCTGCTGGAGCATCACCTCGCTCACGAGCACGCCCCACGGGGTGCGGTCCGGCGCCCGCCACGGCAGGTCCCGCGCGGTGTCGCCGAACCACCGCCCGACGGCGTCGCGCAGGTCGGCGTGCGGGTCGCGCGCCGTGGCGGCGGTGGTCGGGCGGGCTGCGCGCGCGGCCGGGCCGGTCATGGTGGCGCTCCTTCCTCTCCGCTCGTCGGCTCCGGGACGTCAGGTTCCGGGACGTCAGGGTCGGGGCAGGACACATTCTGCCCCGACCCTGCGCGTCGTCGGACCGTCGTCGGTCCGTTGTCGGCCGGTCGTCGGCGCGGCGGACCGGGAGGGGCGCCGGTCGCCGATACCGTGGTCGGGACCAGCACCTGCACGACGGAGGACCCCGTGAGCACGCCGCGGACCGACCGCTCCCCGAGGCCGAGCGCCGGCCCGCGACCCGGGCCCGGCAGCCGTCCCACGCGCGGGGCGCTGCTGCGCCGTCGGCTCGTCGCGCTCGCGCTGCTCGTCGGTCTGGTGGTCGGGCTCGTCCTGCTCGGGCAGGTCGTCGTGCGCGCGGTGCAGCCCCTCCTCACGGGCGACGAGCAGGCGCAGGAGGGCAGGTCGGCGCCCCCGACGCCCGAGGCCGTGGGACCGCCGCTGGACTGCACCGCCGCGTCCCTCGAGCTCGGCGTGACGGCGAGCGCCACGGAGTACGAGCCCGGCCGCGCCGTCCAGCTCGACGTCACGCTCCGGCAGTCGGGCGGCCGGCCCTGCCTCGTCGACGGGTCGGACGCGGGGCGCCAGGTGCTCGTCTACGCGGGCGACGAGCTCGTCTGGTCGTCCGCGCACTGCGGCACGACGGACCGCCTGCTGCTCATGAGCACCGGCGACGAGGACCCGTCCCGGCTGGTCCGCTGGGACCGCCGCCGCTCGGTCGAGGGCTGCGCTCCCGACCAGCCGGAGGTCGGTCCCGGCACGTACACGGCGGTCGTGAGCGTCGCCGGGGTCGACGGCGCGACGAGCGAGCCCGTCACCTTCACCCTGCTGGCGCCGCCCCCGCCGTCGCCCGAGCCGACGGAGACGCCGACGGACAGCGCACCGGACGGGTCGCCGCCGGCGGAGGGCGAGACCCCTCCCGCCGAGGGCGAGACCCCTCCCGCGGAGGGCACGGCCCCTGCGCAGGGGACCGCCCCAGCGGCCGATGCCGGCGCCGGCGGTGCGTGACGCCCCCTGGGCGGCGGCGGTGCCGCCGTCGGGGCCCGCCGACGCTCGCGCTCCCCGCCGGCTGTCGGGCGATCAGCGCCGGGCGAGGGCCCAGCGGAAGGCGTTGCGGAGGAGGTAGGAGCCGTCGGAGCGGCGGAAGGGCCGTGCGGCGGCGAGGACGTCGGGGCGGAGCTCGGTGCGCAGGTCGTCCGACTCGCCGAACATGATCGCGGCGACGACCTCGTCCGCGTCGGCGAGCCGCATCGGTGCGTCCGCCACCCCTTCCGTGACGACGGTGAAGCCGTGCTCGGTGAGGAGCATGCCGAGGTGCCCCTCCTCGCGGCTCTCGTCGCTCGGCTCGTGGTCCTCGCCGGCGACGGCCCGCTCGAGCACGGTGAGGTCGTTGCGGGAGTCCTCAGCCCACGTCGCGACGGCGACCAGGCCGGCGACGCGTCGGGCCTCGCTCAGGGTCCTGGCGACGTCGGTGAACGCGAGCGCGTTGACGAGCGTGACGAGGTCGAACGCGTCGTCGGGCCAGGGGAGGTGCTCGGCCTGGGCGACGCGCAGGTCCGCGTCGGGGCCGACCCGGCGCGCGACGTCGATCATCCCGGCCGCGGCGTCGCAGCCTGCCGCGTCCGCGCCGCGGGAGAGGGCCAGGGCGACGAGCTCGCCGGTGCCGCACCCGACGTCGAGCACGCGGGAGCCGGGCCCGACGCTCGCGGCGTCGAGGATCGCCCGCTGTGCCGGTTCCGCGGCGGGCGCCCACCAGCGCGCCCAGGCGTCGGCCAGTGCCGACCACTCGTCGACGTGGTCCACGGTCCCCCTCCGCGCGGTGCGCCGGTCGGACGGTCGGGTCAGACGTAGCGCTCGAGGATGCTCGACTCCGCGAGGCGCGAGAGGCCCTCACGCACCGCGCGGGCACGCTGCTCGCCGACCCCGTCGACCGTCATGAGGTCGTCGATGCTCGCGGCGAGGAGCTTCTGCAACCCGCCGAAGTGCGCGACGAGCCGGTCGATGATCGTCGCGGGCAGGCGCGGCACCTTCGACAGGAGGCGGTACCCGTGCGGCGCGACCGCGGCGTCGAGCGCGTCGCCGCCGCCCGGGAGGTCGAGCACACGGCCGATCTGGCCGAGGTCGAGGAGCTGGGTCGAGTCCAGGCCGCCCAGGGCCTTCTGGACCTCGGCGAGGGAGCGGTCCTTGCGACCCAGGTCGACGTAGTCGCGGATGACGAACTCACGGTCCGAGCCGATGCCGCCGATGAGCTCGTCGAGCTGGAGCGCGAGGAGGCGGCCGTCGGTGCCGAGCTCGATGACGTACCCCGCGATCTCCTCGGAGATGCGCGCGACCATCTCCAGGCGCTGCACGACGGCGCAGACGTCGCGCACGGTGACGAGGTCCTCGATCTCGAGCGCGGACAGCGTGCCGGACACCTCGTCGAGTCGCGAGCGGTAGCGCTCGAGCGTCGCGAGCGCCTGGTTGGCGCGCGACAGGATCGTGTCGGAGTCCTCGAGCACGTGACGCTGGCCGCCGACGTAGAGGGCGACGATCCGCATCGACTGGCTCACCGAGATGACGGGGAAGCCGCTCTGCTTGGCGACGCGCTCCGCGGTGCGGTGCCGCGTCCCGGACTCCGTCGTCTCGATGGTCGGGTCCGGCAGGAGCTGGACGGCCGCGCGCAGGATGCGGTTCGCGTCGCGGTCCAGCACGACCGCGCCGTCCATCTTCGACAGCTCGCGCAGCCGCGTCGCGGAGAAGCCGACGTCGAGCACGAAGCCGCCCGAGCACATCTCCTCGACGACCTTGTCCAGGCCCAGGACGATCAGCGCTCCGGTCCGGCCGCGCAAGATGCGTTCCAGACCGTCACGGAGCTCGGTCCCGGGTGCCACGGCAGCAAGGGTCTCCCGGAGCATCTCGTCGGGGTGCGCGGGGGAGTTGGCCACGGAGGAATCCTACGCTGTGAGCCCCTTTCCACCCCGGTGGACCCGCGGCAGCGGGCCACGATCCGGTCACGATCCGGTCTCGAAGCGGACGGGCGCCTTCCCGCCCACGCCGTCCGGAGGTCACCGGCGGGAGCGGGGGGACCCCGGGGCGTCGTCCGGCGTGGCCGCGTAGGAGCGGTAGGCGGAGGTCACCGCGCGCAGGTACGTGGCGATCACCTGCTGCTGCGCGGGCGAGAAGCCGTCGGCGGCGGAGTCCAGGGAACGTCGGAGCGGGTCGAGCTCGGCGCGGACGCGCGACCGGGCGGTCGCGGTGGGCTCGAGGCGGTACCGGCGCCGGTCCGCCTCGTCCCGGACGCGCTCGACGTGCCCGGCGCGCGCGAGCCGGTCCACGACCTCGGTGGCGGACGAGCGGGTGACGGCGAGCCGTGCGCCGAGCTCCCCGGGCCCCAGCGCCTCGTCCGCCAGCGCGACGTGCTCGAGCGCGGCGGCGTCCGTGGCGCTCATCCGCAGCCGGTGCGCCAGGGCGGAGGTGGCCTCGCCGATCGCGTCCTGGAGGTCCCGGAGCAGGTGGACCGACAGCGCCGGCCCGGCGTCGGGGTGCTGGCTCATCAAAATAGCCTACTCCCGGAATGCTACGGTAGCCGTACCATCTACTCTTCCCGGAGCCGCCCGATGTCCTCCCCGCTCGCGCCCCCGGCGCAGCACGCTCCCGACGACGGCGCCGCTCCGCCGGACCGTCCCGCCGCCACGCGACCCGGACCCCGGCGGTCCCGGGTGCGCTGCGTGCTCGTGACGGTCGCGCTCGCGCTGCTCGGCCTGCTCGTCGTCGCGGTCGCCGCCTTCCTCGTGTGGGCCGACGACACCTTCCCCGCCGAGCCGGCGGGTCTCGCCGCCGTGCAGGAGGACCCGCGCGTCCGCCTCGACGACCGCGGCGACGTCGTCGTGCTCCGGCCCGCGGGGGAGGGGGACGGCAGCGGCCTCGTGTTCCTCGCGGGGGCCAAGGTCGAGCCGCAGGCGTACGCGGCGACGTTCCGGGAGGTCGCCGCGCAGGGCACGACGGTCGTCCTCGTCGAGCCGTTCCTCCACCTCGCGCTGCTGGAGCGCCGACCGTTCGAGGTGTTCGCTGCGCTCGCCCCCGAGGTCGACGCCTGGGCCGTCGGTGGGCACAGCATGGGTGGCGTCCGGGCGTGCACGTACGCCGCGTCGGAGGAGGTGCGCGCCCTCGTCCTCCTCGCGTCGTACTGCTCGCTCGGCGACCTCTCCGGCCGCTCCGACCTGGCTGCCCTCACCGTGACGGGCACGCAGGACGGCCTCGTCGACGAAGAGTCGATCACGTCCTCGCGGGCGCTCCTGCCACCCGACGCCGAGCGCGTGCGCATCGACGGCGCGACGCACGCCCAGTTCGGCGACTACGGGGCGCAGCCGGGCGACGGGACCCCCTCGATCTCGGACGACGACGCGCGGGAGCGCATCACCGAGGCGCTCGTGCCGTTCCTGGGGTCGGTGGGCCGGTGAGCGTGGATCAGCGGGTGGCCGACCGGGCGGACGGCGCGGAGCCCGTGCTGCGGCGGTGGTGGCGACGCCTGCCCGACCGCCTTGACCGACGGGTCGTCGTGGCGGCGTGGGCCTCGTTCGCCGTCCAGGTGCTCCTCGTGGCGACCGGCGGAGCCGTCCGGCTGACGTCGTCGGGCCTGGGTTGCCCGACGTGGCCCCTGTGCACGGCCGACTCGCTCGTGAGCACCCCGGAGATGGGCATCCACGGGCTCATCGAGTTCGGCAACCGCACGCTGGCGGGGGTCGTCGGCGTCGCCGCCGTGGTCGTGCTGCTCCTGGTCGTCCGGGTGCGGCACGAGCGCCGGGACCTCGCGCTGCTCGCGGGCACGGTCGTGCTGGGCGTCGTGGCCCAGGCGCTCGTGGGCGGGGTGACCGTGCTCACGGGGCTCAACCCCTTCGTCGTCGGGTTCCACTACGTCGCCTCGGTCGCGCTCGCGTGCGTGTGCGCGGCGTTCCTCGTCCGCCTCCGGGTCGTCCCCGCGGACGGCGGGTCCGGGCGCGCACCCGCGGCGTTCCGGGTGGCGACCGTCGTGCTCGTGACGACGGCGGTCGTGACGATCCTCCTCGGCGTCCTCACCACGGGCGCGGGGCCGCACTCGGGAGACGCACAGGCGGGCCGCAACGGGTTCGACGCCACGCTCCTGCAGCACGTGCACGCCTGGCCGAGCTACGTGCTCGTGGCCGTCACCGCCGCGCTCACCGTCGTGGCGTGGGCGCGGCGCATGCCGGTCCGGGCCTGGCTCCTCGCGCTCCTCGCGCTGGAGGGCGTCCAGGTGCTGCTGGGCCTCTACCAGGCGCGCCACGGGCTGCCCGTCCTGGCGGTCGGTGCCCACATGGTGCTCGCCACGCTGCTCGCGGCCGCGACGACGGTCGTCGCCCTGTGCGTCGCGGGATACGGGCCAGCTCGCAGCCTGCACGTTCCTGCACGTTCTGAGGGCGTCAGGCGGGGAGCACGCGGGTCCGTTCGCTGAGCGCGCGCACGACGTCCGACGCGGGGTCGGCGTCGGTGACGACGCCGGCGACGTCGGCGAACCCGACCACGCGGAACGGCGACGCGGCCCCGACCTTCTCCGACGAGCCCAGCACGTACGTCTCCGCCGCGCGCGCGGCGAGGGCCCGCTTCGTCGCCGCCTCGTCCGGGTCGCCCGTGGTGAGCCCGGCGTCCGGGTGGATGCCGGTGACGCCGAGCAGGAACAGGTCGGCCGACACGTGCTGGGCGGCCTCGACCGTCGCGGCCCCGCTGGTCACCGCCGAGTGCTTGAAGAGCCTGCCGCCGAGGACGATCACGTCGGCGACCGGGTGCTCGACGAGCGCCGTCGCGACCGTCGGGCTGTGGGTCACCACCGTGCACCGCAGGTCCGGCGGCAGTGCCGCCGCGACGGCGAGGGCCGTCGTCCCGCCGTCGAGGATGACGGTGCTCCCGGGGTCGATCAGGCGGACCGCGGCGGACGCGACCCGCTCCTTGCCCTCGACGGCGACCTGCCGGCGTCCCGCGTAGTCGGCGACCGCGGGCGAGACCGGCAGCGCCCCGCCGTACACGCGCTGGCAGAGCCCCTCGGCGGCCAGCTCGCGCAGGTCCCGGCGGATGCTGTCCTCCGAGAGCCCGAGCTCCGCCGCCGCGGTCTTCGCGACGATCTTGCCGTCGCGGCGGAGGGTCGCGAGCAGGAGGTCTCGTCTCTCGGCGGCCAGCATGGTTCTCCTCGTTGATTCTCGATGATGCACGTTTATGCCTATTCTAGAGGCATGAACCGACCTCTGCTCGTCCTCATCGCCGGCCCGTACCGCTCGGGGACCGCCGGCGACCATGCCGCCATGGAGGCCAACCTGCACCGCCTCGAGGAGGCCGCCTGGCCCGTCTTCGAAGCGGGGCACGTCCCCATGATCGGCGAGTGGGTCGCGCTCCCCGTCCTGCGCTCGGCGGGCGCCACGGTCGACGACGACCTCGCGGCCGACGTGCTGTACCCGACAGCAGAGCGACTCCTGGAGCACTGCGACGCCGTGCTGCGCCTGCCTGGCGAGTCGGCGGGGGCCGACCAGGACGTCGCGATCGCCACGGCCCGTGGCCTCCCCGTCTTCCACGACGTCTCCGAGCTGCCCCGCCGCGTCGAGACACCTCGAGCGAGCGCCCGGTGAGCGGGGTCCCCGGGGTCGACGTCCCCGACCACCGCGGCCGGACGGGCCTCGACAGGGCCGGCCGCGCGTTGCGACGGAACTCCGACGTCGTCGTCCGTGACGTCGAGCTCACGTCGCAGGGGTGGCACGTGCTGCGCCGCACGACCTTCGACCTCCGGCGCCGGGACGGGTGCTGGCAGACGCTCCAGCGCGAGACGTACGACCGTGGGGACGGGGCGACGATCCTGCTCCACGACGCGGCGCGGTCGACCGTCCTGCTCACGCGGCAGTTCCGGTTCCCGGCGTACGTCAACGACCACGAGGACGGCATGCTCCTCGAGACCGCCGCCGGACTGCTGGACGACGACGACCCCGAGACCGCGATCCGGCGCGAGGTCGCCGAGGAGCTGGGCGTGACCGTCGGGCCGGTCGCGCGTGTCTTCACCGCCTACATGAGCCCGGGATCCGTCACCGAGAAGGTGCACTTCTTCGCGGCGCCCTACACTTCGCGGGACCGCACGGGCACGGGCGGAGGCGTGGCGGCGGAGGGCGAGGACATCGAGGTCGTCGAGCTCGCGTTCGACGACGCCCTGGCGATGATCGCCGACGGCCGCATCGTCGACGGCAAGACCATCATGCTGCTGCAGTGGTGGGCGCTCGCCGCTGATCGACGACCGGGCGGATGACCCACGCCCAGGACGCACGGGGACCGGTCGCGGCCGGCGTCGTCAGGTCCGTGCGAGCTCGACGGCCTCGCCGAGGTGGCGCGCCGGGAGGATCGTCATGCCCTCGACGGGCCGTGGGAACGATCCCCGCGGCACGACGGCGCGCGTGAAGCCGAGGCGCGCGGCCTCGGCCAGACGGCGGTCCAGGCCCGTGACGGGACGGATGTCGCCCGCGAGCCCGACCTCGCCGAACGCGACGGTGCCCTGGGGCAGCGCCTCGTCCTCGCGCGCGGAGAGCACGGCGAGCGCGATCGAGAGGTCGGCGGCCGGCTCGGTGACCTTCGCGCCGCCCACGGTCGACGCGTACACGTCCTGGTCGACGAGCCGCACGCCCGCGTGCCGGTGCATGACGGCGAGGATCATCGCGAGCCGGCTGGAGTCCACGCCGCTCGTGGTCCGGCGCGGGTTGGTCAGCGAGGAGGGCACGACGAGCGACTGGATCTCGAGCGCGAGCGGGCGCCGCCCCTCGAGCGTCACGGTGACGCACGTGCCGGGCGACCCGGCGCCGGTGTGCGAGAGGAACAGCCCGCTCGGGTCGGCGAGGCCCACGATGCCGTTCTCCGTGAGGTCGAAGCACCCGACCTCGTCCGTCGGCCCGTAGCGGTTCTTCACCGCCCGGACGAGGCGCAGGCGCGAGTGCCGGTCGCCCTCGAACTGGCACACGACGTCGACCAGGTGCTCGAGCGTGCGCGGCCCGGCGACCGAGCCGTCCTTGGTCACGTGCCCGACGAGGATCACCGGGAGGTCGCGGGCCTTCGCCGCGGCGATGAGCGACGCCGCGACCTCGCGCACCTGGCTCACGCCGCCGGGTGCCCCCTCGACCTGCGCGGACGCGATCGTCTGCACGGAGTCCACGACGAGCAGGTCGGGCTCCGTCGCCTCGATGTGCCCGAGCACGGTCGCGAGGTCCGTCTCGGACGCGAGGAGGAGCCCGGGGGCGAGCGCCCCGACGCGCTCCGCGCGGAGCCGTACCTGTCCCGCGGACTCCTCGCCGGTGACGTACAGGACGCGCCGCGGGGCCGGCGTCGCGCGCGCCGCCTCGGCGGGCCGGCTCTCGCCGGGGGGTCGGGCCGTCGGCAGGTCCGAGCCGCCCGCGGCGACGTTGCTCGCGACGGCGAGCAGGAGCGTCGACTTCCCCACGCCGGGCTCCCCGGCCAGCAGGACGACCGCACCGGGGACGATGCCGCCGCCGAGGACGCGGTCGAACTCGGAGACGCCGGTGGGCGTGGCGCGCGCGGCCTCGACGCTGATCTCCCCGATCGGCCGGGCGGGGGAGCGGGTCGGCGCGACCGCCGCCGTGCGCGGGCCGGACGCCGCGGGGGCGTCCTCCGTGACGGTCCCCCACTCCTGGCACTCCCCGCAGCGGCCCACCCACTTGGCGGTCGTCCAGCCGCACTCGCTGCAGCGGTAGGCGGGGCGGGATCGCTTGGTGGCCGCGGAGCGGGCCGCGGTGGTCGACGACGTCACCCGCCCAACCTAGCCACCACCCCCGACACCAGCACCTGCCGCGACGAGAACGCCCCCGGGCGGGATGCTGGGCGCATGAGCCGGCTCCCGCACGACAGCCCGTGGTGGACCCTCGTCCTCACGGCGGCGTCCGTCACCGCGTGCCTCATCGTCTACTACTGCGTGCCCCTGCCCGCGGACGACGCCAAGCCGGTCGTCCAGGTCGTCGTGTTCGGGGCGGGGGTCGTGCTGCTGTGCGCGCTGCTCGCGCTGCAGGTGCGACGCCAGCTCCGTGCGTGGGAGACGCCGAGCGTGCGGGTGCAGTCCGTGATGGGACTCCTGCTCCCCGTGGTCACGTTCTTCGCGCTCGCCTACTACCTCATGGCGGACCAGTTCGAGGGCATCGAGAACAGGACCGACGCCCTGTACTTCGCCGTCGTGACGCTCGGGACGGTCGGCTACGGCGACGTCCACCCGGTCGGTGAGGCCGCGAAGGTCGTGGTCATGGTGCAGATCGCGCTCGACCTGGTCGTCGTGGGCGTGCTCGTCTCGATCGCGACGTCGCGTGCCCGTGCCCGGGCGGAGCGCCACCGGCGGGTGGCCGACGCGCACGAGACGTGACGCGCGGGAGGTGAAACCCGCACGCCTCGCGCCGACACCCCGTGCCGGGAGCAGGGGACCGGCGTCCGCGCGTCCTACGCTGGGCCGCGGGGTCACGGTCCGGGAGGGTCCGGGGCCCGGGAGAGCGAGCAGCGGAGGTAGGCGCGATGAGCCAGTCGCCCGGCGGGAGCACGACGGGACGTTCCGCCACCCCGGCACGCACTCGTGGATCGACCGGGGCCCCGGCCGGCCCACCGCGGCGCCCCGCGGACGCCGTCGGGGCGAGCGACCGGCGCCACTCCCGCCCGTCGTCGGCGGCCGTGTACCGGCGTCGGCGGCTCGTCGTGCTGGTCGGCATGGTCCTCGTCGTCGGCCTGGTCGCCGCTCTCGTCGCCTGGGTCTGGCCCGGCTTCGCCCGCTCGGACGCGGCGGCCGACCCCGCGCCGACGGTCACCGTCACGGCGGACGCGCCCACCCCCACGCTCGAGCCCGCCGCCCGCACCGGGACGACGGCCTTCGCCCTGGCGCTCCCGGACACGGTGCTCGACCTGGTGCTGCGCAGCGACTCGGCCACGGACGCGTGGACCGCGGCCCGCGCCCTCGAGGCGTACGAGCTCGTGTACGCCGACGGCGAGGGTGCCGACGCCACGACGGTCACCGTGGTCGCGGGGCAGTGGCCGACGACCGCCGAGGCGGAGGCCGCGGCGGCCGACCTCGTGGCCGCCGCCGGCGAGCCCACCGACTCGGGCGACGTCGAGGTCGGCGGGGAGGTCGCCGGGACGTACGCCGTCTCGCCCGCCGCCGACGGGCAGGCGACCGTCACGTGGCGCAACGGGACCGCCGTCCTCCAGGCGTCCGGGCCCGCCGACGCCGTCGCGGACGTGTACGAGGCGTACCCCCTCTGACGGGGCCCGGCCGCCTGCCCGGGGTGGCCGCGACCCTGCCGGGGTGGCCGGGCGTACCGCTCCGGGCGTCCGGGGAGGACGTCCCGAGACCTCGCGCCGCCCCGGGTGCGCAAGAATGCCCTCACCGACCACCGGGAGCTGATCGCCCATGACCGACCTGCCGACCCCGCCCGTGCCCGCCGAGGTGCCCGCGCTCGCCGTCCTCGGCACGGGCACCATGGGCGAGACCGTCCTCGCGGGAGCGCTCGCCTCCGGCTGGCGGCCCGACGACGTCGTCGCCACCGTCCGCCGGCCCGAACGGGGCGACGAGCTCACCGCACGGCACGGCGTCCGCACGACCCGGGACAACGTGGCGGCCGTCCGCGGCGCCGGGATCGTCGTCGTCGCGGTCAAGCCGAAGGACGTCGCCGCGCTGCTGGACGAGGTGCACGACGCGCTCGGTGACGGGACGGTGGTCGTGAGCGTCGTGGTCGGGCTCCCGACGACGTTCTACGAGGACCGACTGCCCGCGGGCACCGCCGTCGTGCGCGTCATGCCGAACACGCCGTCGGTCGTGGGGGCCGGGGTCAGCGCCGTGAGCGGCGGCGCTGCCGCGACCGACGACGACGTCGCGCTCGTCGAGCGGGTGCTCGGCGCGACGGGTCTCGTCGTGCGCGTCGCCGAGAAGGACCAGGACGCGGTCGGGGCGCTCTCGGGGTCGGGGCCGGCGTACGTGTTCTACGTGATCGACGCGCTCGCCGAGGCGGGGGTGCTGCTCGGCCTGACCCGTGCGACGGCGCTCGAGCTCGCGACCGCGACCGTGCACGGTGCGGCGACGATGCTGCGCGAGACGGGGGAGCACCCCGCGATCGCCCGCGAGAAGGTGTCCTCACCCGGCGGGACGACCGTCGCCGCGCTGCGCCGCCTCGACGCAGGTGGCGTGCGAGCGGCGTTCCTCGACGCGGCCGAGGCCGCGCGCGACCGGTCGGTCGAGCTCGCCGCCGCGCTCGCGGCCGGCCCGCGTCCGGGGTCGGGGGACGAGCGGTGAGCGACGCGTCGTCCCCGCGCACGCGCCCGCCCGCGATGTCGGACGTCGCGCGGCTCGCGGGGGTGTCCCACCAGACGGTCTCGCGCGTGCTCAACGACCACCCGAGCGTGCGGCCCGAGACGCGCGAGCGCGTCCTCGACGCGATCGCCACCCTGGGCTACCGGCGCAACAGCGCGGCCCGTGCGCTCGTGACGATGCGCTCGGGGACGATCGGGGTCGTGACGACGGGGTCGGCGCTGTACGGACCGACCTCGACCCTGATCGCCGTCGAGGAGGCCGCTCGCGAGCAGGGGTACTTCGTGAGCGTCGCGACGATCCGGCGCTACGACGCCGACACGATGCACCGTGTGCTGGAGCACTTCATGGACCAGGGCGTCGAGGGCATCGTCGTCATCGCGCCGCAGACGGACGTCGCGGCCGCGGTCGACTCCTTCCGGGCCCCGGTGCCCGTCATCATGATCGCGGCGCGCGACCTGCCGGGGGAGGGCGAGGCGGCGGACGTCGTCCGGCCGGCCTCCGGAGCGCTGGGCGCGCCGGGGGCGATCCTCTCGATCGCCGTGGACCAGCGGCTGGGAGCCCGGGTCGCGACCGAGCACCTGCTCGGGCTCGGGCACCGGACGGTGCTCCACCTCTCCGGCCCGCTCGACTGGTTCGACGCGCGCGAGCGCGAGACGGGCTGGCGCGCGGCGCTCGAGGAGCACGGCGCACCGGTGCCCGAGCCCGTGCGCGGGGACTGGTCGTCGGACCGCGGCTACGCCGTCGGCAAGGAGCTCGCCGACGCCGTGCGTGGGGGCGACGGGCCGACCGCCGTCTTCGCGGGCAACGACCAGCTCGCGCTCGGCCTGCTCCGGGCCTTCTGGGAGCGGGGCGTGCGCGTCCCGACGGACGTGTCGGTGGTCGGGTTCGACGACGTCGCCGGCGCAGGGCACTTCATCCCGCCGCTGACGACCGTGCGGCAGCCGTTCGGGTCGCTGGGGCGACGGTGCATGGCGATGATGATCGACGCGCTCGCCGGCGCGACGGTCCGGCCGGTCTCGATCGCGCCGGAGCTCATGGTCCGGGAGAGCACGGCGGCACCGCGCGGCTGACGCCGCACCCCCGGTGGGCAGCAGTCCGGGAGGGAGTTGGCCTCGCCGGTTGTGAGCGCTAACATTCGAGGGACACGCAACGACCGAGGCGCGACGCCGCGACGAGGAGAAGCAGCAATGGTGCAGCAGGACGAGGTCGGCCGCCGTCGGGCGGCCGTCGTGGCGGGGGAGACCGCGCTCGGGATCGAGCTCGGGTCGACGCGGATCAAGGCGTGCCTCGTGGACGCCGAGGGGACGCCGCTCGCGAGCGGGAGCCACGCGTGGGAGAACGCGTACGAGGACGGCACGTGGACGTACTCGCTCGACGCCGTCGAGGCCGGGCTGCGCGACTGCTACGCGCGCCTCGTCGACGACGCCGAGGAGCGGTACGGCGTGCGACCCACGACCTACGGCGCCCTGGGCGTCTCGGCGATGATGCACGGCTACCTCGCGTTCGACGCCGCCGGCGAGCTGCTCGTCCCGTTCCGCACGTGGCGCAACACCTCGACGGGCCCGGCGGCGGCCGAGCTCACCGACCTGCTCGGGTACAACGTCCCGCTGCGCTGGTCGGTCGCGCACTGGTACCAGGCCATCCTCGACGCCGAGCCGCACGCGGTGGAGGTCGCCTCGCTCACGACGCTCGCCGGGTACGTCCACCGGCGGCTCACCGGCCGCCACGTGCTCGGGGTGGGCGACGCGTCCGGCATGTTCCCGGTCGACCCCGCGACGCGCGACTACGACCACGCGCTCCTCGCGCGCGTCGACGAGCGCGCCGCGGCTCACCGCGACGGGCCGAAGCTCGCCGAGCTCCTGCCGGACGTGCTCGTCGCCGGCGACGACGCGGGCCGGCTCACGGAGGAGGGCGCGGCCTGGCTCGACCCCTCGGGCGCGCTGACCCCCGGCGTCCTGCTCTGCCCGCCCGAGGGCGACGCCGGCACGGGCATGGTCGCGACGAACGCCGTCGCGCCGCGCACGGGCAACGTCAGCGCGGGCACGAGCATCTTCGCGATGGTCGTGCTGGAGGGCCCGCTGGCCGGTGTGCACCACGAGCTCGACCTCGTGACGACGCCCGCGGGCGACCTCGTGGCGATGGTCCACTGCAACAACGGCGCGAGCGAGCTCGACGCGTGGGCCGGGCTCCTGGGGGAGCTCGCCGCGGCCGTGGGCGCCGCCGCGGGGCAGGACGAGGTCTTCGGCGCGCTCTTCCACGCCGCGCTGGACGGCGACGCCGACGGCGGCGGCCTGCTCGCCTACAACTACCTCGCCGGCGAGCCGATCACGGGCCTGGACGAGGGCCGGCCGCTCGTCGTGCGCACGCCCGGCAGCCGTCTCACGCTCGCCAACTTCGCCCGCACCCAGGTCTACGGCGCGTTCGGGACCCTCGCGCTCGGGATGCGAGTGCTGGCGGGCGAGGGCGTCCGGCTCGACGGGATGCTCGCGCACGGCGGCATGTTCCGCACGGCGGGCGTCGCGCAGCGGCTGCTCGCCGCCGCGATCGACGCGCCGGTGAGCGTCGGGCGCACGGCGGGGGAGGGCGGTGCGTGGGGCATCGCGGTCCTGGCCGGCTTCGCGCGCGACCGGGCGTCGGCGGGCACCGCGTCCGGGTCGACCGACGGCGCCGCCCACGACCTCGGCGCGTACCTGCGCGACCACGTGTTCGCGTCGGCGGCGATCGAGACCGTCGACCCCGACCCCGACGACGTCGCCGGCTTCGCGGCCTACCTCGAGCGCTACGCCGCGGGGCTCGCCGTCGAGCGTGCCGCCGTGACAGCGCTGCCCGCCCGTACCGATGGAGAGGACCCCGCATGAGCACGCCCACCCCTGCCGCGGACGTGGCTGCCGCACCCGGTGCCGCGACGGCGGCGGTGCCCGCGCACCTGCGCGACGCCGTCGACGCCGCCAAGGAGCGCGTCGCCGCGCTGCACGCCGAGCTCCCGCGGTGGGAGCTCGTCGTCTGGACCGCGGGCAACGTGTCCGAGCGCGTGCGCGACGCGACGTACCCCGACGGCTCCCGCGACCTGCTCGTCATCAAGCCGTCGGGCGTGGCGTACGACGACATCACGCCCGCCGCGATGGTCGTGTGCGACCTCGACGCGGCGCTCGTCGAGGGCGACCGGTCGCCGTCGTCCGACACGGCGGCGCACGCCTACGTCTACCGGCACCTGCCGGACGTGGGCGGCGTGGTGCACACGCACTCGACGTACGCGACGGCGTGGGCCGCGCGCGGGGAGCCGGTCCCGTGCGTCCTGACGATGATGGCCGACGAGTTCGGCGGCGACATCCCCGTCGGCCCGTTCGCGCTCATCGGCGACGACTCGATCGGGCGCGGCATCGTCGAGACGCTGCGGGACTCCCGGAGCCCCGCGGTCCTCATGCGCAACCACGGGCCGTTCACGATCGGCAAGGACGCGCGCGCGGCGGTCAAGGCGGCCGTGATGTGCGAGGAGGTCGCGCGGACCGTGCACGTCAGCCGACAGCTCGGCGAGCCCACGCGCATCCCGCAGGACGACGTCGACTCCCTCTACGCGCGCTACCAGAACGTCTACGGGCAGCAGCCCGCGCCCGACCGCCCCTGACCTGCGGGCCGCGCCGGCCCCGCGGCCGACCGGCCGCCACCGGCCACCGGTCGACACATCGGCACGACCGCAGCACGACCAGCAGGGACGGGACCGCAGCGGTGCGGGACCGCCCCACGACACGAGAGATGTGGACCGACATGAGCAAGCCCTACGCGGACCGCGAGATCTGGTTCCTCACCGGGAGCCAGGACCTGTACGGAGAGGAGACGCTGCGGCAGGTCGCCGAGCAGTCCCAGGAGGTCGCGCGCGCCCTCGACGCGTCCCCCGACGTCCCGGCGAACGTGGTCTGGAAGCCCGTCCTCAAGGACGCCGTCTCGATCCGGCGCGCGATGCTCGACGCGAACGCGGACGACCGCGTGCTGGGCGTCGTGACGTGGATGCACACGTTCAGCCCCGCGAAGATGTGGATCGGAGGCCTCGACCAGCTCCGCAAGCCGCTGCTGCACCTGCACACGCAGGCGAACGTCGAGCTGCCGTGGGACACGATCGACTTCGACTTCATGAACCTCAACCAGGCCGCGCACGGCGACCGTGAGTACGCGTACGTCGCGACGCGCCTGGGCGTCGCGCGCACGACCGTCGTCGGGCACGTGTCGAACCCGGCCGTCACGGCGCGCGTCGGCTCGTGGGTGCGCGGCGCCGCCGGCTGGGCGGCGACGCACGAGCTGCGCCTGGCCCGCTTCGGCGACAACATGCGCAACGTCGCGGTGACCGAGGGCGACAAGACCGAGGCCGAGCTGCGCTTCGGTGTGAGCGTGAACACGTGGGGCGTGAACGACCTCGTGCGCGCGGTCGAGGAGGTCTCCGAGGCGGACGTCGACGCGCTCGTCGCGGAGTACGAGGACCTCTACGACGTGGTCCCCGAGCTGCGCAAGGACGGCGACCGGCACGCGTCGCTGCGGTACGCCGCACGCCAGGAGATCGCGCTCGAGACGTTCCTCGAGTCGGTGGGCGCCAAGGCGTTCACGACGAACTTCGAGGACCTCGGCGACCTGCGCCAGCTCCCCGGCATCGCGGTCCAGCGCCTCATGGCCAAGGGCTACGGCTTCGGCGCCGAGGGCGACTGGAAGACCGCCGTCCTCGTGCGCGCCGCGAAGGTCATGGGCGAGGGCCTCCCGGGCGGTGCCTCGCTCATGGAGGACTACACCTACGACCTCACGCCGGGCAGCGAGAAGATCCTCGGCGCGCACATGCTCGAGATCTGCCCGTCGCTCACGACGTCGAAGCCCCGGGTCGAGATCCACCCGCTCGGGATCGGCGGCAAGGAGGACCCCGTCCGCATGGTGTTCGACGCCGACCCGGGCGTCGGCGTCGTCGTGTCCCTCGCGGACATGCGCGACCGGTTCCGCCTCACGGCCAACGTGGTCGACGTCGTCGCGCCCTCGGCCCCCCTGCCGCACCTGCCGGTCGCGCGGGCGGTGTGGGAGCCGCGCCCCGACTTCGCGACGTCCGCCGAGGCGTGGCTCACCGCGGGCGGCGCGCACCACACGGTGCTCTCCACCGCGGCCGGCATCGACGCGTTCGAGGTGTTCGCCGACATCGCGCGCACCGAGCTGCTGGTCATCGACGAGAGCACGACGCGCCGGGGCTTCCGCGACCAGGTGCGGTGGAACCAGGTGTTCTACCGCGTCGCGCAGGGCCTCTGACGCGCTCGGGGGAGCCGTCTGCGCAGGTCCGGGCGTGGCTTCGCGGCCGTGACCGAACCGTGACGGGTGGCGGCTTCCCCTCCGCGCGTGTGAGCGCTAACATCGTCTCTCAGGAGGGTGTGAGCGATCACATTCGCAGGTCTGGGGCTCGGCGCTTCGGCAGGCTCCGCGCGGACGGCACGTCGCAGTGTCGGGCGGCAACCACAACGGTTACCGAACGGTTATGCGGAAAGCCGGGTCGGGGCTTGCGGGAGGGGTGCTGACACCGCTAGACATTGACACAAGCAAACATGTATCAACAAGAGTCAACAGCCCGATGGTGGGCTGGCACGACCCGACGACCCTCGGCACGGCGCCGAGGTCGCATCTCAAGGAGGAGAGCATGTTCAGCACGACCAAGGCGCGCACGCGTCTGACGGGTGTCCTCGCCGGCGTGGCGGTCCTCGCGCTCGCGGCGTGCAGCAGCGGGGGCGGCAGCACGGACGAGAGCGGCAACGACGAGGGCGGAGAGGCGGGCGGTGGCGACGCGATCGTCGTCGGCTTCTCGCAGGTCGGCGCCGAGTCCGGCTGGCGCGCGGCCAACACCAAGTCCATCCAGGACACGCTCACGGCCGAGAACGGCTTCGACCTCAAGTTCTCCGACGCGCAGCAGAAGCAGGAGAACCAGATCCAGGCGATCCGCTCCTACATCGCGCAGGGCGTCGACGTCATCGCGTTCTCCCCGGTCGTCGAGTCCGGCTGGGACGCGGTGCTCGAGGAGGCCAAGCAGGCCGACATCCCCGTGATCCTCACGGACCGCGCGGTCGACTCCGAGGACGACACCCTCTACGAGTCGTTCATCGGCTCCGACTTCGTCCTCGAGGGCGAGATGGCCGGCGAGTGGGTCTCCGAGAACGTCGCCACCGAGCCGATCAACGTCGTCGAGCTCCAGGGCACCACGGGCGCCGCCCCCGCGATCGACCGCAAGACCGGTTTCGAGGACGCGACGAAGGACAACCCGAACGTCACGATCATCGACTCCCAGACGGGCAACTTCACGCGCGCCGAGGGCAAGACCGTCATGGAGGGCTTCCTCCAGGCGCACGACGACATCGACCTCGTCTACGCGCACAACGACGACATGGGCCTCGGCGCCATCGAGGCCATCGAGGCCGCGGGTCTCGTCCCGGGCGAGGACATCAAGATCGTCACCGTCGACGCGGTCAAGGACGGCATGCAGGCGCTCGCCGACGGCAAGATCAACTTCATCGTCGAGTGCAACCCGCTCCTCGGCCCGGACCTGGCGGACATCATCAAGAAGGTCGTCGCGGGCGAAGAGGTCGAGAAGCGCATCGTCGTGAAGGACGAGTCCTTCACGCAGGAGCAGGCCATCGAGGCGCTCCCGACGCGCGAGTACTGAGAAGCGTCGGCGAGCACCGAGCGGACCGCTCGGAGCGATCCGAGACCTGCTCGGCACCGCCCCGGCGGGGCCGGTCGACGCCGACCGGCCCCGCCACCACGGACGGGTCGCGCGCCGGGAGAGCACGTCTCCCCGGCGCGCGGCCGACGCACCACCGCCGGCATGCCGACGTCGCCGGCGTCCTCAGGCGCCCCGGGGCCCGGCAGCCCCGCCGCCACCGCTGCACGGAAGGTCACCCATGACTACCGCCGTCCCCGACGGTCGGCCCGTCGTCGAGATGACCGGGATCTCGATCGAGTTCCCGGGCGTCAAGGCGCTCGACGGAGTCGACCTCACGCTCCGGCCCGGAGAGGTCCACGCCCTCATGGGCGAGAACGGCGCCGGCAAGTCGACGCTCATCAAGGCGCTCACCGGCGTCTACTCGATCGACTCAGGTCGCATCGTGGTCGACGGCGCCGAGCACACGTTCTCGGGCCCGGGCGAGGCCCAGGCCGCCGGCGTCTCGCCGGTGTACCAGGAGGTCAACCTCTGCGAGAACCTCTCGGTCGCCGAGAACATCATGCTCGGCCACGAGCCGCGCCGCCTCGGCGCGATCGACTGGCGCGCGACGCGTCGCCGCGCCGGCGAGATGCTCGCCCGCCTCAACCTCGACATCGACCCGGCCTCGTCCCTCGCGGCCCACTCGCTCGCCGTGCAGCAGCTCGTCGCGATCTGCCGCGCGCTCGTCGTCGAGTGCAAGGTGCTCATCCTCGACGAGCCGACCTCGAGCCTCGACGCGGACGAGGTCGCCCAGCTCTTCGCCGTCGTACGGCGGCTGCGCGACGAGGGCGTCGCGATCCTCTTCGTCTCGCACTTCCTCGAGCAGGTCTACGACATCTCGGACCGCATGACGGTCCTGCGCAACGGCAGGCTCGTCGGTGAGTACGTCACCGCCGAGCTCCCGCGTCTCGAGCTCGTCTCCAAGATGATCGGCACCTCGCTCGAGGTCCTCGAGGAGCTGGAGGAGGCGCCCAAGCGCTCGGTCGCCGACCGCGACGGGACGACCCCGTTCGTCCAGGCCCTCGGCGTCGGCCGCAAGGGCTCGGTGCAGCCGTTCGACCTCGACGTGTACCCGGGCGAGGTCGTCGGGCTCGCCGGCCTGCTCGGCTCCGGACGCACCGAGCTCGCGCGCCTGCTCGCGGGAGCGGACCGCGCGGACAGCGGCCAGGTGCGCGTCGGAGGTGCGCCCGCGCGCCTGCGCACGCCGCGCAGCGCGATGCAGCACAAGATCGCGTTCTCCTCGGAGCACCGCAAGGCCGAGGGCATCGTGGGCGACCTGACGATCCGCGAGAACATCGTGCTCGGGCTCCAGGCGGAGCGCGGCTGGGCACGACGACTGCCGAGGAAGCAGGTCGACGAGATCGTCGAGACGTACATCAAGGCGCTCGCGATCCGCCCCGGCAACCCGGACGCCCTCATCAAGAACCTCTCGGGCGGCAACCAGCAGAAGGTGCTCCTCGCGCGCTGGCTCGCGACGGCACCCAAGCTGCTCATCCTCGACGAGCCGACGCGCGGCATCGACGTCGGCGCCAAGGCCGAGATCCAGAAGCTCGTCGCCCAGCTCGCGGGCGAGGGCATGTCGGTCGTGTTCATCTCGGCCGAGCTCGAGGAGGTGCTGCGGCTCAGCCACCGCATCGCCGTCATGCGCGACCGCGTCAAGGTCGCCGAGATCACCAACGACGAGGACGTCACGGTCGAGGACGTCGTCGAGCTCATCGCGAGCGGAGGGCAGGAGTCATGAGCACCACGGCACCCGCCTGGCAGCGCGCCGTCCAGCACCGGCTCTTCTGGCCGATCGTCGCGCTGGTCGTGCTGCTGGCGGTCAACACGGTCAACCGGCCGAGCTTCCTGTCGATCCGGATCCAGGACGGGCACCTGTTCGGCTCGCTCGTCAACCTGCTGAAGAACGGCGCGCCGCTGCTGCTCGTCGCGCTCGGCATGACGCTCGTCATCGCGACGCGGGGCATCGACCTGTCGGTCGGTGCGGTCGTCGCGATCTCCGGCGCCGTGGCCCTGAGCTTCATCGCGTCGTCGCCCTCGCCGGACAGCCTGACGACCGTGCTGGTCGCCGCGGGCATCGCGCTCGCGCTGTCCTTCGTCCTCGGCGTGTGGAACGGCTTCCTGGTCTCGGTCCTCGGGATCCAGCCCATCATCGCGACGCTCGTGCTCATGACCGCGGGGCGCGGCGTCGCGATGCTCATCACGGGCGGCCAGATCACGACGGTCAACAGCGCGCCGTTCAAGGCGATCGGCTCCGGCTTCTGGCTCGGGATCCCGGTCGCGGTCGTGCTCGCGGGCCTCGTCTTCGCGGCGGTCGCGCTGCTCACGCGCCGCACCGCGCTCGGCATGCTCATCGAGTCGGTCGGCATCAACCCCGAGGCGAGCCGCCTCGCGGGCGTCAAGGCGCGCAGCATCATCTGGACCGTGTACGCGGTGTGCGCGCTGTTCGCGGGTCTGGCAGGCCTCATGATCTCGTCGAGCACCATGGCTGCCGACGCGAACAACGCGGGCCTCTTCATCGAGCTCGACGCGATCCTCGCCGTCGTCATCGGCGGCACGTCGCTCGCGGGCGGGAAGTTCTCGCTCTCGGGCACGCTCGTCGGCGTCCTCATCATCCAGACGCTCACGCTCACGGTGACCATGCTCGGCATCTCGCCGTCCGTCACGCCCCTGTTCAAGGCGATCGTCGTCATCGCGGTCTGCCTCGCGCAGTCCCCGAAGGTGCGCGACCTGATCGCCGCCCGACGACGTCGCGCGGCCCCGACGGCCGCCGCGGCCGCGGAGGTGAGCGCCTGATGTCCGCCGTGCAGACCCCTGCCCCGACCTCGCCCCCCGATCCCCGGGGTGCCTCGTCCGCCGCTCCCGGAGGCCCGTCCATGACCGAGCGACTCACGAGCCGTGTCCGCCTCGACCGGCGCTACCTCCCGGTCCTGGGCACGTTCGCGGTGCTCGCGCTCATGCTCGTGGTGGGCGGCAGCAGGTACGAGAACTTCCTCTCGGCCCGCGTCATCTCGAACCTGTTCATCAACAACTCGTTCCTCATCGTGCTCGCGGTCGGGATGACCTTCGTCATCCTCACGGGAGGCATCGACCTGTCGGTCGGCGCGGTCGTGGCGCTCTCCGGCATCACGACGGCGTCCCTGCTCCAGAGCGGATGGCCCGTCGCCGTCGTGCTCGTCGTCTCCGTCCTGATCGGGACGGTCCTCGGCCTCGCGGTCGGGTTGATGGTGCACGTCTTCGACATCCAACCGTTCATCGCGACGCTCGCCGCGATGTTCCTCGCGCGCGGCCTGTGCTACGTGATCTCGCTCCAGTCGATCCCGATCACGGACGAGTCGTTCGTGGCTCTCGCGGGCTGGAGCCAGGAGTTCGGCGACGGGTGGCGCGTCACGACGGCGGTCCTCATCGCCCTCGTCGTCGTCGCGATCGCGTTCTACGTGCTGCACTACACGCAGTTCGGCCGCACCGTGTACGCGATCGGTGGCGGCGAGCAGTCGGCGATGCTCATGGGCCTGCCCGTCGCGCGCACCAAGGTGCTCGTGTACGTGGTGAGCGGCACGTGCGCCGGCATCGGTGGCCTGCTGTTCGCGATGTTCTCGCGGTCCGGCTACTCGCTCACGGGCGTGGGCATGGAGCTGGACGCGATCGCCGCGGTCGTCATCGGCGGCACGCTGCTCACGGGCGGGACGGGCTTCGTGCTCGGGTCCGTGCTCGGCGTCCTCGTGCTCGGCCTCATCCAGACGATCATCACCTTCGAGGGCACGCTGAGCTCGTGGTGGACCAAGATCGTCATCGGCGTGCTGCTCCTGGTCTTCGTGATCCTGCAGCGCGTGCTGGTCGTCAGGCGGAGGTGAGCCGCCGGTGCCCGGCCCGGTCTGCGCGGCGTCCTCGCGACGCCGTGGCAGGCCGGGCCCGGCACCGCGGACGTCTGCCCGGGCGCCTCGCCCGAGATCACCGGAGCTGGACGGGGGCCGGCACCCCTGGGTCGGCCGGGCGCTCGCCGGGCCGACGGTGTGTCACGACATGACCCTTGTCGGATGTGAGCGTTCACACTAGGCTCGGCCATGATCCTGTTAACGCTCACACGCAACGGTGCGTGTCTCTCGACGAAGAGAGGAAGCCCATGGATACGTCCCTTCACCCGCCACGGCCCCGAACGGCCGGCCGCCGACGCGCGGTCGCGCTGGCGCTCGTGTCCGGCCTGGTCGGCACGGTCGCGCTCGCGACGTCGGTGCCCGCCTCCGCCGCGGAGCCCGACCTGCCCGATGGCGCCCGGGTCGACGCGTTCGACGGGGCCGCGCTCGACGCGGACTGGACCGTCGTCAACCCCGTGCCCGAGGCGCTCGCGGTCTCCGGCGGCGCGCTGCGCCTCACGTCGCAGCCGGGCGACACGTACCAGGACGCGAACAGCGCCAAGAACGTCGTCCTGCTCGACGTGCCGGCCGGCGACTTCACGGTCGTGACGCACCTCGAGGCGCCCGTCGCCACGGTGTACCAGGGCGCGGGGCTCATCGCGTGGCAGGACATGGACAACTACGTCCGGTCCGGCCTGACGTTCGTGGGCAGCCTCTCGCCGTCCGGCCGGGCGATCGAGAACGACGTGGAGAGCGGTGGCGTCTTCTCCGCCGCGAGCTTCACCGACCGTCCGGCGTCGACCGGCGAGACGCTGCGCATGCAGCGCACGGGCGACGTCATCGCGACCTCCTACTGGGACGGCACCGCCTGGCAGCCCGCGGGCTCCGTGACCGTCGACTTCCCGACCACGCAGGTCGGCCTCTACGCGCTCGCCGCGCAGAACGGCGCGTCGCACACCGCGGCGTTCGACTACGTCGCGCTCCAGACCGCCGAGGGCGCGGACCAGGTGCCCGACGGCGCGTTCACGCTCACGGGCCCGGGCGACGCCCGGTACCTCGTGGCGACCGACGACGGCCTCGCCCTCGACGACGAGCGCCCGGCGACGACGGTCGCGCTCGACGCGACCGCGGTCGACGGCGCCGAGGGCACGTCCCCGGTGACGCTCGCCGTCGACGACCGGCCCGTCGTGGTCTCGGGCGCGTCCCGGCTCTCCCTCGGGGCCGCGGGCGAGGACGCCACGGCGCTGCGGCTCACCGACGCCGGCGGCGGCAAGGTCTGGCTGCGCAGCGCGGCCGACCCCGAGCAGTACGCCGGCGTGCGCGCGTCCGACGGCGCGCTCGTCCTCGGCCCGCGCGACGCGGCCACGAAGCTCACGATCACGCCCGCCACCAGCGCCGACCACGAGATCACGGTGGACCTCGCCGGCGAGCGCACCGAGATGAGCGACGAGCTCTACGGCATCTTCTACGAGGACATCAACTACGCGGCCGACGGCGGCCTGTACGCCGAGCTCGTGCGCAACCGGTCGTTCGAGTTCACCAACCAGGACAACGGGTCGTTCAACGGCCTCACCGCGTGGAGCGCGGCGAACCGGGGCGGCGCGACGGCCACGACGCAGGTCGTGAACGACGCCGGGCGGCTCAACGCGACGAACCGCACCTACCTCAACCTCACGACGACCGCCGCCGGTGCCGGGGTGCGCAACGCCGGGTACAACACGGGCCTGTTCGTCGAGGAGGGGGAGTCGTACGACTTCTCCGTCTGGGCACGGTCGGCGACGGCGCAGTCGGTCACGGTGCGCGTCGAGGACAACGCCGGGACCACGGCCTACGCGACCGGACAGGTGGCCGTCGACGGCTCGAACGCGTGGAAGAAGTACGACGTCACGCTCACCGCGACCGGTACGACGAACGCCGGGCGCCTCGCGCTGTTCTCGGGCGCCGCGGGCACGCTCGCGCTCGACCAGGTGTCGCTCTTCCCGCAGGACACGTGGGTCGGCCCGGTCAACGGGACGTCCGTCCTCCGCAAGGACCTCGCCGAGAAGATCGATGCGCTCGACCCGCAGTTCCTGCGCTTCCCCGGCGGCTGCGTGACGAACGTCGGCACGTTCCGCACCTACGAGGAGTCGAACTTCACCGACCGTCGCCGCACGTACCAGTGGAAGGAGACGATCGGCCCGGTCGAGGAGCGCGCGACCAACTGGAACTTCTGGGGCTACAACCAGTCGTACGGCATCGGGTACCTCGAGTACTTCCTCTTCGCCGAGGACCTCGGCGCGACGCCGCTGCCCGTGGTGTCGGTCGGAGCCAACGGCTGCGGCAGCACCATCCCCGAGATGAAGGACCCCGCGCAGATCCAGTGGTGGGTGGACGACACGGTCGACCTCATCGAGTTCGCCAACGGCGACGTGACGACCGAGTGGGGCGCCGTGCGCGCCGGGCTCGGGCACCCCGAGCCGTTCGGCCTGAAGTACATCGGCCTCGGCAACGAGGAGAACACCAAGACGTTCGAGGCCAACTTCCCGGCGTTCCGCGACGCGATCGCGGCCGCCTACCCGGACATCCAGATCATCTCGAACTCCGGTCCGGACGACACGGGCCAGCGCTTCGACGAGCTCTGGGAGTTCAACCGCGAGCAGGACGTCGACCTCGTCGACGAGCACTACTACAACGACCCGCAGTGGTTCCTCGAGAACGACGAGCGCTACGACTCCTACGACCGCGAGGGGCCGCACGTGTTCCTCGGCGAGTACGCGTCGCGCGGCAACACGTTCGCCAACGCGCTGTCGGAGGCCGCGTTCATGACCGGCCTGGAGCGCAACTCCGACGTCGTGCGGCTCGCGTCGTACGCGCCGCTGCTCGCGAACGAGTCGTACGTCCAGTGGTCGCCCGACGCGATCTGGTTCGACAACGACGAGTCGTGGGGCTCGGTGAACTACTACGTCCAGCAGCTGTTCTCGGCGAACGCGGGGGACGAGGTCGTGCCCAGCACGCACTCCGGCCCGGCGCCGGCCGACGCGACGCTCGACGGGGGCGTCTTCCTCTCGACGTGGAACACGGCCGCGCAGTACGACAACGTGCGCGTGACCGACAACGCGAGCGGCGACGTGCTCTTCTCGGACGACTTCGAGTCCGGTGCGTCGCAGTGGGAGCCCCAGACCGGGACGTGGGCCGCGCAGGACGGCGCCTACGTGCAGTCGGCGACGAACGTCACCGACGCCCGGTCGATCGTGGCCGGCGCGTACGCGAAGGACTGGTCGAGCTACACGCTCGAGCTCGACGCGCGCAAGACGTCCGGCGCCGAGGGCTTCCTCGTCGGCTTCGCCGCCGGCGGCCCGAACGACTACTACTGGTGGAACCTCGGCGGGTGGAACAACACCCGCCAGGCGCTCCAGCGCGCGTCGGGCGGGAGCGCCAACGAGGTGAAGGCGGTCGAGAACCACAGCATCGAGGCCGGCCAGCCGTACCACGTCAAGGTCGTCGTCGAGGGCTCGACCATCGAGCTCTACCTCGACGGCGAGCTCCAGATGTCCTACGAGCAGCCGTCGACCAAGTCGCTCTACCAGGTCGTCACGCGCGACGACGACACGGGCGACGTCGTCGTCAAGGTCGTCAACCCTACCGCGACCGCGGCGCGCACGCAGGTGCACGTCGAGGGTGCTGAGGGCATCGCGTCCGAGGCGACGGTCACGGAGATGGTGGGCGCGCCGTCGGACACCAACACCAAGGCCGACCCCGAGCGGGTCGTCCCGGTCGAGCGGACGCTGACGGGCGTGGGGGAGGAGTTCTCCTACGAGTTCCCCGCGCACTCGATCACGTTCGTCCGGCTGCACGCGTCCGACGCGGCACCCGAGCTCGACCTCGCGGTCGAGGCCTCGCCGCGCTGCCTCGCGGGCAAGGCGTACGTCGCCGTGCGCGCGACGAACGGCGAGGACGTCCCGGTCTCGGTGACGCTCGCGACGCCGTTCGGGCAGAAGGCGTTCGCGGAGGTGGCGCCGGGCAAGAACGCGTACCAGTCGTTCGCGGCACGCGCGACGTCGGCCCCGGCGGCCGTCGCGACGGTGACGGGCACGGCGACGCTCGACGGCGAGCAGGTCACCTCGACCGTCGACGTCGCCTACGACGCGCTCGACTGCGGCTGAACGATGCCGAGGTAGAACCGCAGGTCGCGAGGTAGAAGCCCCCGGGCTCTACCTCGCGACCGCGGGATCTCCCTCGCGAGAGCCTGCTTCCCTCGTGGCCGGTCCGGCGGGCCACGAGGGCGCGGCCCGCGCGTCGTGCGCGGGCCGCCTCGCACGACCGCGCGACGACGTCGTCGCGCGACGAGCTGCACGACACGGCACGTCCTGACGCCCGGGCGACGGCGCCCGCGCGCGACCTTGAGGAGCAACGATGCACCCCCGACCGACCGACGGCGCCCGCCGTCGACCCGGCGGCGCGACCCGGCTGGCCGCCGTGGCGGCCGCCGCCGCGCTCGCCCTGACCACCTGGGCGCCGTCCGCCGTCGCGGCCGACGCCCTGCCCGACCCGGTCCTCGACCTCGGGTTCGAGGGCGACGTCAGTGACGCCGGCCCGCTCGACGACCCGGTGACGTTGAAGGGCCACAACGGGACCGCGCCCACGGGCTACTCGTACGTCGAGGGCGTCGACGCCGGGGGGCAGGCGCTTCGCCTCGCCGGGAGCACGTACCTCGACCTCGGGTCGTCGGCCGCGCTGCAGCCCGAGGACCTCACGCTCTCGTTCTGGGTGGAGCCCAGCGGGAAGCTGTCCGGCGAGCACGTCATCACCTGGAACAAGCGGGCCTACAACTCCGACGGCTGGTACCTCTCGTCCGAGTCGGACACGGTGCCGCTCGCGCTGTCGGTGGGCCCGGCGTCGGGCCAGCCGTACAAGGTGCGGGTCGCGAGCTCCGACCGCGCGGCGTTCTTCCCCGCGGACGAGTGGACGCACGTCGTCGTCACGTACGACCGCGCGACGAAGGACGTCGCGTTCTACCGCAACGGCGAGAAGGTCCCGTCCACGGTGGCCAACGCGGTCGCCGGCGACGCGACGGGCGTGCTCGGCTCCGACCCGGCCCTGCCCAAGACGATCGGGTTCAACGGTCCGCAGTACAACGGCGCCTACCTCAAGGCCGCCCTCGACGACTACCGCCTGTACGACGCCGTCGCGGACCTGGGCGACGTGGTCGGGCTCTACGAGGAGAGCGGGCGCACGGTGGACCGCGACGCGATCGCCCAGGACGACGCCGACGCGCTGTCGCTGCCCGAGCGCGCGACCGTCGCGCTCGTGCTGCCGACGACGGGATCGCGCGGCTCGACCGTGACGTGGCGGTCGTCGCATCCCGAGGTCGTCGCGACCGACGGGACCGTGGTTCGGCCGGCGATCGGGGAGGACGACGCGCACGTCACGCTCACGGCGACGGTGCGGTACCTCGACGGGGAGCCGGTGACGCGCGACCTCGAGGTCGTCGTGCCCGCCCTCGTCGACGAGACGCCGCTCGAGGAGACCGCGCTGCCGTCCGTGCTGCTCTCCGACGACTTCCTCCAGAACGCCGCGGCGAAGGAGCACGAGTACCTGCTGAGCCTCGACTCCGAGACGTTCCTCTACGAGTTCTACAAGGTCGGCGGGCTCACCCCGACCACCTCCGCCGGGTACGGCGGCTGGGAGCGCAGCAACGCCGTGAACTTCCGCGGGCACGCGTTCGGGCACTACCTCTCGGCGCTCGCGATGTCCTGGTCCTCGACGCCGGACGAGGCGACGAAGGACGCGCTGTTCACCGAGATCGAGGAGGGCGTCGGAGGGCTCGCCCGCGTGCAGGACGCGTACGCCGCCGCGCACCCCGGCTCGGCCGGATACGTCTCCGCGTTCCGCGAGTCGATCCTCGACCAGGTGCAGGGCACCGGGACGTCGGACGAGAACGTCATCGTGCCCTGGTACAACCTGCACAAGGTGCTCGCCGGGCTGCTCGACGTCGCCGAGTACGTCGACGGCCCCGTCGGGGACCAGGCGCTCGCCGTCGCGACCGACTTCGGGCTCTACGTGCAGGGGCGCGTGGCGAAGCTGCCGAGCACCGACGTCATGCTGCGCACCGAGTACGGCGGCATGAACGAGGCGCTGTACGAGCTGTTCGACCTCACGGGCGACGTGCGCATCAAGGAGGCCGCCGAGGCGTTCGACGAGGTCGCGTTCTTCCGCCAGCTCGCCGCGGGCCAGGACGTGCTGCCAGGCAAGCACGCCAACACGCAGATCCCCAAGCTGCTCGGGGCGCTCAAGCGCTACCGGGTGTTCACGCAGAACCCGGAGTACTACGCGCTGCTCACGCCGGCGGAGAAGGAGGAGCTGCCGATGTACCTCGCGGCGGCGGAGAACTTCTTCGACATCGTCGTGCGCGACCACACGTACGTCACCGGTGCGAACAGCCAGGCGGAGCACTTCCACGCGCCCGGGTCGCTGCACGAGCGCGCCGACGAGCAGGGCACCGCGCGCAACGCCGAGACGGCAGAGACGTGCAACGAGTACAACATGCTCAAGCTCGCGCGCGAGCTGTTCAAGCTCAGCAAGGACGTGCGGTACGCGGACTACTACGAGAACGCGTTCATCAACACGATCCTCGCGTCGCAGAACCCGGAGACCGGGACGACGACGTACTTCAACCCCATGGCGTCGGGCTACCACCGCGTCTACAACCTGCCGTTCACCGAGTTCTGGTGCTGCACCGGCACGGGCATGGAGAACTTCTCCAAGCTCGGCGACTCGATGTACTTCACCGGCCAGGGCTCGGTGTGGGTCAACCTGTTCTTCTCCTCGACGGTCGAGCACGGCGAGCAGAACCTGCGGCTCACGCAGGAGGCGAACCTGCCGAACGAGGACACCGTGACCTTCCGCGTCGACGCGCTCGACGGCGGGGCGGTCGCGCAGGACGCGACGCTGCGCCTGCGCGTGCCGTCGTGGATCGCGGGCGAGCCCGCGGTCGAGGTGAACGGCGCCGCCGTCGAGCCGGTCGTGTCGCGCGGGTACGTCGTGCTGCCCGTCGCCGCGGGCGACGTCGTCCGGTACACGATGCCGATGGCGGCGTCCGTCGTCGACACCCCGGACAACCCGTACTTCGTGGCCTTCCGGTACGGGCCGGTCGTCCTCTCCGCGAACCTCGGCGAGGTCCCCGAGCCGGCGTGGCAGGGCACGGGCATCCTCGTCCGCTCCGCCACGCGCGACGCCGACGCGCAGACGACCATCACGGCGGCGAACATGGGCGCCGACGAGTGGAAGGAGCGCATCGCCGAGAACCTCGTGCGGGTCGAGGACGACGCCGAGGGCCGGGTGCAGCTCGAGCTGCGGAACACCGCCGACGGCGGCGACCTCGTCTTCACGCCCCACCACACCAACTGGGACGTGACGTACGGGCTGTACCTCCACCTCGACGAGCCGGACTCGGCCGCGTCGCAGGAGCGCATCCTGCGCGCCAAGCAGGAGCTGCGCGACGCCGACCGCACCGTCGACAGCCTCACGAGCTTCGACAACAACAACTTCGAGAACGCGAAGAACCTCAAGCAGAGCGGGTCGTCGGTCGGGACGTTCTCCGGCCGTCAGTTCCGCCACGCGAACGGCACGGGCTGGTTCAGCTACGACCTCATGGTCGACCCGGCGTCGGCCTCGAACCACCTGGGCGTCACCCTCTACTCGGGCGACCAGGGCCGCGTGTTCGACGTGTACGTCAACGACGAGAGGCTGAAGACGATCACCACGGTCGCGAACGCGCCGACCAAGGACGAGCAGGGGTTCTACGTCGACACGACGCAGCTCCCGGCGAAGTACCTCGAGATCGGCGACGGCACGCGCTGGAAGGTCGACAGCGCGGGCGAGTACGTGCTCGACGAGGACGGCGCGCGCATCCCCGTGGTCACCGTGCGCTTCCAGGCGACGGGCGGCTGGGCCGGAGGCGTGTTCGGCGTCCGGGTCGACCGCGCGGCGTCGTACGACGCGACGCCCGGGCTCGCGGCGCTCGCGTTCGACACGGGCGCGCTCGCACCCGCGTTCAACCCGGCCGTCACCGACTACACGCTCACCGTGTCCGCGGGCACGACGAGCGTCGTGCTCGACGCCGACCCCCACGTGCCGAGCGGTCTCGTGCGCGTCGACGGCGTGCTGGTCGACGACACGCAGGATCGCGTCGTGCCGCTCCCGGCGGACGGGTCGGGGCGGACCGTGGAGGTCGTCGGCGTCGCGCAGGACCACGAGACGGCCACGACCTACCGGGTCGAGATCGTGCCGGGGACGACGGCCGTCGTCCCGCTCGACGTCGAGGTCTCGTCGCGCTGCCTCGCCGGCAAGGCCTACGTGGCGGTCCGGGCGACGAACACGGGCGTCACCCCCGTGGACGTCACCCTGACGACGCCGTACGGGGAGAGGTCGTCCACTGCCGTCGCCCCGGGCGCGAACGCGTACCAGTCGTTCGCGTCGCGCGCGACGACGGTCCCCGCCGGCACCGCGACGGTCTCCGCGACGGCGGTGCTCGACGGCGACCACGCCACCACCACCTACGACGTCGACATCGAGCCGCGCACCTGCGGCTGAGCGACCCGCGCGCCGCACGGGCGTCCTCGCGGTCGGTCCGACGGGCCGCGGGGACGCCGCACGGCAGCGACGCGGTGTCCGTCGATATCGGTACCGACATCGATATCCCCCAGATGAAGCCCACGACGGCAGGACCTCGACGAGGAGGAAGAACATGAGCAGACATCGGAGACGACGAGCCGCGGCGGCGGTCGTGGCGGGTGTGCTGGCGCTCGGGGCGAGCCTGCCCGCGGCGCACGCCACCGCGACGGCCGACGGCGAGCCCCCGACGGCGAGCGCCCTCACCGGCCTCACCACGACCGACCGCGGCGACGGGACGTACGACGTCCCGCTCCTGCGCAGCGACGTCCCGGACATCAGCGTCACGCGCGTCCCCGCGGCCGAGAACGACGAGGGCCGCGACCTCTACTACATGATCAGCACGACGATGCACCTCGCCCCGGGTGCGCCGATCATGAAGTCGTACGACCTCGTGAGCTGGGAGATCGTCGGCTACGTCTACGACCGGCTCGGCGTCGGCGACGTGTCGTCGCTGCGCAACGGGAAGAACGGCTACGGCAACGGGCAGTGGGCGTCCTCGCTGCGCTACCGCGACGGCACGTTCTACGTGGTGTTCAACACCAACGACCTCGGGGGGTCGTACCTCTTCCGCACGGACGACGTCGAGCACGGCGCGTGGGAGCGCACGGCGCTCGGCCGGGGGTTCCACGACCCGTCGCTGTTCTTCGACGAGGCCGACGGGGGGACGCCCTACATCTTCTACGGCTCGGGCGCGACGAGCGCCGTCCGGCTGAACGACGACCTCACCGCGATCGAGGCGGACTTCCCGAACATCTTCCGCGCCGTGGACTACGCGGGCGAGCCGTTCGTCGGCGGGCTGTTCGAGGGCGCGCAGGTGCACTACATCGACGGCGAGTACTACGTCGCGATCATCACCTGGCCCAGCGGCCAGAACCGGCAGGAGGTGCTGTTCCGCTCCCCGCACCTGCTGGGTCGCTACGAGACCGCCGACGGGTCGAACCCGTACGAGGCGCGCAGCGCGCTGAACTCCGACGGCTTCGCCCAGGGCGGGCTGGTCGAGGTGCCCGACGGCGCGGGCGGCTACGCGTGGTGGGGGATGTTCTTCCGCGACACCTACCCGCTCGGCCGCATCCCCGCGCTCATCCCCGCGACGTGGGAGGACGGCTGGCCCACGTTCGGCGACGACGGCGCCGTCCGCGTCGGCGACACGTTCGCCAAGCCGATCGTGCTGGACCCGGCGACCGAGCGCCGGGAGCGGCTGAAGAGCATCGTCGCCTCCGACGACTTCGCGAACGACGCCGAGCACCGCGCGTTCAGCGACACCGTCTGGGAGGTCCCCGAGGCGCCGACGTACGACGAGTCGCTGCTCGGCGTCGAGATCGTCGCCAACCCCGGGTTCGAGGACGCCGGGACCGCGCCCTGGGCTGCGCAGTTCGGCGCGACGCTGTCGCGCGAGACGAGCGGCGCCGCGTCGGGCACGGGCGCGCTGCGCGTCGCGGGCCGGACGCTCAACGGCTCCGGGCCGAACCAGCAGCTCGGCGGGAAGATCCAGGCGGGCGCGACCTACGAGGTCTCGGCCCGGGTCCGCTACGCCTCCGGGCCCGCGCAGGTCCGCTTCAACCTCGTCGGGGACTGGGGCGCGGGCGTCACCACGCTCGCGTGGGCGAACGCCACGCCGGGGGAGTGGACGACCGTGCGGGGCACCTACACCGTCCCGCAGGACGCGGACGTCCGGACCTTCAAGCTCGCGGTCGAGACGCCGTGGGGCAACCCGCAGCCGCCGTCGTCGAGCGTCGAGTACCTGCTCGACGACGTCTCCGTGGTCGGCCGCGCGCCGGACGTCGAGACACCCACGCTCGAGGAGGTGTCGTACAACGGCTCGGACCTCGACCTCGCGTGGCAGTGGAACCACGCGCCGGACAACCGGTACTGGTCGCTCACCGAGCGCGAGGGCTGGCTGCGCCTGACCAACGGGCACGTCGTGACCGGCGAGGCGGAGTACACGAAGGCGCCCGGACGCGACCTCACGTATCTCGAGGAGGCGCGCAACACCCTCGGTCAGCGCACGTTCGGCCCGACGTCGTCGGCCCAGACGAGGCTCGACGTCTCCGGCATGCTCGACGGCGACGTCGCCGGCCTCGCCGTCTACGGGCGCAGCTTCGCGTACGCGGGCGTCCAGCAGGTCGACGGCGAGCGCACGCTCGGTCTGGTCACCCGGCTCCAGCCGTTCACCGACACGATCGACCGCGAGGCGGTCGAGTCGTTCGTCCCCGGGTCGCAGGTCCCGCTGGGCGAGCGGACGGACGTGCACCTCAAGGCGGACGCGGACTTCGCCTCGCCGAACGGCCAGCTCTGGGTGCAGTACTCGTACAGCCTCGACGGGCGGACCTGGCAGCCGCTCGGTGCACGTCAGGGGCCGCTCGTCATGGACTGGAGCCTCTCCCACTTCATGGGCTACCGGTTCGGCCTCTTCTCCTACGCCAAGGAGCGGACCGGCGGGCACGTGGACTTCGACCACTTCCTCCTCAGCGACGTGCTTGACGCCGACGGCGGCGCCGACCGCTCCGCGCTCGACGCCGTCGTCGCCGAGGCCGAGGGGCTCGAGCCGGCGGACTACACGGTCGAGTCGTGGTCCGCCGTCGCGAAGGGGCTCGCGTCGGCACGGGCCACGACCGCGCCGTCGACGCAGAACGAGGCGGACGCACCCGCGCGGGCGCTCGCGCTCGCCGTCGCGTCCCTCGTGCGGGCCGACGCCGCCGAGGTCGATTTCACGGTCGAGGCGAGCGTGCGCGCCCTGGCGGGGAAGGACTACGTCGCCGTGCGCGTGACGAACGCCGAGGACGTGCCCGTGGACGTCGTCGTCACCACGCCGTACGGCAGCCGGTCGTTCGCCGACGTCGAGCCGGGCCGCAACGCGTACCAGGCCTTCGCGAGCCGCCTCACGAGCGTCCCGGCGGGCGAGGTGACGGTCTCGGTCACCCGCTCGACCGACGGGTCGACCGCGACCCGCACGGTCGCGTACGGCGGCTGACCAAGCCGCCGGTCCCGGACGAGAGGAGGGCGCAGGACGACGGCGCGACCCCGCCGTCGGCACGACCGTCCGCGCGAGACGCGCGGACGCGCAGGACACCCACATCGATCGAGGAGGATCCATGGACACGCACCACCGCAGACGACGTCGCCTGCGCGGCGCCGTCGCCGGGGCCGCGCTCGCGACGCTGCTCTCCGCGTCGCTCGCCGCGCTGCCGTCGTACGCCGCGGACGAGGAGCTGGTCGTCAACGGCGGCTTCGAGGACGGCACGACCGGCTGGTTCGTCAACAACGGCAACGCGACCGACAAGGCCGTGCTGTCGACCACCGACCAGGCGTTCGCGGGCGCGGCCGCAGCCCTGACCACCGAGCGTGCGACGACCGGCTCCGGTCCGATGCAGGACCTCAGCGGCAAGGTCCGCGCGGGCGAGACGTACGAGCTCACCGCGAGGATCCGGTACGACGCCGCCGCGGCCCCGGCCACCAAGCAGTTCTTCGCCACGATGCACTACGGCGGCGGGTCGTACACCAACCTGGTGAGCGTCACCGCGACCAAGGGCCAGTGGGCGACGTTCGACGGCCGGTTCACGATCCCGGCCGACCAGAACGTCGGCACCGCGCGGCTGTTCTTCGAGACGCCGTGGACGAGCAACCCGTCCGCCGACCCGGCGACGCACCTCATGGACTTCGTGCTCGACGACGTCTCCGTCGTCGGCGCGGCCCCACCCGGACCGCCCTCGAAGACGATCGAGGTGCTCGGCAAGGTGCCCGGCGAGCACAACCCGCTCATCTCCCACAAGTTCGGGGCCGACGGGTTCGGGTTCGTCGAGGACGGTCGCGTGTACATGTACATGACGAACGACACCCAGGGCTACGCGCCCGACCCGGTGACGGGCGTCTCGCCGCAGATCAACTACGGCAGCATCAACCAGATCACGCTCATCTCGTCCGAGGACCTCGTGAACTGGACGGACCACGGCGAGATCCAGGTCGCGGGGCCGCAGGGCGTCGCGCCCTTCACGAACAACTCGTGGGCGCCGGGCATGGCGAAGAAGACGGTCGACGGCGTCGACAAGTACTTCCTCTACTACGCCAACGGCGGCGGGTCGTCGAACGTCATCACGGGCACCTCGCCGCTCGGACCGTGGACGAGCGAGCGCGACAGCACGCTCATCGACGGGCGCACCCCGGGCGCCGAGGCCGTGGCCTGGAAGTTCGACCCGGCGCCGCTCGTCACCGACGACGGCGCATACCTCTACTTCGGCGGCGGCCCGGCGTCGACGTCGATGCCCGCGGCGGAGCGGTTCAACAACCCGAAGAACATCCGCGTCATCGAGCTCGGCGACGACATGGTCTCGACGCAGGGGACCGCGGCCGTCGTGGACGCGCCCGTGGCGTTCGAGGCGGCGCAGGTCTTCGAGCGCGAGGGCAAGTACTACCTGTCGTACTCGTCGCACTTCGGCGGCAACGACTTCGGCGGCAACCAGGCCACGCTCCCGGGGTACCCGGGCGGCGGGCAGATCGGCTACATGATCTCCGACGACCCGATGTCGTTCCCCAAGGAAACCTACGCCGGCGTGATGTTCCCGAACCAGTCGCAGTTCTTCGGCGCGGGCACCGGCGGCAACAACCACCAGTCGGTGTTCGAGCTGGACGGCAAGTACTACTTCACGTACCACGCGCCCACGCTCAACAAGCGCATCAACGGCAGCACCACGCAGGGCTACCGCAGCCCGCACATCCAGGAGCTGACGTTCAACGCGGACGGCACGGTCCAGCAGGTCGTGGGCGACTACGCGGGCGTGGACCAGGTCAAGGACCTCGACCCGTTCCAGGTGCTCGAGGCCGAGACCTTCGCCTGGCAGCAGGGGCTCACCACGGCGAAGGTCGACGGCGGCTCGGCGCAGTTCGGCGCCCAGGCGCCGAACCTCGTCGTCCGCGACGTCGACGCCGGCGACTGGTCGGCGCTGTCGTCGGTCGACTTCGGCGACGGTGCCGCGAGCGTCACGGCGCGCGTCAAGCCGCTCGTCGACGGCGCGACCGTCGAGGTGCGCCTCGACGACCGCGAGGGTGCCGTCGTCGGGACGCTCGACCTCGACACCCCCGTCGGCGAGTGGGCGGACGTGACCGCCGCCCTCGAGGGCGTGAGCGGCGTCCACGACGTGTACTTCACGTTCGCCGGCCCCGCGGGCGTCGACCTCGTCGAGGTGGACACGTGGGAGTTCGCGGCCGACGCCGCCGGCCCGGTCGTCGAGCTCGACGTCACCGCGTCCGCACGCTGCCTCGCGGGCAAGGCCTACGTGGCGGTGCGTGCGACGAACCCGGGCGACGTCCCGGTCGACGTCACGCTCGCGACGCCGTTCGGGACGCGCGTCGTGAGCGACGTCGCGCCGGGTGCGAGCGCGTACCAGTCGTTCGCGGCCCGGTCCACGTCGCTCGCGGCCGGGGTCGCGACCGTCACCGGCACGGCGCCGGTCGACGGCGCCGACGTCAGCACGCCGTACGAGATCGCGTTCGACGCGCTCGCCTGCGGGGGCTGAGGGCGGACGGGCGCACGTCGCGCCCGGACGTCCCGTGAGCGGGTCGGCGTCGCGGACGCCGGCCCGCTCTGCCGCTGGATGCCCCTCTGTGCGTCGAGTGATGCGCTTCCGATCGAGCGATGCACGTCTGCGCGCATCGCTCGATCGGAAGCGCATCGGTGGTCGGGCAGACCCGCGGGAGTGTCCAGGTGCCGGGACGTGCCGGCCCGGACACCGCGGAAACTCGATAACGGTTTCGGCGGAGTGGGTCGCCTTCGACCCTCGCTATGTTTGCGCTCACATGTTAGCGTTCACACGCGCGTCCGACGGCGGACGTGCGACCGGCGCTGCCGCCGGGCACGACGACGAGGAGTCACCGATGACCTCACGCCACGAACCACCCCCGACGCCCGCGGAGCCCCGCGCCCGACGCCGACGCCGCTCGCTCGCGGCGCTCCTCGGGCTCGCGCTGGTCGCACCGCTCGCGCCCGTGGGCGCGGCGGCCGCCGGCCCGATGCCCACGGAACCCGCGCCGGTCCCGGCTGCGGCCGAGCCGAGCGCGGAGGGGCTCCGGCTCTGGCTCCCGCTCGACGAGACCGCGGGCACCGTCGCGCACGACGCCTCCGGCAACGGCCTGGACGGGACCCTCACCGGCTCCGGCGGCGGCTGGCAGCCCGGCCAGGGCCTGATGTTCGGCGGGTCCAACCACGTCGACCTGCCCGACGACCTCCTGGCCGGCTACGACGCCGTGACGGTGAGCGCGGACGTGTGGGTCGACGCGTCGCTGACCGGCAACTACTTCTTCTACACCCTCGGCAACCCCGCGGTCGGCACCCCGCAGTCCGGGGACGGGTACCTGTTCTCGACGGGCAACGCGAACTACCGTGCGTCGATCTCCGACCTCGCGTGGGGTCGCGAGCAGAACACCGCCAAGGCCCCCGCCGCCGCGCTGCAGCGCGGCGTCTGGAAGACGATCACGTACACGCTCGGCGGCGGCACCGCGCGGCTGTACGAGGACGGCGCGCAGGTCGGGCAGAACACGGCCGTGACCATCACGCCCGGTGCGATCGGCGGCGGCACGACGACCGCGAACGCGCTCGGGAAGTCGGCCTACGCCGCCGACAACCTCTTCAAGGGCCGCATGAAGGACTTCCGGCTCTACGACCGCGCGCTGACCGCGCAGGAGGTCGCCGACGTCGCGGCGGCTTCGGCACAGGACGCCGTGGCGGCCGACGCCGCCGCCCTGGACCTCGGCGACACGACCGCCGTCGTCACCGACCTCGCGCTCCCGGCGAAGGGCGTCGGCGGCTCGGCGGTGACCTGGGCCAGCTCGGACGACGCCGTCGTCTCCGCGAGCGGTGCCGTCACGCGCCCCGCGGGCGACGAGCCCGCGACCGCGACGCTCACCGCGACGGTGGCGCTGCGCGGCGCGACCGAGACGCGGACGTTCGACGTCACGGTCCTGCCGGGCGACGGCGACCAGGCCAAGGCCGACGCCGCGGCCGCGGCGCTCGAGGTGACGAACCTCGACGACGTGCGCGGCAACCTCACCCTGCCCACCGCGGGGCTGCACGGCGCGAGCGTGGCGTGGGCGTCGTCGTCGGGCACGATCAGCCCGACGGGCGAGGTCACGCGGCCCGCGCACGGCGAGGACGCCGAGACCGTGACGCTCACGGCGACGGTGACCGTGGGCGCAGCGAGCGCCACGCGCGAGCTCGCGGCGCACGTCCCCGCTCTGCCCGCGCAGGAGGACCTCGCGGGCTACCTCTTCTCCTACTTCGTGGGCGAGGGCACCGCGACGGGCGAGCAGGTCTACTTCGGCCTCAGCCAGGGCAACGACCCGCTGAAGTACCAGAACCTCAACGACAACCAGCCGGTGCTGACGTCGGAGCTCGGGGAGAAGGGCCTGCGGGACCCGTTCATCATCCGCTCGCCAGAGGGCGACAAGTTCTACCAGATCGCGACCGACCTGCGGATCTACGACGGCAACGGCTGGGACGCGGCGCAGCGGCAGGGGTCGAAGTCGATCATGGTGTGGGAGTCCACGGACCTCGTGAACTGGACGGACCAGCGCCTGGTCAAGGTCTCGCCCGACACCGCGGGCAACACGTGGGCGCCCGAGGCGTACTACGACGAGAGCATCGGCGCGTACGTCGTCTTCTGGGCGTCCAAGCTCTACGCCGAGGACGACCCGAACCACACCGGCAACACCTACAACCGCATGATGTATGCCACGACGCGCGACTTCGTGACGTTCAGCGAGGCGCAGGTGTGGGTCGACCCGGGCTACTCGGTCATCGACTCGACCGTGACGCAGCACGACGGCCAGTACTACCGCTTCACCAAGGACGAGCGGAACAACACGTCGTCCACGCCGTGCTCCAAGTTCATCCTCGCGGAGAAGGCCGCTGAGCTGCGCTCGACGGACTACGACTTCATCACCGACTGCATCGGCAAGGCGAACTCGCTCGGCGGCGGGATCAACCAGGGCGAGGGCCCGACGATCTTCAAGTCGAACACCGAGGAGAAGTGGTACCTCTTCATCGACGAGTTCGGCGGCCGCGGCTACGTGCCGTTCGAGTCGACCTCGCTCGACGCGGCCGAGTGGACCATGTCCACCGACTACCAGATGCCGTCGCGCCCGCGCCACGGCACGGTGCTCCCGGTCACGCAGGCCGAGTACGACCGCCTGCTCAGCACGTACCAGCCCGACGCGTTCGTCGAGTCCGTCGAGGACGTCGCGGTCACGGTGCAGACGGGCTCCGCGCCCGTGCTTCCCGCCTCCGTCACCGCGCACTACGCCGACGGCTCCACCGGCCCGGCCGACGTCACGTGGGACGCGGTCGACCCGGCGTCGTACGCGCAGGCGGGGTCGTTCGAGGTCGCCGGGTCCCTCGGCGGCGGCGTGAGCGTCCGCGCCCGCGCGGTCGTCACGGTGACCGACGACGTCGTCCCTGTCGAGGGACTGAGCGTCACCCCCGAGTCGCTCCAGGTGGGCGTCGGCGGGACGCGGCAGCTCAGCGCGACGGTGACGCCCGCCAACGCGACGGCGCGCGCGATCAGGTGGGCGTCGGACGACGCGGGCGTCGCCACGGTCTCGGCCGACGGCGTCGTCACCGGCGTCGGCGAGGGCCACGCGATGGTCACCGCGACCACGGCCGACGGGTCGCACACGGCGTACGTCGCGGTCGAGGTGACCACCGAGATCCCGGGCCTGGTCGTGCGGTACGCGCTCGACGAGACGAGCGGGACGTCGGCGGCGAACACCGCGCCGGGGTCGTCGTTCGGGCCCGCGACGCTGACCAACGGTGCGGCGTTCTCCGGGACCGGCGAGGGTGTGACGCTCGACGGGACGAACGACTACGTCGACCTGCCCGACCACCTGCTCGCTGGGCTGACCGACGTCACGGTCGGGCTCGACGTCAAGGTCGCGACCGACCAGGCGACGCCGTACTTCGTCTACGGCCTCGGCAACACGAGCGGCACGGCGGGCAACGGGTACCTGTTCACCACGGGCAACGCGTACCGCACGTCGATCGCGACGGGGAACTGGACGACCGAGCAGACCGTCACCAAGAACGCGAACCTGCAGCGCGGGGTGTGGAAGCACCTCACGTACACGCTGTCCGGCACGACCGCCGTGCTCTACGAGGACGGCGTCGAGGTGGGCCGCCAGACCGGCGTCACGATCGACCCGAAGGACATCGGCGACGGCTCGACGCTCGCCAACTACCTCGGCCGCTCGCTGTACTCGGGCGACCGCTACCTCAAGGGCTCGGTGCGCGACTTCCGGATCTACGACCGCGCGCTCACGGCGGACGAGGTCTACCAGGTCGGGGCCGACCACACGGCCGTCACGGGAGCCGAGCTCGACGCGCTCAAGGTCCCGGCGATCGTCGACGGGGCGAGCTCGACCGTGACGCTCGCCGTCGAGCCGGGCACGGACGTCTCCGCGCTCGCGCCGGTCCTCACGGTCTCGCCGCGCGCGACGGTCACGCCCGGGAACGGCTCGGTGCAGGACTTCACGCAGCCCGTGGAGTACACCGTGACCGGGCCGGACGGGTCGTCGCGCACGTGGACGGTCCAGGCCAAGCAGATGGGCAGCCCGGTGCTCCCCGGGACGTACGCGGACCCGAACATCGCGCAGTTCGGCGACACGTTCTACCTCTATGCCACGACCGACGGCACGCCGGGCTGGGGCGGCAAGGACTTCTACGTCTGGAAGTCCACCGACCTCGTGACGTGGGAGCGCTCGGAGCAGCCGTTCCTCACGCTCGACGGCACGAACGGGAACGTCCCCTGGGCGACCGGCAACGCGTGGGCGCCCACCATCATCGAGCGGGACGGGAAGTACTACTTCTACTTCTCCGGCCACAACCCGACGTACAACCGCAAGACGATCGGCGTCGCGGTGGCCGACAGCCCCGAGGGCCCGTTCATGGCGCAGCCGACGGCGATGATCACCAACGGCGAGGCGGTCACGTCCGGCCAGGCGATCGACCCCGCCGCGTTCCGTGACCCGGAGACCGGCAAGTTCTGGCTCCTGTGGGGCAACGGCGGCCCGTCGAACGGCCCGGTCATGGCGGAGCTGAACGACGACATGACGTCGATCAAGCAGGACACGCTCCGGCGCATCCCCGGCCTGACCGACTTCCGCGAGGGCCTGTTCCTCAACTACCGGGACGGCGTCTACCACCTCACGTACTCGATCGACGACACGGGGTCGGAGAACTACCGCGTCGGCTACGCGACGTCGGACAGCATCGACGGCCCGTGGACGTACCGCGGCGTGATCCTCGAGAAGGACGCCTCGCAGGGCATCCTCGGGACCGGGCACAGCTCGATCCTCAACGTCGAGGGCACGGACGACTGGTACATCGCGTACCACCGGTTCGCGATCCCCGGTGGCGACGGGACCCACCGCGAGACGACGATCGACCGCCTGACGTTCGGCGACGACGGCCTCATCCAGGAGGTCGTGCCGACGCTCGAGAGTGTGGACCCGGTCGACGTGGCCCCCACGCCCCGGGTGGAGCTGACCGTCGAGGCCACCCCGCGCTGCCTCGCGGGCAAGGTCTACGTCGCGGTCCGGGCGACCAACGCGGGCGACGTGCCCGCCGACGTCACCCTCACGACCCCGTACGGCACGAAGACGTTCGCGGCCGTGGCCCCGGGGGCGAACGCGTACCAGTCGTTCGCGACCCGCGCGACGTCGGTCCCGGCCGGCACGGTGACGGTCACCGGCACGGCCGTGCTCGACGGCGCCCCGGTCACCACGCCCTACGACGTCACCTACGACGCCGACACCTGCGGCTGACGACCCCGCCGAGGTAGAGCCGCAGGTCGCGAGGTAGAGCTCCCGGAGCTCTACCTCGCGACCGCGGGTTCTATCTCGCGGCACGACCTGCATCTCGACGAAGAGAGGACGACATGATGTCGACACACCGAGGACGCTCGGCGCTCGCCGCCGGGCTGGTGGGGGCGCTCGCCGTCTCCACGCTCGCCGCCGCGGTCGCCGCACCAGCGGCCGCAGACGTCGGCGGGCCCACCGACGAGGGGCTCGTCGCGTGGTACCCGCTCGACGCCGCGAGAACGACCGGCGGCACGACGGCGAACGTCGCCGAGGGCTCGTCGTTCGGCCCGGCCACCCTGGTGGGCGGCACGGCGACGGCCGACGGCACGACGCTGGACGGCACGGACGACTACGTCGACCTGCCCGACCACCTGCTCGCCGGGCTCACGGACGTCACCGTGAGCCTCGACGTGCTCGTGAGCCAGGACCAGGGCACGCCGTACTTCGTCTACGGGCTCGGGAACACGAGCGGCTCGAACGGCAACGGCTACCTGTTCACGACCGGCAACGCGTACCGCACGTCGATCGCGACGGGGAACTGGTCCACCGAGCAGACGGTGACCAAGGGCTCCAACCTGCAGCGCGGCGTCTGGAAGACCCTCACCTACACGCTCACCGGCACGACCGCGACGCTCTACGAGGACGGCGTGCAGGTCAAGCAGGCCACGAACGTCACGACCGACCCCGGCCAGATCGGCGGCGGGCAGACGACCGCGAACTACGTCGGCCGCTCCCTCTACTCCGGCGACCGCTACCTCAAGGGCCAGGTGCGCGACTTCCGCCTCTACGACCGCGCGCTCACCGCGGCGGAGGCGGGCGAGCTCGCCGCCGGGACCTCCACGGCCGCCGCGGACGCCGACCTCGCCGCGCTCGACCTCGGCGACACGAGCGCGGTCACCGCGGACCTCGTGCTGCCCACCACGGGCGCGCAGGGGTCTCTCGTCACGTGGACGTCGTCCGACGCGGGTGTCGTCAGCGCCGCGGGGAAGGTCACCCGGCCCGCCGCGGGCGAGGACGACGCGACCGTGACGCTCACCGCGCTCGTCACGCGCGGCGCCGTCGCGCGCACCGCGCAGCTCGACGTCACGGTCCTCGCGCACCTCGCGCCCGCCGAGGCCGTCGCGTGGGACGCGAGCCACGTCGTCGTGCCGCACCTCGACGACGTCCGCGGCAACCTCACGCTGCCCACCGGCGGCGCCAACGGCTCGACCCTCGCCTGGGCGAGCTCCGACCCAGCGACCGTCTCGGCCACGGGCGAGGTGACGCGGCCCGCCCACGGCGAGCCGGCCGCCGTCGTGCAGCTCACCGCGACCGCGACCAAGGAAGGCGCTACCGCGACGCACACGTACGACGCCACGGTCCGGCCGCTGCCCGCCGAGGCCGACTACGAGGGCTACTTCTTCCCGTACTTCGAGGGCGAGAGCACCGCGGACGGCGAGTCGGTCTACTTCAGCGCGAGCGACGGGAACGACCCGCTCGACTGGGTCGAGCTGAACGACGGCGAGCCCGTGCTCACGTCGACGCTCGGCGAGAAGGGCCTGCGCGACCCGTTCATCATCCGCTCGCCCGAGGGCGACCGGTTCTTCCTCCTCGCGACCGACCTGCGCATCTACGGAGGCAACAACTTCGGCAACGCGCAGGAGCGCGGGTCGCGCGCCCTGATGATCTGGGAGTCGACCGACCTGGTGCACTGGTCCGACCAGCGCATGGTCACGGTGTCGAGCGCGTACGCGGGCAACACGTGGGCGCCCGAGGCGTTCTGGGACGCGCAGCGCGGCGAGTACATCGTCTACTGGGCCTCCGCGCTCTACCCGACCACCTCGACCGACGGTCGCCGCATCGCCGACTCCTACCAGCGCATGATGTACGCGACCACGCGGGACTTCGTGACGTTCTCCGAGCCGCAGGTGTGGATCGACGAGAAGCGCGGCAACGGGCTCGGGATGATCGACTCGTCGATCGTCGAGCACGAGGGCACGTACTACCGGTTCACCAAGGACGAGGCGTACATGATCCCGCGCCTCGAGAGGTCGACCGACCTGCGTTCGACCGACTGGGACCTCGTCGCCGAGAAGATCGGCTACGGCCAGCCCAACCCGTGGGGCGGCACGCTGACCGCGGGCGAGGGACCGACCGTGTTCAAGTCGAACACCGAGGAGAAGTGGTACCTCTTCGTCGACCAGCCGAGCTACCACGGCGGGCAGGGCTATCTGCCGCTCGAGTCCACCGACCTCGACTCGGGCGTGTGGACGTCGGTCGACGCCCACCTGCCGAGCAGTCCGCGCCACGGCACCGTCCTGCCCATCACGGCCGCCGAGCACGCCGCGCTCCTCGCGGCGTACGGGGAGCAGCCGCCCGCGCCCGAGCTCGACCTGGCGGTCGAGGCGACCTCGCGCTGCCTCGCGGGCAAGGCGTACGTCGCGGTCCGCGCCACGAACGGCGAGGACGTCCCCGTCACCGTGACGCTCACGACGCCGTACGGCGAGAAGGCGTTCGCCGACGTCGCGCCGGGCAGGAACGCGTACCAGTCGTTCGCCGCCCGCGCGACGGCGGTCCCGGCCGGGACCGCGACCGTGACCGGTATGGCCACGCTCGACGGCGCCGCGGTCACCACCACGCGCGACGTGGCGGTCGACGCGCTCGACTGCGGCTGACCACCCCGCCGAGCGGCCCCTGCCGCTCGGCGGGGACTCCCGGGCGACGTGCCGGCGTCGTCGGGGGGCCGGGCCCGGTCCGCACCGCGACCACGGTGCGGACCGGGCGTTCCGGCAGCGCCGCTCGGAGGTGCCGCCCGGAGGTGCCGGCGCCCCGGGGCCGGGCGACGTCAGCGGGAGGCCGCGAGCCGACGTGCGACGAGCGCGAGCGTGTCGTCGTAGAGCCGGCGTGCGACGTCCTCGTCGTGGCTGGCGTCGGACGACCGCGCGGGACGGCCGCGACTCACGTACGAGCCCGAGGGGACGCGGAGGCTGCCGTCGGCGAGCGCAGCGAGATGACGGGCGGACGCGCCCGGGGTCGTGACGCGGGGGTGCAGCGTGAGCAGCGGGCCGAGCCCGCGCCACACGACGCGGAACCAGGTCGGCTGGTGGCGGACGAGACCCGTTCCCGGCATGAGCCCGGGGTCGTAGGCGACGACCGTCGTCGCGGGTTCCCGGCGCGCGATCTCGTACGCGGTGAGGACGTTCGCGAGCTTCGAGGTCGGGTACCGGCGCAACGACGCGGCCACGCCGGGTCCAGGGGGCCGGACGAGATCCTCGAGGACGGCGGGTAGCGGCTCGGGCATGCCGGTGCGCTGCGCGGGGTCGTGCGTGCCGGACGTGGTGAGGACGAGGCGGTCGACTCGCGCGCGTGCTCGGAGCGACTCCCAGAGCTGGACGTGGCCGACGTGGTTCACGGCGATCGTCAGCTCGACCCCGTCGGCGGTGGTGGTCGGGGCGGAGACCTGGGTGCCGGCGTTGAGGAGCACGGCGCCGATCCTGCCGCCGGTGCGGGCGAGGATCTCGTCCGCCGCGTCGTCGACGGACGTCGGGGACGCGAGGTCGAGGACGACGCCGGTCGCGCCGGTCGCACGGGACGCCTCGGCCACGGTGCGCTCGCGCGTGCCCGTGACGACGACGGGACGGCCGGACCGGACGAGGCGTCGAGCGGTGCGGAGCCCGACGCCGTTCGTGCCGCCCGTGACGAGCACGGGGAGCGGGGGAGGTGGACTGTTGCCGTCACCCTTGGTGTCACTGTGTGTCATGTGGCACAGCGTGACACATGACACGCGGTGTCACAATGGGTGCCATGGTGGAGACCGCACCGAACCTCGGTGACCAGGACCAGTCGCTGCGCGCGCGCAAGCTCGCGCACAGCCGGGCGCACGTGACCGAGACGGCGTGGCGGCTCTTCCTCGCGCGCGGGTACGACGACGTGACGGTCGCCGAGATCGCCGACGCCGCCGGGGTGGCGCGCCGCACCGTGCACCGGTACGTCACCGTGAAGTCCGACCTCGTCTTCGGGCACGAGGGCGAGATCGTCGGGCTCGTCGAGGAGGTCGTGGCCGCGGCACCGCCGGGGGCGAGCGTGCGCGGCGTCCTCGTGCACGCCCTCCGCGGCCTGGCGGCACGCTGGCCGACGAGCCGCGAGGAGGCGGCCGCGCGCGCGCAGGTGATCGCCGGGTCGGCCGAGCTCGTCGAGCGTGAGCTCGCGAAGCGGGCGCGGATGCGCGAGCTCGTGGTCGACGCGTTGCGCTCTGCGAGGCCGGCCGCCCCCGAGCTCGAGCTCGCGGTCTGGGCCGAGTCGGGGCTCGCGGCGTTCTACCTGGCCTCCTCGGAGTGGGTGGCCGGACGTGCGGAGCTGCCCGAGGCGCTGGACCGGGTGCTCGGGTACCTCGCGGCCCAGGAGTGACGCCGAGCCGTCCGGCGACGGGGTGAACATGCTGGACGGCTGTTCAGTTCCGGCGTCCAGGATGGCAAGATGGGCGCGGCTGGACGATCGTCCAACCGGGTTCGGGGGGACCCTGCGACGCCCGCCCCGGGCCGGACGAAGAGGTTCACCGCGTGACGACCACCCGCAGGCTGCTCGCCGCCCTCGTGCTCGCCGGGTCGCTCCTCGTCCCCGTCGGTGCCGCGGCCGCCGCACCGTCCGTCGGCACGACGCCCGACCCGTCCGACGGCGTCCGTGTGAGCGTCGAGATCACCGAGCGCGAGGTGCCCGCCGGGCCGCGTGTCGTCGTGGTCGGTGAGGGCCCGTTCGTCGCCGGTGGCGAGCTCGTCGTCCGCGGCACCGGCCTCGCCCCGCGCACCACCTACGAGGTCTGGCTCGAGAGCGACCCGGTGCTCCTCGGCACGGTCACGACCGACGGCGACGGCGCGTTCGAGCTCGCGACGACGATCCCGGTCGGGACGGCGCCGGGCGAGCACCACGTCCGGCTCGTCGCGCCGGGGGAGGCCGACGTGCTGTCCGAGCCCTTCACGGTCCTCGCCGCGACCGGCGAGCCCGGTGGCACGCCGTCCACCGGCACGGGCGGGACGACGGGCGGCGGGACCTCCGCCACCCCACGCCCGGGCGGGCTCGCCACGACGGGCACCGGGCTCGTCGGGGCCGCCGTGCTCGCCGGGCTGGCCGTCGCCGCCGGGGCGGTGCTGCGCCGTCGGGCGGACCGGGGCCGGGCCACGTCCTGAGCCGGCCCCCGGCCGGGTCGTCGCGGGTGTTCAGCCCTCCGGGTCCGCCGGGGTGGCCTCGGCGCCGTCCTCCGTGCGGACGCCGACGCGGTCCTGCTCGTCGGCGGCGCGCTCCGCGGCGTCCATGGAACGGTCGTCGACCACGAGCAGACCCAGCAGGGTCGCCGCCGACACCGCCGCCATGACGACGAACACGGTACGCAGCCCGAAGGTCTCGCCGAGCAGCCCGCCGACCGCCGCGCCGAGCGGCATCGTCCCCCACGCGACCAGGCGATAGCAGGAGTTGAGGCGCCCGAGCAGGGCGTCGGGCGTGATCCGCTGCCGCAGCGACAGGGTGACGACGTTCCACACCGCGATCCCCGCACCGCCCACGGCGTAGACGGCGCCGATCACCCAGGGGCTCGTCGTCACCGCGGGGACGCCGATCAGCGCGGTCGTGCCGAGCACGGTGAGGGTCAGGGAACGTGCCCGGCCCACGAGGGCCACGACGCGCTCGGCGACGAACGACCCGGCGAACGCGCCGACCGCCGTCGCCGTGAGCAGCACGCCGTACGCGGGCTCGGACAGCCCGAGGGGCGAGTCGGGGCCGACCGCGTAGAGCACGAAGATCGCGAACGCGGCGTTGCTCGCGAAGTTGCTGCCACCGACCATGAGGGCGAGCGTGCGCAGGAGCCGGTCGTGCCACAGGAAGCGCAGGCCCTCGGCGATGTCGGCGCGGAGCGTCGTGCGGGTCGTGCGCTCGGGCCGGTACGAGCCCGGCATGCCGACCAGCAGGCCGACCGCGAGCGCCCACAGCGCGCCGGGGAGCCCGAACGCGACCGCCGCCCCGGCCGCGACGAGCAGCCCGCCGAGCGGCGGCCCGACGAACTGGTTCGCGGTGAGCTCCGCCGCGTACAGGCGACCGTTCGCCCGGGGGAGCGCGGTGCGCGGCACGACCTGGGGCAGGATCGACTGGGCCGAGGTGTCGTAGAGCGTCTCCGTGACGCCGACGCCGAACGCGACGACGTAGAGCGCGACGATGCTCCCGGCGTCGGGCACGAGCGCGACGACGGCGAGCGCGACCACGAGCAGGGCGCGCGCCACGTTGGCGCCGATCATCGCGTGGCGCCGGTCGAGCCGGTCCGCGAGCGCGCCGGCGGGGAGCGCGAAGAGGAGCCAGGGCAGGGTGAGTGCGAACGTCAGCCCGGCGACGAGCGCGGGCGAGTCGGTGTACCGGACCGCGACGAGCGGCAGCGCGACCTTGAGCACGCCGTCCGCGAGGTTGGACACCGTGGACGCCGACCAGAGGCGCCGGAACGGTGCTCCCAGGGGCGTGCCGGCCGGGCGTCGTCGGCGGGGTGCGGCGGTCATGCCGCCCAGCATGGCACAGTGATTGAGAAATCCCAATCGATCTGTGGATCTCGATCGATCGTCGTACGATGGGTGCCATGAGCACCGAGCCCACGCCGCAGGACCCCGCACCGGCCCCCGGCGCGACGCCGCCCGCGGTGCCTGGACGGCGTCCGCCCACCGCGCTCGAGGCCAAGGCCCTCGCCCACCCGCTCCGGCAGCGCATCGTCCGCCAGTGCGGAACGCGCGAGATGACGAACAAGGAGCTCGCCGACCACCTCGGCGTCGCACCCGGCACGGCCCTCCACCACGTGCGCCTCCTCGTCCGCGCGGGCCTGCTCGAGCCCGCCGACGTGCGCACGGGTGCCGGGGGAGCGCTCGAACGCCCCTACCGCGCCACCGGCGCGACCTGGTGGCTCGACGACCCCCTGCGCGGCACCGCCCCCGACGTCCGGTTCGGCCCCGTCGCCGCCGCGCTCGACGACGCCCTCGCCGCCGGCCCCGACGCCGTCACGACGTCCGCCGCGTTCCGCCTCCACCTCTCCGACGACGACGTCGCCGAGCTCGACCGGCGCATCCTCGCCGTCCTCGACGAGTACGTCGCGACCGACGACCAGCGCCTCGACCGCCCCCTCCACCGCGGCCTGTTCGTCCTCCACCGCCCCCCGTCCTGACCCGGCGTCGTCGCGGTCTCCTGCCCGCGGCGGGGCGCGGTGCCGAGATGCCCGCAACGGTCACGGCCGAGGCGACACGTCGAACCCCACGGCCCGACCGGACGCCACCGCCGAACCGGGGCCGCGGGTCGTGCGGCGACGGCCAGGACGAGCGGTGGGGTCGGACCGTGTGCGAAGGACGTCAGAGGCGCGCTCCTAGAACTGCCACGCGACAGACCAGGGCGACGGCGCGCCAGTCCGAGCACACGGTCCGGCCCCACCGCGGACCCGACCACGCGGGCCGTAGACCCGGCCCCACCGCGGACCCGACCACGCGGGCCGTAGACCCGGCCCCACCGCGGACCCGACCACGCGGGCCGTAGACCCGGCCCCACCGCGGACCCGACCACGCGGGCCGTAGACCCGACCCGACCCGACCCGACCCGACCCGACCGACCCGACCCGACCACGGACCCCACCACGAGGCAGAGACCGATCCGACCCGCTCAGGGTCGGGCCGCGAAGCGCTCCAGGAGGTCGGCATGGCCGGAGACGATGAGGAGGTCGTTGGCGCTGATGCGGGTCTCCGGGGTCGCGTAGAGGAAGTCCTCGCCCGGTGACTTCACGCCGATCACCGTGACGCCGTAGCGCTCGCGGACCTTCGACTGCGTGAGGGTGAACCCCTGGACCTCCTTGGGCGGGCGCATCTTGACGATCGTGAACCCGTCCTCGACCTCGATGTAGTCGAGCAGCTTGCCGGAGACGAGGTGCGCGACGCGCGACCCGGCGTCGGCTTCGGGGAACACGACGTGGTGCGCGCCGATGCGCTGCAGGATGCGCCCGTGCTCGGCGGAGACGGCCTTGGCCCAGATCTGCGGCGTGCCCATGTCGACCAGGTTGCCGGTGATGAGGACGCTCGCCTCGAGCGAGGTGCCGACCCCGACGACGGCGACGGGGAAGTCGCGCGCGCCGAGCTGCTCGAGCGCGACGGGGTTGGACGCGTCGGCCTCCACGAGGGGGAGCTGGCCGCTCCACTGGGCGACGAGGTCGGGGTCGCGCTCGACGGCTAGCACGTCCTGGCCGAGCCGGTCGAGCGTCGCGGCGATCGCCGTCCCGAAGCGGCCGAGCCCGATGACGAGCACGCCGGCGTCCTTGCGCGGGGCCTTCGCCTCGTCGCGGCGGGACCGTTCGGCGCGACCGCGCTCGACGATGCGGCGAGCGACCGGGTCGGCGGGGAGCGCGCCCTTCCCGGTCGCCGGGGCCCCGGCGGTCCTGTCGTCGCCGCGGGAGAAGGGGTCGGTCACGGTGGGGCCTTTCGTGTGGTCGGGAGGGCGGGTGGCCGACGGCGGTGCGGCGTCGGGCGGTGCCCTCACCCGATGATGGGGCGCTCCTCGGGGTAGCGCACGATGCGACGGCGGTCGCGCAGCGCGAGCGCGGCGGCGAACGTCATGGTCCCGGTGCGGCCGACGAACATGAGCGCGACGAGCACGTACTTGCCGGCGTCGGGGAGGTCGGGCGTGATGCCGGTGGAGAGCCCGACCGTCGCGAACGCGGAGATCGTCTCGAAGAGGATGACGTCGAGCGTCTCCCCGGTGATCTCGAGCAGCAGCAGGCTGGACAGGAGCACGGCGGTGGCGCCGACGAACGACACCGCGACGGCGAGGCGGAGGGTCTCGCGCGGGATGCGGCGACCGAACGCCTCCATGTCCCGGTCGCCGCGCGCCTCGGAGACGATGGCGATGAGCATGACGGCGAGCGTCGTCACCTTGATGCCGCCCGCGGTCGACGCGGAGCCGCCGCCGACGAACATGAGGGCGTCGGTGATGAGCCAGCTCGCCTCGTGCATCTGCCCGGTGTCGACGGTCGAGAACCCGCCCGACCGCGGCATGACCCCGGCGAACAGCGACGCGAGGATCTTCTCGCCGAAGGAGAGGGGGCCGAGCGTGCCCGAGTTCCGCCACTCGAGCGCGGCGAAGAGCACCGTACCGACGACGACGAGGGCCGCGCTCGTCGTGAGCGTGAGCTTCGTGTGCAGGCTCCACTTCGCCGCGCGCCGGCGGTTGCGCATGACGTTGAGGATCACGGGGAACCCGAGGGAGCCGATGAACACTCCGAGGATGATGGGCAGGCACAGCATCCAGTCGCCGACGTACGGTGCGAGGCCCTGCTCGGTCGGGATGAACCCGGCGTTGTTGAACGCCGAGATGCCGTAGAAGATGCCGTGCCACGCAGCCTCGCCGAACGTCTCCTCGAGCACGATGAAGCGGGGCAGCAGGAGCAGCGCGATGAGGAGCTCGAGCGATGTCGACGTGATGATGACGACGCGGACGAGCGAGCCGACCTCGCCGAGCCGCGTCGTCTTCGTCTCCGACGCGGTGAGGAGCTTCTGCGTGAGGCCGATCCGCCGCGACACGGCCATGCCGAGGATCGACGCGAGCGTCATGACGCCGAGGCCGCCGATCTTGATGCCGAGCAGGATGACGACCTGCCCGTACGTCGACCAGTACGTCCCCGTCGGGACGACGACGAGACCCGTGACGCACACCGCGGACGTCGCGGTGAACAGCGCGTCGACGAACGGGGCGGCGCGGCCGCTCGCCGTCGCCCAGGGGGCCATGAGCAGGGCGGTGAAGAGCGCGATGACGGCGGCGAAGACGGTGACCGCGAGGCGTGCGGGCGACTGCCGGGCGAGACGGTCGACGATCTCGCGTCCCTGGAACAGGCGCCCGGTCATGCTCGTCGCCATGGACCCTCCCTCGCCACTCGCGCCACTCTGCCACGGGCCCGGTGACCCGTCATGTCGCCGCTCCGGCGCCGGGACATCATGCCGGTTCCGGCGGCGCGGTGCCGCACCGGGTCCGGCGGCCGGTCCGCCGGGGCGGGCGTCCGCCGTCGGGCGTTACCGTGAGCCATGCCCACGACCGACCCCACGTCGTCGCCCGCCCCGACCCCGGGGGACGCGGCGGCCCCCGCGGCCTGCGTCGTGTGGAGCCCCGAGCTGCTCGGCTACGACTTCGGGCCCGGCCACCCCATGGCCCCGGCGCGGCTGGACCTGACGATGGGGCTCGTGCGGGCCCTGGGCCTGCTCGACGGCGCCGCGACGGCTCGGCTCCTGCGCCCCGAGCCCGCGGCGGACGACGTCCTGCGGCTCGTGCACGACGCCGAGTACGTCGCGGCCGTGCGCGCCGCCTCGGCGCACGGCACGCCGGACCCGCACCGGGGGCTCGGCACCGAGGACGACCCGGTCTTCCCGGGGATGCACGAGGCCGCGGCCCGGATCGTCGCGGGGTCGTACGAGGCGGCGGGCCTGATCGCCGCGGGGCACGTCGAGCACGCGGTGAACGTCGCGGGCGGCATGCACCACGCGAAGGCCGGCGCGGCGTCGGGGTTCTGCGTCTACAACGACGCCGCGGTGGCGATCCGCCGCCTGCTCGACGACGGTGCCGCCCGCGTCGCGTACGTGGACCTCGACGCGCACCACGGCGACGGCGTCGAGGAGGCGTTCTGGGACGACCCGCGCGTCCTCACGGTGTCGGTCCACCAGAGCGGCGCGACGCTGTTCCCCGGGACGGGGCACGCGACCGACGTCGGGGGTGCGGGTGCGGAGGGGACGGCCGTCAACGTCGCGCTCCCGCGCCGCACCGACGGTCCGCGCTGGCTGCGTGCGGTCGACGCCGTCGTGCCGCCCGTGCTGCGGGCGTTCCGTCCCGAGGTCCTCGTCACCCAGCACGGGTGCGACGCGCACGGCGAGGACCCGCTGTCCGACCTCGACGTGTCCGTCGACGCGCAACGCACCGCCCTGGGCTGGGTGCACGACCTCGCGCACGAGCTCTCCGGCGGCCGCTGGCTCGCGCTCGGCGGCGGGGGCTACGCCATCGCGCGCGTCGTGCCGCTCGTGTGGTCGGCGGTCGTCGGGGAGGTCGTGCACCGGCCCGTGACGGCGGGGGAGCCGCTGCCCGAGGAGTGGCGCGCCCGCGTCGCCGAGGTCGCGGGGTTCGACGCCCCGCTCGCGTTCGGCCCGCCCGTCGACGTCCGGCGCTGGAGCAACGGCTACGACCCGGACGACGACGTCGACCGCGCCGTCGCGGCCACGCGCCGGGCCGTCTTCCCGCTGCTCGGCCTCGACCCGCACTTCGACTGAGGGAGGCGCCCGTGCACGCCCTGCGGGGCCGACGAGGTGCTCGTACCGGGCACGAAGGACCGGCGGCGTACCGGGGCACGAGCGCGAGCGGGTAGTCTAGGGGGCGGATTTCTCTCGTGTTGGTCGGCTCGCGGCGCCCTGGTGGTCGCCGGGGCGCCCCGATCAACCGTGGACCACACGCGGCCGGTCGACCGGTCGCCGACCGACACGCCGCTCGAGCATTGCGAGGACCGTATGGGCTCCGTCATCAAGAAGCGCCGCAAGCGCATGGCCAAGAAGAAGCACCGCAAGCTGCTTCGCAAGACGCGTCACCAGCGTCGCAACAAGAAGTGACGTCGCGCGCGTCCTGACGCGCGACCCGCTGTCGAGCCCGGCCCCTCCCGAGGGGCCGGGCTCGACGCGTCTCCGGACCCGGTCGAGGGAGACCCTTGCCCCGCCGAGGGAGAACCGCGGTCCCGCGAGGTAGAACCGTGGTCAGCCGAGGTAGAACTCTGGTCGCGCGAGGTAGAACCGTGGTCGTGCCGCGGGAGGGGCTGTCGCCCGGGCGGTCGAAGACCAGGGCGAGACGAAGCCGGGCGGGGTGGGTGGTGGTGCCGCGTCGTGGCGGGCCTGGCGGGAGCCGCGAGGAACGAGCGGCGGATGGTAGACGCGGCACCACCACCCGCCCCGACCACCCCAGGTGACCAGACCGCCGTCGGGCACAAGAACCACGGTTCTACCTCGCGCAACCACGGTTTTACCTCGGCAGACCAGGGTTCTATCTCGCGCAACCAGGGTTCTACTTCGCGGGAGCAGGGCCCTCGTGGCGGAGGGTCAGAGGCGGGAGACGCGGCGGTCGACGGCGCGGCGGACGGACCGCAGGACGAGGGCCGCGGCCCAGGCCGCTCCGGCCCAGCTCGCGGTGCGGACGCTGCTGCGGGCGACGCGCCGCCGCCGCCCGCGGAACTCGCGGATGGGCCAGCCGACGTCCTGCGCGTAGCGGCGCAGGCGCGCGTCGGGATTGATGGGGCACGGGTGGCCGACGGTCTCCATCATCGAGACGTCGTTGAGCGAGTCCCCGTAGGCGTAGGACGCCGCGAGGTCGATGTCCTCGCGCTCGGCGAGGGCGCGCACCCCGGCCGCCTTGGCGCGGCCGTGCATCATGTCGCCCACGAGGCGGCCCGTGTAGAAGCCGTCCTCGTGCTCCGCGACGGTGCCCAGCGCGCCGGTGGTGCCGAGGCGCCGGGCGATGAGCTCGCCGATCTCGACCGGGGTCGCGGAGACGAGCCACACCTGGTGGCCCGCGGCCAGGTGCTCGTCGAGCAGGCGGCGCGTGCCGGGGTAGATGCGCAGCGACAGGACGGTGTCGTAGACCTCCTCGCCGATCGCGGTGACCTCGGCGACGGAGCGCCCGGCGATGAGCGCGAGGGCGCGCGACCGGATGCGGTCGATCTGCTGCTTGTTCTCGCCGAACAGCAGGTAGCGCGCCTGGTGCACGGCGAAGCGCACGATGTCGAGCGTCGAGAAGAACTGCCGCTGGTACAGGGCGCGCGCGAGGTGGAACGACGACGCGCCGCGGATGATCGTGTTGTCGACGTCGAAGAACGCGGCGGTGCGGTGCGAGGGCACCGTGGGCGTGCGTCCGGCGGGCGCGTCCTCGGGGGCGGTCGGGTCGGGACCCGGGCCGGGAGACGTCGCCATGACCCCACTCTAGGCGTTCCCCGGGTCGCCTCCACGAGGGGTCCCGCGCGGCCTCGTACCCTGGGACGGTGAGCACGTCTGCCGCCCCGACCTCCCCCGTCGTCCTCTACGGCCGTGCGGGGTGCCACCTGTGCGACGACGCGCGCGCCGTGGTCGAGGCCGTGTGCGCCGAGGCGGGGGTCGCGTGGACGGAGGTGGACGTCGACGCCCCGGGGGTCGACCCGGTGCTGCGCGAGCAGTACGGCGAGTACCTGCCGGTCGTCACGGTCGGCGGGGTGCAGCAGGGCTTCTGGCGGGTCGACGCCCGGCGGCTCGCGCGCGCGGTCGGCCGGATTTCTGCCGGGCGCGCGGACCTGGGATGATTCCTCCCGGTGGAGCGCGACCGTCGACGAGGACGGTCCCAGGGACGACGGGGTGACGTGTGGCTGAGCAGGTGGTCGGTGAGGTGACGGCGCCGGGGATCCCGAGCGCGACGGTGGCGCGGCTCCCGTCCTACCTGCGGGCGTTGCGGGACCTGGTGGCGCGGGGCGTCTCGACGACGTCCTCGGTCGAGCTCGCGGAGCTCTCCGGGGTCGGTCCGGCGCAGCTGCGCAAGGACCTGTCCTTCCTGGGCTCGTTCGGCACGCGCGGCGTCGGCTACGACGTGGACTCGCTCGCGCAGTACATCACCGAGGCGCTGGGACTCGTGGACGAGCACCGCATCGCGATCGTCGGGATCGGCAACCTGGGGCACGCGCTCGCGAACTACTCGGGGTACGAGCAGCGGGGCTTCCACGTGGCGGCGCTCCTCGACGCGTCGCCCGACGTCGTCGGCACGCGCGCCGCGGGCATCGTCGTCGAGCACGTCGACGCGCTGGAGGAGGTCGTCGAGCGCGAGAAGGTCTCGATCGTGGTCCTCGCGACGCCGGCGGCGCACGCGCAGTCCGTGGCGGACCGCGTCGTCGCGGCCGGCGTGCGCGAGATCCTCAACTTCGCACCGCGCGCGCTGCAGGTCCCGGCGGACGTCGACGTGCGCGGCGTCGACGTCGGCAGCGAGCTGCAGATCCTCGCGTTCCACTCCCAGGCCCGCGCGCTCGCGGAGGCGCAGGACCGCTGACCGGCGCACGGTCACGCGCACGGCCCGCTCGCGTCGAGGCGGCGTCCCGCGGGGCGATCGGCCGGGGACGGCGAAGGGGCCGCGTGCTCGTGCACGCGGCCCCTTGCCGGAGCCCTGCCGGGGGCGCCGGTCGTCCGGGAGTGCTCCCCGGAGCGGGTCGTCAGGCCTGCTTGATCGCGGAGACGTCGAGGGCGATCTTGATCTTGTCGCCGACGAGCACGCCGCCGGTCTCGAGAGCGGCGTTCCAGGTGAGGTCGAACTCCTTGCGGGAGATCTCGGTCTTCGCCTCGAACCCGGCGCGCGCGTTGCCGAACGGGTCGGTCGCGGTGCCTGCGAACTCGGCCTCGAGCTCGACCGCCTTGGTGACGCCGTTGATCGTCAGGTCGCCCGTGATGACGAAGTCGTCGCCGTCGCCGGCGATGCCGGTCGACGCGAAGGTCCACGTCGGCTTGTTCTCGGCGTCCCAGAAGTCCGCGCTGCGCAGGTGGTTGTCGCGGTTCGCGTCGCCCGTGCTCACCGACGCGGCGTCGAGCTCGGCGGTCACGGAGGTCGACTCGAGGTCGTCGCCCACGGTGATGGTGCCGGCCGTGATGGCGAGCGTGCCGCGCACCTTGGAGATGCCGGCGTGGCGGACCGTGAAGGCCGCCTGCGAGTGGGTCGAGTCGAGGGCGTAGGTACCGGCGTTGAGCCCGGCGGGCAGCGGCGTGGCCATGGGTGCTCCTGTGGTGGTCGTGGTCCGGGAGGACCGGAGTTGGTTGAAGGTTCAACTTCGGACGAGCGTATCAACAGCAGGGTCCGCCCCGTCTATTCCCCCAAGGGGTGGGAGAATGTCCCGCGACGCCCCGCCGCCCCCGTCCGTGCCCGCTCGCACCGCCAGAGGACCTATGACCAGCAACGACGTCGACGCCCAGGCGACGAGCACCCGACGCGCCACCGCGGGTGCGAGCGCCGAGCCCCGCTGGCTCGACACCGAGCAGCAGCAGCAGTGGCGCGCCTACCTCGACGGGACGGTGCGCTTCATCGAGGCGCTCGGGCGTGACCACGAGGAGCGGTCGGAGGTCTCGCTCAACGAGTACGAGCTCCTCGTGCGGCTCTCGGAGAGCCCCGACCACACGCTGCGCATGTCGGCGCTCGCCGACGGTCTCGCCCGGTCGCGCAGCCGCGTGACCCACACCGTCGCGCGCATGGAGGCGCGGGGCCTGGTCCGGCGCTCCGCGAGCACGGGCGACCGCCGCGGCGTCAACTGCGAGATGACGACCGAGGGCTACCGCGTCCTCGTGGCGTCCGCGCCGGCGCACGTCGCCGCGGTGCGCCGGTTCATGGTCGACGTGCTGACGCCGGAGCAGTTCCGGGCGCTCGGCGAGGCGATGGCAGCCGTCGCGGAGGCCTGCAAGGTCGACCGCGAGTCCTGACGCCCGCCCGGACGCCCCCTCGCGCGCCGGCACGGCACGCGCGCCCGGACGCACGGGTGCCGGTCGGGGCGCCGAGTGCGGGACACTGGTGCGCATGGTCTCCACCATCGTCCACCTCCTGCGCCACGGCGAGGTCCACAACCCCGACGGCGTCCTCTACGGCCGCATCCCCGGCTACCACCTCTCGGAGCGGGGCCACGAGATGGCCCGACGCGTCGCCGCGCACCTCGCGGGAGAACCCGGCCCCGACGGGACGTCGCGCCCGCGCGCCGACCTCGCCGTCGTCGTCGCGTCGCCGCTCCAGCGCGCCCAGGAGACGGCCACGCCCGCCGCCGAGGCGTTCGGCCTCGAGCTCGGCACCGACGACCGGCTCATCGAGGCCGCGAACCACTTCGAGGGCATGACCTTCGGCGTCGGGGACGGCTCGCTGCGCCACCCGCAGCACTGGCGGTTCCTGTGGAACCCGTTCCGGCCGTCGTGGGGTGAGCCGTACACCGAGCAGGTCGCGCGGATGCGCGCCGCCGTCGCGGACGCCCGGGACAAGGCGGCGGGCCACGAGGCGCTCCTGGTCAGCCACCAGCTCCCCGTGTGGCTCACGCGCCTGAGCTTCGAGAACCGCCGCCTGTGGCACGACCCTCGCAAGCGGCAGTGCTCGCTCGCGTCGCTCACGTCGCTGCACTTCGAGGACGACCGTCTCGTCGGACTGCACTACTCCGAGCCGGTCGCCGACCTGCTCCCGGGCGCCGCGACCGTCGCGGGGGCGTGACGTCGGTCATGTCCCGAGCCGTCGCCCTGGACCCGGCGCCCGAACCGTCCGGTTCGGGTGTGGCCGAGGTCACGTCTCACAGGTGGCGTCCAGGAACCCCGGGCAGGGTGCCTCCCGTGATGCCGCAGTGACCGCCACCTCGCGCGCGCGTGACGCGCGCGCACTCCCGCCTCTCCGCCGCACGCTCGCGGTGGGCGCCGTGCTCGCCGCGACGCTCGGCCTCGCGGCGTGCGCCCAGGAATCCGGCGCGACCACCGACGTCGTCGGGCAGGGGTTCGTGTCGGGTGACGGCTCCGTGCGCACCTGGGACGTCGGCGACCGCGGCGACGTCGTGGCGCTCACCGGCACCGACTACGAGGGCGAGCAGGTCGACACGAGCGCCTGGGCCGGCGACGTCGTCGTGCTCAACACCTGGTACGCGGCGTGCGCGCCGTGCCGTGCCGAGGCCCCGGACCTCGTCGAGCTCGCGAACGACCGCGCCGACGACGGCGTGCAGGTGCTCGGCATCAACACGACCGACGAGGCGGGTGCCGCGCAGGCGTTCCAGCGCCGGTTCGAGGTGCCCTACCCGTCGATCGACGACCGCAGCGGGGAGGTCGTCGCGCAGCTCTCCGGCACGGTGCCGCTCCAGGCCGTCCCGTCGACGGTCGTCCTCGACCGTGAGGGGCGCGTCGCCGCGCGCGTCATCGGTCTCGTGGAGGGCTCGACCCTCACGGCGCTCGTCGACGACGTGCTCGCCGAGGACGAGGCGGCCGGCTGACCGTGGTCACCCTCGCGTCCCTCGCCGCCGCGCTCCCCGCGACGGCACTCCCCACAGCCGCCGCGACGAGCGTCGGCGACACGTTCGCCACGACGGTCTGGAGCGGCTCGATGCTGCTCGCCGTCCCGGTGGCGGTCCTCGCCGGGCTCGTGTCGTTCGCGTCCCCGTGCGTGCTGCCGCTCGTGCCCGGGTACGTCGGCTACGTCTCGGGCATGGCCGCGGCGAACGTCGGCAGCGGCCGCGGCACGCCCGGCGGGACGACGACGGCCACCCGGGTCGCGGCGCCGAGCCGCGGCCGGGTCCTGGCGGGGGTCGGGCTGTTCGTCGCCGGGTTCACGCTCGTCTTCGTCGCGCTCATGTTCGCCGCCGGAGCCGTCGGCGTCCACCTGGTGCGCTGGGAGGACGTCATCACGCGCGTGCTCGGCGTGGTCGTGATCCTCATGGGCCTCGCGTTCATGGGCGCCGTGCCGTTCCTCCAGCGCGAGCGGCGCCTGCACCTGAGCCCGCAGGCCGGGCTCTGGGGCGCGCCGCTGCTCGGCATCGTGTTCGGTCTCGGCTGGACGCCGTGCCTCGGCCCGACGCTCGTCGCCGTGCAGGCGCTCTCGCTGAGCGAGGCGTCGGCGGGCCGCGGCGCGCTCCTCGGGGTCGCGTACTGCGTCGGGCTCGGCGTGCCGTTCCTCCTCATCGCGCTCGGGCTGCAGAGCTCGCAGCGCATGCTCGGTTTCCTCCGCCGGCACCGCCTCGCGATCATGCGGATCGGTGGCGGCCTGCTGGTGCTCATCGGCCTCGCGCTGGTCACGGGCCTGTGGACGACGTGGACGACGTCGCTGCAGGGCTGGATCGGCGGATACGTGACGGTGGTGTGAGATGACCGAGCGGACCGGCGAGGCCGGGCAGCAGGCCGGACGGGCGGCGGGCTACCGCCCCGAGGGCATCCACGACGCGTTCGTCTCGGGCGAGGGCGACGTCGCGTCCCCCGGGTCAGGTGCCGCACCCTCGCCGGGCGGCCGGACGCCGTCGGGCGGGTCGGACGACGGCGCGGGCGACGGCGGGGCGGGCGGCGCCCCGGCGCTGCCGGCACTGGGCTGGCGCGGCACGCTGCGCTGGACGTGGCGCCAGCTCACGAGCATGCGCGTCGCGCTCATGCTCCTCATGCTGCTCGCGGTCGCGGCCGTCCCCGGTTCGGTGCTGCCCCAGCGCCCCCAGGACCCGGCCGCCGTGCTGCGCTACCTGCAGGAGAACCCGACGACGGGGGAGTGGCTCGACCGGCTCGGGTTCTTCGACGTCTACTCGTCGGTCTGGTTCTCGGCGATCTACATCCTGCTCTTCGTCTCGCTCGTCGGGTGCATCCTGCCGCGCACGAAGGCGCACTGGCAGGCGCTGCGCTCGCGCCCGCCGCGCACGCCGCGGCGGTTCGACCGCTTCCCCGCGCAGGGGCGCGCGGTCACCGACGCGTCCCCGGACGAGGTCGTGGCGGCCGCCAGCACGCACCTGCGGGGTCGCCTGCGGTGGCTGCCGACGTTCCGCGTCGACGCGGGCACGGAGGAGGCCGTCCCCGCGCGTGGTCGAGCCGCGGCCCGGCCTGCCGCGCGGACGGTGTCCGCGGAGCGTGGCTACGTGCGCGAGACGGGCAACCTGCTCTTCCACCTGTCGCTCGTGGGCCTCCTGGTCGCCGTCGCGACGGGGCAGCTGCTGCACTACCGCGGCCAGGCGATCGTCACCGAGGGCCGCGGGTTCGCGAACGCCGTCGTGGACTACGACACGTTCGAGAACGGCGCGTGGTTCCGCCCGTCGTCGCTCGTCCCGTTCTCGATGACCCTCGACGCTTTCGAGTCGGAGTTCGCGGCGGACGCGGCCGCGTTCGCGCAGTCGCGCGACTTCACGGCGACGGTCACGGTGCGCGACCCCGACGGGACGACGCACGAGGAGACGATCAAGGTCAACCACCCGCTCACGGCGGGCGGCGCCAAGATCTACCTCCAGGGCAACGGGTTCGCGCCCGAGGTGACGGTGCACGACGCCGACGGCGAGGTCGCCTTCTCGGGCCGCGTCCCGTTCCTGCCCGAGGACACGATGTACACGTCGCGCGGTGTCATCAAGGTGCCCGACGTGTCGGCCGGACTCGACCAGATCGGCCTCGTCGGGTACTTCCTCCCGACGGCGGAGATCAGCGAGGACGGGCAGACCGCGGAGTCGGTCTACCCGCAGCCGATCAACCCGCTGCTCGTGCTCGAGGTCTACCGGGGCGACCTCGGCCTCGACGAGGGACTGCCGCAGAACGTGTACCGCCTCGACACCGACGACCTCACGCCGTCGGTCGACGAGGACGGCGAGCGCGTGAGGCTGCTCGTCGCCCCGGGCGAGACGGTCGACCTGCCCGACGGCCTCGGCACGATCACGTTCGACTCGTTGCCGCGCTACGTCGCCCTCGACCTGCGGCACGACCCGTCGCTCACGTGGGTGCTCGTGTTCGCCCTCGGGGCGCTCGGCGGGCTCGCCGTGTCGCTGTTCACGCCGCGCCGCCGCGTGTGGGTGCGCGCCTGGCGCGAGGAGGTGCCCGGTGCCGGGGACGACGCGCCGCGCGAGCGCACCGTCGTCGCCGTCGCGGGTCTCGCCCGCGGGGACGACGCCGGGCTCCAGGGCGAGGTGGACTCGCTTCTCGCCGCGCTCCCGGGCGTGGCACCATCGGGTGAGGGTGACCTCACCTCGTCGCCGGGGCGCGCCACCGCCGACGGCACCCGTCCGACCGCGCGCACCGCCCAGGACCCGACCGCGCGACCGCGCACGAAAGGCTGACCGATGACCGTAGCCGAGCTGAGCCAGGACCTCGTCTGGGCCGCGGCGACCGCCCTGACCGTCGCGCTCGTCGCGTTCGCGATCGACCTCTCTCGCCTCGCCGGACGGGCCGACCTCGAGCGGGCTGACGCGCGCGCCGACGCCAAGGTGCAGGGCGCGGACCGCGCAGAGGTGCTCGCGAGCGCGGGCTCGTCGTCCGCCTCGCCGTACGGCCCGGACGCGGCCGGGGCCGACGCCGACCCCGCCGGCGAGCCCGTCGTCGTGCCCGAGCCGTCGCGCAAGGCCGCGAACATCGGGATCTCGCTCACGTGGCTCGGGACGGCACTGCTGCTCGTCGCGATCGTCACGCGCGGGATCGCCGCGGGTCGCACGCCGTGGGCCAACATGTACGAGTTCACGCTGGTCGGCGCCTTCGTGGCCCTCGCGGTGTTCCTCGGCGTCTCCCTCAAGCGCGACGTGCGCTTCCTCGGGTCGTTCGTCACGGGCCTCGCGGTGCTCTTCCTCGTGCTCGCGCAGAACGCGTTCTTCGTCGTCGCGACCGGGGTGCAGCCCGCGCTCCAGTCCTACTGGCTCGTCATCCACGTCGGGGTCGCGATCATCGCGACGGGCATCTTCACGGTCGCGTTCGTCACGTCGGTGCTCCAGCTCCTGCGCGACTCGCGCGACTCCGGGAACGCGTTCCTCGGCGCGCGCGGCTGGCGCTGGCTCGACTCGACGCCGAGGCCGCTCCAGCTCGAGGCGCTGAGCTTCCGCCTGAACGCCGTCGCGTTCGTGCTCTGGACGTTCACCATCATCGGCGGCGCGATCTGGGCCGAGCACGCGTGGGGCCGCTACTGGGGCTGGGACCCCAAGGAGGTCTGGAGCTTCGTCGTCTGGATCGTGTACGCCGCGTACCTGCACGCGCGCACGACCCGGGGCTGGTCCGGGCGCCGGGCGGCGTACTTCGTGATCGTCGGCTACGCGTGCGTGCTGTTCAACTTCACGGGCGTGAACCTGCTGTTCGACGGCAAGCACTCGTACTCGGGTCTCAACCCGGGCGACTGACCCGGACTCGGCCGGACGTCCGTCGCCGCGCGAGCGACTACGGCGTCATGGACTCGGCGACCCGCTTGACCGACGCGGCCTCCGTCTCGACGTACCGCGCGGTGAGCGATCGCGACATGAGCCAGCCGAGCCACGCCATCGGGCCGGACACGGTCAGGGTGAGCGTGAGCCGGCACCCCTCGCGGTGCGGTGCGACGACGTGCCCGGCGGTCACGGTGACGCCCGAGGAGCGCGACTCCCACGTGTACGACGCGCCGTCGACCAGGCTGGTGACCGTCCACACCCCCTCGGGGAGCCGGGGCTGGCGCAACCGTGCCCGGGACCCGACGGCCAGCGGCCCGGCGTCGAGGCGCTCGGCGGCCTCGACGGTCGGGATGCGCTCGGGCCAGCGCTCGACGTCGGTGACGACCTCCCAGACCCGCTCGGGCGGGGCCGCGACGGTGACGGCGCGCTGCAGACCGGGCATGCGCCGAGCCTAGGGCCGCGTGCGCCCGGGCGCGGCCCGACGGTCAGCGGGCGTCGTCGCCGTCGTCGGACCCGTTGCTCGCCCCGGGGCGCGGCGCGTCGCCGTCGCCCTCGGTCCGGCCGTCGTCGGCCGCGTCGCGGTCGGCCGAGGGCGCGTCGTCCGCGGTGGGCGGGCGCGCCTCGTCGCGCGCCTGGCGGCGCTGCTGCTGCTCGAGCCGCCAGAGGAACTCGGGGTCGTCGTCGGGTGCGAGGGGTGCGTCGCGACGCCGTCGCGCGCCACCGGCGCCCCGTCCGCCGACCGGGCGTCCCCCGGTCGACCGTGCTCCGCGACGTGAGGAACGCTTGACGAGGATCCACGCGATCGGGCCGAGGAAGGGCAGCAGGATGATCAGCACGATCCACAGCCCCTTCGGGATGCCGCCGCGTTCCTCCTCGTCGCTGGAGGCGAGGTCGACGAGCGCGTAGACCGCGAGGCCGACGGCGAGGAGGGGGAGCAGCACGCGAAGCATGGCTCCAGCCTACGGGCCGTACCCTGGAGGGGTGCCTGTCGTCGTCTACTCCGTCCTGCGCCTGCTGCTTTTCGCCGTCGCGCTGGGCGCACTCTGGTTCGCCGGCCTGCGGGGCTGGTTGCTCGTGCTCCTCGCCGCGGTCGTCGCGCTCATGCTGTCGTACCTGACCCTGCGCGGACCTCGCGAGGCGGCCTCGCGCTACCTCGCCGCCCGGGCCGAGCACCGGGCCCGGACGGGGGAGCGGTTCTCGCGCGAGATCGAGGACGACGCGGCGGCCGAGGACGCGGCCCTCGACGCTGCGGCGCGGCCCTCGGGGCCGACCGTGGCCGACGCGCCCACCGAGCGGCCCGGGACGTCGTCGGCCCGTTGAGGCGCCGCCCGCACTCCTTCGCGGTCTCGGTCAGAGCGCGAGCCCGACCCCCAGCAGGACGCCGTACGCGAGCTCGAACAGCCCCGTCCCCGCCAGGACCGGGACGAGCAGCGGCCCGCGCGCGCCCGCGACGACCGGGACGGTGAGCAGGACGGCCGGGAGCAGGAGCAGCAGGACCCCGAGCGCCCAGGGCGACGCGAACGCGCACACCACCGCCAGCAGCAGCGGGACCCAGATCATCGCGACGTAGGCGCGCCGGGCACGGAAGTCGCCGAGGCGCACGGCGAGCGTGCGCTTGCCCGCGACGACGTCGGTGGGGATGTCGCGGATGTTGTTGACCATGAGGATCGCGCACGCGAGCAGCCCGACGGCGACGGCCCCGACAGCGGACGGCCACGTCACCACCCCCGCCTGCGTGTACGTGGTGCCGAGCGTGGCCACGAGCCCGAAGAACACGAACACCCCGACCTCGCCGAGCCCGCGGTAGCCGTAGGGGTTGCGCCCGCCCGTGTAGTACCAGCCCGCGAGGATCGCGAGGGCGCCGACCGCGAGCAGCCACCAGTGCCCCGTCACCGCGCACAGCACGAGCCCGAGCACGGCAGCGACGCCGAACGCGCCGAACGCGGCCGCGCGCACCTGGCCCGGCCGGGCGGCGCCGGTGGCCGTGAGACGCATCGGGCCGACACGGTCGAGGTCGGTGCCCCGCACGCCGTCGGAGTAGTCGTTGGCGTAGTTGACGCCCACCTGGAGCGCGAGCGCGACGCCCAGCGCGAGCAGCGCCGGCCAGAACGCGAAGCCGTCCACCTGGGCCGCGGCGCCGGACCCGACGATCACGGGGGTCGCGGCGGCGGGGAGGGTGCGGGGGCGCGCGCCCGCGACCCACTCGGTGGTGCTGGCCATGGTGCTCCGTCTCGGTCGTGCGGGTCGTGCCGTGGGTGGTGGCCGTGGGATCAGCCGGGGGCGTGCCCGACGGCGAGCCGCGCCACCGCGGTGCGGTCGACCTTGCCGGGTCCGCGCCGCGGGAGCTCCGCGACGACGAGCACGCGCCGCGGTGCGGCCGCCCGCTCCAGCCTATCCGCGACGAGGGCACGGACCGCGTCGACGAGCGCGGCCGGGGCGTCCGCGACCGTCCCCACCCTCGAAGGGTCGGGGTCGGGGTCGGGGTCGGGGTCGGGGCCGGGGTCGCGGGGCGCAGGCCCGGCCGGAGTGACGACCGCGACGACCTCCTGCCCCCACTCCGGGTGCGGCACGCCGACCACGCACGCCTCGCCCACCCCCTCGACCTCCGCGACGACGGCCTCCACCGCGGCGGGCGCGACGTTGACCCCGCCCGTGACGACGACGTCGTCCGCCCGGCCGAGCACGGTCAGAGTCCCCGCGGGGCCGTCGAGGCGGCCGAGGTCGCTCGTGCGGAACCAGCGCGTGCCGTCCGCGTCCGTCCGGAACGCGTCCGCCGTGGCCTCGGGGTCCGCGAGGTACCCGTCGGCGAGGAACGGCCCGGCGATCTCGACGACGTCCGTGACCCGGACGCGCGCGCCGGACAGGGGGGCGCCGTCGTACACGCACCCGCCCGAGGTCTCCGTCATCCCGTAGGTCGTCACGACCCGCGCGCCCAGGGCGCGGGCGCGCCGCAGGAGCGCGGGCGGCGTCGCGGCGCCGCCGACCAGGACGGCGTCGAGCGCGCAGAGCGCGTCGAGGCCGGCGGCACCCTCGGGGGTGCCCGCGTCGGCCGCGGCGACGAGACGGTGGAGCTGCGTGGGGACGAGGGAGGCGTACCGGCGCTCGCCGGACGGCGTCCGGGCGACGAGCGCCGCGAAGACCGCGGGGGTGAACGGCGCGTCCGGAGGAGCGACCGTGAGTCCGCGCCCGGCCGCGTGCGCGCGCGCCACGACCTGCACCCCGGCCACGTGGGTCGGCGGGAGGGCGAGGATCCAGTGCCCCGGCCCCCCGAGCCGGTCGTGCGTCGCGGCGCCCGAGGCCAGCACCGCGGTCGCCGCAAGGGCGACCTCGTGCGGCTCCCCGGTCGAGCCCGACGTGCGCAGCACGAGCGCGGTGCCGGGCGGCAACGTGGTCGTCGCGGTGGCCCGGCGCACGAGCGGGACGGGGGCGACGGGGGGCCCGTCGCCGTCGAGCGCGGCCCCGACGGCCCGGACGAGCGCGTCGAGATCGGCGGGGACGACGGCGCGGGTCACCGGATCAGCGTAGGCCGGGCCGTAGGGTGACCGGGACATGCGGGTCCGTCGAGGGGCTGTCGCAGGGCGCGCGCCCTGGGCCGACGGGAGGGTCGAGGGTGACGAGAACGGGACGAGGGGCGGGCGCCGTGCTCGCCGCGGTGGTGCTCCTGCTCGCGGGGTGCGGCGGGGAGCCTGCGGCGCCCACGACGGTGACGGTCGACGCCGACGTGTCCGCCGACAAGGCGGGTCCGCCCGAGCCGGAGGTGCCGACCGTGTGGCCGCTCACCGGGGTCGAGACGGACGAGGTCGCGGACCGGCCGGCGCTCGCGGTGAAGATCGAGAACGCCCCGCAGGCACGCCCGCAGACGGGCCTCGAGCAGGCGGACGTCGTGTGGGAGGAGGTCGTGGAGGGCGGCATCACGCGGTTCGTCGCGGTCTACCACTCCCAGGTTCCGCCGAGCGTCGGGCCGGTCCGTTCCGTGCGGCCGATGGACCCGGCGATCGTCGGGCCGCTGCACGGCATCCTCGCGTACACCGGGGGTCAGGAGCCCTTCGTCGACGCCGTGGGTGCGGCGGGCGTCCAGTCCGTCGTGATGGACCACGGCGACGACGGGTTCACCACGACGCGGGCCCGCCGCGCACCCCACAACGTGTACGGGAGCCCGGAGGAGTTCTGGGCCCAGGCCGACGACGACCGCACCTCGCCCCCGCCGGCCCAGCTCGTGTTCGCCCGGGAGCCGGGCACGGGCACGGCGACCGTGACGGGCGACGCGGCGACGCGGCTCGACGTGCGCCTCACGCACGCGAGCCGCGCGGTGTGGGAGTGGAACGCCGACGAGGGCCACTACGTGCGCAGCGAGGGCGACTCGCCCGCCGTGTCCGCGGACGAGGTGCGGCTCTCGGCGACGAACGTCGTGCTGCTGTCCGCGACGATGGAGAACACCCCGTTCAAGGATCCCGCCGGCGTCCCGGTCCCGGAGACGAAGCTCGTGGGGAGCGGCGAGGGCGTCGTCGCGAGCGGCGGCAAGCAGGTGACGGTCACGTGGTCCAAGGAGGCGGTCGAGGCGCCGCTCGTGCTCACGGGAGCGGACGGCGCGCCGGTCGAGCTCGAGCCGGGGCGCTCCTGGGTCGAGCTCGTCCCGGTCGGGTCCGGGAGCTGGGAGATCGGCTGAGCGCCTCCCCCCGGCTGAGCCCGAGCCGAGACCCCGCCGCGGGGCTCATCCCGAAGGCGTACGTCCGCTCCGTCCCGAGGCGGACCGGGCGCCCGTCAGGTCGAGCCGCCGGGCCGACGCGACGGGCGGTCCCCGGCGGGCACCGTAGGGGTATGGCAACCGTCCTCCCGCACCCCGTCCACCCGTCCCGGCCCGGCACCCCGGCCGAGGGCACCCCGCTGCGCCCGAACGAGGGCGGGCTCCCGCCGTCGTACGCACCGCGCGTGCCGCGCGACGACGAGCCGGGTGTCGCCCGGTCGGCAGCGCCCGTCGCCATCTCGGTGGGGCTGCTGTTCGGGCTCGCCGTCGCGGCGGCGTTCGTCGGCCGTGGCCTCGTCGAGATGCTGACGAGCCTCGTCGCCGGCTCCTGAACCCCGACCCTGCCGGCACGTGGTCGCGCCCCGGCGCGACGAGCGTCCGACAGGCCGCCGGCACGTCGCCGACGGCCGTTCAGAACGCGTAGCCGAACCGGCCCCAGTCCGGGTCGCGCCGCTCCAGGAACGCGTCGCGACCCTCGACGGCCTCGTCGGTCATGTACGCGAGCCGCGTGGCCTCGCCCGCGAACACCTGCTGGCCCATGAGCCCGTCGTCCGCGAGGTTGAACGCGAACTTGAGCATGCGGACCGCCTGCGGCGACTTCGTCGCGATCGTGCGCGCGTACTCGATCGCCAGCGCTTCCAGGTCCGCGTGGTCCGCGACCTCGTTCACCGCGCCCCACTCGTACGCGTCCTGCGCCGAGTACTCCCGCGCGAGGAAGAAGATCTCCCGCGCGCGCTTCTGCCCCACCTGCCGCGCCAGGTACGCGGAGCCGTAGCCGCCGTCGAACGAGCCGACGTCCGCGTCGGTCTGCTTGAACCGCGCGTGCTCGCGGCTCGCGATCGACAGGTCCGCGACGACGTGCAGCGAGTGCCCGCCGCCGGCCGCCCACCCGTTGACGACCGCGACCACGACCTTGGGCATCGTCCGGATCAGCCGTTGCACCTCGAGGATGTGCAGGCGCCCCGCGCGCGCCGGGTCCACGGCGTCGCGCGTGTGCACGTCGCCCCCGCCGTCGGGCGCGGTCGTGTACTGGTAGCCCGAGCGCCCACGGATGCGCTGGTCGCCGCCCGAGCAGAACGCCCACACGCCGTCCTTGGGCGAGGGTCCGTTGCCCGTGAGGAGCACCGTCCCGACGTCGGACGTCATGCGGGCGTGGTCGAGCACGCGGTAGAGCTCGTCGACCGTGTGCGGGCGGAACGCGTTGCGCACCTCCGGGCGGTCGAACGCGACGCGGACCACGGGCAGGTCGCGCACGACGGTCCCGGTCCCGTCGCGCTCCACGCCGCGGTGGTACGTGACGTCGGTCAGCTCCTCGAACCCGGAGACCTCGCGCCACGCGCTCGGGTCGAACGTCTCGGACACCTGGCGCGGGAGCGCGTGCGGCCCGTGCGCGCGGGCGTCGTCGGCAGGGGCGGCGGGGGTGGGTTCGGTGCTGCTCACGGTCGTCACGGTAGCCGCTGCGGGGCGCGGCCCGCGTCCGGTGCGGGGCGTCGCCGCTCGGGCACCACCCCGGCGCGCTCCCCGGATCCGCCAGCGGGCTCGCCCGTGGGCGACGGCGCGATACCGCGCGACGGCGCCGCGAGGCCGAGGACGAGGCCCGCCCCGACGACGAGCGTGCCGACGAGCGACCGTGCGTCGGGCGCCTCGAACCCCAGGGCGACGGAGGCAGCCAGGGCCGAGACCGGCAGGAGGCCCGCGAACAGCCCGGCTCGGGCGGGACCGATCGTGGCGAGGCCCGAGTACCAGAGCAGGAACGCGACGGCCGTGACCACGACGGCGAGGAACGCGAGCGCGGCCAGCTCGACGGCGTCGGGTGCCACGAGGAAGGGCTCCCCCGTGACCTGCTGCCGGACGGCGCCCAGCAGGGCGAGCTGCGGGACCGCGAGGACGCACGCGTAGGCCGAGACGCGCAGGGCGCCGAGCGTCGGCAGGAGCGGCACGGCGAGCAGGGAGAAGCACACCTCGCACGCGAGCGCCCCGAGCGCGAGCGCGACGCCGACCGGGTCGCCCGCGCCGCCGCCCTCGACGACCACGACACCGGCGGTCACCACGACCGCCGCCGCGAGCGTCCGCACCGCGAGCCGCCGCGCACGCAGTGCGGCCGCCGCCGCGAGCACGACCGGGGAGGCGCCCACCACCGCCCCGACGAGCGACGGGTCGGCCCGAGCCGCGCTCTCGACGACGAGCACGCTGAACCCCACGAGGCCGGTCGCGGCGAGCGCGAGGAGGCGCAGCAGCGCGCGCAGCCCGGGCACCGCCCACGGCACGCGCCGGACGGCGAGCACCGCGAGCAGCACGAGCGCCGCGACGGCGTAGCGCGCGGCCTGCCCGCCGAGCACCGGGAAGCCGGAGAGGGCTGCCGACGCGACGAACGACGAGCCGACGATCACCATGCCGGCGGCGCAGCGCAGGTCCGCGGCCCGGACGGTGCCGAGGCGGTCGGGTACGGGGCGACGGCCGTGCGGAGGAGGGGTCATGCGTCGACCGTAGGGACGGTCTGGACCAGGGTGCAGGGCCACATCGCGCCTGGTTCACTGGGCCAGATGACGACCCGGCTCGATCCCGACGCCCTGCTCCTCGTCCTCGGTCCGCGCCCGGACCGCGACGTCGGCCGGTGGCTCCAGGACGGTCTGCGCGGGGCCGTGGTGGACGGTCGCCTCGAGGCCGGGACGGTGCTCCCGTCAGGTCGTGACGCGGCGGCCGCGCTCGGGGTGTCGCGGGGCACGGTGACGACAGCCGTCGACGTGCTCGTCGGAGAGGGGCTGCTCGTGTCGCGGCTGCGGTCCGGCGTGGCGGTCGCCGCGCTGCCCGCGGCCTCCGCCGCGCCGTCGGCGGCGCCCCGACCGGCGTCGGCACCGCGGCCGGTCAGCGTCGGCACCCCCGACCCCGCGCTCTTCCCGCGCACGGCCTGGGCACGCGCGGTGCGCGACGGCGTGCGGGGTCTCGCCGACGCCGACCTCGGCTACCCGGACCCGCAGGGGCTGCCGGTCCTGCGCGAGGCGCTCGCGGTGCACCTGCGGCGCGCCCGGGGAGCACACGTCACGGCGGACGACGTGGTCGTGGTGAGCGGGGTCGCGCAGGCGCTCTCCCTCCTCGCCCGGCTGCTGGTCGCGGGACGGGTCGGGGGACCGGCCCCCGCCGACGGGGTGGCGGTGGCCGTCGAGGACCCGTCGTCGCGCGGCGCGCTCGAGCTGCTGCACGACGCCGGGCTGCGCACGGTCGGCGTGCCGGTGGACGACGCCGGGCTGCGCACGGACCTGCTGCCGGACGACGCGCGGGCCGTCCTCGTGACGCCCGCCCACCAGTTCCCGCTCGGCGTCGTCCTCGGCCCCACCCGCCGGCGGTCGCTGCTGACCTGGGCCGCGGCCGGGGACCGGCTCGTCCTCGAGGACGACTACGACGCCGAGCTGCGCTACGACCGGCAGCCGGTCGCCTCGGTGCAGGCCCTCGACCCCGGGCGCGTGGTGCTGCTCGGGTCGGTGTCCAAGCTGCTCTCGCCCGCGCTGCGTCTCGGCTGGGTCGTGGCGCCGCCGCGCGTCGTGGGCCCGCTGGTCGACGCGAAGCGGCACACCGACCTCGGCACGTCGGTCCCCGAGCAGGCCGCGCTCGCCGAGCTCCTCGCGTCGGGTGCGTACCAGCGGCACCTGCGGCGCGCCCGGCTCGTGTACCAGCGGCGACGGCGCGTGCTCCTGGACGCGCTCGGGCGGGCCGTCCCCGGCCTCGAGGTCGGGGGAGTGGCCGCGGGGCTGCACCTCGTCGTCCGGCTCCCCGGCGAGGCGGCCGAGCGCGCCGCGGTCGACGGGCTCCTGGCCGCGGGCGTCCCGGTCGAACCGTTGAGCGGGACCGGCGTGGGACGGCGCGAGCCGGGCGTCGTGGTCGGGACGGCCCGCGTGCGGGAGGTCGACGTCCCGCGCGTCGTGGACGTGCTCCGCGGCGCGGCCGCGACGACCGGCTCGGTCTGAGCGCCGACGCGGACGCGCCCGGGCACCGCCGCCCGGCGCCGTGGCCTACGGTGTCCGGGTGGGGATCGGCGCGTCGCCCGTCGTCGTCCTCGCCGTCGTCCTGTTCGACGAGCCTGTGACCGTCCCTCCCGGTGAGCTCCCCGTTCCGACCGTGGCCGGGGCGGTCGGGCTCCACCTCCGAGGGAGGGCACCGCCACCGATGCCGACCGAGACCGTCGACCCGCGCCCCGCGCCGCGCCGTCAGGCGCGGGGTGTCGCCCGCCGGGACGCGATCGTCCGCGCCGCGGCCGACCTGATCCTCCACGAGGGGCCCGCCGCGGTGACGCACCGTGCGGTCGCGTCGCGCGCCGGCGTCCCGCTCGCCGCGACGACCTACTACTTCACCGGGCTCGACGACCTCATCGGCGCGGCCGGCGAGGTCGTCGTCGCGGGCTGGGCGGAGCACGCGCGCGGTGCGGTCGAGCGCGCGGCGCGCGGCGGCGACCGGGCGCGCCAGGATGCGCACGTCCTCGTCGACGCGGTGCTCCCGCCCGGCGGCGAGAGCGAGCTGCGCGGCTTCTACGAGCACCTCGTCGGCGCGGGGCGCTACCCGGCGCTCGCGCGGGCCTACGGGGAGGGGCGTCAGGGGCTCGACGACGCCGTCGGGCAGCTCCTCGCCGTGCGGGGCCTCGACGGCGTCCCGCCCGGCCTGCTCGTCGCCGTCGTGGACGGTGCCGCCGTGAGCGCGCTCAGCGAGGGCCGCGACGTCCGCGCGCTCGCCGTGCTGCTCGTCGGGGAGCTCGTGGACCGGTCGCGCGCCGGCTGACGGCCCGCGCCGGTCGCCGGACGACGTGCGAGCACGCGGGGTGGCCTAGCCTGGGAGACGTGCCCGACCCCCGCGAGACCGTCGTCTACCGCACCCGACTCACCACGAGGTTCCGCGGGATCGACGCGCGCGACGGCGTGCTGCTGCGGGGCGACGCGGGGTGGGGCGAGTTCTCCCCGTTCTGGGACTACGACGACGCCGAGTCCGCGGCCTGGCTGCGTGCCGCCCGGGAGGCGGCCGACGAGGGCTGGCCCGACGCGGTGCGCGACCGCGTACCGGTGAACGTCACCGTCCCCGCGGTCGGCCCCGACCGTGCGCGCGACCTCGTCGCCGCGTCCGGCGGGTGCCGCACGGCCAAGGTCAAGGTCGCGCAGCGCGGCCCCGACGGCTCGCTCGAACCCCTGGCGGTGGAGGTCGCGCGCCTCGAGGCCGTGCGCGACGCGCTCGGGCCCGGCGGGCGCGTGCGCGTCGACGCGAACGGCGCCTGGGACGTCGACGAGGCGCTGCGCCGGCTCCCCGCACTCGACCGCGCGGCGGGCGGGCTCGAGTACGTCGAGCAGCCGTGCGCGGACGTCGTCGGTCTCGCGGCCGTGCGGCGCGGGCAACGCGGTGACTCCGCCGTCCCGGTCGCCGCCGACGAGTCGATCCGGCGCGCCGCGGACCCCCTCGCCGTCGTGCGTGCCGACGCCGCCGACGTCGTCGTGCTCAAGGTCCAGCCGCTCGGTGGCGTGCGCGCGTGCCTCGACCTCGCCGAGCAGGTCGGGCTCCCCGTGGTCGTCTCGTCCGCGCTCGAGTCGTCCGTGGGCATCGCCGCGGGCGTGGCGCTCGCCGCCGCGCTCCCGGAGCTCCCGTACGCGTGCGGGCTCGCGACGGTGAACCTCTTCGCCGCCGACGTCGTCGACCACCCGCTCGTCCCTCGCGACGGCGCGCTGCCCGTCGTCCGCGCGGTCCCCTCCGCCGCGGGGCTCGCGGCGGCCGCTCCCGACGACGACGTGGACCGCCGCTGGCGCGCGCGCCTCGACCGCGTGGGCGCGCTGCTCGCGAGCGCCGGGGGTGCCCGGTGAGCGCCGTCGCGGGAGCGCCCGGCCCCGAGGCCCGACCCGGTCCCGACGGCGGGTCGCCGGTGGTCGACCCCCTGCTGCACGGTCTGCAGGACCAGCCCCCGTCCGTGCGGAGCGCGTTCGCGCTCGTGCACCGCCTGGTGGCCGGGGGCGTCGCCGACGTCGTCCTCGCGCCCGGCTCGCGCAGCGCGCCCCTCGCGTACGCGCTCGCGGCGGCCTCCGACCTCGGGCTCCTCACGCTGCACGTGCGCGTCGACGAGCGCTCCGCGGGCTTCCTCGCCGTCGGGCTGTCGCGGGGCGCCGGGCCGCTCGTGCACGCGGGAGTGCCGCTGCCCCGGCCGGTCGCGGTCGTCACGACCTCCGGGACGGCCGTCGCGAACCTGCACCCCGCCGTGCTCGAGGCCCACCACGCCGGCGTCCCGCTCGTCCTGCTCACCGCGGACCGTCCGCACGAGCTGCGGGGCACGGGCGCGAACCAGACGACGCACCAGGCCGGGATCTTCGGGGCGGCTGTGCGCTTCGCCGCGGACGTCCCCGCGCCCGACGGCCGACCAGGCGAGGTGCCCGACCTCCTCGCGCTCGCGACGCGCGCGCTCGGGGAGGCGACCGGTGCGCGATCGGGGTACCCCGGCCCCGTGCACATCGACCTCGCCTACCGCGAGCCCCTCGTCCCCGACGCCGTGGCCGACGCTGCCGTCCTCGCCTCCCGTGCCGCCGAGCCGGCGGTCTCGGTGGGCCCCGCCGCGGTCGTGCCGGTCCACGGGACCGTCCCGTCCGGCGGCCGGGCGGACGCCGATCCCTTCCCCGTCCCGGTCGGCCGCACGGTCGTGGTCGCGGGCGACGGCGCGGGTCGGGTCGCGCGCGAGCTCGCCGCGGCGCGGGGCTGGCCGCTCCTCGCGGAACCGTCGTCGGGTGCGGCGGGCGGGCCGGACCTCGTCGTCGCGCACCCGCTGGTGCTCGGGGTCGACGCGCTCGCGGACGACGTGGAGCACGTCGTCGTGCTCGGCCGTCCGACCCTCTCGCGCCCCGTGCAGCGGCTGCTGGGCCGCTGGGACGTCGAGGTGACCGTCGTCGTACCCGGCGCCGGGCCGTGGCCCGACGCCGCGCGCAACGCCGCGACGGTCCTGCCGGCGGTGCCTGCCCGATGGCTGGACCCGCCTCCCGTTCCCGCGGAGCCGTCCGGTGGCGTGCCCGGGACGGTGCCCGGCGCAGCATCCGGACCGGCGGCCGCCGCCTGGTCGGCGCGCTGGCGCGCGGCGTCGGGCGCGGCGGCGGAGGTCGTCGCCGCGGCGACCGACGGCTCGCGGGCCGACGGCCCGAGCGTCGCGCGCGCCGTGGTGCAGGCGTGCGACCCCGGCGACCTGCTCGTCGTCGGGTCGTCCAACCCCGTGCGCGACCTGGGTCTCGTGCTCGGGCTCGACGGCGAGCCGCCGCGCGTCCTCGCGAACCGCGGACTGGCCGGGATCGACGGGACCGTGTCCACCGCGCTCGGGGCGGCCGTCGCCACGGACCGTGCCCACCGGCGTACGCGCGCGCTGCTCGGCGACCTCACGTTCCTCCACGACGCGGGCGGCCTGCTGCGGGGCCCGCACGAGCCGCACGTCGACGTGCAGCTCGTCGTCGTGAACGACGACGGCGGGTCGATCTTCGCGGGTCTCGAGCCGGGAGGCCTCGGGGAGACGTCGGAGGCCGCGGGGCGCACGTTCGAGCGCGTGTTCGCGACGCCGCACGGGGCGAACCTCGCCCAGCTGTGCGCCGGGTACGGCGTGGACCACCAGCTCGTGCAGGACGTCCCGTCGCTGCGGCACGCGCTGGCCGCCCCGAGCCACGGCGTCCAGGTCCTCGAGGTGCGCGTCCCCCGTGCGGACCGCCGCGCGTCCGGTCTGGAGCTCGCCGCACGCGTCGCAGGGGAGGTCCGTGCCGTGCTCGCGGCCGCCCCTGCGGCCGAGACGTGAGGATCCGCCCCTGGTCCGCCTGATCTCGGGGTGGATCTCCACCTCTCGCGGGTGACGGGGCGGGCGCGTGCTCGAACTCGCAGCGAACTCCCAGGTACGTTCAAGCGTCGTTCAAGCGCGGGGGTGTGAAGTAGTGGGCAGAACGAGGAGGCCCACCATGACGAACACCCCGAACCACGAGACCGTGCCCGCCGCGACCCCCGGTGCCGCCGAGCGCGCCGCCTCCGTGGCCGAGACCGCCACGCAGCCGATGCGTCCGGTCGACGCGACGCAGCCGATGCGCCCGGAGCCGGCCCGTGTCGAGCACCCCCAGGCGCGCCCGACGCAGCCGCTCGCCGCGCCGCATCCCGTCCAGCACCTCGCGCCGCCGCAGCCCGCGCCGACCGCGCAGGCCGCCCCGGCGTCCCTGCCGAACCCGTACGCACGCGCGGCCCAGGGCACCCCGTCCGGCGCGCCCTCGCGCGCCTACGGACCGCCGCCCGCGCCGCCCGCCCCGGTGGGTCAGGGCGAGGGGGACACCCCGCGGCGCCGCCGCACCTGGGTCCCGGTCGTGAGCGCCGCCGCCGCTGCCGCCGTCCTCGCGAGCGTCGGCACCGCCGGTCTCACCGGGGCGTTCGGCGCCGACCAGGACTCCACGTCGCTCGCCGACGTCGGCCAGCAGCAGGAGGCCACGGCCGCGCCCGTCGCCGACTCGTCGTCGCAGAACCCCGACTGGGAGGCCGTGACGACGGCCGTCGCTCCGTCGGTCGTCGCGATCCAGGTCCAGACCCAGCAGGGTGGGGCCGAGGGCTCGGGCGTCATCATCGACGACCAGGGTCACGTCGTGACGAACAACCACGTCGTCTCCGGCGCCGAGAACGGAACGGTCCAGGTGACGCTCAGCGACGGGCGCCTCTTCGAGGCGAAGATCGTCGGGCTCGACCCGGCGACCGACCTCGCCGTCGTGCAGATCGTCGACGCGCCCGACGACCTCCAGCCCGCGACGCTCGGTGACTCCGACGACGTGAGCGTCGGCGAGTCGGTGCTCGCGGTCGGCAACCCGCTCGGCCTCGCGAACACGGCCACGACCGGCATCGTCTCGGCCGTCGACCGCCCCGTCTCCGCCTCGGGCGAGGAGGGCGGCACGTCCGTCGTCACCAACGCGATCCAGATCGACGCCGCGATCAACCCCGGGAACTCCGGCGGTCCGCTGTTCGACGCGCAGGGACGCGTCATCGGCATCACGTCGTCCATCGCGACGCTGTCCAGCGGCGGCACGCAGTCCGGCTCGATCGGGCTCGGGTTCGCCATCCCGGTGAACCTGGCGAAGTCGATCGGCCAGCAGCTCATCGAGACCGGCAGCGCGGAGCACGCCTTCCTCGGCGTGACCCTCGCGGACGCCACGGCGACCGCCGACGGCGTGACGCGCCGCGGCGCCGAGGTCCAGGAGGTGACCGACGGGTCGCCGGCCGCGGAGGCCGGGATCCGTGCCGGTGACGTGATCGTCGAGATCGACGGCCACGCGGTCGGCGGCGCGGAGTCGCTCACCGCCTTCGTGCGGGAGCGCGCCGCGGGAGCCGAGTCCACGCTCACCGTGGTCCGCGACGGGAAGGCGCTCGATCTCGACGTGACCCTCGCGACCCGTCCGGCGGACGACGAGACCACCGGCCAGGGGTCGCAGGGCGGCGGTCAGGACGGTCAGGGCCAGCTCCCGGGGCAGGACGACCAGGGCCAGCTCCCCGAGCAGGGCGAGCAGGGCGGGGAGCAGGGTCAGCAGCCCGACCCGACCGACCCGGGCAACGTCCCGAACCCGTTCGACTGGTTCTTCGGCGGGCAGGGCTGACCCCGACGGGCGCCCCGCGAGGGGCGTCCCCCGATCAGCGGGGGCGGGTCGTCGTGCCGGCACGCGCGACCCGCACCCGCGCCACGTCCCGCCGCGCCCCCTGAGCGCGGCGGGAGGGTGACCGGACCTGCGGACGTCCCCCCGCGGCACGGTCACGCACCGAGCGGCCGGCACGGAGTCCCGTGCCGGCCGCTCGTCGTCTGTGCCCGTCGGGCTCAGTCGGCGGGCGCGGCGTCCTCGTCGGCCGTCACCTCAACGTGCTTGGTGAAGAAGCTCGCCGTCTCGGCGTAGCCGCCGGAGACGTAGAAGTCCTTGGAGAGCCCCGTCGCGAGCCCCACGCGCCGCGCGCCGACCTCGGCCGCCCAGCCCTCCGCGCTCTCGAGCAGGGCACGACCGATCCCCTGCCGACGGTGCGTCGGCAGGACGGCCACCTCCTCGACCCGGCAGACGACCCCGTTGGAGCCGAACGTCAGGTGGCGGTTGGCGAGCAGGTACCCGACGACGCCGTGGTCGGGCAGCTCGGCGACCGCGAAGTACGTGTCGAGCGCGGCGAGCAGCGGGCCGAAGGACCGCTCGAACGCCTCGCGCTCCGGGTCGTGCCGCGGCAGCTCGAGGACGAGCGGCCACACGTCGTCCCGGTCGGCGACGATCGCGCGGCGGACGAGGACGCCGGACGGGCTCGCGGCAGCGGGACGAGGGGCAGGAAACAGGGAGGAGTCGGACACCTCCCGAACCTAGCAGCGGGGCGGGTCCGGGGACAGGCCGTCCGGGTCGCGGTCGAAAGGCGGCGGGGGTGACGTTCCTCGCACCGGGGGCCACCACGGCAGTTCGCCTCGCGTCGAGCCCCGAGCGAAGGCCTCGGGTGAGGGCCCGGGGTCAGGTCCCGCCGAGCGCGTAGCGCATGGGTTCCAGCTTCGCCTCGGACTCGGCGACCTCCGCGGCAGGGTCGGACGCCGCGACGATCCCGCACCCCGCGAACAGGCGGACCGAGCGCGGGTCGGTCGCCGACAGCTCGGCCGAGCGCAGCGCGATGCCCCACTCGCCGTCGCCGTCCGCTCCCAGCCACCCGACGGGTCCCGCGTACCGGCCGCGGTCCATGCCCTCGATCTCGCGGACGAGGTCGCGCGCGACGCTCGTCGGCGTCCCGCACACGGCCGCCGAGGGGTGCAGGGCCGCGGCGAGCGCGAGGCTCGTGGGCCCCGCCGCCGTGCCCCCCGAGGAGCCGGGTGCCGCCGCGCCCCGGGCGAGGACCGCGGTCACGTCCGACGCGAGGTGCATGACGTTCGGCAGGTGGAGCACGAACGGCGCGTCGGGGACGTTCATGGACGAGCAGAACGGTGCCAGCGCCTGCGCGACCGACCGCACGGCGTACTCGTGCTCCTCGAGGTCCTTCGAGGACCGGGCGAGCTGGGCCGACCGCAGGAGCGCCTCGTCGTCGGACAGGCCCCCGCGCCGGATCGTCCCCGCGAGCACGCGCGACGTGACGAGCCCTTTCTCGCTGCGGACCAGCAGCTCGGGCGTCGCGCCGACGAGGCCGTCGACGGAGAACGTCCAGCACGCCTCGTACGCCCTCGTCAGCCGCGCGAGCAGCCAGCGCGGGTCGACGGGCTCGGCCGTGTGCGCGACGACGTCGCGCGCCAGGACGACCTTCTCGAGGGCGCCCGATCGGATGCGCTCGACACCCTCCGCCACGACGGCGGCCCAGTCGTCGGGGCCCAGGGCGCCGTCGTGCCACGCGACGTCGCCCGGGGCGGTCACGGGCTCGCGCGGCGTGCGCAGGAGGGCGTCCGACGGGGAGGACGAGAGCGACCCGGCCGTGTCGACGGTCGTGAGCCACGCGCGGCCGTCGCGCCTGCCGACGACCACGCGCGGGACGACGAGCACCCCGCCCGCGCGGACGGGGTCGTGGGAGTCGTCACCGGGGGCGGAGTCGTCGAACGCGAACGACCCGAACGCGACGGGTCCCGTCCCGGGCAGGCCGACCTCGTCGCGCACGACGGCGCGGGCGAGGGTCTCGTGCCACGCGGACTCGGCGTCGGCGAACCGGCCGGGGCCCCACGTCTCGAGACGCAGCGCCTCGCCCCAGCCCACGATCCCGTCGCCGCGCCGCACCCACGCGAGCGGGCGCACGTCGGGCAGGAGGTCCACGAGGGCGTCGAGGCCGCCGGGCAGGTCGGGGATCCGGGTGGTCCGCACGACGATGCTCGGCCCGGGACGGGGCTGTGCGGCCGTGGCCGACGGTTCTGCAGTCATCGCCTCCCAGCGTAAGCCGCGCCCGCCGGTGCGCCCTGCGGTGCGGTGCCGGGCCCGGGGAGCGCCCGGCGGCACGGGGACGTGGAAGCATGGGCGGCATGCCCCGCGCCAACCTGGACAAGAAGCCCTCCGAGGTCGCGTCGATGTTCGACGGGATCGCCTCGCGCTACGACCTGACGAACGACATCATGTCGTTCGGCCAGGACCGTGCCTGGCGCCGGGCGACGGTGCGCGCGGTCGGCGCGCTGCCGGGGGAGAAGGTCCTCGACCTCGCGGCCGGGACCGGGACGTCGTCCGAGCCGTTCGCCGACGACGGGGTGCGCGTGGTGCCGTGCGACTTCTCGTTCGGCATGCTCCAGGTCGGCAAGGAGCGTCGTCCCGACCTCCCGTTCGTCGCGGGGGACGCGACGCGCCTGCCGTTCGCGGACGGCACGTTCGACGCGGTGACGATCTCGTTCGGGCTGCGCAACGTCGTCGACACCGAGGGCGCGCTGCGCGAGATGCTGCGTGTCGTGCGGCCGGGCGGGCGCGTGGTGATCTGCGAGTTCTCGACGCCGACGTGGGCGCCGTTCCGCGTCCTCTACCAGGAGTACCTCGTCCAGGCGCTGCCGCGCATCGCCGCCGCGGTCACGCGCGAGGGCGGCTCGTACCAGTACCTCGCGGAGTCCATCGCGGCCTGGCCCGACCAGGCCGGGCTCGGCCGGCTCCTGCTGCGCGCGGGCTGGGAGAAGGTCGCCTACCGCAACCTCTCCGGCGGGATCGTCGCGCTGCACCGGGGCACGCGCTCCGCGTAGCGCGTCGCGCGGCGGGTCGTCCCCGCCGCCGCCCCAGACCTCGACCGTCGAAGGGCTTCCCGCGGCTGCCACCGACCCGTGCGCCGCGTCCCGTCGTCGCGCCCGCAGCTGCCGGGACGGCGGGGAGGCTAGGTCATCGCCGCACCGGCGCCCTTGCCCGCGAGTCCCGAGCCCCAGGGCCGGGAGTCGCCGCGCACCAGGACCTTCGTCACAGGATCTCCAAGGAAGGTTCACCTTGCTACACATCGCGCGTCCGGAGTGACTAGAGTGGCGATGTCCATTGTGACCGACTTCACAAGGACTGGCGGTGCGCCGCGCCCGGACCCGGGCGACGGTGGGTTTCCGACGACCGGACGGTGAGGTGAGCACGGTGGGCGCGAGGCTCGACGACGCCGACGTCATCGTCGTGGGCGCGGGCCCGGCCGGCTCCGCGGCGGCCCACTACTGCGCCGCCGCCGGGCTGAGCGTCCTCCTCCTGGAGAAGTCGTCGTTCCCGCGCGACAAGATCTGCGGCGACGGCCTCACCCCGCGCGCGGTCGCCGAGCTCGTCCGCATGGGCGTCCCGACGCGCGCCGAGGACGGCTGGATCCGCAACCAGGGCCTGCGCGTCGTCGCGAGCGGCCGCTCGTGGGAGCTCGCGTGGCCCGACCTCGCGTCGTACCCGAGCTACGGCATGGCCCGTGCCCGCCACTCGTTCGACCGCACGCTCGCCGAGCACGCGCAGCGCACGGGGGCCAAGCTCCTGGAGCGCACCGCGGTCGCCGGCCCGGTGCTCGACGAGCGCACCGGCCGCGTCGTCGGCGTCACCGCTCGCCCCGTGGACGACAAGGGCCGGCGCGCGGGCGACGAGGTCACCTACCGCGCGCCCGTCGTCATCGCCGCCGACGGCGTCTCGTCGCGCTTCGCGCTCGCGCTCGGCCTCGCGCGGCGCGAGGACCGCCCGATCGGCGTCGCCGTCCGCACGTACTTCCGCACCCCGCGCCACGACGACCCGTGGATGGAGTCGCACCTCGAGCTGTGGGACGGCAAGCCGCGCGAGTCGAACCTGCTGCCGGGCTACGGCTGGATCTTCTCGCTCGGGGACGGGACGGCGAACGTCGGGCTCGGCTCGGTGAGCTCGACCCCGGCGCGCCAGTCCGCCGCGAACGTCGACTACAAGGACCTCTTCGCCACGTGGATGCGCAACGCGCCCGCGGAGTGGGAGTTCACCGAGGAGAACCGGCTCGCCCCCGTGCGCGGCGCGGCGCTCCCCATGGGCTTCAACCGGTCCCCGCTCTACACGCGCGGCGTGCTGCTCGTGGGCGACTCGGGCGGCATGGTCAGCCCGTTCAACGGCGAGGGCATCGCCTATGCGATGCAGGCCGGGCGGGCGGCGGCCGACGTCGTCGCCCAGTCGCGCGTGCGGCTCACCGACGGCGGTCGCGAGCGCGCGCTGCAGACGTACCCGCGGATCATGCGCCGCGAGCTGGGCGGCTACTACACGCTCGGCCGGTACTTCGTGAAGCTCATCGAGCACCCCGAGATCATGCGGATCTGCACGCGCTACGGGCTCCCGCGGCCGGTGGTCATGCGGTTCGTCCTCAAGCTCCTGTCCGACTGCTACGAGCCCCGCGGCGGCGACTGGGTCGACCGCGTCATCGCGGGGCTGACGAGGGTGGTGCCCTCGTCATGAGCCCCCGAGGTGGGCCCGCAACGACGCGGGCACTCGCACCACCCACAGGTCTTCCCGGGCACCGCTCGGGCGTTCCCGTCCCGAGCCCCCACTCGAGGAGTACGCGATGACCAACCCGTACGTTCCGCTTCTCGTCCTCATGGGCGTGGCCGCCGTGCTGGCTCTCGGCGGCGTGGCCGCGAGCGCGGTCATCGGCCCCAAGCGCTACAACCGCGCCAAGCTCGACGCCTACGAGTGCGGCATCGAGCCCACGCCCCACGCGATCGGCGGCGGGCGCTTCCCGATCAAGTACTACCTCGTCGCCATGACGTTCATCGTCTTCGACATCGAGGTCGTCTTCCTCTACCCGTGGGCGGTCGACTTCGCGACGCTCGCGACCTTCGGCCTCGTCGCGATGCTCGCGTTCCTCGCGCTCATCACCGTCCCGTTCGTCTACGAGTGGCGCCGGGGTGGTCTGGAGTGGGACTGAGCGCGCGACCGACCGTCCGCGCCAGCGGGCACCGGCGAGAGAACTAGGAGAGAACCATGGGGATCGAGGAGGCTCCCTCGGGCTTCTTGCTCACCACGATCGAGGACCTCGCGGGGTACCTGCGCAAGGCGTCGCTGTGGCCGGTCACGTTCGGGCTCGCGTGCTGCGCCATCGAGATGATGGCCGCCGGCGCGTCGCGGTTCGACCTGTCGCGCTTCGGCATGGAGGTCTTCCGGGCCTCGCCGCGCCAGGCGGACCTCATGATCGTGGCCGGGCGGGTGAGCCAGAAGATGGCGCCGGTCGTGCGGCAGGTCTACGACCAGATGAGCGAACCCAAGTGGGTGCTGTCGATGGGCGTGTGCGCGTCCAGCGGCGGCATGTTCAACAACTACGCGATCGTGCAGGGCGTCGACCACATCGTGCCCGTGGACATCTACCTGCCGGGCTGCCCGCCGCGGCCGGAGATGCTCATCCACGCGATCCTCGCGCTGCACGACCAGATCCAGCACGAGCCGCTCGGCGTCAACCGCAAGGAGGCGGCCCGCGCCGCCGAGGCGGCCGCGCTCGAGGCGACGCCCACGTTCCAGATGAAGGGTCTGCTGCGGTGACGGA